>DATKYG010000021.1:0-141968 GCA_035528655.1 Methyloceanibacter sp.
GAAGGTGAAGGCATCGACGAACTCTTCCAGCGGGACGCCGTACTGCAAACCGACGGACACCGCGATCGCAAAGTTGTTCATGAGCGAGCGGAAGGCGGCGCCTTCCTTGTGCATGTCGATAAAGATCTCACCCAACCGGCCGTCTTCATACTCACCAGTTCTTAAGTAGACCTTATGACCGCCGACCACGGCCTTCTGGGTGTAGCCCTTGCGCCGATGGGGGAGGCGATCGCGCTCGCTGCTGGCGCGGACCCTTTCGACCACCCGCTCGACGATGCGCTCGGCGATCACGGTCGCCCGCTGGACCTGCGGCTGATCCGAAGCCACCGCCGCCAGCACCTCGTCCTGCTCGTCCTCGTCGTCCGCGAGGATCTGCGCGTTGAGCGGCTGCGACAGCTTGGAGCCGTCGCGGTAGAGCGCATTCGCTTTCAGGCCAAGCCGCCAGGACAGGAGATAGGCCTCCTTGCAGTCCTCCACCGACGAATCATTCGACATGTTGATGGTCTTGGAGATGGCGCCGGAGATGAACGGCTGCGCCGCCGCCATCATGCGGATATGGCTCTCCACCGACAGATAGCGCTTGCCCTTGCGGCCGCACGGGCTCGCGCAGTCGAACACCGGCAGATGCGCGGGGTCGAGTCCCGGCGCGCCTTCCAGGGTCATCGCCCCGCAGGCATATTCGTTGGCCGCCTCGATGTCGGCTTTCGAGAAGCCGATCTCCGCCAGCAGGTCGAAATCGGGATGGTCGAGCCGGTGCGGCTCGAGCCCCAGCGTTCCGGTGCAGAATGCTTCGCCGAGCGTCCACTTGTTGAAGACGAACTTGATGTCGAAGGCGGACAGCACGTCCTTCTCGACGGCCGCGATTTTTTCCGGCGAAAAGCCTTTGCCGGCCAGCGTCTCGTGGTTGACGCCCGGCGCGCCGGCCAGCGTGCCCCGGCCCACCGCGTAGTCGATGATGCGCTTGGTGGCGGCCTCGTCATAGCCGAGCACCCGCAGCGCCTCCAGCACCATGCGGTTGATGATTTTGAAGTAGCCGCCACCGGCGAGCTTCTTGAATTTCACCAGGGCGAAGTCCGGCTCGATGCCGGTGGTGTCGCAGTCCATGACCAGGCCGATCGTGCCGGTCGGCGCGATCACCGTGGCTTGGGCGTTGCGATAGCCGTAGTCGCGCCCGAGATCGAGCGCCTGGTCCCACGCCCGCATGGCATGGGCCAGCAGCCGTGGCTCGGGGCAGGAGGCATGGTCGAGCGGCACCGGCGCAGTGGCCAGTTCCTCATAGCCGTCTTTTTCGCCGCGGGAGGCGCGCGCGTGATTGCGCATGACCTTGAGCATGGCGTCCCGGTTGGCGTCGTAGCCGGGGAAGGGGCCGAGCTCGCGGGCCATCTCCGCGCTGGTGGCATAGGCGACGCCGGTCATGATGGCGGTCAGCGCGCCGGCCATCGCCCGGCCTTCGTCGCTATCGTAGGGAATGCCCGACGCCATGAGCAGGCCGCCGATATTGGCGTAGCCCAGTCCGAGCGTCCTGTACTCGTAAGACAGCTGGGCGATGCGGCGCGAGGGAAACTGCGCCATGGTCACCGCGATCTCCAGCACCACCGTCCACAGCCGGATGGCGTGCTCGTAGCTTTCGACGTCGAAGCTGCCGTCGGAATTGCGGAACTGCATCAGATTGAGCGAGGCGAGATTGCAGGCGGTGTCGTCGAGGAACATATATTCCGAGCACGGGTTTGACGCCTTGATCTCGCCGGCGGCCGGGCAGGTGTGCCAGTCGTTGATGGTGCTGTGGAACTGGATGCCGGGATCGGCGCAGGACCATGCGGCGTAGCCGACCTGCTCCCACAGGTCGCGCGCCTTTAGAGTTTTCGCCACGGCGCCGTTCTTGCGGAAGATCAGATCCCAATCGCCGTCGGCCTCGACCGCTTCGAGGAAGCCATCGGTGACGCGCACCGAATTGTTGGAGTTCTGGCCGGAGACCGTCCGGTAGGCCTCGGAATCCCAGTCCGTGTTGTAGGTCTGGAATTCCATCGAGGTGTAGCCCTGGCGGGCGAACTGCATCACCCGGCGGATAAGGTTGTCCGGCACCTTGGCCTTACGCGCCGCCTTGACCTCGCGCCGCAGGGCCGGGTTGCGCTTCGGCTCGAAGCAGTCGTCGCCGTCGCCGTCGCAATTGACGCAAGACCGGAGGATGGCGTTGAGCCGCTCGGACAGCACCTTGGAGCCGGTGACCAGCGCCGCCACCTTCTGCTCCTCGGCGACCTTCCAGTTGATGTAGCTTTCGATGTCCGGATGGTCGATGTCGACCACGACCATCTTGGCGGCCCGCCGCGTGGTGCCGCCCGACTTGATGGCGCCGGCGGCCCGGTCGCCGATCTTGAGGAAGCTCATCAGGCCGGAGGACTTGCCGCCGCCCGACAGCGGCTCATGCTCGCTGCGCAGGCGCGAGAAATTGGTGCCCGTGCCGGAGCCGTATTTGAACAGGCGCGCCTCGCGCACCCACAGATCCATAATGCCGTTCTCGTTGACGAGATCGTCCTCGATCGACTGGATGAAGCAGGCATGCGGCTGGGGATGCTCGTAGGCCGACTCCGAGGCCTTCACCAGGCCCGTGCCGTGGTCGACATAGTAGTGACCCTGGCTCGGTCCATCGATGCCATAGGCCCAGTGGAGTCCGGTGTTGAACCATTGCGGGCTGTTCGGCGCGCCCATCTGCTTGGCGAGCATGTGGCGGAGCTCGTCGAAAAAGGCCGACGCGTCGTCCTCGGTGGTGAAATAGCCAGCCTTCCAGCCCCAATAGGTCCAGGTCCCGGCCAGCCGGTCGAACACCTGCCGCGCGTCGGTCTCGCTGGTGAAGCGCTCGGCCTCGGGCAGCGCTTCGAGCGCCTCGGTGTCGGGCACCGACCGCCACAGCCAGGACGGCACGGAGTTCTCCTCGACGCGCTTTGCCCGCGCGGGCACGCCGGCTTTGCGGAAGTATTTCTGGGCAAGGATATCGGCTGCGACCTGGCTCCAATGAGCCGGGACGGAGAAGCGTTCAAGCGCGAAGACGACCGAGCCGTCCGGATTGCGAATTTCGCTTCCGCTCTCCCGGAACGAAATTGCGTCGTAAGGTGACCGTCCCGGCTCAGTAAAACGTCTTTGAATCCGCATCTTGCTCCCATCCCCCTCAGAAAATCATGCGTTCGGTAGCGCGTTCGCGCGACCTTCGAACCTGAGGCGATTCTCTCACAGCATCAATCGCCCGTATCAATATCTAGCGATCAAAAGCTACTCTACCACTAAACCCTGTGTGTGAGAGCAGGAATAGTATGTGGAAACCTGGTGGACAACTTTCAACGCGCCCGTCGGAAAGTCTTGAATCACCGCCATTTCGTCGCGCCGGGTGCCGGCCCCGGCAGCAGGGGCTCTCCTGACCAGCCTTGAACTGGAAAAGTCGGCCGCATTTGACGAAATGGTGACCCGCCGCCCCCGCGAACCGCCGCGAAAGCGTCACCTTCGCCGCCGAACTTCACTCTCTGTTTACGAGAACGTCAGTAATTTTGTCGCTAAACGTGAAAGCCCTCTGAGCAAGAATCGAGTTGGATTCAATGTTGCATCACCGTGCCCTTGGCCGAGACCTCGAACAGCTCGTCGTCGCGGTCGTCGATAGCCAGCGGCCCATGCTGTCCATGATGCGGGCCATGCTCGCCGCGATCGGCACCGGGCGGATCGACACGTATGAGAGTGCGGACGAGGCCTTTCAGGCCATGGCCCGCAATACGCCGGATCTCGTCATCGCCGCGGCCTCCATGCAGCCCGTCACCGGGCCGGAGCTGGTCCGCGCCATGCGCCAAGTGGATGCCGGCCCGCTCAGCTTCGTGCCGGCCATGATCATGAGCGCCCATGCCAGGCCGAGCCTGGTGGAAGAGGCGCTCAGGGCAGGGGCCCACCAGGTGCTGGTGCTGCCCACGTCGGCCTCGACGTTGTACCGCCGCCTCGATTGGCTGCTCAACGACGACCGCCCCTTCGAGCGTGACGGCGACAATTATGTGGTCGCCGGCATGGAAGAGCGCCTGTCGCTCAGCTTTCCGCGCCCGACTTACATGCCGGGCCCGGGCCCCGCCAGCATCCCGCTGGCCATCGGTCCGACGGACAGGCAGGTCGGAGATGCGCCCTATGCCTTGCGCATGCGGGGCGCGCAGAACTAGCGCCTCCGTCGCCCCGCCAGGCCGGTCTCGCCATCGTTGGAAGCGTCTTTGCGCCGCTGGACAGCGCCCGGCGCTAGAGGCCATAGTCTCCGCTTACGCTCAACAGGCCTGACGCGAAATCCATGGGACTTTTCAGTGAAATGTTTGCCTGGTGGAAGGGCAACACCATCGGCACGCGCCTCTACACGTGGCGCAAGGGCGTTCGCGTGGGCGAGGACGGTCTCGGCAATGTCTATTACCGCGAGCGGGACGGGAAGCGCCGCTGGGTCGTCTATCGCGCCTTGTGGGAGCCCTCCCAGGTTTCGCCGGACTGGCATGGCTGGCTGCATCACACCGTTGACGTGCCGCCGACCGAGGAGGACTACACGCCGCGACCGTGGCAGAAGGCGCATCGTCCGAACATGACCGGTACCTATGAAGCGTACCGGCCGCCGGGATCGACGCTGCGCCCGCAGGTGCAGAAGCCGCCCATGGACTATGAACCGTGGCAGCCCAAATGATTGACGCGCTAACGAAGGAGGCAGCGCCAGTCTCGGTGCAGCGCTGGTCCGCGTCCGACTACGCCAAGAACGGCCGCTTCGTGCAGGAGCTGGCCGGACCGATCTTCGCCATGCTGGCGCCGAAGCCGGGCGAGCGCATTTTGGATCTCGGCTGCGGCGACGGCACGCTGACGGCGGAAATCAAGGCGGCGGGCGCCGACGTACTCGGCGTCGATCTTAGCGATGAACTGCTCGCCGTGGCCCGCATGAAGGGCCTCACCGTCCGCAAGTCTGACGGTCATGAGCTCGATTTCGTCCAGGAGTTCGATGCGGTGTTCTCCAACGCGGCGCTGCATTGGATGCGCGCCCCCGATCGGGTGGTTGCCGGCGTGGCCCGCGCGTTGAAGCCGCGCGGCCGTTTCGTCGGCGAACTTGGTGGCCACGGCAATGTCGCGGCCATCGCCACGGCCATGCGGGCCGTGGGCAAGGTTCGCGGCGGCGACCCCGCCCGCGTCGCACCCTGGTACTTTCCAACGGTCGAGGATTACACCAGCCTTCTGGCCAAGAACGGCTTTACCGTTCAGGACATCGCGCTGGTGCCGCGGCCGACCCCGCTGAAGACGGGCATGGAGGGTTGGCTCAGGACTTTCGGACGGTCCTTCTTCGATCAATTCCCGGAGCCGGACCGCACCGCGGCGCTCAATGAGGCGCTGGAGCTGCTGCGGCCGTCTCTATGCGACAGCCAGGACAAATGGACGGCGGACCATGTCAGGCTCAGATTCAGCGCCGAGCGCCATGCCTGAGCCTTCGTCCGTTTTGCTGCCTCATGGTCGCCCCAATGATCGAAGAGGCATTTCATGCTAAAGGAGCGCACCCCGGGAAGCACTGACGGACGCGGCGAAGAGATGTGCGGCATCATGATGCGACGGAATCGAATTTTGGCTGACCGAACGGACAACGGACGGCGCGCTTTGGCGGCGCTGACCCTCGCAGGCGTTTTGGTGGTTCTGCCGGCTGGGCTGGTCCAGGCCGAGACGATCAAGAACCCGATCGCTGTGTTCGCCGCTCTCGACAAGGTGACGGGCCGCATCTCCCATCTCGAGGTGCCGATCGATCAGACCGTCGAGTTCGGCGCGCTGAAGGTCACCCCGCGCGTTTGCGATTCGCGTCCGCCCACGGAGCAGCCCCACACCGCCTCATTCGTCGAGGTGGACGAGATCAAGCTGACCGGCGAGGAGCAGCGCATCTTCACGGGCTGGATGTTCGCCGAGAGCCCAGGGCTTCACGCCGTGGAGCACCCGGTCTTCGACGTTTGGCTCACGAGCTGCAAGACGCCGGAAGGTGCCAAGCCGCCGGAGAGCGCCGAGAATGCCCCGGCGGAGGATGCGGCTGCGGAGCCCGCGGCCGCCGCCGAGCCGGCGCCTGCGCCACCCCCTGCCGCCGCGGCACCACCTCCGCGGCCCGCGCCACCGCCGGCCGCCGCGGCACCGCCGCCGTCCGACACGCTGCCTTGGCTCGTACCCAACGCGTCTTCCAGAAGGCGCTGAAACACCTGACGGCTGACTTCGATCGCGCCGAAGCGGGCGAGGTGGCCGGTGACGAACTGGGTGTCGAGCAGGGTGAAGCCGCCATATTTTAGCCTGGCGATGAGATAGACCAGCGCGATCTTGCTGGCGTCACGTTCCTTGGAGAACATGCTCTCGCCGAAGAACGCGCCGCCCAGATGGACGCCGTAGAGGCCGCCCACCAGCGCATCGTCCCGCCAGACCTCCACCGTATGGCAATGGCCCATCGCGAACAGCTCGCGATAGAGGTGACGGATGCGTCCGTTGATCCAGGTACTCCGCCGGCCGGCGCGCGGTGCGGCGCAGCCTTCGATGACGCCTTCGAAATCGTTGTCGACTTTGACCTCGAAGCCACCGCGGCGAATGGTGCGGGCCAGGCTCTTGGGTACATGCACCCGGTCCAAGGGCAAGATGCCCCGGCGCTCTGGCTCGATCCAGTAAAGGGCGTTGTCTTCGGCGCTCTCGGCCATCGGAAAGATGCCGCAGGCATAAGCCTTAAGCAGCACCTGCGGCGTGATCTCGATCATCACGTCGTCGATGGACGTCATGGCAGTTTACCCGGGCCGCTCGGTATTCGGCAACAGATGGTCCTCGAGCCAATGGATATCGTAATTGCCGTCGACGATGTCCGGCTCGGAAATGAGCGCGCTGAACAACGGGATGGTGGTCTCGATGCCATCGACGACGAATTCCCCGAGCGCCCGCTTGAGCCGCATCAAACATTCGTTGCGCGTGCGGGCATGCACGATGAGCTTACCGATCAGACTGTCATAATAGGGCGGAATCGTGTAGCCGGCGTAAGCGCCTGAATCGACCCTGACGCCCAACCCGCCCGGCGGATGGAAATGGGTGATCGTGCCCGGCGACGGTCGGAAAGTATGGGAATTCTCGGCATTGATGCGGACTTCGATCGCGTGGCCGTTGAAGCGTACATCTTCCTGGCGCAGCGTCAGCGGCGCGCCGGCGGCGATCCGGATCTGCTCGATCACGAGGTCGAGTCCGGTGATTTCTTCGGTGACGGTGTGCTCGACCTGGAGCCGCGTGTTCATCTCGATGAAGTAGAACTCGCCGTTCTCGTACAGGAACTCGACGGTGCCGACGCCTCTGTATTTCAGCTTGCGCATGGCCACCGCCACGATCTCGCCGATGCGCACGCGCTCGCTCTCGTTGAGCGCGGGCGAGGGGGCCTCCTCCCAGAGTTTCTGGTGGCGCCGTTGCAGCGAGCAGTCGCGCTCGCCGAGATGGATGGCGTTGCCGTTGCCGTCGGCCAGCACCTGCACTTCGATATGCCGGGGGCGGCCGAGATATTTCTCCAGATAGACGGTGTCGTCGCCGAAAGCGGCCCGCGCCTCATTGCGTGCCGCCGACAAAGCCGGCTCGAGCTCGTTCTCGAACATCGCAAGCTTCATGCCGCGCCCGCCGCCGCCGGCCGACGCCTTGACCATGATCGGAAAGCCGATCTCCGCGGCAATCGCCTTGGCTTCGGCGATGTTGTCGATGGGGCCGTCGGAGCCGGGCACCACGGGGATGCCAAGCGACTTCGCCGTCTCCTTGGCTTTGATCTTGTCGCCCATCAGCCGGACATGCTCGGCACTCGGGCCGATGAAGGTGATCTTGTGCTCTTCGAGGATTTCGGCGAAGCGGGCATTCTCCGCCAGGAAGCCATAGCCCGGATGCACCGCGTCGGCGCCGGTGATCTCGCAGGCGGCGACGATGGCGGGGATGTTGAGATAGCTGTCCTTGGCCGGCGGCGCCCCGATGCACACGCTCTCGTCGGCGAGCCGCACATGCATGGCATGGGCGTCGGCCGTGGAGTGAACCGCGACCGTGGCGATGCCGAGCTCCTTGCAAGCCCGTTCGATACGGAGCGCAATCTCTCCTCGGTTGGCGATCAGGATCTTATCGAACATCGCGTGTCTAGCGCTGTTCGATCACGACCAGCGGCTCGCCATATTCCACCGGCTGGCCATCTTCTATGAGAATGGCGATGACGACACCGGCCTTGGGCGAGGGGATCTGGTTCATGGTTTTCATGGCCTCGATGATCAGCAAGGTCTGGCCTGCCGCCACCCGGGTGCCGATCTCGACGAAGGGCGGCGCGCCTGGCTCCGGCGAACGATAGGCGGTGCCGACCATGGGTGAGGTGACCGAGCCCGGTTGCACGGCAGCGTCGTCGGATTGCGCGCTGCGCGGCTTAGACTCGTGATGATCGTGCGGCGCCGCCGGGATGCCGTTGGAGTTGGTCGTCAGCGTCGTGGTGAGATTGACACCACGCGCGACCCTGAAGCGGCGTCCCTCGAGCTCGAATTCGATCTCCGTGAGTCCGGTCTCCTCGAGAAGCCCGGCGAGCTCTCGGATGAGATCTTTGTCGAGGGTACTCCCGTCTTTGGTCATCGGTGTCCTTTCTTGCCCGTCAGCCGGCTTTGCCGGGAGCGATCGTCGCGGCCAGCGCCTCGATCGCAAGCTCGTAGCCCAAGCCCCCGAAACCGCAGATCACCCCCTTGGCGGCCTTGGAGATATAGGACCGGTGGCGAAACGGCTCGCGGGTGAAGATATTCGATAGATGCACCTCAACGGTGGGAACTGGACAGGCCAGCAGGGCATCCAGCATGGCGATCGAGGTATGGGTGAAGGCGCCCGCATTGACGATCAGGCCGGAGGCGTCCGTCCTCGCCTCCTGGATCCACGTTACCAGCTCCCCCTCCAGGTTGCTCTGCCGAAAGATCACCGACAACCCAAGGCTTTCCGCCTTCCGCTCGCATCTTTGACGCAGGTCGTCCAGCGTTTCGTGGCCGTAGACCTCCGGTTCGCGGGTCCCAAGCAGGTTGAGATTGGGGCCGTTCAGGACGTAGAGCGGTTTGGCCATGACGGATGCGGGGCGCCTGTCTTAGGGCCGGGACGGCCTTGGAGGGCCAGGTCGCGGCACGGGAAACGGGCCCCTTTATCAGCTTTTCTGCCGTTCGGCAAAAGCCGCGCGCAGCCGGAACCGGCGATGCGCCCCTTGGCGCGCCCTTTGGCACCTTGGCCTCAGCAGGTCGCGTTACAGCCCTTTTCGCGGACTTCGGTCACCTTTTCCACGAGCTGATCGTACAGATCGTCCGGCGCGCCGGGGATGATGCGGTCGCCGATCAGGTAGAGCGGGGTGCCTTGCAGGCCAAGCTGCTGCGCCAGGCCGCGCGCCTCGGCGAGTTCCTCCTTGACCTCGTCGCCCTCCATATCCGCTTCGAGCTGCGGCACGTCGAGACCGATCTCGTTGGCGATGCGCAGGACCTTGTCCTTGTTGGCCTTGCCGGGCTGCGTGAACAGCTTCTGATGCATCTCGAAATACTTGCCCTGCTTATGCGCCGCGAGCGCGCCCTTGGCGGCGGCTTCGGAGTCCTCCCCGAAGATCGGCAGTTCCTTCAGCACGACCTTCACCTTGTCGTCGTTGTCGATCAGCTTGACCACCTCGGGCATCGCGCGCCGGCAGTAGCCGCAATTGTAATCGAAGAACTCGACCACCGTGACGTCGCCCTCAGGATTGCCGGCCGAGAAGGACTTGGCCGAGCGGAACAGCGCGTCGGCGTTGTCGCTGATGGCCTTGCCTTGTTGCGTGGCCTGCTCATTTTGCTGGCGCCGGTCGAGTTCCGTGGTCATCTCGACGAGGATCTCGGGATTCTTGGTGAGATAATTGCGGACGATCTCGACGACCTGCTTCTCCCCGAGCTTGGCCGCGGGGGCGTCGACAACGTCCGGGCTGGCGCGCGAGATGACGAGGATGGTGGCGGCGCTGACGATGGCGGCCACGACGGCGGCCACCAGGGCGGTGGCGAGGCCAGTCTTAGGGGTCATGCTCAGGTCTCCGGGAGCTAGAGTCAGTTATTGCGAGGCACTTCGAAGGCGAGGATATCGTCGGCTCGGATCCAATTGGGCGTGCCGTTGATCAGGCCCTCTTTGGCGCGCTTGGCTTGCACCTTGGCGAGCCCTAGGCGCCCTTCATAGAAATAGGCTTCCGCCGATGCAAGCGATGCTTGCGCCATGAAATTCTTCTTGGCGCCCGAGGCTTGGGCCAGTTCGGCCTTGCGCGCGTAGGCCGAGGCAATCTGCCGATAGCCCATCGCCGATGTCGTCTCGCGCGCCAGCGCCGTCCGCAGATTACGGATCGCTTCGTCCAGATAGCGCGGGTCGTTGGCGCCCAGCAGCGCCTGTCCCAGCATGATGCGGATCAGGGCTTCGTTGGGCGCGAGCTCGACTGCCTTGCGCAATGGCGGGATCGCCGCCGCGCCGTTGCCGCTCTCGAACAGGAACTGTCCCTTGGTCTCGTAGAAATACGGCCAGTTGGGTTGGGCGGCGATGAGCTGGTCGAACATCGGCATGGCCGCCTGCACCCCAGAGCGCCTATAGGTGGCGATGGCTCTGGCGTAGACGCCGGCCAGCGATGTGTCGGTTTCCGGATAGCGGTTGAAGGCGATCTCCGGCTTATCGAGAAAGCCCGCAAGCTTCGCCCGCACCAGGTCGTGGCGGTATTGGAGCTCGGGCGGGTCGGTGTTGTCGCGATAGGGGCTCTCGGCCACGAGTCCCTGCAGTTGCGTAATGCGCTGTTGGGGCAGGGGATGGGTCATCAGATACGGGTTGATGCCACGCAGGCCCCTGAGTTTGTCGGCCAGGACCTCGAACGTCTCCAACATGCCGCGGCCCGACTGCTTGGTGGCGTTCAGGAAGGTCATGGCCGCCTGGTCGGCGGAGGACTCCTCGTTCTGGCGGTAGGCCAGCACGCTGCGCATCGCCGCATCGGTGCCGCCATAAGCCGCTCCCATGCCCACCTGGCCGAGGCCCGGCGCGCCGGCGATGGCGCCGCCGGCCATGGCGGCAAGGCCGAGCAGCTGCAGCATGATCGCTGCCGACTTCGCCTTGGAGATCTGGTTGCGCAGCCGGGCGAGATGGCCGCCGGTGATATGGCCGGTCTCATGGGCGATGACGCCGATGACTTGGTTCGGCGTCTTGGCTTCCATCAGCGTGCCCGCATGCATGAACATGTTATGCCCATCCACCACGAAGGCGTTGAAGGCGCGGTCGTTGACGATATGGATTTGGATATTCTGCGAGCCGAGGCCGGCGGCGCGGAAGATGGGTTTGGCGTATTCGCGGATGAGAGCTTCGGTCTCCGCGTCGCGGATGATGCCGGCGGCGTCGGCGGTGGTCGAGACCATAAGGCCGCCGATCAGCCCGATCACAAGCCCCGCGCGAAGTCGCAGCGGTACGCGATTGGGTCGGGATTTAGCCAAGGCAGGCATGGTGCGGTCTGATCGTATAGGCTTGTGTGGAGCGGGCAAAGACGCCTGTTTTTTTGCGCTTTCTAATGGCGTTACGCTGGCATGCCGCTTCCGGCCCCCATCGTTGCCAAGCGTTGGTTGGATTGACTTTTGATTGAGGCGACAACGTGACAGCAGGGCGGTGGATCCCATCAACAATGCGCGAGGACAGCTGACGTGAACGACCTGCCTGAGATGCCGCGCTTGCCGCGTCCGCTGCCCGTAGGGCGTGCCATCGATCCGTTCATCGTCATGGACGTCATGGGCGAGGCCAATGCGCGCCAAGCCCGCGGCGAGGACATCATCCATATGGAGGTGGGGCAGCCGGCCACGCCGGCGCCACGGGCGGCGCGCGAACGCGCGCAAGCCGCGCTCGAAAACGAACGGCTCGGCTACACCGAAGCGCTCGGCTTGCCGGCGCTGCGCGAGCGCATCGCCTCGTATATGCGCGAACGCTATGGCGTCACGGTGGGCCCAGAGCGGGTCGTGGTCACGGCGGGCTCGTCCGCGGGCTTCGTGCTCGCCTTCCTCGCCATCCTCGAGCCAGGCGCCGCGCTCGGCCTGTCGTCGCCGGGCTATCCCTGCTACCGCCAGATCCTCAAGGCGCTGGGCTTGAAGCCGCTGTTGATCGAGACTTCGGGCGAGGGACGCTGGATGCCCACCGAGGCGGACGTGGACGCGCTCGCCGCCACCGATGCGGCCGGGCTGCTCTTGGCCAGCCCCAACAATCCGACCGGCACGATAGTGCGCGGCAACAGACTTGAGGAGATTGCCGCGGCCTGCCGGCGGCACGGACAATGGCTCATCTCGGATGAGATCTATCACGGCCTCGAATACGACATCCCGGCCGATACGGCGCTCAAACATTCCGACACCGCGATCGTCGTCAACAGCTTCTCGAAATATTTCAGTATGACCGGCTGGCGCATCGGTTGGCTCGTGGTGCCGGAGGCGCTGGTGCGCCCCATCGAGCGGCTGGCGCAAAATCTCTACATCTCGCCGCCGGCGATCTCGCAGGTCGCCGCGTTGGGCGCTCTCGATGGGTTGGACGAGCTTGAGGCGATCAAGGCGGGCTACGCGCGCAACCGCGCCATGCTGCTCGAGGAGCTGCCGCGTGCCGGGCTCGACGCGATCCTGCCCGCAGACGGCGCGTTCTATCTCTACGCCGATGTGAGCCGCTTCACCGACGACAGCGAAGACTTCGCTAAGACCATGTTGCGGGAGATCGGCGTGGCCGTGACGCCGGGTATCGATTTCGATGCCGCTCAGGGACGGCGCTATATGCGGCTCTGCTATTCGGGCGCGGAAGATGGGATGCGCGAAGCGGCCCGGCGGATCAGAGCTTGGCTCAAGACGCGCCGATAAGAGAGGAGCGAGGAGGCGCCATCTGACGCCTCCTCTAATGTCCTAGGCGCGAAGCGGCTTAGCCGCGCGACCACCAGCCTCGACGGCGGCTTGCCGGCTCGGCATCGTCTTTCGTGTCGGCACTCGGCGCCGGTGCCGGCAGGCGCTCCTCGCGCACAGCCGCCACGCTGAAGACGGGCTCAGGCTCGCGCGGTTCCGGCGCGGGCGTCTCACTACCGAAGGCCTCATCCGGCTGGCGTTTGGCCCGGCGGCTTCTGCCGTTCGGCTGATCCTCGCGCGCCGCGGGCCGATCCTCTGCAGGCTCGGTCTCTGCTGGCTTGGCTTCCGGCGCACGGCCTTCTGATCCGTTGGCATGCGACGGCTCGCCGCCGGCTTCGGCCTGGCTTTCGCCGTCCTCGCCGGCTGCGGTCTGCGGACGCTGTCCGGAGCGGCCCCGCCTGCCGCCACGGCGGCCTCTGCGGCGCGGCGACCGGCGTGCCGGTGTCTCGCCACCGTTCTCGCCACTGGTCTCGGCGCCGTTCTCGGCGGCTTCTTCCGTTCTGTCTTCAGACGATTGGTCCGCGTCCGACGCCTCGGCGTCGTCGCGGCGTGCCGTGTTTGCCGGCCGGTCGGCATCCGTGCCGCCGCCTTCGCCGCGCCGGCCTCTGCGGCGGCGGCGTGAGCGGCGCTTGGCTTGCTCACCGTCGCCGTCCCCCTCGCTTTCGCTCTCGGAGTCCCTGGCCGGCGCCGCGCCGTCCTCGCGATGATGCGCCCAATCCATCTGCACCACGGCGTTGTCGCCGTTGATGAACGCGCCTTCGGCACCGCGCTCGATCACATATTGGGAAATGTGCATCTCTTTATCGGCGGTCACCGTGATCGGCACCTGATACCGCGCCTCGATATCTTTCAGATGGGCCCGCTTCTGGTTAAGGATATAGAGTGCGACCTCCACCGCCGTGGTGGCGGCGAGCGGCATCACGCCGTCGGTGATCAACCGGTCCTCGACTGAGCGCAGGATATCGAGCGCCACCGATTCCACGGAGCGTACGATGCCGGTGCCCTGACAGATCGGGCACGCCGTGGTGGAGCCTTCCAGCATGCCGGTACGCAAGCGCTGGCGCGACATTTCGAGCAAGCCGAAATGGCTGATGCGGCCCACCTGGATGCGCGCGCGGTCGTCGCGCAACGAGTCCTTGAGGCGCTTTTCGACCAGCCGGTTATTCCGCCGCTCATCCATGTCGATGTAGTCGATGACGATCAAGCCGGCGAGATCGCGCAAGCGCAGTTGCCGGGCAAGTTCCTCGGACGCCTCCAGATTGGTCTTGAGGGCCGTGTCCTCGATATTGTGTTCGCGGGTAGCCTTGCCGGAGTTTACGTCGACGGAGACGAGCGCCTCGGTCTGATTGATGACGATATAGCCGCCCGATTTGAGTGTCACTTGCGGCGAGAACATCGCCGCCAGTTGCCGTTCCACCTGATAGCGGATGAAGACGGGCTCGGGCTCCTTGTAGGGCTTCACGTTCTTCGCGTGGCTCGGCATGAGCATGCGCATGAAGTCCTTGGCGTCGCGATAGGCGTCGTCCCCCGCCACCAGAACCTCGTCGATGTCCTTGTTGTAGAGATCGCGGATCGACCGCTTGATCAGGCTGCCTTCCTCGTAGACGAGGGCCGGCGCCGACGATTCAAGCGTGAGGTCGCGGACGGTCTCCCACAGCCGCAGGAGATAATCGTAGTCGCGCTTGATCTCGGTCTTGGTGCGCTGCGCGCCCGCCGTGCGGATGATCAGGCCCATGCCTTCCGGCACTTCGAGCTCGCCGGCAATTTCCCGCAAACGCTTGCGGTCGGTTGGCTGGGTGATCTTGCGCGAGATGCCGCCGCCCCGCGCCGTATTGGGCATGAGTACCGTGTAGCGGCCGGCAAGCGACAGATAGGTCGTCAGCGCCGCGCCTTTGTTGCCGCGCTCTTCCTTCACCACCTGCACGAGGATGATCTGGCGGCGCCGGATCACCTCTTGGATCTTGTACGACCGGCGCCCTCTGCGGGGCGGCGTGCGCTCCGGCAACTCTTCAAGCGCATCCTCGGAGCCGACCGACTCGACGCTGTCGCCATTGCCGTCTTTCAGCGATGCCCCGTTATGATCGTCGTCGCTATGGTCGTCGTCATGGTCGTCGTTGTGATCCTCGCCGTCATGGTCGTGATCATGGTCGTCATGATCATCGTGACCATGGTCGTCGTCGGCATGGTCATCCTCGTCGTCGCCGCGCGCTTCGGATTCGTCGCCGTGGTCGGCCGGCTCGGAAACCGTGTGGGTGAGATCGCTGGCCTCCATGACCACATCCGATCCCTCGTCGCGCGGCGTCGTGTCGATCTCGTCCTCATCGTCGTCGAGCTCGAACTTCGCTACAGCCATCATCGGGGCTTCGGGTGCGGGCTCGGGTGCGGCCTCGCTCGGGAGCGGCGCCTCGTTGCGGGCCTCGGGACGGCCGCGGCCACGGCCCCGCCGGCCACCGCGCCGGCGGCGCCCAGCGGCGGCATCGTCCTCGGCGGCTTCCTCGGCGGAGGCGCGGCTCTGTTCGGCGGCCTCTTCATCGAGCAGGGCCTGCCGGTCCGCGACCGGAATTTGATAATAGTCCGGATGGATTTCAGTAAAGGCTAAGAAGCCGTGCCGGTTGCCACCGTAGTCGACGAAAGCCGCCTGGAGAGACGGTTCGACGCGCGTGACTTTGGCGAGGTAAATATTGCCTCTGAGCTGCTTCTTATTCGCGGATTCGTAGTCAAACTCCTCGACGCGATTGCCCTTTACGACGACGACCCGGGTTTCCTCCGGATGTGCCGCATCGATTAACATTTTGTTTGGCATGTTGTGTTTTCTCCGGCGCGCAGGCCGGGAAGGGCGGCATGGAAGACCGCCTCACCGAGCGGAAGCCTGAGGCCCGCGCGCGCCAATATCCAATAGACCATGATTCGGTGCGACGACCCACGGTGAGCCGGAATGTCCGGCTCAGGGGTGCGGCCATAGGCGGCCGCCAAGTCATCAGAGGCGTCAGAAAAGCCCGGGAAGTACCGTGACTTAGCTGCGTGGCCTGAATCTGCATCGCATTTCTCACTTGCCGCGTTTCAGCCGCGGCCAGCAGTTTCGCCCTGGGCGGCCCGATTTCGCACTTGGCCGCCGCCGTTCTGCGTCCAGGCCATTCCAATAAGGCCTGCCGCGCTAAAAGAAATTCCGCCCGTATCGCCATGCAGCGTCCAGGGCTCGGACTCAAACAATGAGTCTGTCTCTTATTACGTGTTTGCCGAGAGATTTGGCAAGTCTCGCGACGCCGCCGCCAAAGGGTCACAACGGTCGCTTAACCAGGCGTGGTTAACAATTGGGCCCGATTCCGGGCCTGATTTGGCGCATCGTCACCTGGGTTTGCCCTGGTCAGGCGCCCACTAAAAAGAAGACCGGGCGAACTCGATGCATGTGGGGAACGATGCAAGCTGTGCGTGCCTTGATTGCGGTCACGCCAATTTGGGCCGCGGCAGTTGGACTTTTGACGGTTGGGGTCGGGCTTGTGAGCCTTACCGCCAGCGTCCACGCCAAGGACACGAGTGCCAAGGAGGCCGTCGCCAAGGACGCCCGTCTGGCCGGCGACCGCGAGCGCACCCGCTTCATCGCCGATCTGTCGAAGAAGGTCGACGTCCACGTCTTCGCTCTCGGCAATCCGTACCGGGTCATCGTCGACGCTGCCGATGTGAGCTTCCAAATGCCCCCCGGCCTGGGCAAGGAGCAGCGGGGTTTGGTCACCGCCTACCGCTATGGCTTGTTCGCGCCGGGCAAGTCCCGCATCGTCATCGATGTCAGCGGACCCTTTCTCATCGACAAGTCCTTCGTGCTCGAGGCGCGCGATGACCAGCCGGCGCGCCTGGTCATCGATCTCGTCCCGACCGACGAGGCGACGTTCCTCGCCAAACTCCGCGACGTGAAGCGGGCGAGCGCCGAGAGCACGGTGATGCCGCTTCCCGAGCCGCCGTCGCGGCCGGCCGACGCCAAGCCCGTCATCGTCCTCGACCCGGGCCATGGCGGCGTCGATCCCGGCACAAGCAGTAAGAGCGGCGTGACCGAGAAGGAGGTCGTGCTCAAATTCGCCAAGCGGCTGAAGGAGAAGCTGGCCGCCACCGGGCGCTACGAGATTCACCTGACGCGCGACGACGACACCTTCCTGCCGCTCAAGGAGCGCGTGGCCATCGCGCAGAAGAAGGGGGCGGGGCTGTTCCTGTCGATCCACGCCGACTACTTCCCGACCAAGATCGACGATGCGCGCGGGGCCACGATCTACACCCTGTCGGAGCAGGCCTCGGACGAGGAGGCGAGGGCGCTCGCCGCCAAGGAGAATTTCTCCGACGCCATTGCCGGCGTCGAACTGCCGAGCGATTCCGATGAACTGGTGGCCAATATCCTCATCGATCTGGCTCAGCGCGAAACCCAGAACCGCTCAGTAGTGTTTGCCAGGTCCATCGTCGGCGAGCTTGCTGGCAAGAACACGCTGCACACCAAGCGCTTGCGCTCGGCGGGGTTCCGGGTGCTGAAGGCGCCGGACGTGCCCTCGGTGTTGCTGGAGCTCGGATTCTTGAGCAATGCCGACGACGAGAAGCAGCTCACCTCGGCGGCCTGGCGCGACCGCATGACCGATTCCGTCACCGCGGCCATCAACGGCTATTTCGAAAAGCGTATTGCCCGCAGCCCGTTCTGATCTTAACGATCGGGCCGAGAAGCTGCCTGAACGCCCACGATTCGGGGCGACTCCAGCTTGTTGTTGCCATATTCTTGGTTAGGGTTGGCGCGGGCGCCCCGCGGGCTGAAATGCGGGGCCGGGACGGGTAAAAACAATGGATATTACGGCACCAGTCAAACCGCCGAAGCAAGGGCGCCGCCTCCGCCGTGGCGGGTTCCTGTTTCGCTTTTTCGGCTTCATGGTCGCCGCCGGCATGATCTTGTTCATCGCCGTGGGCGCCGCGGCCGGCTTCGTGCTGTGGAAAGCATCCCAGGAGTTGCCGGACTACGAAGTCCTCTCCAAATACGAGCCGCCGGTGATGACGCGCATTCACGCCAATGACGGCAGGCTGATCTCCGAGTTCGCCCGCCAGCGGCGCATCTACGTGCCCATCACGGCCGTTCCGCAGCGTGTCATCGAGGCGTTCATCTCGGCCGAGGACAAGAACTTCTACCAGCATGGCGGCCTCGACATTCAGGGCATCATCCGCGCCGTCGTCACCAATTTAAGCGCGGCGCAATCGGGCCGCCGCATGGTCGGCGCGTCGACCATCACCCAGCAGGTGGCCAAGAACTTCCTGCTGACCAATGAACAGAATATCGAGCGCAAGCTGAAGGAAGCGATCCTCGCTATCCGCATCGAGCGCGCGTTCACCAAAGAGCAGATCCTCGAACTTTACCTCAACGAGATCTATCTCGGAGCCGGTGCCTACGGTGTGGCCGCCGCGGCCCAGACCTATTGGGACAAGGCGCTGAGCGAGCTGACCCTGGCAGATGCGGCCTATCTCGCCACGCTGCCCAAGGCGCCGAGCAATTACGATCCCTTCCGCCATGCCGACCGCGCCATCGCGCGGCGCAATTGGGTCATCGACCGCATTGTCGAGAACGGCTTCGCCACGCCTGAGGAAGGCGAGGAAGCCAAGGCCTCCTCCCTCGGTGTCCAGGCGCGCACTTACGGGCCTAAGATCTTCGCGTCGGAATATTTCGCCGAGGAGGTGCGCCGGGAGATTCTCGATCGCTTCGGCGAGGACAAGCTTTATGGCGGCGGCCTATCGGTCCGCACCACGCTCGACCCGACCCTCCAGGCCATGGCGCGGAAAGCGCTGGTCGCCGGGTTGACCGGCTATGATCGCGTTTATACTGGCTGGCGGGGCGTAGAAAAGACGATCGACCCGTCCGGCGACTGGGGCAAGGCGCTGGCCGGCGTGCCCGTATGGAGCGACATCGACCCGTGGCGGCTCGCCGTGGTGCTCGAAGTCACGAAAGACCAGGCTAAGATCGGCCTGCGCCCCACGCGCGACAAATCCGGCAAGCTTGTCGCCGAGCGGGAGGTCGGCGTGATCCCATATTCGGAAGTGAAATGGGCGCGCCCCAAACTCAAGAACGGCCTCGGTGCCAGGCCGGCCTCGGTATCGGCAGTGCTGAAACCCGGCGACGTGGTCTATGTGGCGCCGGTCGAGGCGAAAGAGGCCAAAGAAGGCGAGGCGGCCGAGAGCGTCGCGGGTCAATGGTCGTTGCAGCAGCCGCCTGAAGTGAGCGGCGCACTTGTCGCCATGGATCCGCATACGGGCCGCGTGCTCGCCATTGTCGGCGGCTTCAGCTTCGCCCAGAGCCAGTTCGATCGCGCCACCCAGGCGCGCCGCCAGCCGGGATCGTCCTTCAAGCCGATCATCTATCTGACGGCACTGGATAACGGCTACACGCCGTCGAGCATCGTTGTCGACGGCGCCATCTGTGTCAGTCAGGGCAAGGGAATGCCGCAATGGTGCCCGAAGAACTATTCGGGCGGTGGCGCCGGTCCGTCGACCTTGCGCTACGGCATCGAGAAGTCGCGCAACCTGATGACGGTGCGGCTCTCCCGCGACATGGGCATGCCCATCATCGCCGAATATGCGCGGCGCTTTGGCGTCTACGACAATCTGATGCCGGCGCTCTCCATGTCGCTCGGCGCCGGCGAGACCACGCTGATCCGCATGGTCAACGCCTATTCGATCATCGCCAATGGCGGCAAGAAGGTCGAGGCGACCTTCATCGACCGCATTCAGGACCGTTACGGGCGTACTGTTTGGCGGCATGACAATCGCGACTGCGGCCAATGCGGCGCGCGCGAATGGACCGGTCAGGCCGAGCCCGAGCTCGTCGACGATCGCAAGCAGGTCGTCGATCCGATCTCCGCCTTCCAGATGGTCGGCATCATGGAAGGCGTCGTGCAGAGCGGCACCGCGCGCAAGCTCACCGTGTTGAAGCGCCCGATCGCGGGCAAGACCGGCACCACCAACGACTACAAGGATGCCTGGTTCATCGGCTACACACCCGACCTCGTGGTTGGCGCCTATGTCGGCTTCGACCAGCCGAGAAATATGGGCCGCAGCGCGACGGGCGGCGGCGTGGCCGCGCCGATCGTCCGCGACTTCTTCGCCGAGGCGCTGAAAGACGTGCCGCCGGTGCCGTTCCGGGCGCCGCCCGGGGCCATGCTGGTGCGCGTCAACCACAAGACCGGTCTGCCGGCCCGCCGCGGCGACCAGGGCGTGATCATGGAAGCCTTCAAGCCTACCCAGGTGCCTGATGGCGCCGCCGCCGTCGCGGTTGAGGGCGAGGAAGACGGCATCCCAGGCGAGGACTTCCCCGAATACCCGGACGGCGCACAAGCCGACCCGGCCGGCGAGTTCCCGCCTCCGCAGGGCCAGTACCCGCCTCAGCAGGGCCAATACCAGCCGCCGCCTGGCAACGACCGAGCTTTGACATCGGGCACGGGCGGCCTCTACTAGACCCCCGAAGCGAGCGCAGGTCAGGCGGGTTTCCGCCTGGCCGCGGCTCATCGCCAAGCTGGCTCAGCCAGTTTCCACTCTTCAGTTCCCACTAACCAAGCCGAGGAAGCGAATGCGCGCCGAGACTGAAACGGTCGTCGACGAGATCAGAGAATCGCTGTCTTTGCTGCGGAGGTATCTTTGACCCCGATCAGGCAAAGCTGCGGCTGGAAGAGCTCGACCGCGAGACGGAGGCGCCCGACTTCTGGAACAATGCGGCGCGCGCGCAAGGCCTCATGCGCGAGCGCCAACAGATCGAAGCCGCACTCGGCGAGTTCAACCGCATCAACCGCGAGCTCGACGACAATCTGACCTTGGCGACCCTCGGCGAGGAGGAGGGAGACGAGAAGATTGTCGCCGAAGCGGAATCGGCCCTGCGCAAGCTGCGGCAGGAGGCCCATACCCTCGAGGTCGAGGCGCTATTGTCGGGCGAAGCGGACGCCAACGACGCCTATATCGAGATCCATGCCGGCGCCGGCGGCACCGAGAGCCAGGACTGGGCGCAGATGCTGGAGCGCATGTATATGCGCTGGGCGGAAGGCCGGAAATACAAGGTCGAGCTGATCGGCGAGCATTACGGCGAGGAGGCGGGCATCAAGTCGGCCACCGTCCTCGTCAAGGGTCTCAACGCTTATGGCTGGCTCAAAACCGAGTCGGGCGTGCACCGGCTGGTCCGCATCTCGCCCTTCGACTCCAACGCCAGGCGGCACACGAGCTTTGCCTCGGTGTGGGTCTACCCGGCGATCGACGACGCCATCGAAATCGAGATCGACGAGAAAGACCTCCGCATCGACACCTACCGGGCTTCAGGCGCCGGCGGCCAGCACGTCAACACCACTGACAGCGCCGTCCGTATTACCCATGAGCCGACCGGTATTGTGGTGCAATGTCAGAACGAGCGGTCGCAGCATAAGAACCGCGCCACGGCTTGGGCCATGTTGCGCGCACGGCTCTACGAGGCCGAGCTGAAGCGGCGCGAGGAGGAGGCGCTTGCCACCGCCGCCTCCAAGTCGGAGATCGGCTGGGGCCACCAGATCAGGTCCTATGTGCTGCAGCCCTATCAGCTGGTGAAGGATTTGCGCTCGGGCGTCGAAAGCACCAATCCGAGCGCCGTGCTCGACGGTGACATCGATGCGTTCATCGAGGCGGCGCTCGCCCAGCGCATCCACGCCGACGCCAAGGCCTAGATATTTCACCCTCGACGCAAAAGACCCTAGGCGCCGAAGCGCCTAGGGTCTTTTGCTTGTTCGCTGATAACCGTTCGGTGGGCCGGTTACTCGGCAGCGCGGCTCGAGAACGGATTGCCGCCGGCGTCGCTCGGCTTGTCGGAACGCGGGGCAGGCCTCTCGGGCGCTTTGATGTCCGCCATCGGATCGTCGGACCGGCGCGATTTTCCCTCGAAATAGGCGCCCTGTTCGATGGCGAGGCTCTGATGGAAGATGTCGCCTTCGACGTGGGACTGAGACTGCAAGGTCACCCGCAGACCGCGAACGGAGCCGACGACGCGGCCGCGCACCACGACATCCTCGGCGATGACCGATCCCATCACCTGCGAGGTGTCGCCGAGCAGCAGGGAGCCGCAATGAATGTCGCCCTGGATCTCGCCGTCCACCTGGATCTCACCCTTCGAGGTGACATTGCCGGTGATCGTCAGATCTTCGCCGATGATCGAAGGGACCATCTTGCTGGCGTTAGAGCTGGCGCTCGGGGTCGGGCCCTTGGCGTAGGTGGCGGGCCGCTCGGTGAACGGCGATGATTTGGTCTCGGGGGCGGCGCTTGGCCGGTCCCCCATCTTGGTGACAGTTTCACCAGGCTCGGGTTTCTTCGTGAACATAACTGGGTACCTCCCCATCCAAACGAGTGACGCAAAGCGCAAAAACGTACACGGCACCAGGTCCCGCGACATTGAGACAGCACAGCAGACCGTAGAAGCTGCCGAATTGGATTGTCGCGGAGTTGCCCGTCAAAGACCAATACCCAGCACCCAACTCCTGCCCGTGACAATATCGCCTCGCCCGAACCTTGTCATGGGGCTTCTCCAGGCTCGCCGCGGGGCCTCCCGACGAGGGTTTTGGCCCGGGCCGCGGGGGCGGAATCGCCTTCCTTTGGCCGATTTTGCTGCCTCATATGCCTCGAGGTCTTAGCCTCGCGTTACGCGCCGTGGTAACCAGGACGGGCGGGAAGTTAAGGGTACGCCTTGGGGGGGTGCCGGCAAGAGACCACGAGCGGGTCGGGTAACGCGCTCTGCCATTCGATGGCGGAGCCGGACGTTACTTGTGTCTGCTTGCGGGCTCTCTGGAGAGGGCCGCGATCGGGCGCTCGGCCGAACTTAGTTGGGGCCTGTGACTGAATGGACGAACCGAGCGCAGGGACCTGGCTCAAGCTGACCGCCGAGGGCGGCAAGGCGATCCGTGCCTTGCCCGCGCGCGGCCGGGAACTGGTCAAACGGGTTCCGCCGCCGGTTCAGATCGAACTAGCCAAACTCTCCTCGCGCGGCGCCCATGTCTGCCGCGAAATCTTCGCCGGCGTCCTGGTGGTCGGGCTCATCACCATCGTCTTCGGTTACGGACGGCTGGCCAACGGGCCGATCTCTCTGCCCGCTCTCGTTCCACCCATCGAGGCGGCGATCAACGAACAGCTTTCCGACTTGCGCGTGAAGATCGACGACGCGGTGCTCCAGCGCAGCGCCGACGGACCCGGCGTGTTATTCCGCCTGCGCAACATTCGTCTCATCGACCAGGACGGTTCGATCGTGGCGCAAGCGCCACTCGCGGCCATCGGCATGAGCGGCGCCGGAATTCTGTCGGGACGGCTGGCGCCGGGCAGCGTCGACTTCATCGGTGCGCGCCTGTTGCTGTCCTATAACCCCGACCAGGGCCTTGCCTTGAGCTTCACAAGGACCTCGAATGAGGATGGCGATGCGTTGATCCGGGGCACCCTGCCGGCCGAGGGTACGCCCGACGTCACGCCACAGGCGCCGGAACCGGTCATGGCTACACGCCCCGAGCTGCCGGTCGGCGCGGGCGGCCGCAAGTTCGATTTGAACAAGACGCTGGCCGAGGTCTTCGACCGCGCCCGGCGGGGCGACACGTCCTACCTGACGCGGTTCGGATTCAAGAACGCGATTGTCGTGCTCAACCAGGACGGCGCACAGACGCTGTGGCAGGTTCCCGACTTCGCCATTGATCTGGAGCATCGTGACAATCGCAGCATCCTGGTGGGCGAGGCCAATGTCGCATCGAGCAAGGGCGACTGGCAGCTCGAGGTCCGCACCGAGCAGCGCGCTAGGCGCAAGAGCCTGTCGATTACCGCGCTGATCGAGAATCTGGTGCCCTCCGGCATTGCCGGGAACTTTCCGACGATCGGCATCCTTCGGGCGCTCGACATGGCGGTCGACGGTGAGACCACCGTCGAGCTGGACGACTCGGGTGAGTTCCTGTCGGGGGAGGCGCGGCTGCGGCTGGCGCCGGGTCAGGTCACCCCTCCATGGGATCGCGATACGCCGCTGCGGATCGACCACGGCGACTTCACGGTGCGCTATCGGCAAGAGACCGACGTGGTCGAGATCGCGCCCTCGACGCTTCGCTGGGGCAAGAGCCAGGCGACCTTCAGTGGCGAGTTCCGCCCGGTTCGCGATGCCAACGGCAAACCGGTTTCGTGGGACTTTGACTTGCGGGCGAATGATGCAGCCTTGGGCATCGCGGAGTTCGGTCTCGCGCCCGTCAAAATCGACGAGTGGGTGGCCAAGGGGAGTCTCTCAGCCAAGGAGGGACGCCTGAAACTCTCGCGCTTCGTCATTCGGGCGGGCGACGCCTCGATTGCCATGTCCGGCAGCGTGGTGGATGCGCCGGGTTCGCCGGAGGTCAAGCTGGTCGGTGTAGTGAGCGCGATGCCGGTCGACACGCTAAAGCGGTTCTGGCCGAAATTTCTCGCCGGCAAGGCGCGGGAATGGGTGCTAGAGCGCATCACCGGCGGACAAGTCGTCGGCGGCAAGTTCGACGTGGCGTTGCCGGCCGGCGCCATCGCGAAGATCGAGCAGGGGGCCGCGACGCCTGAAGGCGCCGTCAATGTCGAACTGAACTTTTCCGGCATGAGCATCGTCTATGTGGAGGAGCTGCCGCCGGTCATCACGGGCGACGCGAAGCTGACCGTGTCGGGGATGGAGTTCGCCGTCGACATCCCGCAAGGAAAGATCGTTGTCGCCGAAGGGCAGGAGATTGCGCTCAGCGAGGGCCGGTTCTTTATTCCAGACTTGCGTGAGGATCCCCAGCAGGGCGTCGTCACCTATAAGGCGGCCGCGCCGACGCCCACGGTCATGCAGCTCCTCGATCACAAACCGCTCGGCTATATCAGCGAGGTCGGCATGAAGCCCGACTTCCTCGGGGGCTCCGCCGCGGGCGAGTTCACGCTGTCGATGCCGCTCAAGAACGATCTCGATTTCAAGGAAATCAAGATGAGCGGTTTGGCGCGGCTCGACGACGCCATCGCCTCGGATCTCGTGGGCGACATGGACATCGATGGCGGTGCGCTCGACATCGTGCTCTCCGAGGAGGGCGTCACGGCCACGGGCGAGATCAAGATCAAGGACGTGCCGGCCGAGATCCACTGGCAGCGTGTCTTCTACGCGCCCGACGGCCAGCAGCCGCCGGTCAGGGTTATGGCCACGCTCGACGAAGCCTTGCGCGCCAAGCTTGGCATCAAGGTCAACCATCTGGTCAAAGGGCCAACCCCGCTGACCCTGTCGGTCACCGGCTTGGGGCAGGCCACCCAGACCTTGCGCATGGAGGCCGATCTTACGAACGCGCAGCTTCTCTTCGGCAGCATGGGGTGGACCAAGCCGGCCGGGAAGGCGGCCCAAGTCAGCTTCGATGTGGACAAGCACGAGAACGGTTCGACCGATCTCAAGAATTTCCAGATCGTCGGCGACGAGATCGGTGTCTATGGCCAGATCGCGCTGGATTCGGATCAGCACCTCAAGAACTTCTACTTCTCGGACTTCTCGGTGAGCCCCCAGACTCATGTCGAGATCACCGCGAATGTGCGCGACGACCAAGTGCTCGATGTGCACGCCGAAGGCACGACCTATGACGGGCAGCAATTCTTTCGCTCGCTATTTTCGGCGGGGCAGCTCGTCGAGGACGGATCGGCGGAGCCCGACCAGCCGTTCGGCATCGACTTTACCGCCAAGATCGGCCGGGTTGTCGGCTTCTACGATACGACGGCCACGAATGTCGATGTCATGATGAAGAAGCGCGATGGCAAGCTGATCGCGCTTAATGCCCAGGGGATGTTGAACGGCAAGAACGCGGCCGCCGTTGAGCTCCAGACCAAGAATGGCGACCGCGTGCTCAAGGCCGATGCGCACGATGCGGGCGCGGCGTTCCGCCTGGTCGGCTTCTACCGCAGTATCGAGGGTGGCAATGCCTCGCTGCAGGTGAATATGGACGCGGGCAACCGGGGTACGAAGTCCGGGACGTTATGGGCGCGCGATTTCGAAGTGGTGGGCGATCCCGTCGTGGCCGACGTCCTCACCGACCCGAGCGCCGCGGCGGTCCTGGGCCAGCAAAAGCAGCAGATCGCCAAGTCGAGCATCGTCTTCAAGCGTCTGCGGGCGCCCTTCGTTGTCGGCGCCGGCAAGTTCCGCCTGCGCGACGCCTATGTCAACGGTCCGGCGCTCGGCGCCACCATGCGCGGCACGGTCGACTTCAAATCGCAGACGGTAGACCTCGGCGGCACCTATGTGCCGCTCTATGGCCTGAACTCGGCGCTCGGCGCCGTGCCCATTCTCGGTAAGATCTTGGTCGGCCGTCAGGGCGAGGGCGTGGTGGGTATTACCTTCGCCATCAAGGGCAAGCTCGACGATCCCACGGTGCTCGTCAATCCGATGTCGGTGATGGCGCCGGGCATCTTCCGGCAGATTTTCGACTTCACGGGCAGCACGCCCGACCCTGGCGCCGCAACCGCGGCGCAGCGAAACGAGCGCATCAGGCCGTTTCAGAATCGCTAGACGGAAAATCTAGACGGGGCGGATGAGCGCGTGCCGCTTCTTGCCGAGCGACAGCTTGATCACGCCTTCTTCGGTCAGGTCCGACGGCGTCAGTGACTGCCGCTCGTCGCTCACGGCCACGTCGTTGACCTTGATGCCGCCGCCCTTGACTTGACGCCGCGCTTCGCCGGTCGACTTCACGAAGCCCGCCAGCACCGCCGCGTTGAGCACGCCCAGTCCCTTTTCGAGGTCGGCGCGCGCCACCTCGAAGCTCGGCAGATTCGCCGAGGTCTGACCCTGCTCGAATGTCGTGTGCGCCGTGGCCGCCGCACAGTCGGCCGCATCGCGTCCATGCACGAGCGCGGTGGCCTCGGTGGCGAGAATCTTCTTCGCCTCGTTGAGCTCGGCGCCTTCCAGCGCGGCCAGTCTGCCGATCTCGGGCAAAGGCAGCTCGGTGAATAGCTTGAGGAAGCGCGGCACGTCGGCGTCCTCGGCGTTCCGCCAAAACTGCCAATAGTCGTAAGAAGAGAGCATGTCGGGGTTGAGCCACACCGCGCCGGCCGCGGTCTTGCCCATCTTGGCGCCCGAGGCGGTGGTGAGGAGCGGCGAGGTCAGGCCGAACAGCTCGGCGCTCTCGGTGCGCCGTCCGAGTTCGATACCGGTGACGATATTGCCCCACTGGTCGGAGCCGCCCATCTGCAAGCGGCAGCCCTCGCGCCGGTAAAGCTCTACATAGTCGTAGGCCTGCAGCACCATGTAGTTGAACTCGATAAAGCTCAGATTCTGCTCGCGCTCTAGCCTGAGCTTCACGGAGTCCTGGCTCAGCATGCGGTTGACGCTGAAATGGCGGCCATAGTCGCGCAGGAAGTCGATGTAGTTCAACGCGCCGAGCCAGTCGGCATTGTTGACCATGATCGCGTCGCGGTCGCCGTGGCCGAAGCTGAGGAATTTCGAGAACACCGTCTCGATGCCGGCGATATTGGCGCCGATCTCGGCTTCGGTGAGGAGTTTGCGGGTTTCGTCCTTGCCGGACGGGTCGCCGACCTTGGTGGTGCCGCCGCCGATCAGCACGATCGGGCGGTGGCCCGTCTGCTGCAGCTTGCGCAGCAGCATGATGCTGACCAGGTTGCCCACATGCAGGCTGGGAGCCGTGCAGTCGAAACCGATATAACCCGTGATGGTCTCGCCGCGCGCGAGCGTATCGAGGCCCGCCTCGTCGGTGCACTGATGGATAAAGCCGCGCGTGGTGAGTTCGTGCAGCAGGTCCGATTTGACGGTGCTCATGGCGGATTGGCCGCTTCTAGTCTGAACTGGCGTTGGCCAGAGCCTCTAGCAGGTTTGTAAGACGAATACCAAACCCGCCATTGCCGGAAAACGCGAGAGCGGAGGCGGCCTTAGGCCGCTGCCCCCTTCTTCTTGCCCGGCTTGCCGAGGCGCTTGTCGAGATAGCCGTCGACGACCTGCATCAAACCCTCCATGCGGTCTTCGAAGAAGTGGTTGGCGTCGGGCACGGTCTGGTGGTCGATGACGATGCCCTTCTGGGTCTTGAGACGATCCACGAGCCCGCGCACCGATTCCGTTGGTACGACTCGGTCTTTTGCACCGTTGACCATGAGCCCGGAGGACGGGCAGGGCGCCAGGAAGGTGAAATCGTAGAGATTGGCCGGCGGGGCCACGGAGATGAAGCCTTCCACCTCGGGGCGGCGCATCAAAAGCTGCATGGCGATCCAGGCGCCGAACGAGACGCCGGCGATCCAGCAGGAGGGCGCATCGGCATTATTGCCCTGCAGCCAGTCGAGCGCCGTGGCGGCATCCGCCAACTCGCCAGGCCCATTGTCGAACAGGCCCTCGCTGCGGCCGACGCCGCGGAAATTGAAGCGCAGCACCGAGAATCCACGCTTCTGGAAAGCGTAATATAGGTGATAGACGACCTGATTATTCATGGTCCCGCCGAATTGCGGGTGCGGATGCAGGATCAGGGCAACAGGCGAGTTCGGAGAGCCCTCGTGATGATAGCGGGCTTCGATCCGGCCGCTGGGGCCGCTGATATTGACTTCAGGCATGAACTACTGGCCTCGACTGACGTTAACGCGCTGATGGGGATACATGCCTGTATATGGGGCGTGTGGGTGGGCGCCGCAAAACTTGACTCTGCCGCCTCGGAATCCTATACAAACAAGAGGTTAGAATTGTTCCAAACAAGGCCGTTCCAAATCAGCTGGGCGCTTGGAACGGTCCATTCGTTAGGCCGCGCTTCATAGCACGTGCGACGGGGGCTCGTGCAAGCGTTAACCGGCGGCGTTCGGCCGCAAGCTTCGGCACAGCATGATCCAGCGCTCTTATCTTGACTATAACGCGACGGCGCCTTTGCGCCCCGAAGTGCGCGATGCGGTGACGGCTGCGCTTGCGCTGCAGGGCAATCCGTCCTCCGTGCATACGGAGGGCCGTACCGCCCGCGCGGCCATCGAGGACGCCAGAGCCAAGGTCGCCGCCCTGGTCGGTGCCAAGCCCGCAGACGTGATTTTCACCAGCGGCGGCACCGAGGCCAATGGTCTGGCGCTCGCAGCCCAATCCGGCGAGGCCTCCTGGCACTGTTATGTGTCGGCGATCGAGCACCCCTCGGTGCTCTCGGGCGGCCGGTTCTATCCCGAGACCACCACCGTCATCCCCGTCACGCGCGACGGCGTCGCCGATCTGATGGTCCTCGCCAAGAAGCTCGAGAAGCATAAACCGGGCGGCTGGCGGCCGATCGTTTCGTTGATGGCGGCCAATAACGAGACCGGCGCCATTCAGCCGGTGGCCGAGGCTGCCAAGATCGTTCACGACGCCGGCGGGCTGCTGCATTGCGACGCCGTTCAGGCGGCTGGCCGCGTGTCCCTCGATATAGCCAAACTGGGCGCCGACATGGTGACCTTGTCGGCCCACAAGATGGGCGGGCCCAAAGGAGTCGGCGCGCTGGTACTGGCCGAAGGCGTGACCGTCGAACCGCTGATCAAGGGCGGTGGCCAAGAGGGCCGGCGCCGTGCCGGCACCGAGAATGTTTCGGGCATTATCGGCTTCGGCGTGGCGGTGGAACTGGCAGCAGCCGATCTCGCCAGGATGGACGAGATCGCCAAGCTCAGGGATCGGCTCGAGATCGGCGTGCGCGCCATCGCGCGCGATGCGGTGGTCTTTGCGGCAAATGTGGCGCGCCTGCCCAATACCGCCTGTATCGCCGTGCCGGGCGCCAAATCGGAGACGCTGATGATCGCGCTCGATCTCGCGGGCATTGCGGTGAGCGCAGGGTCCGCCTGCTCGTCGGGGAAGGTCGAGACCTCCCACGTGCTGGCGGCCATGGGCATAAGTCCTGAACTGGCGCAAAGCGCCGTCCGGGTAAGCCTTGGAATTGGCAGTGAGAATACCGATGTCGAGAGATATCTCAGCGCCTTCGGTGACGTGATCAAGCGGCTCAAGCAGAGCGCTAAGGAAGCGGCGTAACCAGCCACCAAAAAACGAGAATTTGGAGCAGTTGATATGGCGGCAGTGCAAGAAACGGTCGAACGCGTCAAAGAGATCGACGTCGACCAGTACAAATACGGCTTCTTCACCGACATTGAATCGGTCAAGGCCCCCAAGGGCCTGAACGAGGACATCGTCCGCTTCATCTCGGCCAAGAAGGCCGAGCCGCAATGGCTGCTCGACTGGCGCCTGGAGGCGTTCCGGCGCTGGCTCACCATGCAGGAGCCGGAATGGGCCAATGTCCATTACCCGAAGATCGACTTCCAGGACCTCTATTACTATTCCGCACCCAAGAGCACCGAAGGGCCCAAGAGCCTGGCCGAGGTCGATCCGGAGCTGCTTGAGACCTACAAGAAGCTGGGCATCCCCTTGCGGGAGCAAGAGGTGCTTGCCGGCGTCAAAGGCGCGCCGCGGGTCGCGGTCGATGCCGTGTTCGACAGCGTCTCGGTGGTCACCACCTTCAAGGAAGAGCTGGCCAAGGCGGGCGTCATCTTCTGCTCCATCTCCGAAGCGGTGAAGAACCATCCGGAACTCGTGCAGAAATATTTGGGCTCGGTCGTCCCGGCCACCGACAATTTCTACGCCACGCTCAACTCGGCGGTGTTTTCCGACGGCTCGTTCGTCTACGTGCCGGAAGGCGTGCGCTGCCCCATGGAGCTCTCCACCTATTTCCGCATCAACGCCGAGCAGACCGGCCAGTTCGAGCGCACGCTGATTATCGCCGAGAAGGGCTCCTATGTGAGCTATCTCGAAGGCTGCACCGCGCCCATGCGCGACGAGAACCAGTTGCATGCCGCCGTGGTCGAGCTCGTGGCCCTCGAGGATGCCGAGATCAAATACTCCACGGTGCAGAACTGGTATCCGGGCGACAAGAACGGCAAGGGCGGCATCTACAACTTCGTCACCAAGCGTGGAGATTGCCGCGGCGACCGCTCCAAGATCTCCTGGACGCAAGTGGAGACCGGCTCGGCCATCACCTGGAAATACCCATCCTGCATCCTGCGCGGCAACGGCTCACGTGGCGAGTTCTACTCGATCGCGATTTCCAACGGCTATCAGCAGGTCGACAGCGGCACCAAGATGATCCATCTCGGCAAGGACACGTCGAGTCGCATCATCTCCAAGGGCATCGCCGCCGGCCGCTCCAACAACACCTATCGCGGTCTCGTCTCGGCCCATCGCCGGGCGACGAACGCGCGCAACTTCACGGTCTGCGACTCGCTCCTGATCGGCGACAAATGCGGCGCGCATACCGTGCCCTATCTCGAAGCCAAGAATGCGAGCGCGACTTTCGAGCACGAGGCCACCACCTCGAAGATTTCCGACGACCAGCTGTTCTATTGCCTGAGCCGCGGACTGTCGGAGGAGGAGGCCGTGGCGCTCATCGTCAACGGCTTCGTCCGCGACGTGCTCCAGCAGCTCCCCATGGAGTTCATGGCGGAGACGCAGAAACTCATCTCGATCAGCCTTGAAGGTTCGGTCGGGTAACGACGCAGCAAGATAGACTCAGACGCCAAAGAGTTAGAAAGACGGATTGATGCTTGAGATTAAGAACCTTCACGCCAATGTCGGCGGCCGCGAGATCCTGAAAGGCCTCGACCTCACTTTGCCCACCGGCGAGGTCCACGCCATCATGGGACCAAACGGCTCCGGCAAGTCGACGCTCGCTTATGTGCTCGCCGGCAAGGAAGATTACGAGGTCACCGACGGCTCCATCACCTGGAACGGCACGGACCTGCTCGCTCTGGACCCGTCGGAGCGTGCCGCCACCGGCGTATTCCTCGCCTTTCAATACCCGATGGAGATCCCCGGCGTCGCCACCATGACCTTCCTGCGGAGCGCCGTGAACGCCGTACGCAAGGCTCGTGACGAGGAGGAATTGTCGACCCCGGACTTCATGCGCGTGGTGAAGGAGAAGGCCAAGGGCCTCAAGATCGATGCCGAGATGTTGCGGCGTCCGCTCAATGTCGGCTTCTCCGGCGGCGAGAAGAAGCGCAACGAGATTCTGCAAATGACCCTGCTCGAGCCGTCGCTGTGCGTGCTCGACGAGACCGATTCCGGCCTCGACATCGACGCGCTTCGTATCGTTGCTGACGGCGTGAACGCGCTGCGCAGCAAGGAGCGGTCCATGCTGGTCATCACCCATTATCAGCGGCTCCTCGATTACATCGTGCCGGACCGGGTGCATGTGATGTCGAACGGCCGGGTGGCGCGCTCCGGCGGGCCGGAACTCGCGCTCGAACTCGAGAAGTCCGGCTACGCCGAATTCGGCGGCGAAGCCACGGCCGCGTAGGGAGAGCCAGTCATGGACCTTTCCGTCCAACAATTCCGCAGCAAGGCCGAGCAGGATTATTTCGACCTGTACACCAAGGCCGCCAAGGCGCTGCCCGGGGCCGGCAACCCGTTCGTTGCCGCGCTCCGCGAGGACGCCATCAAGGCTTATGGCCGTCTGGGGCTACCCCATCGCCGGGTCGAGGCGTGGAAATACACCGATTTGCGCAGCCGCATCGACGAGGTGCATCCGCTGATCGCGGTGCTCGGCGCCGAAGTCAGCGACGCGGCACTCGATAGGGCGCTCGGCCAAGCCATCGCGGCATTCCCCGCCTACCGCCTCGTCATTGCCGAAGGCGAGTTGCGGGTCGATCTGTCCGACATGTCGGCGTTACGCGCGGCCGGCGTCGAGATCGCATCGCTGGCTCATGTTTTGGAAATGCCGCCAGAGTGGCTTAAGGCCAAGTTGGGCCAGGTCAACCCGCGCGAGGACGATGCCGTGCTGGCGCTCAACACGGCGCTGATGACCGGCGGCGTGGCTTTGCGTCTGCCGGAGGGCGTCAACCTCGACAAGCCCATCCATCTCATCCAACTCGACGGCACGGGTGCGCCGGCGTCCATCTTCAACCGCAATGTCATCGTCGCGGAAGAGGGTGCCTCGGCCACCATCCTAGAGAGCTATGGCAGCCTCGGGGTGACGGGGCTTCAGCGCAACGCCGTGACCGAGGTCAGGGTCGGCGACAAGGCGTCCATCCATCACATCAAGCTCCAGCGCGAAGCCGCCGATGCGCTGCATCTGGGCGTATGGCTCGTCAGTCTGGGCGCCGATGCCCGCTACAACGCCTTCCAGCTCTCCTTGGGCGCCGCCCTTGCGCGCAATCAAGTCTATGTGGGCTTCGACGGCGAAGGCTCTTCCGCCGATGTCTCCGGCGCCTGCTTGGCGCGCGATCGCCAGCATTGCGACACTACGCTGGTAGTCGAGCATCGCGTGCCGTCCTGCGCCAGCCGCGAATTGTTCAAATTGGTTCTCGACGACGAGGCGCGCGGCATCTTCCAAGGCAAGGTCGTCGTCGCGCCGGACGCTCAGAAATCCGACGGCAAGCAGATGGCCCAGGCGCTGCTGCTGTCGGAAACGGCGGAGTTCGATTCGAAGCCCGAGCTTGAGATCTTCGCCGACGACGTGGTCTGCGGTCACGGCGCCACCTCGGGCCAGATCGACGAGGACCTTCTGTTCTATCTGGAATCCCGCGGCCTGCCCGAGCCGGAAGCCCGCGCCATGCTCATCCAGGCTTTTGTCGGCGAGGCCTTCGAGGTCGTCGACAACGAGGTCTTGCGTGAGGCGTTCAACGCCGCGTCGGCCGCGTGGCTCGGCGTTCAAGCCGACTGACGGGAGCGCTGATGACCATCATCACCCCACCGGTAAAGACCCCAATAGCGAAGGATATGCGTGCGTTGGCGGCGCCCTACGATCTCGACGCCATCCGCGCCGACTTTCCCATTCTGGCCGAGACGGTTCATGGCAAGCCGCTGACTTATCTCGACAACGGCGCCTCGGCCCAAAAGCCGCAAACGGTGATCGACGCGGTCTCTCAGGCTTATGGCCACGAATACGCCAACGTCCATCGCGGACTCCATCACCTGTCAAATCTCGCCACCGCCAATTTCGAGAAGGCGCGCGAGAAGGTGAGGGGCTTTTTCAATGCGCGCTCGGACGAGGAGATCATCTTCACCCGCAACGCCACCGAGGCGATCAACCTCGTGGCCTCGTCCTTCGGGCGTCCCCGTATCGGGGCGGACGATGAGATCCTGCTCACCATCATGGAGCACCACTCCAATATCGTGCCCTGGCATTTCATCCGGGAGCGGCAAGGCGCGGTGCTGAAATGGGCGCCGGTGTCGGACGAGGGCGAGTTCCTGCTCGACGAATTCGAGAAGCTGATCACGCCGCGCACCAAGATGATCGCCGTGACGCAGATGTCGAACGTGCTGGGCACCATCGTGCCGGTGAAGGAGATCGTGCGCATCGCCCATGCCCACGGCATTCCCGTGCTGGTCGACGGCGCCCAAGGCGCTGTCCATATGCCGGTCGACGTGCAGGATCTCGACTGCGATTTCTACACCTTCACCGGCCACAAGCTCTATGGCCCCACCGGCATCGGCGTGCTCTACGGCAAGAAGGAACTGCTGGAGGCCATGCCGCCCTATCAGGGTGGCGGCGAGATGATCGGCTATGTCACCACCGAGGAGGTGACCTACGGCAAACCGCCGCACCGCTTCGAGGCGGGCACCCCGGCCATCGTCCAGGCCATCGGGCTCGGCGCCGCGATCGACTATGTGGAAGGCGTCGGCCGCGAGGCCATCAAAGCCCATGAGGACGCGCTCCTCGCCTACGCCATGGAGCGCCTTGGCGAGTTGAATTGGCTGCGGATTTTCGGCAACGCCAAGGGCAAGGGCAGCATCATCTCCTTCGAGGTGGCAGGCGCCCATGCCCACGATGTGAGCACAATTCTCGACCGCCACGGCGTCGCCGTGCGGGCCGGTACCCATTGCTGCGAGCCTCTGCTGGCCCGGTTCGGCGTAACCTCGACATGCCGTGCCTCATTCGCCATGTATAATAGCTTCGAAGAGGTCGACCGGCTGGTGGACGCGCTACGCAAGGCCCGTGAAATGTTCGCTTAAACGCGGTGGCTGAAATGACGGAAAAGACTCACAGAAACGATCCCGAGCAGAGCCCCGACGAGATGTCGCCGGGGGTGGCGCAGTCCGTGCCTGGTGACGCACAGCCGGCGTCCGATGCGGCGGCCTCCGATACGCCGGTCCTCGGCGAGCCGGGCGCGTCGCCCGAGCCCGCAGAGATCGTCGAAAGCGCCCCGTCTTCCATTCCGCCGGCGGAACTGGAGCAGCTTCACTCCGATCTCGTGTCCGCCCTCAAGACCGTGTTCGATCCGGAGATTCCGGTCGACGTCTATGAGCTCGGTCTCATCTACAAGATCGACGTCGACGACGACCGCAATGTCGACGTGGTGATGACGCTGACCGCCCCGGGCTGTCCGGTGGCCGGCGAGATGCCGGGCTGGGTGGAAAACGCGGTCGGCGCAGTGCCCGGCGTGGGCCAGGTGAAGGTCAATCTCGTGTTCGATCCGCCTTGGGACATGTCGCGCATGTCCGATGAGGCACGCCTTGAGCTCAACATGTTCTAGAGCCAAGCTCTTGAACCGACCGGCAAATCAACCCAAGTTCCAGCGATGACCATGATCCGACCCCAAGTGATGCGCCTGACCGAAGCCGCCGCGGAACGCATCCGCGCGCTGTCTGCCGCCTCAGACAAGGCCGTCGAAGGCGTGCGCATCGGCGTGAAGAATGGCGGCTGCGCCGGCATGGAATACACGATGGAGTATGCCGAAGCGCGCGGGCCGCACGACGAGGTCGTCGAAGACAAGGGCGTCAAGCTCCTGATCGATCCGACGGCCGTGATGTTCCTGCTCGGCACGGAGATGGACTACCAAAAGGACCGCATGCATTCGGGCTTCGTGTTCAACAACCCGAACCAGACGAGTGCCTGCGGCTGCGGCGAGTCGGTGATGCTGACGCCCGCCGGACAAGCGCCCGAGGCCGTCGAAGCCTCTGAGTAGGCTTTTCCAAACATCCCAGCTTCGTCATGCCCGGACTTGATCCGGGCATCCACGCCGCGGCCGGTCAGTCGGTCGAAGAGCCAATGGAATGGATTGCCGGGTCAAGCCCGGCAATGACGGAATGTATTGAGAGAGACTGGGCGCCTAAGGGAGCCATTACGGCAGCCGTACGGGGCGCATCATGAAGGCGGGGACGTGGTCGCCCATGCCCGTTTGCTGCTTGCCCCGCGTCTGCTGTGAACCCTTGTTCCGATCCTGAGACCGGTCCTGACCGGACTGGCCGCTACGGCCTTGTTTGCGCTCGCCCTGGTTCCGATCGCGGCCGCCATTCCGCCGCTCATCGTCGCGAGGCTTGGCGTCACGGGGTTTGTTTTCGTGACGGCCATTGCCGCTTACAGCGGCCTCTTGCGCCTTAGGCGCCTCTTGGGGCCTGGCGGCCGGCTCTTGGGGGGCGGCGGCAGCTGCTTCTTGAGGCTTCGGCGTATCGGCTTGCGCTAGGCCCGTGTCGGCGCCATTGGCGCTGGCGCCCTTGGTATTGGGGTCCTTGGGACCGGCGGCCTTGCCGCCCCGCGAACGGCCGCCGCGTCGGCGCCGTCCATCGCTCTGCTCTGAACTCTCGGCTTGCGCCCGCTCTTCCGGGGAGGGGGACCCATCGACCCAAGCAATCTCCTGGCCCAGCATTTTCTCGATTGCCTTGAGCGCCTTGGTGTCTCTCGGCGTTACCAGCATGGCGGCAAAGCCTTCGCGTCCCGCCCGGCCCGTGCGGCCGATGCGGTGGATATAGTCTTCCGGGTGGACCGGAACGTCGTAATTGAAGATGTGGCTCACGTCGGGGATATCGAGGCCGCGCGCCGCCACGTCGCTGGCCGCGAGGAAGGCGATCGTGCCGTTGCGGAAGGCTTCGAGGGTTGTCGTGCGCTCGCGCTGGTCGAGGTCGCCATGGAGTGCCCCGACGTTAAACCCGTGCCGCTGCAAGGACCGGAATACGACACCGACGTCTTTCTTGCGATTGCAGAAGATGATGGCGTTTCTGACGTCCACCTCTTGCATCAGTTCCCGCAGGGCCAGCCGCTTGCCGGCCGGATCGTCCGGCGCCTTCTTCAGGCGCTGCACGATCGTCGCTGCGGCCGTGGACGGCGGGGAGACTTCGATACGTTCAGGGTTATGGAGGAAGTTGTCGGCGAGGCGCTGGATTTCCGGCGGCATCGTCGCCGAGAAGAACAGGGTCTGGCGGGTGAAGGGGAGTTTCTTGCAGATGCGCTCGATGTCGGGAATGAAACCCATGTCGAGCATCCGGTCGGCCTCGTCGACCACGAGGATCTCGATGCCGTTCATCATCAGCTTACCGCGCTCGAAATGGTCGAGCAGGCGGCCTGGCGTGGCGATCACCACGTCGGCGCCGCGATCGAGCTTCTTGTCCTGTTCGACATAGGACACGCCGCCGATGAGGAGCGCCATGGTCAGCTTGTGGTTCTTGCCGAGTAGCTCGAAGGACTCGGCCACCTGGGCGGCGAGCTCGCGGGTCGGCTCGAGGATTAGCGTTCGCGGCATGCGGGCACGCGCCCGTCCTCGCTCCAGCCGCGTCAGCATCGGCAGCACGAAAGATGCCGTCTTGCCGGTGCCGGTTTGGGCGATGCCGAGCACATCGCGGCCGGTGACCGCGATAGGGATCGCTTGGGCTTGAATTGGGGTCGGGGTCTCGAACCCTGCCGCCGTGACGGCAGAGACAACTTTGGGGCTTAGGCCAAGATCAGAAAAGCTCATGCGTTGGCTAAATACTGCGCGGCCTTTGGGCAGCGCGCATCTTCTTTCTTAAGGCGCAAAGGTTTGCTGCTACGATTCGTGGGCTCTGCGCAAGACACCACGGCAGCGTTACGGCCTGATGACCGTCTAACGCTTAGCATTCAAATAGGGGGCATGGCCCACGGGCGCAAGGGGCAAAAATAGGCAGAAAGAGGGTAGATCTAGGGAAATCGCGGTCCTTTGCCCGTTCGAAGGGGCGCGTCACAGGATCGCGCCCTTGTGAACCGCCACGCGGCGGCCACGTTCTATAAGAAGCGCGCGTCGAAGATTATGATGTTGAGGGCAGGGCAGCAATGAGTACGACCGACTACGCCGACGTGGCGATCAAGCCGCCGCTTTTGTTTGTGGTGGCGTTGGCGCTCGGCTGCCTACTGACCCTAATCTTGCCGATCGGGCCGGGCCTGGCCCAACCCAACGGGCTTGGCCTCACTGTCGGCTTTGTCTTCACGGGGCTTGGCTTCGTTCTGGCGATCCTCGCAGCTAGGGCTTTTCACCGTGCCGGGACGCACGTGGTGCCAGGCCTGCCGGCCACGGCGCTGGTCACCGCCCGCCCGTACCACCTGACGCGGAACCCCATCTATATCGGTCTCGTGCTCGTCTATTTCGGATTGTCCATCATCCTGACGAGCGTATGGGTGCTCCTCCTCCTCATCCCGGCGCTGATGATCCTGCAGCGGGGCGTCATCGAGAAGGAGGAGGACTATCTGGAGCGCAAATTCGGCGACGCTTACACACGCTACAAGGCCCGCGTGCCGCGCTGGCTCTAGGGGTGGGCCTAGATGTCCAACGCGTCCGGCGGTGCGAATTCCGCGCGCTCCTGGATGAATAGGAAGCGCGCCTCGGGCTTGTTGCCCATGAGCTGATCGACCAGCTTCGTGGTGCTGGTGGGATCCTCGTCGATCTCGACGCGCAGCAGCGTGCGTACGGAGCGATCCATGGTCGTCTCTTTGAGCTGTCTCGGCAGCATCTCGCCCAAGCCCTTGAAACGACTCACATCGATTTTGCCGCGGCCGTTGAACTCCGTGGCCATGAGCTCGTCCTTATGTGCGTCGTCACGGGCATAGAGCGACTTGGCGCCTTGCGTGATGCGGTAGAGCGGCGGCGCCGCCAAATACAGATGCCCGCCGTCGATGAGCCCGCGCATCTGCTGATAGAAGAAGGTGATGAGCAGCGAGGCGATATGCATGCCATCCACGTCGGCGTCGGTCATGATCACCACCTTCTCGTAGCGCAGATCCTCGTCGCGGTAGCGCGTGCCCGTGCCGCAGCCAAGCGCCTGGATGAGATCGCTGAGCAGCTGGTTGTCGGCGAGCTTGGAGGAACTGGCGCTTGCCACGTTGAGGATCTTGCCGCGCAAGGGCAGCACTGCTTGCGTCGCGCGGTCGCGCGCCTGCTTGGCCGAGCCGCCGGCGGAATCGCCCTCGACGATGAAGATCTCGGTACCGCTCGCCCCGCTCGATGAGCAATCGGCCAGCTTGCCGGGCAGGCGCAAGCGGCGGGTCGCCGTCTGCCGGCCGATCTCTTTCTCTTTGCGGCGGCGCAAGCGCTCCTCCGAGCGGTCCACCACCCAATCGACCAGGCGGTTGGCTTGGGCCGGGTTGCCGGTCAGCCAATGGTCGAAGGCATCGCGGATGGCGCTCTCGACGATGCGTGCCGCTTCCTGGGTCGCCAGGCGGTCCTTGGTCTGGCCTTGGAACTCCGGCTCACGAATAAACACCGAAAGCATGGCCGCCGCCGTGCCCATCACGTCGTCGGCGGTCACTTGCGCCACGCGCTTATTGCCCGTGAGCTCGCCGTAGGCGCGCAACGCCTTGGTCAGCGCGGCGCGCAAGCCCGCCTCATGGGTGCCGCCGTCCGGCGTCGGCACGGTGTTGCAGTAGGAGCTGAGAAAGCCATCGGCGTTCACCCAGGCGATTGCCCATTCGACCGAGCCATGACCGTGCGCCTTCTCGATACGTCCGGCGAACGCATCATTGGTGACCGTGGTGAGACCCTCGATGCGGGTGGCGAGAAAGTCTTTCAGGCCGCCGGGGAAATGCAGCACCGCCGTTTCGGGTGTCTCGGCGTCGCCACCGAGCAGCGACTTGGCGCAACTCCAGCGGATCTCGACGCCGCGGAACAGATAGGCCTTGGAGCGCGCCATGCGGAACAGGCGCGACGGCTTGAAGGCCGCGCCCTTGCCGAAGATCATGGGGTCGGGCTTGAAGCTGATCTTGGTGCCGCGCCGGTTCTTGATCGGGCCGAGATTTTTGAGCGGACCGTCGGGCGTGCCGCGTGTGTAGCTCTGCCGGTAGAGCTTCTGGCCGAGCGCCACCTCGACCTCCAGCGTTTCCGACAGCGCGTTGGCCACCGAGACGCCGACGCCGTGGAGGCCACCGCTGGTGGCATAGACCTTGGAATCGAACTTGCCGCCCGCATGCAGCGTGGTCATGATGACCTCGAGCGCCGACTTCTTCTTGAACTTGGGATGCGGATCGACCGGGATGCCGCGGCCGTTATCGGTCACGGTGAGGATGCCGTCCGCGTCGAGATCGACCTCGATGCGGCTCGCATGTCCCTCCACCGCCTCGTCCATGGCGTTGTCGAGCACCTCGGCGAAGAGGTGATGCATCGCCTTCTCGTCGGTGCCGCCGATATACATGCCGGGGCGCCGGCGTACGGGCTCCAGGCCTTCCAGAACCTCGATGTCGGCCGCGGTATAGGACTCGCCGCCGCCGGCGGCGCTTTTCCGCGCGGGCGCCTTCGGCGCTGCGGAAGGCTTTGCCTTCGGCGCGGCGTCGAACAGATCGCTCGATGCGGCGGGCTTGCGGGTGCGTGCTATGAGCGTGTCCTCATACCAAAAGGCGCAATCGCGCTTCCGGATGCCGAAGAATCAACGACGGGTGGAACCCGTCGATAGCTCGCACGCGCCTGGCGGATTTTCAAGAGCCAAGGCGGGCGTGGGGGGTCAGCCGATTTTGCCGCCGCCGTCCTTGGTGATGACCATGACCGAGGGGCGTGGCGGCATGCCCTCCTCGAAGTCGGGCCAGCGCGTCACCGGGTGGGTGAAGGTCGAGGGAACTTTAAAATCCTCGAACGCCTCGGCGCCATCGGCGCCGGGATGCTGTACGGACACGAACAGGGTCTCTCCGTCCGGGGTGAAGCAGGGTCCACACATCTCCGCGCCGACCGGCACGCGAAAGAACAGTTTTGGCGTCCCCCGGCGTATCCCGTCCGTCTCCATGGCAAACAACCCGTCGGCGCGGCCCGTCTGCGGCCAGCCATCGCCTTGATCGGTGGCGATCCAGAGTCGGCCTTCGCTATCGACGCACGCGTTGTCGGGGCAGGCGAACCAGCCATCGGCGGAGGTCGCGGCGTTCCAGCAGGCGCCGACCTCCTTGATCTTGGGATCGCCGCAGCGGACGAGAATGTCCCAATCGAAAATGTCGGCGGCATGGTCGCCGTCGCGCGGCACCATTTCGATAATATGCCCGAAGGCGTTGTCGGTGCGGGGATTGGCGGCGTCGGTCTCCGTTCGGCTCGTATTCTTGGTGAGCATGACATAGACGCTGCCGGTGATTTTGTTGGGCTGGACATCCTCAGGCCGGTCCATCCGCGTCGCGCCCACGGCCTCGCCAGCTAGCCTGGCGTCGATCAGGATATCTTGCTGGCTCTTCCAGCCGTCCTCTTTCGTGAGTCCGGGTTCCCCCAACTCCAGCGGAAGCCAGCGCAGCGTGCCGTCGTCTTTGAATTGCGCGACGGAAAGTGTGCCTTCGGACAGGAGCTTCATGTTCGAAGCTTTGTCATCGGGATCGAAGCGTCCCTTCGACACGAAGCGGTAGACATACTCACCAGCGGTGTCGTCGCCGCAATAGACGACGACACGGCCGTCCTTCTCGTTGACGAGACTTTCCGCCCCTTCATGACAGAAGCGGCCGAGCGCCGTGTGCTTCACCGGGCGAGCGAGCGGGTCCAGATTGAACGGATCGATTTCCACGATCCAGCCGAAGCGGTTGGGCTCGTTCTCTTCCTTGTCGACGTTGAAACGGTCGTGGAACTTGCCCCAAGCCTGCCACAGGGCCGGCACCTTGTAGCGTTTGTAGCTGTCCTTCTGATCGCCACCGATACCCTCGATGGGCTTGTTGTTTGCGTCTAGCTGTTGGGTCCAGAAATAGTCGTGGAAGTTTTCCTCGGCCGCCAGATAGGTGTCCCAGGGTGTTTTCCCGCCGGCGCAGTTGTTGAGCGTGCCGAGCAGGGCCTTGCCCGACGGGTCGGCGCTCGTCATGAGTCTCGCAGTCCCAGCCGCCGGACCGTCGGCGGTCATCTCGGTATGAGGACTGATACGCCGGTTATAGGGGCTGTCGATCACGATCTGCCAGTCGTCGCCCGTCTTCTTAACTTCGACAATGGTGACCCCATGGGCCGCCATTTCGAGATCCACCAGATAGGACGTCATCTGCTTGAACTCTGAAGTGTCCTGACGTTCCGTGAGGCTTGGGAACATCAGCTCTTCATTGGTGTATTCGTGATTGATGCAGAGGAGCCCGTGCGTGCTGCTGCCGTCGATGGGGAAATAGGCGATGTAGTCGTTGTTGTAGCCGAACCGCTTCAGTTGGTCGGCGGGGCTCTGGGTCTGTGGGTTGAACTCGGGCAAATCGGGAACCAAAGCGTCGCCCCAACGCAGCAACGGCTTGGCGCTGTAGCCGTCCGCCACGTGATGCGTCGTGTTGATGCCGGCCTCGACCTCCGCGAAGTCGAAGCTGTCGGTGGCCGTTGCCGCGTCGGCCTTGGCTGCGGCAAGCGCGGCTGGCCCGAACAGCGCCGCCACGGCGGTCACGCCAAGCGTGCCGCGCATAACATCACGGCGGCTATAGCGACGGAAGATGACCTCGCCGATGGCTTCGCCATCCACGGGACCGCGAGGGCTGTCGTCATCGGCCTCGCAGGCCGTGGCCCGGTTGCGGAAGCTGTCGTTATTGGTCATATGCCTGCCCAGCGTATGGAAGAGATCGGTTCCCACAACCTAGAGGCGGCACCGTGACAAATTTGCGAAGAGGAATGGGCCATGGCTGAGCATACCCCTGTCTGTGATTTCGGCTGGAAAGCGCCCGATTTCACGCTGCCCGGCGTCGACGGCAAGACCTACAGCCTCAGCGACCTGCGTGGGCCGAACGGCACCCTCATCATGTTCATCTGCAACCACTGCCCTTACGTGAAGGCGGTGATCGACCGCGTCGTGCGCGATGCGCACGCGCTCAAATCCCTTGGCGTCAACGCGATCGCCATCTGCGCCAACGACGCAACCACCTACCCGGACGACTCCTTCGACAACATGACAGCCTTCGCGCGCGAGCAAGGCTTCACCTTTCCCTATCTCCACGATGAGAGCCAAGACGTCGCCCGCGCCTATGACGCCGTCTGCACCCCTGATTTCTTTGGCTTCAACGGCGATCTCGAACTGCAATATCGCGGCCGGCTCGACGAGAGTGGACGGGATCCCGCGGGCGCGGATGTGCGCCGCGACCTGTTCGAGGCGATGAAGCAGATTGCCGAGACGGGAAAGGGGCCTGCCGAGCAGATTCCGTCCATCGGCTGCTCCATCAAGTGGAAGGCCGCCTGAGCCACGCCGCGGTGCCGTTAACGTCCGCTTAAGTCTAACGCTTTTCCGTTTCTTTACCCTCTGGTCCCTAAAATTCGTCTCAAAGGCGAGGGGATTTCGAGCGGTATGTTGATGCGTTACGCCATGCTGGTGGGAGTGGCCGCGGTGTCCGTATGGGGCGCCGTCAATCTCGGCACCACGAATGCGGGCGTGTTTCTAGTCGATGCCGGGCAGGGCGCCCCGCCGGCCAACCTATCCCTATGGGTGCTAGGCCTCATCGCCGCTTTCATCACGCTATCGCTGTTCCGCTTCGTCATCTTCGGCCTGCCGTCGATGATGGACGGCTGGTTCCAGGACAACAAATCCTGGCTCTACGTGACCGTGGGCGGCGCCCTGATCTATGGGGCGTTCTATTTGATTTAGGCGCGCGCGCCGAAAAAATTTGGGGGAGCCTGGCAAGAACTATTGGCTTCCCGCGTCCGACGGGGGAGCGCGGGGCATAAGGGCACAAGGTTCGGCAGGCCGGGCGAAAGAGGGGGCGACCGCAAATTTGCGGCCGCCCCCATCTTGTTTCGAGCGTCGTTGAGCCGGAGACCGACTAGACGCTGTAATACATGTCGAACTCGATCGGATGCGGCATCATCTCGTACCGCTCCACCTCTTCCATTTTAAGCTCGAGATAAGCGTCGATGGCGTCGTCGGAGAACACGTTGCCCTTCTTGAGGAAGGCGCGGTCGGCGTCCAGCGACTCGCAAGCTTCGCGCAGCGAACCGCAGACGGTCGGCACTTTCTCGAGCTCCTCCGGCGGCAGATCGTAGAGATTCTTGTCGATCGGATCGCCCGGATCGAGCTTGTTCTCGATCCCGTCGAGGCCGGCCATCAGCATCGCCGCGAAGGCGAGATAGGGATTGGCCGTCGGATCGGGGAACCTGACCTCGACGCGCTTGGACTTCGGACCCGTGCCCAGCGGGATGCGGCACGACGCGGAGCGGTTGCGCGAGGAATAGGCGAGCAGTACCGGCGCCTCGTAGCCCGGCACCAGACGCTTATAGGAGTTGGTGCTGGGGTTGGTGAAGGCGTTGAGCGCCTTGGCGTGCTTGAGGATGCCGGCAATGTAGTGCAGCGCGGTGTCCGACAGGTCGGCATATTTGTCGCCGGCGAAGATCGGCGTCGAGCCCTTCCAGATCGACTGGTGGGTATGCATGCCCGAGCCGTTGTCGCCGAACACCGGCTTCGGCATGAAGGTCGCCGACTTGCCGTACACATGAGCGACGTTGTGGATCACGTATTTGTAGATCTGCATGTCGTCGCCGGTCTTGACGATCGGCCCGTATTTGATGCCGAGCTCGTGCTGCGCCGCGCCCACCTCATGGTGATGCTTTTCCGTGACGACGCCCATCTCGGCCATCACCGACAGCATCTCCGAGCGCAGGTCTTGCGCGGAGTCGATCGGCGGCACCGGGAAGTAGCCTCCCTTGGTGCGCGGACGGTGCCCGAGATTGCCCATCTCGTACTCGGTGTCCATGTTGGACGGCAGCTCCATGCAGTCCAGCTTGTAGCCGCAGTTATAGGGCTCGGCCGCGAAGCGAACGTCGTCGAACACGAAGAATTCGGCTTCGGGTCCGAACACGGCCACGTCGCCGATGCCGGTCTGCTGCATATAAGCCTGCGCCTTGGCGGCGATGGAGCGCGGGTCGCGCTCATAAGGTTCGTTGGTCAGCGGCTCGAGCACGTCGCAGAACACGGCCAGCGTGCTTTGCGCGAAAAACGGGTCGAGCACCGCCGAGTCGCAATCCGGCATCAACTTCATGTCCGACTCGTTGATCGCCTTCCAACCGGCGATCGACGAACCGTCGAACATGATGCCCTCGGCAAAAGCCTCTTCGTCCATGAGCGAAGAGTCCATCGTCACATGCTGCATCTTCCCCCGCGGATCGGTGAAGCGCAGATCGACGAACTTGATCTCCTCGTCCTTGAGTTTCTTAGCAATGCTCTTTGCGTCTGCCATTTCCACTCCCTGTCATGCGTGTTTCAGCCGCCCATTGGAAGGGGGCGGCTGTTAGGTTGCTTCCATTTATAGTCTGAAGTTCTCCAGGCCGTCAGCCGTCAGCCGTCAGCCGTCAGCCGTCAGATGGCATCGTCTCCCGTTTCGCCTGTACGAATGCGAACGGCTTCCTCCACGTTCGACACGAAGATCTTTCCGTCCCCAATGCGCCCCGTCTTGGCCGAGGCGATGATGGCCTCGATCGCCTTCTCCACCATGTTATCGCCAAGCACGAGCTCAAGCTTCACCTTCGGCAGGAAATCGACCACATACTCCGCGCCGCGGTAGAGCTCGGTGTGCCCCTTCTGACGTCCGAATCCTTTGGCCTCGGTCACCGTGATACCTTGGAGTCCGATTTCTTGCAGGGCCTCTTTTACCTCATCCAGCTTGAAGGGCTTGATGATCGCTTCGATCTTTTTCATTGTTCGCCTCAACCTCCCGAGCGGCACAAGAGCGGCGCCTACGCCTCGCAGTTGTCGCCGCCATCTAAAAGCACTATGCGCCAGCCAAAGCACGCCCTGTGCCAATCTCTTGTGCGAAACTTTTGGCTGATATTCCAGTCGTCTAACGCTATTTCGCAAATTTCGCAGGCGACTACTAGTGGAAGCGTGCCCAAAGGTTAGGCGTTGTGCTTAAAATTCAAGCAGAGAAGGGCGGAGAGTCCCGCCAAATTGTCTCTGCACACTGGCCGAGGCCTACAACAGGCGAACGACGGATCGGATGACCGGACACCATGCTTGAGCTTTTGACCGCGGAGGAAATGGCGCACGCCGATCGCCTCACCATTGAGGGTGGGGTGCCTGGCGCGGTGCTCATGGAGAATGCGGGCCGTGGCGTCGCCGATGAAGTGTCCGCGCGCTTTCCCGATGCGGCGACCGTTGCCGTACTCTGCGGCCCCGGCAATAACGGCGGCGACGGGTTCGTGGCCGCGCGGCACTTGTCGGAGCGCGGCTATTCTGTGCGCCTCGGCTTCGACGGCGATCCGGCGCGCCTGCCGGCGGACGCCGCCGCCATGGCCGCGCAATATGCGGGGACGCGGGAGCCCCTCGGCGCTGACCTGCTCGTCGGCGCCGACGTCATCGTCGATGCGCTGTTCGGGGCGGGGCTCGCCCGCCCCATCGAAGGCGCGTTCGCCGATCTGATCGACGCCGCCAATGCCTCCGGCGCTCCAATCGTGGCGGTCGACGTGCCGAGCGGCATCGATGGCACCACCGGGGCGGTGCGGGGCACCGCCATCCAGGCTGTCGCCACGGTCACCTTCTTCCGCCTCAAGCCCGGCCATCTTCTGCTGCCGGGCCGGCTGCATTGCGGCGCGGTCAGCCTCGTCGATATCGGCATTCCCGGCAGCGTGCTCGCCACGGTCAAGCCCACCATCTTCGCCGACGATCCGGCGCTTTGGCTGGCGGCGTATCCCTGGCCCACGGTGGCGGGGCACAAATATTCGCGCGGCGATGCGGTCGTCGTGTCCGGCCCCGTCTACAGCACCGGCGCGGCGCGGATGGCCGCCCGCAGCGCGTTGCGGGCCGGTGCAGGCCTCGTCACTGTCGCCTCGCCCCGCGACGCTATCGCCGTCAACGCCTCACAGCTCACCGCCATCATGGTTCGCGAGGCCGACGGCCCCCGCGGACTTGCCACGCTTCTCGCCGATCCGCGCAAGAACGCGCTGCTGATCGGTCCGGGCCACGGGGTCGGCGAGGAGACCAGGTCCATGGTGCTCGCAGCCCTTGCCGCGCAGCCCGCAATGGTGCTCGACGCCGACGCCTTGACGTCCTTCGCCGACGATCCGGACACGCTGTTCAAGGCCATCAAGGTGCGCGAGGTCCCCGTGGTGCTGACGCCGCACGAGGGCGAGTTCGCCAGGCTGTTCGGCGACATTACGGGCGATGACAAAGTCGTGCGGACAAAGACCGCAGCAGCGCGCTCCGGTGCCACGGTCGTCCTCAAGGGCGCCGACACGGTGATCGCCGAGCCCCATGGCGAGGCGGCGATCAACGCCACCGCCAGCCCGTGGCTGGCCACCGCCGGTTCAGGCGATGTCCTGGGCGGCATTGTTCTCGGCATGCTGGCCCAAGGGATGGACGGATTCTTGGGGGCGAGCGCCGCCGTATGGCTGCATGGCGAGGCGGCTAGGCTCTTCGGGCCGGGCTTGATCGCCGAGGATTTGCCGGAAATGCTGCCTGAGGTGCTGCGGGATCTCGAGGCGCTTACGCGGGGCAGTTGAAGCGCCGCCGGGTGAGGGGGAGCAACGCCGGGTGACCCTTTGTTGACACACTCCAACCTTATGGGGGACATGAAGGGAAGAAGCCTCCCAAGGGAAAGCCCGTCCATCGCCGCCATGGCATTCTTTCGCGCGCATTTCCGTCTGATCCTTGCCGCCGGCCTTGTCCTCGGGGCGGCCGCCCCTGCGCATGCCGAGGATCAGATTCTGCTGCGCGCCCGCGAAGGCGCCGCGGCAATGATCCGCGGCCAATTCGACCGGGCCATCACCCTATACGACGAGGCCTTGGCGACCCCGGACGTCTCCAGCTTCGTGCAAGCCACGATCTATAGCGATCGGGGGGTCGCCAAATGGCGCATGAAGCAGACCAAGGAGGCGATCGACGATTTCAACAAGTCGATCGAGCTCTCGCCTGAGATCGCCACTGTCTACAACAATCGCGGCAATGCCTTGATGGATCTCGGCCAACCCGAGGAGGCCATCAAGGATTTCGACCGCGCCATTCAGCTGCATGCCAGCTACGGCGCCGCCTACAACAATCGCGGCAATGCATACGCCGCGCTTGGCCAATACGACGCCGCTTTCCAGTCCTTCCGCAAGGCGGCCGAGCTGTTGCCGCAGAGCGCCATCCCGTTCAACGGACGAGGCCGCACCCATGAACAGCTGGCCCGCTATCACGCCGCCGTGCGCGATCTGACCCGCGCCATCGGCCTCGACCAAAAATATGCCGCCGCCTACCGCAATCGCGCCGAGGCGAATTTTGCCATCGACAATTTCGCCGCCGCCGCCGAGGACGCCACCCAAGCCCTCGATCTCGAGCCCGACGTGCCGCAGCCCAAGCTCCTGCTGCTTCGAGCCGAGGCTTACGCGGCCGAGAACAGGTTCAAAGAGGCGATCGCCGATTTCGACACGGCGCTCGAACTCAATCCTGAATTGGTTGAGGCCTATGTCGAGCGGGGCATGCTCTTCGCCAACAATCGCCGCGTAGATGACGCCATCGGCGACTACACCCGCGCCATCCAGATGGATCCCAAGAACGCCAAGGCCTATGCCTTGCGCGCCGAGGCGAAGCTCAAATCCGAAGCGGTCGACGAAGCGCTGATCGACGTAAACCAGGCGCTCACGCTCAGCCTGGGCAACCCGCTCGCCTTGCGTATCCGGGGCGGCATCTACGAGGCGCAGGAGCGCGTCGGTGACGCCATCTATGATTACCAGCGCGCGCTGGCCAAGGATCCGTTCCAGGCCGAAAGCCGCGCGGCCCTTGTGCGCCTGAACCAAGAAGTGCCGGCAGCGACCGGCCAACCCATCGGGGAGCCTGTTGGCGGATGGGTTGTGACCGAGCCGTCGTCCGGGCGCTATCTGGCAAGCAATCCCGATTACGGGTCGTTGCGGGTCGAGCTCGAAATGTTCGGTGCGGGCAAACCCAAGATTCTGGAATGGAAGCTGATGCGCGGTGCGCTGTCCGGCATCGGACTGCTGACATATTACGCCGGCGATTTCGGCGGCGGCGACGAACTGGATTATGTGGCCATCGTCGACACGCGCGCCAACAAGGTTGTGTCCATCGAGCCGCAGCGCTGGGGCACGCAGACCGCGCAATGGAACTGGCAGGCGGTGTCGGTGGTCGTCACCGATCCGGATGGCCACGCCAACGAGATCAAGCTTCGCCCCGAGCGCAGAGCGCCCGTCGCGCGTGGCAGCGACGACGGCGAAAGGGGCGTTGGCGGTCAATCCCGCAACCGCCGCCGGGCGCGTGGCGGTGGGGGTGGTGGCGGCAGCCCGTTCGACTGGCTCTTTCGCTAATGCCTGGCTGCCGCGACTGGTCGCAGTCATGACGCACTTTCTCGCCAGCGTACGGGACGCCGAAGAAGCGCAAATGGTGCTCGACGCCGGTGCCGATATCGTCGACCTCAAGGATCCCGCCAAGGGCGCGCTGGGCGCCGTGGATCCCGCCACTATCAGGAGCTGCGTGGCGGCGGTCGCCGGCCGCGTGAACGTGAGCGCCACGGTGGGCGACCTTCCGATGGAGCCCGGGATCGTCGCCGAGGCTGTCCGGACGACGGCCGCCTGTGGTGTCGACGACGTCAAGCTCGGCGTTCTGCCGGACGGCGACCCGCACGGGTGTTTCGCGCGGTTGCGCGCCGAACGCCGCCGCGCCGGTATCATCCTGGTATTCTTCGCCGACGCCATGCCGGGATTCGATCCGATTGCCGCGGCGCTGGAAGCGGGCGCGCGCGGCGTGATGCTCGACACCGCCGGCAAGCAGTCGGGCTCGCTGCTGGATCACATGGCCACCGGCGACATTGGGCGCTTCGTGGATGCCGGCCGAAGCCAAGGACTGATCGTCGGGGTGGCCGGCGCGCTGCGGGCCGCTGATGTGCCCCCGTTGCTGGTTTTTGGCCCCGACGTCATCGGCTTTCGCGGCGCACTATGCCGGGACGGGCAACGCGGTGCGGGGCTCGAGTCCGTTGCTTGCCACAGCATTCGGGCTCTGATCCCGGCCGAGACGCATGGCTCCGAGGCGGAAATGCGGGGCCCTCGCGCCGCCGCGATGTGCTAGAGGATCGGCGCCACCGAATTGCCGCCACAGGACCGGAGCGATGACGGAACAGCGACTGGGACGCATATCTTCGACAGGGGAAACCGGCGAGCCGTATGACCGCATCTTCGTGCATGACTATGTGCTCGACGTGGAGATCGGCGTCTTCACCAATGAGAAGGGTGTCACCCAGCGTGTGCGCTTCTCCGTCGATGTCGATGTGACGCCGGCCCCCGCCGCGCTCGGTGACGATATCGGTAACGCCTTCGACTACGACCACATCACCAACGGCATCAAATCCATCATCGCGCGCGGTCATATCAACTTGGTGGAGACCTTGGCCGAGGAGGTGGCGCTGCATTGCCTCGACCATCCCCGCGCGGCCCGCGTCACCGTGAGCATCGAAAAGCTCGACAAGGATCCAGGCGCCGTCGGCGTCGAGATCGTGCGGAGCAAGACGAGGACCTGAAGCATGGATGGCCGGGCGCTGCAAAGGGGCGCGACTGCGCCGCTCGCTTGCGAGGCGCGGCCCGTCGTCGTCAAGCTTGGCGGCAGCGTCATCCGGTCGCCGGATCTCACCGCCTGGCTCGATGCGATCGTCTCGAGTCCCACCCCCGTCGTGATCGTGCCGGGAGGAGGGGCCTTGGCCGACGAGGTGCGAAGCTGCCAGCAACAACTCGGTTTTGGCGACGCGGCCGCTCACCGCATGGCGCTGCTCGCCATGGATCAGTTGGCCTGGGCGGTGGCGGGCATGCGGTCTGGCCTCGAGGTCGGCCAAGACGCAGACGCGCTGCGGGACATCATGGCCCAGGGCCATGTCGCGGTCTGGGCGCCATACGCGTTCGTTTCGGGCCGCGCTGACATGGAGGCCACCTGGCGGCTCACCTCCGACAGCCTGGCCCTGTGGCTCGCGGGGCAACTCGGTGCCGCGCATTGCTACATTATCAAGTCCGTCGCCCGGCGGCATGAACAGGCGGGCGCCGGCCAGCTCGCCCGTGACGGCGTCGTGGACGAGGCCTTTCCCGCCATGCTGGCCGAGACCGGCGTCGCCGCCGCCATCTACGGCAAAGGCGATCAGCAGGCGCTTGCCGCCAGCCTCGCCGACAATACGCCCCGTGGCGCGCTGATCGAGTAGACTCAATCCCACAATGACCGAGAGCATTCTGTTTCTGACCGGACATTTGGCAAGGCCGCGGCTCGAAACCGTGCTCGAGACCATGGACCCGGGCTTCGACTGGAAGGTGCTCGATATCGGCGTGAAGGTGGCGGCGCTGATGACCGAGGACATCATCTTGCGCCGGCTGCCCGAATCCGGCGCGGCGGACAAGATCATGCTGCCCGGCCGCTGCCGCGCCGATCTCAACCGCCTGAGCGAACGCTATGGCGTGCCGGTCCTGCGCGGGCCCGACGAGCTCAAGGACATCCCCACCTATTTCGGCCGCGCGCGGAAGGCCGCCGACATGACCAAATATGACATCCAGATCTTCGCCGAGATCGTCGATGCTTCGGCGTTGACGCTCGAGGAGATCTTGGCGCGCGCGCGCGACTACACGCAGAAAGGCGCCAACGTCATCGATCTCGGCGGGCTCCCCGACACGCCGTTTGCCCATCTCGAAGAGACTGTCGCCGCGCTGAAAGACAAAGGCTTCAAGGTCAGCATCGACTCGGCCGATCCGGACGAGCTGCTGCGCGGCGGCAAGGCCGGCGCCGATTACCTCCTGAGCCTCAACGAGGACACGCTCCAGATCGCCGACGAAGTCGCGGCCACGCCCGTGCTGATCCCCAAGGGCCACGGCGACATGGCCTCGCTCTACCGGGCCATGGACGCGCTCGACGTGAAGGGCAAGCGCTACCTCGTCGATCCCGTGCTCGACCCCATCCATTTCGGCTTTATGCAATCGCTGGAACGCTATGCGGAGCTGCGCCGGGAGCGCCCCGACGCCGAGATGTTGATGGGCACCGGCAATCTGACCGAGCTCACCGACGCCGACACCACCGGTATCACCGCCATCCTGCTGGGCATCGCCTCGGAGCTTCACATTACGAATGTGCTGGTGGTGCAGGTCAGCCCGCACACGCGCCGCACCGTCGAGGAGCACGATCTGGCCCGGCGCATCATGTTCGCCGCGCGCGCCGAGCACGAGCTGCCCAAGGACTATGCCGACGGGCTGCTGGCGCTCCATTCGCGCCGCCCATTCCCCTTGAGCCCGGAGGAGGTGGCCGAGAACGCGGCGGCCGTGCGCGACAAGAATTTCCGCATCGAAATCGCCGAGGACGGCATCCACCTCTATAACCGCGACGGCCATAACGTGAGCCAGGAGATCTTCGATCTCTATCCCAAGCTCGATCTGGACGGTGACACAGCCCATGCCTTCTATCTCGGCGCCGAGCTGGCCCGGGCCGAGATCGCCTGGCGGCTGGCCAAGCGCTACGCCCAGGACGAGCCGCTCGAGTGGGGCGTGGCGGCGGACGCGCCCGCCGACGACAAGACGCGTCTCAAAGACGCGGGGCACACGCTCCGCGCCAAGAAAAAGGGCAAGACCTCATGACGACACGAAAGGTCGCGTGATGCCAATGATCCGAGAATGCATCGTCACCACCCTCAACCCGGACGGCAGCGCCTATATCGCGCCGCTTGGGCTGATTGAAGATGGCGAGGGCTGGGTCATCGCGCCGTTCCGCCCGTCGACCACGCTGGACAATCTCCGGGCGAACCCCTTCGCGGTGGCGAGCCTCACCGATGACGTGCTGGTCTTCGCCGGCTGTCTGACCGGCAACAAGGATTGGCCGGTGCGGCCGGCCACGCAGATTCCCGGCGCCGTGCTCGAAGGCGCGCTGGCGCATATCGAGCTTGAGGTCGATCGCATCGAGGAAGACGAGCTACGCCCGCGCTTCCATTGCCGCGTGGTGCATGAGGCGAGCCACGCCCCCTTCAAGGGCTTCAACCGCGCCCAGGCTGCGGTGATCGAGACCGCGATCCTCGCCAGCCGCCTGAAGATGCTGCCGCGCGAGAAGGTCGAGCAGGAGCTGGCCTATCTCCAGATCGCCGTGGAGAAGACCGCGGGGCCGAACGAGCACGAAGCTTGGCGCATCCTCGTCGAGAAGATCGAGGACCACTACAAGCACGCGAAAGCGTAGACTGCCGGTTTACAGACCTCCGGTCAGACGCCCAGGCGCCATTCTCTAGAGGGAGCGAGCATGACGAGATTTCGCCGCCTTGGTTTCGCAGTTACGGCCCTGGCGCTGGTGACGATCGGCGCGGGCTGCGCGGCCGCCGCAGGGGACTCCGGCGCTGCCACCCACGGTAAGGCCATTCTCGAGAAAAATTGTGCGCGCTGTCATGCCATCGGAGCGACCGACAAGAGCCCTCTGGAACAGGCGCCGCCGCTGCGGCAGATCTATCTCACCTATCCCATTGAGCAGCTGGAAGGCGGCTTCGCGGAGGGCATGGGCTCCAGGCATCAGGACATGCCGCAGATCCAGTTTTCACCGGATGATGTCGCCGCGATTCTGACGTACCTCGGCGGCGTGACCGGGCGCGATCCCTCGACACGGCCACGCAGCGAAGTGCCTGGAGAAACACCTCCCTAGGCAGCTTCGGGTAGGTTCGCGTGCGTGCCGGCGTGGGTCTTATCGCGGCCCGAGGTAAGGATTGTTGTAGCGGGCGTCCACGCAACGCTCGCCGTCCCAGTAACGGAACTCGCCGCAGCTCACGGGCCGGGCCGGGAAAATCCTCACCACCGGCTCATCCGGCACGACGATCACGTCCTCGTCTACGCCCTGCTCGATCACGGCGCGCGGAACGCTGACAGGCGGCCAGACTCCGTTTTGGCGGTAATAGCGGCGGCGCCAATCGACCTTTTGCACGACCGGGGATGTGGCATCAAAAGACGCCATCGAGGGCAGTGGTGCGGCCGTAGTGCTTGCCGTGCCGCCGCCGACAAGAAGGGCGCCGGCGATGAGGGCGGCAGCCGAAGTCAGCAAAAGTCGCATGTGAGGCTCCGTGGGTTGTTTCGGGCTGTGTCTTCCTAACGGTCTTGAGCCGTAAGAGTTCGGAATCAGGCTCAGCACCCTCAACAATTGGTTTCCGGCCGTTCCGGCAGAAGCCTTAAGTCGGCTGTTCGCCGAAGGCCGCCAATCTTGGCCCCACCGAGGCAAGCAACAGCTCGTACGCACGGTCGGCGATCTCTTCCAGGGACTTGGTCTTGGCGAACATGGACCGCGCCTTGGTCATCAGCTCCTCGCGGCTCGGCATATGCGGCAGATGCACCGTAGCCAGCACTTCGGCGGTGCGGTCGTGGGCCCGATTCAGCCGCTCGCGGAGCGCCGCCAGTTCCGCCCCGTGCAGGGCCGCCGCGATGGAGTGAGCAATGCCCTCGGCGTTGAAATGGCCGGCCAGCTGCTCGGCCGCCCGGTTGATGACGGATGCGCCGAGCCGCTGCTCGTTGCGCAGGACCTGCTCGGGCGGTGATCTCAAATCCCACACGACACCGACCCAGGACAGCGCCTTCAGGATATAGAAAGTCGGATCGTACTCCCACCAGCGGAAGCCTTGCCGCACGCTGCTCTGGAAGGCGTGGTGATTGTTGTGCCAGCCTTCGCCCATGGTGAAGATGGCCAACAGCCAATTGTTGCGGGAATCGTCGCCCGTGACGTAGCGCTTGCGGCCACTCACATGGGCGAGCGAGTTGATGCAGAACGTGCCGTGGTAGACGAGCACCGTGCTCCAGAAGAAGCCGACGAACAGGCCCGACCACCCGGCGATGAGGAAACAGAGCAGCGCGAGCACCGCCGCCGGTAAAAGCTGGTATTTATGCAGCCAGCGCAATTCGGGGTAGCGCGCCAAATCCGCGACCGCCGCCTCGTCGTATAGATCGTGCCGCCTGGCGAAGATCCACCCAACATGGCTGTAGAGAAAACCGGTGTGCCGGGGCGAGTGCACGTCGAGTTCGGTGTCGGAATGCAGATGGTGATGGCGATGCTTGGCCGCCCACCACAGCACGCTCTTCTGCGCGGTGCTCTGGGCGAGGACGGCGAGGATGAAGCGGAAGGCCCGGCTGGTTGAATAGGCGCGGTGCGAGAAGAGGCGGTGGTAGCCGGCGCCGATGGCGAAGATGCGCAGCCAATAGAGCGTGATGCAAAGGATCACGGCCGGCCAGGTGACGCCCGACCAAATCGCCCCGAAACAGGCCAGGTGAACCAAGACGAAGGGAATGGCGGAGGGGTAGACGATGTCTTCATGGACGTCATCACGGGCGATGTCCGTGGGCATAGATTCGCGAATCCTTGTCATTGTTTGGCTCTATTTAATTTAGCGCATTTTGAAAAGAATGGGGCCAGAAGTAGCGCTCTGCGGCAGGCATACCCCAGTAATTTAGGGGCCGGCGGGAGGCGATACAAGCAGCGCCATGGCCACGGCCGGCGCACAGACCGCCGCCAGATCCGCCATGTCGGGCGCACAATCGATGAGATCGACGAAGTCGCGATAGGGGTGGCCGAGCTTCGCCGCCAGATTGCGCGCGATAAATTGCCCGCAGCCTGCGCCGATCACCGGTGCATCTTGGCCGAGCCCCTCGCGCTCCAACAGGCCCCGCGCATCCGCCTCGATCTGCTCGATCTGGCGGCGGGCCAGATAATGCGCCAGCGCCTGCCAGGCGATGAAGTCGGCATCCTCGGCGTCCCGGCCCAGCATGCGGGCAAGCCGGCCCGCGCTCTCCGCGACGCTCTTCCCCCGTTGATCGGCGGCCGGGTAGGGGTCGGCGTACTCTGGCAACTCTCCGGTGATGCGATAGACGTCGGCCATGGTGGCGAAGCGTTCTGCCGCGATGCCCTGCATGCGGCCCTTGAACGGCGCGGCTTGCGCGATCGCCATCACCGGCGTGCGCACAACGCCGCGATAGATGAGCTCACCCTCGGTCATGCGCTCGCCGTCTTTGAGGCCGATGGCGGCCACTTTGCCGTTCTTTAAGGGAATGAGGTCCGTTGTCGTGGTGCCCACATCCACCAGAAGGCCGTCATAGCCGAGCGAGGCGGCCAGGGTTGCGCTGGCATGCCAATTGGCCGAGGCGACATCCTGCCAATGCTCGCGGACGGCGTCGGCACCGATCAGGCCGTCCTTCAGGCTATAGAACAAGGTCTCCGCGCCCGTCGTCTTCCGCATCAGGCCCGTGAGATAAGCCACGCCTGCGGCGCGCGACGGGAACACGTCGGAGAGCTCCCCGGTCATGGTCACCGCGTGCCGCCCCTCGGACGGGCAAGTCTCCAGCGCCGTCGCCACGGCCTGGTTGAACTTGCTCGGATCGGAGATCGCGGGGCAGGAGATCTGCGCCACCGCTGAGACCCGCCCGTCCTCCACCTGCGCCAGCTTGATATTGGCGCCGCCCAAATCCCACCCAAAAGACGCTGTCATTCAGCCCTCAATTTGCCAGGAGACTGTTTTACGTCATGCTAGGCTCAGCATTGCCCGGAGCGCACCGCCAGGAGCGCATTGCCAGGAGCGCGTTGACATGACGCTTCAGTCCGAAGCCATCTCCACGAAGACCATCGGCGATTTCGCCGTCATCCCCGTGCTCGATCTCAAGGACGGGTTAGTCGTCCACGCCCGCGCCGGCAAGCATGCCCACGCCGGCAAGCGGACTGAATACCGTCCGCTGGCCACGCCCTTCGGCCCGCCGCACGACGCCGTGGCCATTGCCCGGGCGCTTCTCGGTATCACCTTCTCGCCCATACTCTACATCGCCGATCTCGACGCCATCTCCGGCCGGGGCAACAATTTCGATGTCTGCCGGGAACTGGCCGACGCCTTTCCCCGCATCACGCTGTGGATCGATGCCGGCTTCACCGACGCCACCGACTGCGCCTTCTGGCTGCCGCTCGGCGCCACCCTGGTCATTGGCAGCGAGAGCATCGCCGGCCTGGAGGCCTGGGAGAATATCCGCGTTAGCTTCGGCAACAATGTCGTTTTGTCGCTCGATTTCGACGAGCAGGGCTTGCGGGGTCCCGACGCGGTGATCGCCGATCCCAAGCTGTGGCCCGACCGGCTCATCTTGATGAGCCTCGGCCTTGTCGGCCGTGAGCAGGGCCCCGATCTCGCCCGCCTGAAGGACGCATTGTACCGTGAGGGAGACCGCGCCGTGTATGTCGCCGGCGGCGTCGGCAATTTGGACGACATCAAGCAGGTGGCCGAACTCGGCGCACATGGGGTGCTCGCCGCCACGGCCCTGCATTCCGGCACCGTCACCCAAAAAGAAATCGCCGCCCTCTTGCGAGAGCGGCGATCTTAGTCAGACGGCCAGTAAGCCCCGTTTTTCTAAAAACCGAGCTTCTGCAGCCACCGCCGAATCGGGCCCGGAGGATTTCCGCCCGGGTCGTCCCGACCTGGGGGTTCTCCCTTTCAGCCAGCGGCGAAGGGGTGAGCGGCCGTGTCCTTCTTGGCGGTCACTTCGGACGCCTTGGGCTCGCCGGCAACGGCGCGGGCGAGGGCTTCCTTGGTGGCCTTGTAGTTGAAGTCCTGGATCTTCTTGTCGTCCTTGGCTTCCCAATGGATAAACACGCCGACGCAGACATAAAGATCGTCTGCCTCGTTGGCGGGGATCACACCCTCGGCCACGGAGTCAGCCACGGCCTTGGCCACGGCATACTGTGCAGGGCCGAACATCTGCACGGCCTGACGCGCATCCTTGATGGTGACCTTGTTGTAGAGGATCGTCGCCGGCTTGCAGAGCAGGTTCGGCGCGACAACGGCGAGAAGCGTGGTGAAGCCGTCCTTGTTGTTCGTCAGCGCGTTGCAGAAAGCCGTCTCGACGGCGCTACCGCGCGGGCCAAGCAACAGATCGATATGAGCAACTTCGTTACCGTCGCCGACGAGCGACTCGCCGACACAAACACCAGTGATTTTGGCCATGAGGCAACCCCTCCCTAGTACTAGGATGATCAAACAAAAACGGCGGCCGCCGGCCCAAAGTCCGGCGACAAGCCGACGAAAGTGGCTCTGGGTGAACGCTCCTCCGTCCGCAACTCCTGGTCGGAGCTCCGCGGGGCCGAACATAAGCCGGAGCCGGAAGGATCGGCAAGTCGATTATTGCCCACTTTGGTGCGTCGGATTTGTTCGTTATCCGGACGTTACCGGTCACTCAAAGCCGCCGCGAAGAGGGTCGCCACGGTCAGATCGGCGGAAGTCCCCGGATTCAGCCCCCGTTCCTTTAGCGAGCGGTCGAAAGCTGTCAGCGGCGGGGCCATTTCCTCCGGCGCCGTGCACTGTGAAAGTCCCGCTTCGATCGGCCGCGCTTCGTCACGGACCTCGCTTGCCGCGTCGCCGCCGAACTTCCGCTCGATGAGCGTATCGGGGATATGGGCGAGAAATCCGAGATAAACATAGGTGGTGACCCAGGGCACGTCGCCCCAACGGCTGATCCCACCCTCCAGCCATTTCAGGCCGAGTTCGAAGATATCGACGAAGCCGTGGGCATAGTTCCAGGCAATGCGGTCGCGGCCCGCCGCGGCGGTCATCGCCTCCAGCAATGTGACCGCCGGCTCGGCGCCGACGTCATGGGCCGGCACGCTGCCGAGCCCACCGGGGGCGGCGTTGCGGATGGCGCGATAGGCCGCGCGCGCGTCCTCGACGGTCAGGCTTCCGAGCACGACGTCCAATCGGTCGCGCAAGCTGCCGCCTGTGGCCAGGGCCGCTTGGGCCAGGGGGGCGACCAGCAAGATGATGCCGAGATTGGTGTTCTGGTTGACCGCGTCTTGCGTGGCGTTGACCGCGGCTTCGATGCGTTGACCGACCGAGAGATCCGCGGCCCCGATCGCAGGGGCAGCGGCCGCTGCGCTTGCCTCGAAGTCGGCCACGCTCATGCTGTGGCCGTCGGCGAAGCGATGTACGTTGCCGGGCTTGAGCGCGTCGAGCTCCGCGAGACAGGCCTCGCGAAAGGCTGCCGCGATGGTTTCGGGCTTGAACGGCGTGGTCACGCGCCCTCGATGTCTTTACGGCTGGCAGGCGGCAGCGCGGCGTCGAGAAACGCATCGATCACATGGTCGGAGATACGCACCCGGCTGACCCGCTGGAGCCCGTTCCACGCCGGCATGGAGTTCACCTCGAGCACCAGGAAGCGGCCGTCAGGCGCCTGGATGATGTCGACCCCGGCATAATCGGCGCCGACGCAAGCCGCGGCCCGCACCGCGAGATCGCCGAGCTCCTGGCTGGCGATGGCAGCCTTGGCGCGGGCGCCTTGCTTGATATTGGTGATCCAGTGGGCCCCGTGTCTGATCATAGAGGCCACAACGCGCCCGGCGCAGATAAAGATCCGCCAGTCCTGATGCTGGGCATGCGCGGGCGGCACGAACTCCTGCAAATGGTAGACCCCGTTCACCTCGTCCGGGGCCGAAAGGTCGTCGAGCGCTGTGATCAGCTTCAAGCCTTTGCCTTGCGCGCCGAAGAGCGGCTTTTGCACCAGTTTGCGCCCTTCAGCGACAGCGGTGCGGGTGATGTCTTCCGCGGCGCTTCGGCTGACACCGGTGTAGGTCGCCGGCATCGGCAGGCCGGCCTTTTGCAGGAAGAAGGTGGTGGTCGACTTGTCCACGCAGCGTTCGATGGCGCGGGCGTCGTTCCACACCGTGACGCCAAGCTCGCGCAAGCCATGCAGCACGCCGAGATAAGCCGTCACCTGCTCGAAGCTGCCGCCCGGAATGAAGCGGACGAAGGCGGCTTCGGGGCGATGGTCGCCCAATCCCGGAATGGCCAGGCCGGTCGCCGTCGCGGTCGAGAAGCCGCACGTCGCCAGCGGGGCGACCAGCGGCTTGATCCCGCGCCGCTTGAAGGCACGCAACAGGCTCCGCCCATGCCAATCCCGTCCGTCGCCGAAAAGGACGACGGCGGGATTGAGCGGGGCCGTGGGCGCCATGGGCATTAAGGACGTCTAGCTGAAGGAGCGGGAGAGCACGGCGTCGTCGATATGGCCGCTCTGGAAGCTCTCGCCGGTCTCGAGTGCCGTCACCGTGACCTTGGCGGGACTGAACAGCATGGGATCGATTTGATAGAAATCGCCCTTCACCGCCGCGAAGATTTCGGCAAACGGCTTGCCGTAATCCTTCGAGTTAAGGCTCGGGAGCTCGTCGGCGAGCTTCTTCGCCGCAGCCGCTTCGCCCGTTACGTAGAGCTGGGCGCGGCCGCCATAGATGATGGCGTCGTTGGTGCGCCCCATGGCCTCGATGAAACCGGGCGCCGGCGGCGGCAACGGCACGGTGGCCATGCCGTCCACGATGTCTTCTAGCGGGAAGTGCAACTCATGCGCCTTATGCAGCGCGACTTCGAGGCAGCGCGCGGCGATCTGCACCGTGCCGGCGAGGCTCGACGTCGGCGCATAGAGAATGGTCAGGTTCTCGGGCTTGAGCTTGCACGCCTTGGCCACCTGCTCGATGAGGGCCGGGGGCGGGGCCTTGTCCGCCTCGATCACGAGGGCTGCGCTCTTCGCCTTGTCGCGATAGCCAAGCTCCTCGTAGAGCTTCTCCGACGAGCCCATGGCGCGGGCCGGGCCGGAGCCGAGCACGTTGAACTTCTTGCCGTTGTCGTCCACCGACAGGCTCCACCCGGCATATTGCGAGCCGAGGCAGGCAATCACGGGCTGGCTCGTATGCACGGTCACGTTGAAGGGCCATGGATCCTCCGTGTTGGTGGTCTCGAACGTCACCACGCCGAGACCGCCGAGGCAGACCTCGGACAGGCGCCGGCCGGCTTCCAGTCCGCCCACGGCCTTGACGCCGCAATCGATCAGGGTCTCGCCGAGCGAGCCCTTCGTCACGGTCACGCGCAAGGCGTCTGCATTATCGATGATGCCGCGCACCAGCGGTGCGGCTTGGGTATTGATGCTCGGCTTCTTCATCGGCTCCGCTGCACTTCCTTCGTTCTTGTTCTTGTTCACACTGCTCCCCCTCAGTTTTTGAATCTTGGCCAGCAGGCTGGCTTTTCGGGTCTCGGCGAGGCGCTTGGCACGCCCTCTGGCCCCGGCGCGGGCCAGTACAGTGCATATCGGACGCTGTTTGTCGATCTGCTCGCCGGGCTTTGGTAAGTCCGCCACCCAGGAAGGCCAAATCATGTTGCGGGGCACAATGAGGCGCTTCGGCGCATGGAGGATGGCCGAGGCGGTAGCCCCCTCGAATGCCAAGCTTCCCCGGGGGAGCCTGCCGCGTGTCACCGCGTCGACGTGGTGACCAAGCAGCGGTTTTGCCGCACCTGCGAAGATATCGAGTGTGGCGCCGGGCCGCGGGTTGACCTCCAGCAAAAGCGGCTGATTCTCGCTCAGCACGAAGTCGGCGGAGCCGAGGCCGGTGAGGCCGAAGGCTTTCACCACAAGCCCCACGGCGCGCGCCATCTCGGCCTCGGCGCTCTTGGGCAAAGTGGCAGGCCGGACTGCCCCGCCATAGCGGAAGCGGCGGCGCGGGCCCGGCGCGGTCCACTGTTCGCTAAAGCCGATGACGCGGCATTCACGCCTATTGGCGACGAACAGCGCGGAGATCGCGCGTCCCTCCACAAAGCGTTGGAAGTAGATGTCGCTTGCATCCTTTTGCAGCCGGCTCGGCACCACATGACTGCCGCCGGCCCCGCCGCGCCGCTTGGCGACCCAGCCCGCGCCCTTGGCGGGCCGTTCGGTGCGCGTGTCGGGATGGGCGATGCCAAGCCGCGCGAGCGTGGCGAAGAACGTCTCAGGCGCCTTAACCGCCTCGACGGTTGCCGCATCGTTGCCGAGCAGCGGCCAGCGCGCGGCGATCCGGCTAAGGAGCTGCGGCCGGTCCTCGAACCCGGACCCATAGATCACGCCGAGAAGCGGCGAGGGCGCCTGATTGGCCAGCGCCTCGAGCGCCGGCCGCAAGCCCCGCCATTGCATGCCGTGAGCGATGTCGCCCCGCAGCTTGCGGCAGGCGGCAGCCATCTCTTGGGTGTCGGTGTCGGCGAAGAAATCGCAAGTGAGCGCATCGTAGCCGGCCTCGACCGCGGCGTGCGCCATCGCGCGCGCCGAGATCGCGGCGATCAGCACCGTGCCGCGCCCCGGCCGCGCGCCGTAAAGACGCGAAGCCCCAGGGCGCGAACGCCTAGGGCGCGAAGGCCTAGGACGTGAGCTTCTGGGCGAGTTTGTAAGCGGCACGGAAATCGAGATAGACGGGCTTCTTCGCCTCGATCATCTCCTTGAAGAGCCCACTCTCGGTCTTGTACTTCACGTCACCAATGGCCAGCGCGCCGATGCCGACCGCGCTCGTGCCTTTGATCGGCGTGCCGTTGTCCTTGATGCCGACACCTTCGACGCCGTGCGGCGGCACCGCGTTGACGTCGGCGACGACCTTAAGGCCCTTTGCCGGCTTGATCTGCTGAAGGCTCAGCAGCTGCCGTCCCGCCGGGCCGGCTGTAAAGATAATGTCGGCGTCCTTGGCCAGGTCTGCCTTCTGCTCCTCGGTGGTGCCGTCGGCAAAGCCGAGATCGACATCGAATCTCGCATTGGCTTCCATCGTCAGCCGGCGCACGCGCTCCGGTCCGTCATAACCGACCAGAATCGCCTTGGCGCCGTCCATGGTGGCGATGACCGCGGACGCGAAGGCAACGACGCCGGTGCCGCCGAACACGATGACGCGCTTGTCCTTGAGATCGGTTTTGAACTTGTCCTTCAGCGCCACCTTGGCGCAGGCGACCATGGCCGCGGCGGTGGTGAAGGAGCCGGCCGGGTCGGCGAATACCGAGATCTCGAACGGCGGCACCATCGCCTTCTTGGCGCGGTCCATCATGTCGAGCGCCTCGATGGCCTTCTTGCCGCCGATGAACATGCCGGTGCGCTTGATGCCGTCGGGGCTGCGCGAGAAAATCGCGTCTTGCACCAGGCCATACACGTCGTCGACGGTGACGTTCGTGTAGGGAATGGCGTGGTCATAGCCGGCATCCAGACCCATGTTGACGTCGAACGGGCTCATATGTTTGAGCGGCGTGATCATGTGCAGAATGCGCGGCAGCGCCATCTTTGCTCTCCCGTAGTTTGGTCGCGCTTTGCGCGGGTCACGAATGTGACGGCTCTTGATGGACCCGCTTTAGCACAATCGGCGCGGCGTCAAAGCACCTCGCTCGGCGAGTGTTACCGATTTCCTTGGCTCAGCCGATCGCGATCTCGGCGCCTTCATTGCGTCCGCGCGCCAACACCAGGCGCAAGCCAGAGCCGAGACCGCGCTGGCGCAGTGCCGACAGCAGCTCTTCGCCGCCTGCCTCGCTCGCTGCGAAGGCGAAGCCCGTCGGCCCCCATGAACTCTGGCCGAGGCCGGTCACGCCTTGGCCGCGGAGCCAATTGAGCGTCTCGGCCACGCCCTGGCTCGTATAGGGGCCGCCGCCCTGTAGCGGGCCGAAATAGGCCCCCATACGCTCCTGGAGATGCCCGACCTCGGCGCAGAACGTGGCGAAGTCGCTTTGCGTCAACGCCGGCAGCGCACGATCGACCATCCGTCGCTGAAGATCGGCGGTCTCGGCCTCGGGGAAGTCCGGCAGCGCCTCGAAGGCGGCCACTTCGCTCGCCCCGTCGAGCCCCTTGGTGCTGTCGTCGAAGATCAGCAGCACGCGCCAGTCGTCCGGAAAGGGGACGCGGGCGGCGAGCCGGGGCAAGGCTCCATCCGCCGGACCGCTATCCAGCACCGCGCCGCCGGTCTCGAATGTGGCGATGCCGATGCCCGACCGCGCCCCGCGGCCAAGTCGGCCGGCAATCTCAAGCGGCGACAGATCGAGACCTTCGGCGGCGGCGAAAGCGGAGCCGACCGCCAGCGCCAGCTGGGTGCCGGAGCCGAGCCCGGCATGGGAAGGGATCACCCGCTCCATCCGTAGCCGGTAAGCGTGAGAGATGCCGCAGCCCGCGGCGATGGTCGCCAGATAGCGCGCGGCACGTTCGCTCTCGGGTCCGTTCACATCGGAGGTATCGGCGCGCTGGAGCCTGAGCCGCGTGGAGGGCCGGTCCAGCGACAGCCCGAAACTGCCGAAGGGCCGGACCCCGCGCCCGCTCGGATCGAGGAACCCGAAATGCAGACGCGCGGTCGTGGTCACCGCGACGACAGGGGAAGGGGACATGGAGTCGAACTCAAGCAAAACGGACCGTGAACCAGTGGACGTCAAAACATGCCATTGGGATTTGCCGATGTCTTCGGCGCGACCTGCAACACGTCCCAGTGCTCTACAATCTTTCCGGCGTCATCCAACCGGAAAATGTCGATGGCAATCCAATCATCGTCACCGGGCCATTCCTGCAAGCAATGAAGCGCCACGCAATTGCCCTCGGCGATGACGCGCTTAAAATGAACGCGCTTGCCCGGATAGCGGCGGTCCATCTCCTCGAAATATTCGATGAACCCGTCCTTGCCGGTCTTCACGCCCGGATTGTGCTGGATGTACCCGGCCCCGGCGTAAAGCGCCATCGCCTCGCGCGGGCGCGACTGATTGAAGGCCAAATCGTAAAACGCCATTACGGCAGTCTTATTACGCTCCAGGTCTGACATCAGGTCTGACATGCCGCTTCACCTCGAAAGGCCTCCTTTGATCGTCTGAGTGCCTCTGATATGGTTTGGGCAATAACGGAAATGCGGCCCACTTTTTCAAAAGACGGTGATATGGTAACGTCAGAGCGGATCTATAGCGACGCCGAGGTCGAAGCGCGGCTCAAGAAAGAGCTGCCGCACTGGTATCTCGAAGACGGCTGGATCAGGCGCAAATACAAGACCAACAGCTGGAAGGGCACGCTGATGGTCATCAACACCATTGGCCATCTCGCTGAGGCCGCCTGGCACCATCCCGATATCACCGCCTCTTATGCGTGGGTCGAGGTGCGGCTGATGAATCATGCGGCCAAAGGCATCTCCGACAAGGACTTCGAACTCGCCAAGAAGATCGAGGATGTGGTGTGCTGGCAGCCCGGCAAGGAGGGCGGCGCCCTGGAAGGCACACCCGCCGACGACATGCGATTCTCCTATATCAAGTACGACAAGCCCAAGGGCTGACCGAAGCGCTGACCGAAAACACCGCTTGCCGATGCTGGCGTCGTTGCCGGAACCTTAAAACCGCATAGGCGGTTAGGCGCTTCACGAGCAGGTTTTGGCCGCATGGGCGCATTCGCACGCTTGCGCCACTGGGGTCACCTGTTTAATTCTGCGCCGCTATGGCGAAGGCGAAGGCGAGGGGGAGGGAGGCCGAGTTGGACAGCGCGCTCGAACGTGCAGCGGACTTGCTTGGTCGCGCGCGATTCCCAATCTTCGGCGGTCTTTTCACCGACATCGCCGGCGCCGCGGCCGCGCTCAGCCTAGCTGAGACGCTCGGCGGCGTCTTCGATCACGCGTCCAGCGCCGGTCTTATGCGCGCGTCCAAGGTCATGCGCGAGACGGGCGCCACCCCGGCGAGCTTCGGCGAGGTGCGCAATCGCGCCGATACCGTCGTGGTGATCGGCAAGGGGCCGCTGACCCGTGACCCCGATCTCCTGGACAAACTGTTTCCGGCCAAGCCGGGCCTGCCGCGCCCAGGGGATAACAAGCGCGAGCTGATTCTTCTCGGGGCCGACAATACCAAGACTGACAATCCCAAGACGCCGAAGGGTCTGCGCACGACCGCGATCGACGGCAAGTCTCCGCTCCCCGAGCTTGTCGCGCTGCTTGCAGCGAGCCTGCGCGAAGGCCGCTTCGATCTGCGCGATAAGGCACTTCGGACCGAGATCGACGAGACGGCCGCGCGCTTGCGCAAATCCGCCTTCGCCGTTTTCGTCTATGATCCGGCCGAGCTGGAAGAGCCGGTGCTGCACACCGTGCTGGAAATGGTCCGCCATCTGGTCCTGACCACCCGGGCGGCGATCCTCACAACGGCGGCGTCCGGCAACGGCGACGGCGTCAATCTCTGCTCCACCTGGACCTGCGGCCTGCCCGTACGCACGAGCTTCGCCGGCGCGGTGCCCCAGCATGATGCATGGGCCTACGACACCGACCGGCTGCTCAAGTCGGGCGAGGCGGACGCGCTTGTTTGGATCGATGCGCTTGCCGGCGAATCCGCGGTGCGGCCGAAAGGCGTGAGCGCCGTCGTTCTGTCCGCCAATCCCGGCGGCGCGGGCAAGGACGATATCGTCATCGAGGTCGCAAGTGCCGCCGGCGATCACGACGCGGCGCTGTATCTGTCGCCCATCTCCGGCATCGGCATGGTCAAGGCCGCCAAGGCGAACAAGGACAAGCCGACGGTCGCCGCCGCGCTCACCCGCATCGCCGAACTGATCGACGAGAGGAGGGCGGCCTGATGCTCATCGAGCTTAGAGGCGGCCGCATCATCGATCCGGCGCATAACCGCGACGGAGTCGGCGATCTCTTCATCGAGGACGGCCGCATCATCGCCGCCCCGGAAGGCCGCACGCCGGACGAGGTCTACGACGTCACCGGTAAGATCGTCATGGCCGGCGCCGTTGACATGCACTCGCATATCGCGGGCTCCAACGTCACGCTCGCCCGCCAGCTGATGCCGGAACTGCCCATGCTCGCAGCCCAAGGCGGCCAGCCGATTCCGGCCTCGCCCGCCTCCTGGGGCGCTTACGCCACCGGCATCCGCTATGCCGAGATGGGCTACACCACCGTCATCGAGCCGGCGATGATCCCGACCCACGCCATCGAAGCGCAGGTCGAGCTCGCCTCGATCCCGATCATCGACGTGGCCGGACTCGTGATTCTGGGCAATGACGATTACACGCTCGAATTGTTGCGCGACGGGCGCGGCGGCGGCGACGAGCTGAAAGATTATGTCGCCTGGACCCTCCATCACTCCAAGGCGATCGGCCTCAAGGTCATCAATGCCGGCGGCTCCGAGGCCTTCAAGTTCAACGACCGCAAATTCGGCCTCGACGACGAGGTGCCCGATTACGGCGTGTCGTCGCGCGCCATCGTCGAGGCGATGCAGACGGCGGTGGCCGGTCTAGGCATCCCGCATCCGCCCCATGTCCACTGCAACAATCTCGGCATCGCCGGCAATGTGGAGACGGCGGTCGCCACGCTCGAGGCGACACAAGGCCTGCCCATTCACTTCGCTCATATCCAGTTCTACGGTTATGGCGATGGCGGCGACCGCGGCTTCTCGTCCGGCGCGCCAGGTCTCATGGAGGCGGTGAACAAGCATAAGAACGCCACCGTCGATGTGGGCCAGGTCATGTTCGGCCAGACCGTCACCATCTCCGGCGACATCCTGCGCCAGTTCGACGGACGCCGCGCGGCCAATCCGAAGAAATGGGCGATCAATCAGGGCGAGGGCAACGGCACCGGCGTGGTGCCGTATCACTACAAGAAAAAGAGTTTCGTCAACGCGCTGCAATGGGCCATCGGGCTTGAGATCTTCCTCATGGCCGAGGATCCCTGGCGCGTGCTGTTCTCGACCGATCATCCAAACGGCGCGCTATTCGTGCGCTATCCGGAGATATTCCACCTGCTCATGGACAAGGACGAGCGCGCCCGTTGGCTCGACGATCTGCCCGACGCCGCGCGCGAAGTGTCCAATCTCGCCGAGATCACCCGCGAGCTGACCCTGTCGGAGCTGGCCATCATCACCCGCGCCGCACCGGCGAAGCTCATGGGCCTCACCGACCGCGGCCATTTGGCGCCCGGCGCCATCGCCGATATCGCCGTCTACACCGAGCAGAAAAACAAGACCGCGATGTTTTCCGCCGCGGATCTCGTGTTCAAGTCGGGCAGCCTGGTGGTCCGCAACGGCAAGGTGGTAAGCGTCACTTACGGCCGCTGCTATCACGTCGAGCCCGGCTTCGACGCGCAGATCGAGAAGCGCGTGAAGACCTTCTACGACCGCTATTATGGCGCTGATCCGTCCTGGTTCGGCGTGACCGACGCCGTCACCCACCGTCGCGACCGTTTCGCGACGATTCCAATGCCGAGATGACATGCCAGAGCTGAAAGTCAAAGGCATTACGATTGTCGAGACGTTTGCCGAGGCCTTTCCCATGGTCGGCACGCGGATCATTATCACGGCGCCCACCATGGAATGGGCGCTGATCTCGGCGCGTACCATGACCGGCTTCGCCACCTCGGTGATCGCTTGCGGCGCCGAGGCCGGCATCGAGCGCACGCTGTCGCGCAAGGAAACCCCCGACGGACGCCCCGGCGTGGCGGTGCTGCTGTTCACCATGGATGCCGACAAGCTGCAGAAGCAGCTCAGGAACCGCGTCGGCCAATGCGTGCTGACCAGCCCCGGCTCGGCCTGCTTTGCCGGTCTCGAAGGCGAAAAGTCGCTGAAACTCGGTTCGTCGCTCCGCTTCTTCGGCGACGGCTGGCAGATGTCGAAAGTGCTCGGCGGCAAGCGCTATTGGCGCATTCCCGTCATGGACGGCGAGTTCGTCTGCGAGGAAAAGACGGGGATGACCAAGAAGGCGGTCGGCGGCGGCAATCTCTTGGTGCTCGGTAAGACACATGCGGCCGTACTCGCCGCCTGCACCCGCGCGGTGAAGGCCATGGCCGTGCTGCCCGACGTGATCACTCCATTCCCCGGCGGCATAGTGCGCTCCGGCTCCAAGGTCGGCTCCAAATACAAGGGCCAGATCGCCTCGACCAACGATGCCTATTGCCCGAGCCTTAAGGGCGCGGTGAAGTCGGAGTTGCCGCTCAACGTGGAAGCGGTGCTGGAGATCGTCATCGACGGACTGACCGCCGAAGCCATCTCAAAGGCGATGTATGCGGGCATCCACGCCATCGCCAAGGGCGGCGCGCGGGAAGGCGTCACCCATATCACGGCCGGCAATTACGGCGGCAATCTCGGCCCCCATCACTTCCACCTCAAGGAGATCGTCGGGTGAGCACGCTGATCTTCGAGCTGAAAGACACGCCCGGCCAACGGCTCGACCTGTCGCCGCTCGTGCCGGCGCGGCTGGCCGGCATGAGCCGCAAGGACATCGAGGCGCTGTCGATCGGCACCACGCGCGAGACCCTCACCGTGGGCGATGCCTTCAATGTCATGGGCAAGGACGTCGAGAACATCCATTTCGTCGGCACTGATGCGCGGTGCGACAAGATCGGCGCCGGGCTCGATGGCGGCGCGATTTTTATCGACGGCGACGCGGGCGCCTCGTTGGGCGCGCGCATGAAATCCGGCAAGATCGGCGTCACCGGAAGCGCCGGCGTGCTTGCCGCGGCCAGCATGGTCGGCGGCGAGATCACCATTCGCCGCGGCGTGGGCGAGCAGGCTTGCGGCGTGGCCTTCGGCGAGACCATGGGCATGAAGGGCGGCTTCGTCACCATCGGCGGCGATACCGGCGCGCTGCTCGGCGAGCGCATGCGCCGCGGCCTCGTGGTCGTCGGCGGCAAGGCGGGCGACTATGCCGGCGCACGCATGATTGCCGGCACGCTGGTGCTGAAGCGCGGCGCCGGCCGCTATGCCGGCTATGGCAACCGCCGCGGCAGCCTGGTCTTCCTGGAGAAGCCCAAGGAGATCCTGCCCACCTTCAGCGATTGCGGCGTGATGGAGTTCGATTATCTCCGCCTGCTCGAGGAATGGCTCCACGCCCAAGATATCCGCATCCGGCTCGGGGCCCGCGCCCGTCGTCTCATGGGCGACATGGCCGTGCTCGGCAAAGGCGAGATGCTGATCCTCGCATAGAGGCCAAAGTGGGCTCGCCTATGGGCCTCGATGTTGACGCAACCCGCGCCCATATCCTCTATGCTCGCCCTTTGATCCCTTGACCGGCGCCCTTTGATGACCGCTTTGCCCTATGTGCTCCTCGACGACAGCCTGACGCAGGGCGGGCGCAGCCTGCTCTTCGCCGCGCCGGAAGAGGTCGTGACGGTCAGTGATCCCGCGGAGGTCGAGGCCGCGCTGCAAAAAATCTCCGCAGCGCTTGGCCGCGGGCTGCATGCGGCCGGCTTCTTCGCCTACGAGCTCGGCTATTGCCTCGAGCCGAAACTGAAGCACCTGTTGCCAGAGGCGCGCCGCACGCCTTTATTCTGGATCGGCCTGTTTAAGGCGCCGCGCCCCCTCGACGACGCGGCGACGCGCGCCTGGCTCGATGCCAATGGCGGGGCGGAGCGCGCCAAAATCTCCAACCTCAACTTGTCCTGGTCGCGCGAGGAATATGCCGCCGCCTTCACTGCTGTGAAGGAGTTCATCACCGCCGGCGACGTCTACCAGATCAATCTCACCCAGAAATTCCACTTCGACTTCGAAGGCGATCCCGCCGCGCTCTATGCGAGCTTGCGCCGCAAGCAGCGCGTCGCCTATGGCGGGCTCATCGCCACGCCTGGCCTTCATGTGTTGTCGCTGTCGCCGGAGCTGTTCTTCCGCCGCGAGGGCCAGCATATGTCGACACGCCCCATGAAGGGGACCGCGCCGCGCGGCCGCACCCCGCGCGAGGACGCCCGCCTCAAGACCTGGCTGGCCATGGACGAGAAGCAGCGCGCCGAGAATTTGATGATCGTCGATCTGCTGCGCAACGATCTCGGCCGGGTGTCGCGGATCGGCTCCGTCGAGGTCACCGATCTGTTCACCGTGGAAACCTATCGTTCGGTGCATCAGATGACCTCGGGGATCACCGCCGAGCTGCGCTCCGACATGGGGCTAAAAGACATGCTGCGCGCGCTGTTCCCCTGCGGCTCGGTGACCGGCGCGCCGAAGGTGCGCGCCATGGAGATCATTCGCGAACTCGAGCGCGAGGCGCGCGGCATCTATACCGGGGCCATCGGTCATATCGCACCCTCAGGCGACGCCCAGTTCAATGTGGCGATCCGCACCGTGGTGCTCGACGAAACCGGCGGCGAGATGGGCATTGGCGGCGGCATCGTCGCCGATTCTAAGGAGGAGTCGGAATATGAGGAGTGTCTGCTCAAAGCCCACTTCCTCACCAAGATCGACGCGCCGTTCGACCTGATCGAGACCTTGCGCTACGAGGCGGGGGAGGGGTTCCACCTCCTGGAGCGGCATCTCGCCAGGCTGCAAGCCTCGGCCCATCATTTCGGTTATCCGTTCTCGCGCGAGGCCGTGCTGGCCGCGCTTGACGCGCAAGCGGCCAAGATCGACGCGGGCGTGGCGCTGGTCAGGCTGCTGCTGGCGGAGGACGGCGCCATCACCGTTACGTCGACCGAGATCACGCTGCCCACCAAGGACACGGTATGGCGCTTCGTGATTTCCGATCAGCGCGTCGACGAGAAGGATCCGCTCTTCTACCACAAGACCACGCGCCGGCAGTTCTACGACAAGGAGATCGAGCGGCAGAAGGCGCTCACCGGGTGCGACGAGGTCATCTTTCTCAACACGCGGGGAGAGCTGACGGAAGGCACGCGCACGACTCTGTTTCTCGAACAGGACGGCCGCCTGTTCACCCCGGCGCTGGCTTGCGGTCTGCTGCCAGGCACGCTGCGCGAGGAACTGCTCGACCTGCCGCGCGCGGCGGCGAGCGAGGCGGTGCTGACGCCGGCGGACCTTGCCCGGGCCGATCGCATCTATCTCGGCAACTCCGTGCGCGGCCTGGTCCGGGCCGAGCTGATGCAGCCGGCCGAAAGTCAGGCGCGCGCGCCGGTCCACGCAGGTTGACCGCCGGGCGCTGACTACGGCTGTGACCGAACGCAAAAATGCCCGGGCCTTTCGACCCGGGCATGCTTGTTCAGCTAAGCGCTCTTAGAACGTCAACTAGCTCGGCTTGTGGCCTTCTTCGCCGGCGGTCGTCTTGTCCGCCGTCTGAATCTTGGTGGCGGCCTTGCCGAACGACGCGGCGAGTTCGGACCAGGCGCGAACGAAGCCCTTGCCGACCTCCTGGGCGCCCTGGCGCAGCGGCTCGGAACGCTCCCAGGCCTGGCGGGCCGTTTCCTTGGCCGCCTCGGCGGACTTTGCGCCGGCCTCGGTCAGCGTGCTCTGAGTCTGGCTCGCCTGCTCGATCGCCATCCGACGCATCTCTTCGAACTGGGATTCCGTGGCGTTACGGAAGCTTAGGCTGCGATTGCGAACGTCCTGGTAGCGCGCCTCCAGATTGGCCACGACCGTATCGCCGAGGGCGGCGGTGTGGTCACGCAAGCTGCCGAGCTGGTCGCCCAGCGTGTCGAGGTCGCGCTGCAGATCGGCCCACTCTTTGTCGGCCTGGTCATTCTTGGGGGTGTCGGTCATCTCGTGTCTCTCTATCAAAGGGGGTCTAAACGGGGGTCTCGGTTTGCTCTTCGCTATCAGGCTGTGCGGCGATCCAATGGCGGAACCGGTCGAGCGCTTCGGTGGCCGCGCGGTGGATCTCGGCCCAGGATTTAGTCCAAGTGTCGGCCCAAGCGTCAGTCGAGGTATCGCTCCCAGACTCAGCCCACGTGTCGGACCACATCTCGGACCAGGATTGCGTGGCCGCTTGCTTCCACGCATTGAAGCGGGCGGCTGCGTCCTCGCCGAAGATGGCAAGCTTGGCTTTCTGCTCGTTTAACGCTTTGCGGAAAGTTTCAAGACGCGGACCGAGATCGGTCTGCGTCTGGGCGATGGCGCCCTTGCTTGCCTCCACGGCACGAGCCGTGGCGGCGCCGGCGGTTTCGATCGCCCGCGCGCCATCCGCCTTCAGTCTAGAGGCCAGGCTCTCTAACTGGGAATAAAAGGAATCCTCTTGCGATTCCGCAGGCTTGGCCAACGCAGGCGCGGTGCCTAGCAAGAGGACCGCAGCGAAAATCGCGGCACCGAAACGGCCAAGATGGATTCCCAAGGTTCATCCCCATCAATTCGGGAAGCTGGACTCTAGAGATTTGTCTTTTAGGCCCCGACATCAAGGGGTCAGACGCCCCAGGGAAGCGTTATCCAGCCAAAACTAAGCGCCACGCCGGCGGCCACGGCCAGACCGAGCGAGATGCCCAGCACCCAGATCATCCCGACATTGGTCGCCTGGCGCGCCTCGGTGGTGGTCACCTCCGTGTGCGGTCCGCCGGTGGCATCGAATTTGGTCGTCGCCATGCTGTCCTCCTTCCGGTTGTGGGTAGGACAGGTAAAACGCGAGCAATGCCGGAGAGTTCCGCAATAACCCAGCGATTTTCAACGAGAAAGTCGCGACGCGGGAGGTTTACGCGCCGCTCAGCGCCTCCAGCGCCGCCTGCACCGCGCGCAACAATTCCGCCGGAGGGCGGCGATTGTTTTCCGGCGGCATGCCTTCCCCGGTGGCCCGCATGAGATCCTCGGCGTCCTCTTCCCAGCGCTGCAAGATGGTTTTCTTGTCGCCCGCCGACAGAGATGCGGACAGGACGTCTTCTGGACCGTGGAACACGGAACCCGGATCGAGTTTGGCTTGGTCGAGCTCGGCGGCTGAAAGCGTCTTCATGGCAGGGTAGGCCTCCATCGGTTTATCGGTTTGCACGAGTCTCGTATGGTCCCTTCGCTTGTGGCCGCGAGGTAGGACCCGAACGCAGCGAAGGAGCAGCGATGCTTGAGAAGATTCTAGGAGCGCTGCTGCCGGCGGTCATTACCATTTTGCTCGGCTATTTCGCGGCCCGCCATCACGACTTCGAACAGGCGGAGGTGCCGACCCTTAACAAGATGGTGATGAGCTACGCGCTGCCCCTCTCGCTGTTCGTCGGCGTGGTGAGCGCGGGCCGAGCCGAGCTCCTTGCGGACTTGCCGCTCGTTGCTTTTCTCGCGGCCGCCTTCGTCGGCATGTATGTGGTCATTCTCCTACTGGGCGTTTTCGGACTTCGCCAATCGCCGGGCTTGAGCGCATTGCGTGCGCTGACGGCGGCGGCGCCGAGCACCGCCTTCGTTGGCACGCCGGTGCTTGGGTATCTCTACGGTGACAAGGGCGACATTCCCGTCGCAGTCGGCAGCATCATCATCGTGGTCTGCCTCGTCCCGGTGACGCTCATCTTGCTGTCCCTCGATAGCCAGGTGCAGCAAGCCGCCAAGAGCGGGCCGGGGCGGGCTCCAGCCGCCGCGCACGGGGAGCCCGAAGGCGTCGATATCATGGGCAAGATCCTGAGCGCCCTAAAGCAGCCCGTGGTGTGGCTTCCCTTCCTGGGCTTTATTCTCGTGATCCTAAATTTCGACGTGCCGAAAATATTCGACGATTCGCTTTCACTGCTGGGGCACGCCGCCGCCGGCGTGGCGCTATTCACCGCGGGCATTATCCTCGCCGGCTACAAGATTATCTTGAACCGCCAGGTTGCATTTCTTGTCGTCGTCAAGAACGTTGTTCAGCCGGGACTGGTTTGTGCGGGCATGCTCTGGCTCGGCTACGGCAACCCGCATCTCGGCGAAGCGGTGGTGACAAGCGCGCTTCCGCCCGTCACGCTCGTGGTCATGCTTGCCGTTCAATATCGCGTCGCCATTCCCGAGACGGCCTCGGCCCTGCTCATCAGCACCGTCGGGTCGCTCATCACCATAAGCGCCTTTATCTGGTTCTTGCTCTGATCGTGCGTGGGGCTCGGTGGGGCTAGGCGATCTTGGCGCGGGGCGCCCCACTGTCGTCGGCGTCGAGCTCGAGCATGTCGGCCAGACGGTTGCGTGCGCGATTGACGCGGCTCTTGATGGTGCCCACGGCGCAGCCTGAAACCTCCGCCGCCTCCTCGTAGGAGAAGCCCGCCGCGCCGACAAGGACCAACGCCTCGCGCTGATCGTCGGGAAGCTGGACCAGCGCGGCCTGGAAGTCCCGCATTTCCATATGGCCGGGCTGCGCGGGACGGCTGGCCAAACGCGCCGCATATTTGCCGTCGGCGTCCTCGACCTCGCGCTTACGTTTGCGCCGCTCGGAGAAATACGTGTTGCGCAGGATGGTGAACAGCCAAGCCTTCAGGTTCGTCCCTTCCTTGAAGGAATCGAGATGGTTCCACGCCTTGAATAGGGTCTCTTGCACGAGGTCGTCGGCGCGGTCGCGGTCGCCGCACAGCGACACGGCGAAAGCCCGCAGGCTGCCGATCTGAGCCACGAGAGAGTCTCTGAGCTCCTGGGAGACATTGCGCGGCAAGCTATTTTTCTCCGCTCTTGTCGAGATCCTGCAGCAGTCGCAACAGATGGTCGGGGATGGGCTCGTCGGCGACCTCGTCGAACATCGCCCGCACGTGGCGTCCGATATGAGCCTGCAGCGCGGGAGACATGCCGTCCTCCCTTGGAGCACCAGCCTTGGCGGCCTGCGGGCCGGCGCGTTCTTTACTGACGTTTGCCGTCATTCGCCTGTTGGCCTTCTTTTTGTCGCTTCGATCCACGGCGGTTCCTTGTCAGCTTGCTAACCCACAAGCTCAGTCTAATGAATTGTGCCGCGCCTTTTGACTAAAAAACCAGTGAAGGTTCAAATGGTTCCAAAACTCGGGGAACTTTCCGCTGTGCAACGGCATTTGACTAGGGTTTACGCGCATTTCTAAATTGCCCCACTCGCTGCCGGATTGTGCGAGGCTGTGAAAAGGCGGGGGTGTATCCCAATAAGAGAAAGTCACATCTATGCCGCTGTCGAAAACGATCGCTCCGCACCTTCCCTATCTCCGGCGTTTCGCCCGGGCGCTGGCCGGCACGCAAGCCGCAGGCGATGCCTATGTGGCGGCCACCCTAGAGGTGCTGGCCGAGGACTCTTCGTCATTTGACGGCAGTCTCGACCCGCGCATTGCGCTCTACCGCACGTTCCTCGGTCTGTGGAATGCCGTGGGCATCAATTTGAAGCCGACGACCGTTAATGGTGGGGAGACGGTCGTCGACCGCAAGCTGGAGCAGATCACGCCGCTGCCGCGTCAGGCCTTCCTGCTCTGTTCCGTCGAAGGCTTCACGCCGGACGAGGCGGCGATCATCCTCAACACCAGCCCGTCCAACGCCGAAGCGCTGATCGATGCCGCGGGCCGCGAGATCGCCACGCAAGTTTCCACCGAGGTGCTGATCATCGAGGACGAGCCGATGATCGCCATGGATTTGGAAAGCATTGTCGAGGGGCTCGGCCATCGTGTGGCCGGCGTCGCCCGGACTCATGGCGAGGCTCTTCGGGCGGTGGAGAAGAGCAAGCCCGGACTGGTGCTGGCCGACATCCAGCTTGCCGACGGCAGTTCCGGCCTCGACGCCGTCAACGAGATGCTGGCCTCGTTTCAGGTCCCGGTGATCTTCATCACGGCCTATCCCGACCGGCTGTTGACTGGAGAGCGGCCAGAGCCGGCCTTCCTCATCACCAAGCCCTACCAGCCCGATACTGTGAAGGCCATCGTGTCCCAGGCATTATTCTTCGAGCGCCGCGCCAGCTTGCGCGAACAGCCCTCGGCCGGTGCCTAAATCTTGCCGAGTAGCAACAGGACCAGCAGGATCACCAGGATCAACCCGACGATGCCGGACGGGCCGTAGCCCCAGCTGCGATTATAGGGCCAAGCGGGAACCGCGCCGAGCAAGACCAGGATGAGGATGATGATGAGGACTGTTGTCAGCATGGTGAGAACCTTGGCGTCAGGAGAGGAGGAGAGAAATTTGCGCCCCGCGGTGAAGGGCAGGGGAATGAGCGCGAGGGCCGCGCGCCAACGGGGGCTTTACATGGCTCCCGTCAGCGACGCGGCGAACCGGCGTGTCGTTACATATTCTGCAGCCAGCTATCGACCTGCTTCTCGGCTTCGTCTTTGGCAATGCCGTATCTCTCTTGGATCTTGCCAACCAATTCAACGCGGCGGCCTTCGACCTTATCGAGGTCGTCATTCGTGAGCTTGCCCCACTGCTGCTGCGCCTTGCCGGTAAGCTGCTTCCAGTTGCCTTCGACTCGATCCCAGTTCATGGAATGCTACTCCCTTTGTTGGCGGCTCCATAGCGGATGTATGGGCCTGACTGTGATGCGAGATGAAACGCACAAGCGTGCAGGCGAGTTCCGTGACCGGCGGACAACCGGTTCGTCCGCACGGGAAATAAGAGTGCATGGATGTCGTGCGTGGCGCGCATGGCAACGAAGCGGAAGGTGAAGGAGTGATGACCGCACACCCCATTCTCGTCGTCGAGGATGAGTTCCTCATTGCCCTCGACATCGTCGCCGCCCTCGAACAGGGGGGCATTGCCGTCGTCGGGCCCGCCAGCACTGTCGGCGAGGCTCTGACCACGATCGAAAGCGGACCCTTGCGCGGCGCGTTGCTCGATGCCCATCTCGCCGGGGAGCCGGCCGGGCGTATCGCCGACGCGCTTGCCGCCCGCGGTATCCCCTTTGCATTCGTGAGCGGTTATGGGCGGGAGAGCCTGCCACCGGCGCATCGCGAAGCCCCGTTGGTGCGGAAGCCGTTTACCGACCAGGAACTTCTGGCCGCGATTGCGGGCTTTTGATGCTCTGGATGTGCAACGAATCCGCGGGACCGAACGTTTGCTCTACGCAGTGTCAAAGGGTGTAGAGGCGGCCACCGCACCTAGACTGAGAACACATGACTAAGAGAGCGAGGAGCTAGATATGTTGCTTTACTGGGCAATCATCTTCGCCGTTGTCGCCTTGGTGGCCGGTGTCTTCGGCTTCGGCGGGGTGGCGTCGGCTGCCGGCGGCGTCGCACGCATTCTGTTCTTTATCTTTCTCGTCGTCTTCCTCGTCACCCTCATCGCTGCGATTGTCTAGGTGTTGCGTCAGACAAATCAGGGCGCCCCGCGCGGGCGTGTGATGGATTGACCGTCGTCCATGGGACCCTCGCTAACGTCACTCTTTGCTAACGGCGACCCGGACTGGCCTTGGGTGCTGGGGCTGTTCAATGCCGTCGGCGACGGGGTCATCGCTGTGGCCGTTCTGCTCGTGCCGGCGATCCTGCTCTATCTGTACAAGCGGCGGGGCGAGAGCAGCGAAGGCGAAGCGGCGCTGGTGAAGCTCTTTCTGCTCTTCGTGTTCGCCGTGGGGCTGGTCCATCTGGCCGCCATGTTCAGCCCGTGGCGGCCCGCGCAAGACATCGAAGCTGTGTTGAAGGGCGCAGCCGCCTTGCTGGCGCTGGCCACGGGGCTCGGCCTGTGGTGGCTCGGACCGTCCTTAAGCAGCGTGCCGTCGCGCGACCGGCTACAGGCGGAGATCGCCGCCCATCTCAAAACCCTGGAAGAGCTGAAGGAGACGCGCCTCCAGCTCGAGGAACGGGTGGCGGCGCGCACCAAGGAGCTGGCCGAGGCGAAGCAGCGGTTCGAGATCGCGCTGCGCGGCTCGCCCATCTCGGTGTTCAGCCAGGACAAAGATCTGCGTTTCACCTGGGCGCATAATCTTCCCGCCGGCATCAAATACGACGACCTTATCGGCAAGACCGACGCCGGCATTCTTCCGCCCGAGGCCGCCGACAAGATCATGGCGGCGAAACGCAAGGCCATGGAGAAGGGGAGCTCGCAAGAGCTCGAGATCGACTTTGAACTCTATGGGCATGAGCGATCTTTCTATGTGGTGATCGAGCCGTTGCACGGACCCGAGGGGAACGTCGTCGGCGCGGCTTCGGTCGCCGTCGACATCAGCGAGCGCAAAGCCAACGAGGATCACTTGCGCCTTCTGCTGCGCGAGTTGACCCATCGGTCGAAGAATCTACTGGCGGTGATCCACGCCATCGCGCGCCAGACGGCCTCGCGCACGCGATCGGTCGACGACTTTCTCGACCGCTTCAGCGCGCGGCTCTACGCCATCGGCTGCTCCCACGATCTGCTGATCGGGGACGATTGGCACGGCGCCTCGTTGCGCATGCTGGTCGAGCAGCAGCTGGAGGCCCACGCCGAGGGCTTCGGCGCGCGGATCGCCATCGAAGGCGAAGACGTCATGTTGAAGCCGGAGGCGGTGCATAATCTCGGCCTTGCCCTGCATGAGCTCATCGCCAATGCTGAAAAATATGGCTCGCTCTCCAACTCTGAAGGCGAGATCCGCATCCAGTGGGATTTCTGCGAAGACGCCGCAAAGCTCAAACTGGTTTGGCAGGAAATGGGCGGTCCGGTGGTGAACCCGCCCCAGCGCTCCGGCTTCGGCCGGGCGATGATCGAGACCGTCGTGGGCAGGGCGCTTGAGGGGGATGTGACACTGACCTTCCCAGTGAAAGGCGTGCGCTGCGAGATGGTCATCCCGGCGGAGCAAGTAACCTCGCGCGGCTAGAGTGACGTCCCGTGGCTAGCGGCTCGGCCGCCGATCGCGATCAAACCGCGATGACCGGCCGGCAGCTTTTGCGGCACGATCACGGTCAGCCCGTGCCGTAGCACCGAGATCTCCGCCGGCGTCTCAGACCTCGTCTCGCCATCGGCATTAATCGGCTTCGGGTGGCTGGTCACGAGCGTGACGTGGTCCGCACAGCTCCGCTGCAACAACACCGGCTTGGCGAATCCGAACTTGAGATGGGTGATGCAGGCCACGAGTTCCCAGAACGGTCCGGGAGAGACGAGATAGAGATCGAGCTTGCCGTCGTCGATGGCCGCGTGATCGGCGACTGTGAGGCCGCCGCCGTGAAAGCGCCCATTGCCGACGCTCACTTGGTAGACCGGACCGGACCATGTGGTCTGTCCGTCGACCGTGATAGTGACGACGAACGGGTTCGATTTGCGCGTGGCGTGGATCAGGCTGATCACATAGGCGAACATCCGCCACCGGCGCTTCAACGCAGGCGACTGCGCATGCGCCACATTGGCCGCCACCCCGACGCTCGCCACGTTCAGGAACGGCGTCCCATTGACGAGGCCCACATCGATTTTGTGGGGCCGACCGCTGAGCGCGATCTCCGCCGCTTCATAAACATCGGCCGGCACCCCGAGCGTGTTGGCGAAGTCGTTGGCGGTGCCGAGCGGCAGCACCGCGAGCGGCTTGGCAAGCGCTAGAAGCTCCGGCAATGCGCTTGAAATGGTTCCGTCACCGCCACCGACGACGATCCGGTCGGCGCCTGGCCCATGCTCGCTCAGCGCTTGCTTCAGCTCGTCCTGGGAGCCGCTGGCGACGAAGGTCGAGTCCGCGCGCTCCGCGAACCAGCTCGGCAGCGTCGGCAGGGCATCCGCTGCTCTGGACGCCTGGGGGTTAACGACGACGAGGACGCGCATTGGCATGAGGACTCAAAATGCGCCCGGGGCAGGGGCCGGAGCGGGCGCGAGAACAAAGGGTCGTGAACACTCGTGCGCGCAAGTTGATTTGAAGCATGGCGGAGAATGCCTACGTTCCACTAGACAATTTTGCGCTGCAGGCAATTTTTGGCGTTGCCGGCATGCATAACGCATCAAGGAGCCAATATGATCACCCGACGAGACATTCTCTTGGGCACGGCCGGTGTCGCCGCCGTCGCGGCGGCTGGGATCGGCCTGCTCAAATGGCAGGGCAGTGAAGCCACAGCCGCCACCGAAGGCCGTTTCGAGGTCACCAAGACGCCCGAGGAGTGGCGCAAGATCCTGACGCCCGAGCAATATGCCGTGCTCCGCGAGGAGGGCACCGAGCGCGCGTGGAGCAGCCCGCTCAACAAGGAGAAGCGCGAGGGCGTCTTCGCCTGCGCCGGCTGCGATCTGGCGCTGTTCGAGTCCGAGACGAAGTTCGAGTCCGGCACGGGCTGGCCGAGCTTCTATGCGACCATCGAAGGCGCGGTCGAGAAGAGCCAGGACTGGTCCTTCGGCATGCTGCGCGACGAGGTTCATTGCCGCCGCTGCGGCGGCCATCTCGGCCATGTGTTCAACGACGGCCCCCAGCCGACCGGCTTGCGCTACTGCATGAACGGCGCGGCCATGAAATTCATCCCTGCCTAGCCTCCCCCTTGCGCGGCTCCCGGCGAATGGCGGCCGCGCCCCTTTCGGACACGCTGACCTCCGTCAGACAAAAGCCTGGAACCATGCCCGCGGGGTGACGTTGTGAACCCTGGCGGGGTTTGTTTCTGCGTATCCCGCTGACCGTACGGGTACGGGGGTGAAGGGGTCGGCGACGGCCCCTTTCGCTCGTTTGGGGCGAGGGGGGTCGGATCGCAAATCTTGCTTTGAGAAAAAATTGGCTCCCCGGGCCGGACTCGAACCAGCGACAAGTCGGTTAACAGCCGACTGCTCTACCAACTGAGCTACCGGGGAGCAGAGCGCGCTTGGGTCTTGCAAGCGGCGCTAACCCGCTAGATAGCAAAAGGTCGGCAGGCTTTCCAGAGCTTTACTTGGCGACGGTCGACGAAAATGCGCGCGCTTGCCGGCCCCGCCGGAACCCCCTATGTCCGGCCTCGGCCCCTCGAGATCCGGGATACCGCATGGCCCCCAGAGTCCGCCTGTTCAATCGTCATTGGCATTTGCCGAAGTCGAAGCCCGTGCGGCTGGGCTTGGGCATTCTGCTGGTCGTCGGTGGCCTTCTCGGTTTCCTGCCGGTGCTCGGCTTCTGGATGATCCCGCTGGGCTTTCTCGTCCTGTCGATCGATCTGCCGGCGGTGCGCCGCTGGCGCCGTCAGCTCACCGTGTGGTGGCACCGCCGCAAAGAGGGCAAGGCGGCCGCGCCGGTTGCCGCACGATCCGTGCCGAAGGCAGAGTGACGGCGACCTAGAGAGTCGAAAAGGCGCGTCGGGGGACGCAAAAAGGGGGCTCGCATGATCGGCTTTTTTATCGTCGCCTTGAGCGTCGTGCTTCCCTTGATCCATTTGGCGCTCACCAAGGCGCCGCGCACCAAATCGCGGATCGTGCGCATCCTGCTGCTCTATGCGCTCATCATCGACGTCGGCGTCATGGGCTTTCTCTTCGGCTTCATTCCCCACGTCTTCTTCCCCGACCAGGCCGCCAAGATGATCGGCTGGTCGCCGAGCCCGCTCCAGTTCGAGGTGGGCGTCCATGACGGCGCCTGGGGCGTGCTGGGATTCTTATGCGTCTGGATCGGCGGCCTGTTCTGGCTCGCCACGGGACTGGGCTGGTCCCTGTTCATGCTCGGCGCCGCTGGCGGCCACATCTATCAGACCGTCACCGCGGACAATTACGCGCCGTATCATTTCCTGATGATCTTCACGGACGGCTTCGTCGCGCTATGGCTGCTCGGGCTGCTCTACCTCCACCACCGCTGTGGCGGGTTGCAGCGGCAGGGGGCAGGGTGAACGCGATTTAGGGGGTTGGAGGCCACGCCCGGAATCGAACCGGGGTATACGGATTTGCAGTCCGCTGCGTCACCACTCCGCCACGTGGCCAACCGGGCAGGTTTCTAGTCTCAACTGCGCGAATGTCCACCCTCTCGTTATGAAGACGTCGCAATATATCGCTTGGCGAACGCATTCGTCACACGGATGCCGGCATGCTGACCGATAGTTTCCAAGCGGTTGGCGCATGGCGCGGCCTGTGCAAACCTCACCAGGGGCGGCCCCAGGAAGGAAGATCCGAGCATGACCGGTTACGAGGCGCGGCGAATTGCCATGGTGGAGTCTCAGCTTCGCCCCAACCAGGTCACCGGCACAGCGCTGCTGGACGCCATGCGCGGCGTCCCGCGCGAGCGCTTCGTGCCGCCGGCCTTCGAGCGTCTCGCTTATATGGACGAGGGCATCGAGGTATTCCCGGCGGGCGAAGGGACGCCGGCGCGCTTCCTCCTCGCCCCCATGGTCCAGGCCCGGCTGATCCAGCTTGCGGAGATCGAGCCCCAGGACAAAGTCCTCGATGTCGGCTGCGCCACTGGCTACTCGACCGCGATTCTAGCGCGCCTTGCCGCCAGTGTGATCGGGCTTGAGCCCGAGCCGGAGTTGGCCAAGGCGGCTGCGGCCAATCTTGCCGGGCAGGGGCTCCGCAATGCCGAGATCGTCGAGGGTCCGCTTGCCGGCGGCTGGCCGGCGCAAGCGCCCTACGACGTGATCGTGCTCGAAGGCAGCGTCGCCGCAGTTCCGGACAGCCTGCTGTCCCAGCTGAAAGACGGCGGCCGGCTCGTCGCCGTGCTCACGTGCCGCCCTAACATGCAGCAGGGCAAAGCTAATCTATTCGTCCGGGTCGAGGGCGAGGCGCGTGGCGTGGCCCATTTCGACGCCGGCGCCTACCCCTTGCCGGGCCTCGCGCCGGAGCCGGCCTTCGTCTTCTAGCTGTCGAGACGACCCTTCGCCACTGTTGCTGCGATCCCACAGTCCCTTGAGATTTTTGCTGAATCCTGTGGGGTGCGGCGTTCCTGGGTATCCCTTACGACGCGCGGTGCTCTATGCTTCCAGATGCAGGAAGGGCGGGGGGCGTCGCTGACTGCTGGAGAATTATAGTGCTGCTTGGTGTTCAGGGCAGGCGCGATCCGTCGTGCTGCGCGAGTTTTTCGCGGCGGCTGCGTGGTGGGGCTGCTGGTGCTATCGCCATGCTCGCCGCCGTGCTTCTTAGCGCTCCGGCCCGGGCCGAGACGCTGGAGCAGGCGCTGGCGGACGCCTATCTCGTCAATCCCGTGCTCAATGCCGAGCGCGCCCGCTTGAGGGCCATCGACGAGCAGGTGGCGCTGGCCAAGTCGGGCTTGCGCCCGAATATCGGCGGCACCGCCGACACCAATTACGTCGATCAGAACAGCAGTCGCAGTGGGCTCGGCGCCCTCGATTTCGGCTCCGGCGGGCTAACGACGGATGGCGTGACCCACCCCCGCGGCTATGCCCTGCAGCTGTCGCAGCCTTTGTTCGAGGGCTTCCAGAATCTTAACGCCATCCGCGAGGCCAAGGCGCAGGTGCAATCGCAGCGCGAGGCCTTGCGCAGCGTGGAGCAGACTGTCCTGCTCGATGCCGCCACCGCTTATGTCAACGTGGTGCGCGACCAAGCCATCGTTCGCCTGCGCGAGAACGACGTGAGCGTGCTGTCCGAGCAGCTCAAAGCCACCCGTGACCGCTTCGAAGTCGGCGAGGTGACCCGCACTGACACGGCCCAAGCCGAGGCCCGGCGGTCCGAGGCACTCGCCACGCTTGCCGGGGCGCAAGCCAATCTGAAGACGAGCCGCGCCGCCTACGAGCAGGTTGTCGGCCATCCGCCGGGCAATCTCCAGACGCCGCCTTCGATCCGCCATCTGCTGCCGCAGACGCTGGATGAGGCCATGACGCTGGGCGATGGCGAGAACCCGGTCATCCTGTCTACCGTCTACACGGAGGAGGCCTCGCTTTATGCCGTCGAGCAGATCATGGGCGAGCTCCTGCCCGAGGTGACGCTCGAGGCGCAATATGAGAAGCGCTTCGACCAGAGCTCGTCTCTCGACGAGATCGAGACGACGACGGTGACCGGCCGCCTCAATGTGCCCTTCTATCAGGGCGGTGGCGTCGCGGCCCGCGTGCGCCAGGCCAAAGAGACAAACAACCAGCTGAAGCGCGAGGTCGAGGACGCCCGCCTGCGCGTGCATGCCGACGTCATCGCCAATTGGGGCATCCTGCAGTCGTCGGGACCGGCCATCAGCTCCGCGGAATCCGCCGTCTCAGCCAACAAGATCGCACTGACCGGGGTCCGCGAGGAGGAGAAGGTGGGACAACGTACCACCCTCGACGTGCTCGACGCCCAGCGCAAGCTGCTGAACTCGCAGATCGGCCTCGTCTCGGCCCTGCGCGACCGCGTCGTCGCCGAATATTCCCTCTACGCGGCGGTCGGTCGTATGGACGCACAAACGCTCGGCCTGTCAGTGCCTTATTACGATCCGATCGAGCACTTTGACATCGTCAAAAACAAGTGGTTCGGCCTGCGTCCGCCAGCCCCTCCGCTCGCCGATAACTGAACCGGCGCGGGACCTTACGCGTTAACCATCCAGGCCATTGACCCAAGCAAACCGAGACTTGGGTCTTAACATCGTGTTAAACTTTTGCGTACGGGTAATCCTGGTGTACACCGCCGGGTGATGTCAGTTCTAAAGGCGGCAAGGATCAAGTCATGAGCAGCACCGAGCGCGCTCCTGAGCCGACCATGGAGGAAATTCTGGCCTCCATCCGTCGGATCATCACAGACGACGACACGGGCCAAGCGCGGCCTCAGAACGCGGCCCAACAAGCCGATCAGGATGAAGAGGCCCTCGAAGGCGAGGGCGAGGCGGACAGCCAGATCATCGACGACATCGCGCGCGTTTTGAGCGGCAGCGGTGGCGCGGCGGAGGTCAATGAGGAGGAAGAGATCCTCGACCTCACGGCCGAACTTGGCGGTCTCGAACTCGTCGACGACGATGAGCCTTTAAGCGAGCCCATAAGTGCCGAGCCCATGAGCGCCCAGCCCTTGGAGCTTGAGCTGATGCCGGAGTCTGTTGCCGTGACGGAGTCGGCCCCGCAGAACGAAGCACCCGAGTTTATTCCACCGGCTCAGCCGAGTCCGATGGCGCCGCCGAGCGCGCCGATGCAAGAGGCTGCGCCGCCACAGATGCAGATGGACATGCCGCCGGCTCCGCCAGAGCCTCAGGCGCCGCCCATGCCGCCGCAGGCGCCTCCGGCCGCGGCCCCGCAGCCTTCGGCCGGCCTCGAAGCCGCCTCGGCCCTTGAGCGGGCCATTGCCGCGCTACGGGCAGGGCAGGTGCCGACATCGACCACACCCCAGGCCGAGCCGTTCCAATTTCAAGCGGCGCCGCAGCCGGAGCCGATGACTCCCGAGGCGATGCCCACGCCCACGTTCATGCCGGCGACGGAGCAAGTGGCCGAGCCGGAGCAAATGGGCGAGCCGGAGCAAATGGGCGAGCCGGAGTCCGTGGCGTTTCCGATGGGAGCGCCTGAGGCGCAAGCCGAAACCCATCCCGCGGGGCAAGCAGACTTCATGGCCGAGCAAGAGGCCATGGCCGAACAAGAGCTAGAGCTTATGGCCGAGCAGGAGCAGGAGCAGGAGCAGGAGCCCGAGCCCGAAGCGGAGCAAGAGGCCGAACTGGTGCTGACCGAGGTCGAGATGACCATCGTCGAAACCGAGGATGTGATCGAACTGGGAGCCGCCGAGCCGGAGGCCGAGGCCTCGCCGGACTCCGAGCCGGAGTGGGAAAGTTCGGCCTTCTGGCCGAGCGAAGCGCCCGTAGGGCAAGACGAAGACACTGCCGAGTCCGAACCGGACGTCGAGCCGGAGCCCGCACCCATGGTCGCCCAGGCCAACGGCTCGGGCGCCCACCATGAGCATCTCGGGGCATCCCTGACGCTCGAAGACAGCGTCAAGGACATGCTCCGCCCGATGCTGCGTCAGTGGCTTGACGAGAACATGCCGCGCATGGTGACCGCCGCGTTGAAGGACGAACTCGACCCGAACGCGTTCCGCCGGCAGGACTAGACCCAGCAAAAGTTGACAGTGTCGAAGCCGAGAGCGTAGGACGCGCTGCAACCCTTAGGCCAACCGCGCGCGTTCATGCTCGATAAGAATTACCAACCGCAGAAATTCGAAGGCGACGTCTATCGCGCCTGGGAAGACGCGCGCGCCTTCGCCGCCGGGCGTGGCGATCGCGAGTCCGCGCGCCCCTTCACCATCGTCATCCCGCCGCCGAACGTCACCGGCTCGCTCCATATGGGGCACGCGCTAAACAATACGCTGCAAGACATTCTCGTCCGGTTTGAGCGCATGCGCGGGCGCGACGTGCTGTGGCAGCCGGGCACCGACCATGCCGGCATCGCCACGCAAATGGTGGTCGAACGGCAGCTGATGGAGCGGGACGAGCCGAACCGCCGGGAGCTCGGCCGCGAAAAATTCATCAAGCGCATCTGGCAGTGGAAGGAAGAGTCCGGCAACACCATCGTCGGCCAGCTGAAGCGCCTCGGCGCGTCCTGCGACTGGTCGCGCTTGCGCTTCACCATGGACGAGGGCCTGTCCCGCGCCGTGCGCAAAGTGTTTGTCGAGCTGCACCGCGCCGGCCTCATCTACAAGGACAAGCGGCTGGTCAATTGGGACCCCGAGCTGCTGACCGCCATCTCCGATCTCGAGGTCGAGCAGATCGAGACCAAGGGCCATCTCTGGCATCTGCGCTATCCGATCGAGGGCATGACCTTCGATCCGGAAGATCCCGCGACCTTCATCGTCGTCGCCACCACGCGGCCCGAGACCATGCTCGGCGACAGCGCCGTCGCCGTGCATCCCGATGATGAGCGCTACACCCATCTCGTCGGCAAGACCGTGATTCTTCCGATCGTCGGCCGCCGCATTCCGATCATCGCCGATGAATATTCCGATCCCGAGAAGGGCTCGGGCGCGGTGAAGATCACCCCGGCGCATGACTTCAACGATTTCGAAGTGGGCCGGCGCCACGCGCTCCCCATGATCAACGTGCTGAGCAAGGATGCGCGCCTGTCGTTGCAGCCGAACCCGGAGTTCACAGACGGTGTCGACCCGTCCCCGCAACTCAAGGCAATGATTCTCGAATATAACGGCGTGTTTCGCTTCGCCGCGCGGAAGATGATCGTCGATCGGCTCGAGAGCGAAGGCCTGCTCGAGAAGATCGAGCCGCATGTTCATGTGGTGCCCCATGGCGACCGCTCTGGCGCCGTCATCGAGCCCTTCCTCACCGATCAGTGGTATGTCGACGCCGCGACCATGGCCAAGCCGGCCATCGAGGCGGTGCGGCGCGGCCGCACCACATTCGTGCCGCGGAATTGGGAGTCGACCTACTTCCACTGGATGGAGAACATCCAGCCCTGGTGCATCTCCCGTCAGCTGTGGTGGGGCCATCAGATCCCCGCCTGGTACGGGCCCGATGGCGAGATTTTCGTCGCCGAGGACGGGGCGGCCGCAAAGGCGGCGGCCAAGGAGCATTACGGCAAGGACGAGCCGCTCAAACGCGACGAAGACGTGCTCGACACGTGGTTCTCCTCCGGGCTGTGGCCATTCTCCACGCTGGGCTGGCCGGACAAGACGCCGGAAGTGGCGCGCTATTACCCGACCGACGTGCTGGTGACCGGTTTCGACATCATCTTCTTCTGGATCGCCCGCATGATGATGATGGGCCTCCACTTCATGGAGGAGGTGCCGTTCCGCACGGTCTACATCCACGCTTTGGTCCGTGACGAGAAGGGCCAGAAAATGTCGAAGTCGAAGGGGAACGTCATCGATCCCCTGGAGCTGATCGACACCTACGGCGCCGATGCGTTGCGCTTCACGCTCGCCGCCATGGCGGCGCAGGGGCGCGACGTCAAACTCTCCGGCAATCGCGTCGAGGGTTACCGGAACTTCGCCACCAAGCTGTGGAATGCCTCGCGTTTCGCCGAGATGAACGATTGCGTGCCGCGGGCCGATTTCGATCCGGCCACGGCGCGGCTCACGGTCAACCGCTGGATTGCCGGCGAGGCGGAGCGCACCGCCGCCGCCGTCACCGAGGCGCTGGAGGCCTATCGCTTCAACGAGGCCGCCGGCGCCATCTATCATTTCATTTGGCACATCTACTGCGACTGGTTTCTGGAGCTCATCAAGCCGGTCCTCATGGGCGACGACGCGGCGGACAAGGCCGAGACCCGCGCCATGGCCGCTTTCGTGCTCGACCATGCCCTCAAGCTGCTGCATCCCTTCATGCCCTTCGTCACCGAGGAGCTGTGGGCCAAGCGCATGCCGCAGGGCGAGCGCCGCGACTGCCTGCTGATGCTGTCGGAATGGCCCACCCATGCGGGCTTGCAGAATGCCCAAGCCGATGCCGAGATTGGCTGGCTCATCAAATTCGTGACCGAGGTGCGCTCGGTGCGGGCGGAGATGAACGTGCCGGCCGGCGCCAAGGTGCCGCTGGTCATCGCAGGCGCATCCGACCAGACGAAAGCGCGCGCCGCCGTCCACGACGAAACCCTCAAGCGGCTGGCCCGCATCGACACGCTGGATTTCGGTCAGACGCCGCCCGGCTCGGTGCAGATCGTCCTCGATGAGGCGACGCTCGCCATGCCGCTTGCCGGCGTCATCGACATCGGCGCGGAATCGGAGCGCCTGAAGCGCGAGATCGATAAGATCGGCTCCGAGATCGCCCAGATCGACGCCAAGCTGGCCAACGAGAAATTCGTCTCCCGCGCGCCCGAGCACGTGGTCGAGGAGCAGCGCGAGCGCAAGTCGGAGGTTGAAGCCACCGCCGTCAAGCTCGATCAGGCCCTGAAGCGCCTCGAAGCGCTGTAGCGCTCGGGCCGCCGTCGCCCGGCTTGACCGGGCAAGCCTCTATTTGCGGATTACGCCTTCGTCTTCTTCGAGCGCCTTGATGCAGCGGGCGAAGACCAGCAGATAGGCAAGGATGAAGAAGTAGAGATAGGTCTCGATGGTTTCGGCGGGCCGCTGCAGAACGTTCGGGATCAGCGCCGCCTGGTGAAGCTTGTCGACGATCTTGAAGAACGCCACGCCCAGAGCGGTCGGCACGAGCGCCGCCGCCGGTAGGAACAGCGAGAGCCGGTTGGCGCGCGCCCAGGGCCAATAGACGGCGGCGAGCGGTACCAGCAGCCCGCCGATGAAGATCCCCAACTCGAGGATCAAGCGCGGTGTCTTTTCGAAGATGTCGTAGGCGCTGTGCAGGTTCGTCTCGTCCTGCCGGTTCACCGCGGTCCAATAGTCCGTTGTGTTCCAGTGAAAGAAATGCTGGCCCCAGCTCATCTCCTCGCCGGCGATGTAGAGGCAGGCGAGGGCGCCGGTCAGCGTCACGGCCCAGGTGAGAGACCGCGCGCGCACGAAGGGCAGAAACAACAGCCGGCCGGCGATCAGGAGGCCGAGAAGCGGCAGGATGAAGTGGGACACTTCGAGAATGCCGTAGCCTTCCGGGATCACGGCGGGCATGTACCAGGCGGGGGCGAGTTGGTAGCTGCCGATCGTGAACAAGGCCACCAGCACGGGGATACCCAGCCACCACCAAGCCTCGCCCCAGCCGGGGTCGCATGTGAACGGCCGGCAGGGGCCGGTTTCCCGCTTCGGGTCGGGTGGGCGGGCATCCAGCGCCGCCGATGATGATGTCATCAGCATCCCAGGCCTCGTAAGTGGTCGGCAGATGTCTAAATGACGCTTTTACGACAATTATCAAAATGGTGCGGGCCTCGCAACGTCGTGAGCGAGGCAGGAATTCAGGGGCATCAAGCAATGCTTGCCCAGAAACTTTGCAGCTGTATCTAAATTGCAACAGACTGAAGTATTTGCGCCTCCTTTGCGCCATAAAACTTTGGGACATCGGCATCAGTTAGAGGATCATTGGCCACGGATGACACTCGCAGACTTAAAGCGAGGGGGGGCCAGGGAGCGACCCGGCTAGGACGTCTTGAGCGGCGGCGGACGATCCGCCCGCCGATCGAAGCGTCGCCGGAAGTGGTAGATGGACGCAAAAACGTTCGATAAGTCCCGCTTGCCGAGCCGGCATGTGACGGAGGGGCCATCCCGCGCCCCGCATCGCTCCTACTATTACGCGATGGGGCTGACGCGCGACCAGATTCACCAGCCCTTCGTCGGCGTCGCCACCTGCTGGAACGAGGCGGCTCCGTGCAACATCTCCTTGATGCGCCAGGCGCAAGCGGTGAAGCAGGGCGTCGCCGCCGCCGCCGGTACGCCGCGCGAGTTCTGCACCATCACCGTCACCGACGGCCTCGCCATGGGGCACCAGGGCATGAAGTCCTCGCTGCCGTCGCGCGAGGTCATCGCCGACAGTGTCGAGCTCACCATTCGCGGTCACAGCTATGATGCGCTGGTCGGATTGGCCGGCTGCGACAAGTCGCTGCCCGGCATGATGATGGCCATGTGCCGGCTCAACGTTCCGTCGATCTTCATTTATGGCGGCTCGATCCTACCCGGCTCCTTCCGCGGCCGGCCGGTGACCGTCCAAGACCTGTTCGAGGCGGTGGGCCAATATTCCGTCGGCAAGATCTCGCCCGAGGATCTCGACGAGCTGGAGCATGTCGCCTGTCCTTCGGCAGGCGCTTGCGGCGCGCAGTTCACCGCCAACACCATGGCCACTGTTTCGGAGGCCATCGGCCTGGCGCTGCCATACTCCGCTGGCGCGCCCGCACCCTATGAGATCAGGGACCAGTTCTGCATGGCGGCCGGCGAGAAGATCATGGATCTCATCGCGCTGAATATTCGGCCGCGCGACATCGTCACCAAGAAGGCACTGGAGAACGCCGCCGCCGTGGTTGCGGCTTCGGGCGGCTCCACCAATGCAGCCCTGCATTTGCCGGCCATCGCGCACGAGTGCGGCATCGAATTCGACCTATTCGACGTTGCCGCCGTCATGAAAAGAACACCTTACATCGCGGATTTGAAACCTGGTGGCCGTTATGTCGCCAAGGATATGTTCGAGGCTGGCGGTGTGCCAATCCTGATGAAAACCCTCCTCGACCACGGCTACCTGCACGGCGATTGCCTGACGGTCACCGGCCGCACGATCGCGGAAAATCTTTATAAGGTGAAGTGGAACCCAGACCAGGATGTCGTGCGTTCTGCTGATGCGCCGCTATCGCCCACGGGGGGTGTGGTGGGTCTGCGAGGATCGCTCGCACCGGAGGGCGCCATCGTCAAAGTCGCCGGCATGAAGAACCTGAAATTCAGGGGACCCGCCCGCTGTTTCGACAGCGAGGAGGCGGCCTTCGCCGCCGTGAGCGCCAAGAAATACGCCGAAGGCGACGTCATTATCATCCGCTACGAGGGCCCCAAAGGTGGCCCCGGCATGCGCGAGATGCTGTCCACCACCGCGGCTCTGTACGGCCAGGGCATGGGCGACAAGGTGGCGCTCATCACCGATGGGCGCTTCTCCGGCGCCACTCGCGGCTTTTGTGTCGGTCATGCTGGCCCCGAGGCGGCCTTATGCGGTCCCATCGCGCTCGTGCGCGACGGCGACATGATCGTGCTCAATGCCGACGAGGGCATCATCGATGTCGAGGTCTCCGCCGAAGAGCTGGCGGCGCGCGCCAAGGATTGGCGAGCGCCCGAAGCATCCGTGCGGAGCGGTTATTTATGGAAATACGCCAACGAGGTGGGGCCGGCGCGAACCGGTGCCGTGACCCATCCGGGCGGAGCTGCGGAAGTGGCGTGCTATGCCGATATTTAGCGCAAGCACCGTGGGGAGCGCGCTGGCCGCGTTCATTATCCTGACGCCGGCCGGTGTCGTCGGCGGCGACGAGCCGCCGCCTTACGCCTCGGCCACGGAAGCCTATCGCCAGGGCGCCAGCGCCATGAAGTCCGGTGAGATGGCCTCTGCCGTTCCCGCTCTCGAATATGCCGCCAAGCGCGGCGTGCTCGGCGCCCAGCTCAAGCTGGCCCGCCTCTATGCCTCGGGCGGCGGCGTTCCCAAGGACGACACCAAGGCTTTCTACTACTTCCAACGTATCGCCGATCAATACGCGGAGATTCCGTCGTCGAGCCCGATCGCCAAATATGTCGGCGAGGCGTTCGTTGCGCTGGGCCAGTATTACGCCCGCGGCATCCCGGCGATGACGCTGCGCCCCGATCCCATCTACGCTGTTGGGCTGTTCCGCCATGCGGGCGCCTATTTCGGCAATGCCGAGGCGCAGTATCAACTCGGCCGGCTCTATCTGATTGGCAGCGGCGTGGAGAAGGATTCGACCATCGCCGCCAACTGGCTGTCCATGGCCGCGCGCAAGCAGCATGCCGGTGCGCAAGCCCTTCTCGGTGAGCTGTTGTGGCGCGGCGATGGCGTCAGCCAGCGGCCGGCGAGGGGCCTGGCGCTGTTGACGTTGGCCAATGAGAACGCGAAGGCGAGCGGCAGCGATCCGGCATGGATCGGACAGCTCTACCAGGAAGCCTTCGCCCGCGCCGACAACACGATCCGGAAAGATGCCGAGGCCCTGCTGCCGCAATTGGGTGGGGTTAGGCGAGCGGCGACCGCTGCAAAGATTACGACCAACAATCGGGTGACTGGCCCGTCCTCCCGCGCGGCGGCGAAATCGCCGACCCCGTCACTCTCCGCCGCGGAGCCGCAGCTCGGCCCGGTGGAGGTCGTGCCGCCGGCCGCCATGGGCATGTCCGTCGGCTTCGGCGCCTCGTCCGACAGCGCCGGCGGCTTTTAGCCTAAAGCGACAGCTCAGCCACGATCGGCACGTGATCCGACGGCTTCTCCCAGCTTCTTGGGGTGGCGTCGATCTCGCACGCCACGAGCCGGTCGGCGGCTTGCGGCGACAGCAGCAGATGATCGATGCGAAGCCCGTGGTTCTTCTGCCAGGCGCCGGCTTGGTAATCCCAGAAGGTGAAGCGATGCGGCTCGTCGTGGCACGCCCGGAACGCGTCCGTGAGGCCGAGATTGAGCAGTGCCTGGAAATGGGCGCGCGTCTCGGGACGGAATAGGGCGTCGTCCATCCAGGCGCTCGGATTGTAGACGTCCTCGGGCGCCGGGATGACGTTGTAGTCTCCGGCGATGATCAGAGGCTCCTCGAACGCGAGCAGCGCCTTCACCCGCTCCTTTAGCCGCGTCATCCAAGCGAGCTTGTAAGCGAACTTCTCTGGCGCCCCGTTGCCGTTGGGCAGATAAATGTTCACCACCCGCACGACGCCCGACGGCACCGAGACGACCCCTTCGAGATAGCGGGCCTGCACATCGTCCGCATCGCCGGCAAGGCCCGGCGTTACCTCGTCGAAAGGCAGCTTCGACAACAGCGCCACGCCATTGAAGCCCTTCTGGCCGTGCACGGCGACGTTATAGCCGAGGTCCTCGAAGACGCCGATGGGGAACGCCTCGTCCATGCATTTGATTTCTTGCAGGCAGGCGATGTCCGGCGACTCCGACCTGAGCCAGGTGACGGCGGTGTCGATGCGCGCCTTGACGCCGTTGATGTTCCAAGTGGCGATCTTCATGGATGGAGAGTGTCATACCTCTATAAGTCATGCTCGGACATCTTGCGCTCAAGCAGCGAAGCGTTAGCGCAAACCAAACGCCCGTGCACCCATGCCGTTACCGCGCAACGTGCCGAAATGCCAGCGGAATGGATCGCCGGGTCAAGCCCGGCGATGACGGACGAATTTCAGGGCAGGGAAAACTAGATCGAGAAGCTGGTGCCGCAGCCGCACGACGCGGTGGCGTTCGGGTTCGTGATCTTGAAATGGGCGCCGATCAGCTCGTCGACGAAATCGATCTCCGAGCCCTGCACGAAGTCCGCCGAGACAGGATCGATGGCGACCGTCGCGCCGTCCCGCTTGATGAGGATATCGTCCGGCGCGGTGTCGTTCGCCAGCTCGAAATGATATTGGAAGCCAGAGCAGCCGCCGCCCTCGACGCTGACGCGAAACAGGCTCGCAGCGGTGTCTTCGGACACGAGTTCATTGATGCGCTTTGCGGCGCGCTCGCTCAAGGTGATGGACGCTTCGCTCATGATGGGTATAGCTCCTATCAGTAAGATTAGGACGACCAAGGGAGTTGTCAATCAGCCAACGCCGCAACCTTGAGCGGGATTTTGACGCACCGGACGGCGCCGATCGGCGGCCGGACAGGCGGAGTCTTGCGGGTTACGCCGTGGATGAGGCCTCGAGCCGGGGGCGGCTGATCCCCGAGGCGCCGAGCCCGACGCGCTCGGAATATGCCCGCGATCGCGACCGCATCCTCCATTCCACCGCCTTCCGCCGCCTCAATTACAAGACCCAGGTCTTCGTCTATCACGAGTGCGATCACTACCGTTCGCGGCTCACGCACAGCCTGGAGGTGGCGCAGATCGCCAGGGCGCTCGCCCGCACGCTGCGCCTCGACGAAGATCTGACCGAGGCACTGGCGCTGGCGCACGATCTCGGCCACCCGCCCTTCGGCCATGCTGGCGAGCGTGCGCTCGATGCGGCGACCGCGAATGCCGGCGGCTTCGATCACAACGCCCAGTCCTTGCGCGTCGTCACCGCGCTGGAGAAGAAATACGCGAGCTTCGACGGGCTCAATCTCACCTGGGAGACCCTCGAAGGGCTAGTGAAGCATAACGGCCCGTTGCTCGCAGCCAGCCACCCCGTGCCCGAGCCCATCCTGGCCTATTGCGCCAAGCAGGATCTCGACCTCGCCAGCTTCGCGTCGCTGGAGGCGCAAGCCGCAGCGCTGGCCGACGACATCGCCTACAACAATCACGACATGGATGACGGCTTCCGCGCCCACTGCTTCACCTTCGCCGAACTGGCCGAGGTGCCGGTCGCCGGTCGTCTGCTTGCCGAGGTCGATGCGGCCTATCCTGGCGTCGAGGGGCCGCGGCGTCTCTACGAGGTCAACCGGCGGCTGATCACCACGATGGTCAACGATGCCATCGCCGAGACCAGCGCGCGGCTTGCCGCGCTACGCCCCGAGAGCGCCGACGATGTGCGCCAAGCGGGCCGCGCCGTGGTGGCATTCACCCAAGGCATGCAGGACGAGCTCAATGCGCTGCGCCGGTTTCTGTTCGCGCGCGTCTACCGGCATGAGCGCGTCATGCGCATCATGGGCGATGCAGAAGACGTGATCGTGGAATTGTTTGGGCGCTATGCGGCGGACACGAGCGCGCTGCCCACCGAATGGCGGGACCAGGCGCCCGCCGCAGGCACGCGCGAATATGTCCGCTATGTCGCCGACTTCATCGCCGGCCAGACCGACCGCTACGCGCTCGCCGAACATCGCCGCCTGTTTGACGCCACCCCGGATTTGCGATAGTCGCGCCAAAGCATGATCGCGAAAACTGGTCACCGGTTTTCCGATAAGATCAGGCGCAAAAAGTCTTCCCGGAGCATCCATGGACGTTTTCGCAGGGTTTCTCGGCCACGTCTTGGCGGCCGTTCAACAGCTGAAGCATGACGGCGTCGTGCCCGAGGACGCCAGCGTCGAAGGCATCACGCTAACGGCGCCCAAGGACCCAACCCATGGCGACCTCGCCACCAACGCGGCCATGGTGCTGGCCAAGCCCGCCGGTGTTCCGCCGCGCGCACTGGCCGATCGCATCGTGCCGATGCTCGCCTCTGATCCGGGCATCGACAAGGTCGAGATCGCCGGACCCGGCTTCATCAACCTGACACTCGCTCGTGCATTCTGGCCGAGCGTATTGCGCATGGTGCTGGAGCAGGGCGATGCGTATGGGCGCAGCGCCATCGGCAAGGGGCATGCTGTGAACGTCGAGTATGTGTCCGCCAACCCGACCGGTCCGATGCATGTGGGCCATTGCCGTGGCGCCGTGTTCGGAGACGCGCTGGCCAATCTGCTTGCCTTCGCGGGCTTCGACGTCACGCGCGAATACTACGTCAACGACGCCGGCGCGCAGGTCGACGTGCTCGCGCGCTCGGCGTTCTTGCGCTACCGCGAGGCCCTCGGCGAGGACATCGGCGATATTCCCGAAGGGCTCTATCCCGGCGACTATCTGAAGCCGGTCGGCGAGAACCTCGCGAGCAATCACGGACGCGATCTTCTGGACATGCCCGAAGCGGAATGGCTGCCGCTCGTGCGTGCCACCGCGCTCAAGGCCATGCTCGCCATGATCGAGCAGGATCTCGCCCAGCTCGGCATCCGCCATGACGTGTTCTTCTCCGAGCGCTCGCTGACCGACGGCGGTCATGACGAGGTCGCCGCGACCATCGCCGACCTCGAGGTCAAGGGATTGATCTACAATGGAAGTCTGCCGCCGCCCAAGGGCAAGGTCGACGAGGAATGGGAAGACCGCGAACAGCTGTTGTTCCGCGCTACGGAGTTCGGCGACGACCAGGATCGGCCGCTCAAGAAGTCCGATGGGACATACACATATTTCGCCGCCGACATCGCCTATCACCGCGACAAGTTCAGACGCGGGTTTAAGTCCATGATCGATGTGTGGGGCGCCGACCATGCCGGCCACATCAAGCGCATGCGCGCGGCGCTCAAGGCGCTCACCGACAACGAGGCCGATCTCGACGTTAAGATATGTCAGCTCGTTCGCTTGTTTCGCGCCGGTGAGCCTGTCAAAATGTCCAAGCGTGCCGGGACGTTCGTGACGTTGCGGGATGTCGTGGACGAGGTGGGCGCGGGCCCGGTTCGGTTCATGATGCTCTACCGGAAGAACGACGCGCCGCTCGATTTCGACTTCGCCAAGGTCACCGAACAGACGCGGGACAATCCGGTGTTTTATGTTCAGTACGCCCATGCCCGGGCGAGTTCAGTTCTGCGGAACGTGCGTGAGACGTTTGGGGATCTCGACATCGAGGGGGGCGAGTTGGCGCGCGCTGATCTAGACCGGTTGAACGACGATGCCGAGATCACCTTGATCCGGGCCATTGCGCAGTTCCCGCGTATCGTCGAGGCAGCCGCGCAAGCACATGAGCCCCATCGCCTCGGATTCTATCTTTACGATCTTGCCGGAGACTTTCACGGTCTTTGGAACAGAGGCAAAGACTTGCCACAATTACGTTTTATTTACGAAAGTGACCGAGAGTTAACCCGTGCTCGCATAGCGTTGGTGACCGCCACTCAGCGGGTCTTGGCATTGGGTTTGGGGATCCTCGGGGTTCGAGCCGTGCACGAGTTGCATTAGCCGGCCAGGACAGGGGTGGTTCGAGGGAAATAACCATGTCCACGCGTCATAGCGGGCTCGGCGGCCGAGCCGGCCGATCCCCTGAATTTGAATCGGATTTTGCCGATTGGCAAAACCCGCAGAATGCTCTGGGTAACCAGTCCCAGGGTGCGAATGCGGCAACCACCCAGAAGAGTGAGGTATCTTAGATGGTTCAAGGAGCGGATCGGCCCGGGCAACCAAACATCGGACAGCGCTCGATTTTCGGGAACGGCGGTCCGGCCTTTACGCAGATGCCGAGCTATACGCCCGTGACGCGCGCGCCTGAGGCGTCGCAGCCGGCGCCAGAGCCCGCTTACGCGCCGTATCCCGCCAACCAGCCTGCCGCCGCGCCGCAGCAGCCTGCCGCGCCGCAAGCCGCGCCTCGGAACCATCAGCCTCAAGCCCCTCAGCACCAGCCGGCGCCGGCCTATCAGCCGCATCAGCCGCGCCAGCCGCAGCAGCCCCAACATCAGCCGCAGGCCTTTGGCGGCAATCAGCCCTACCAGCCGCAAGCCTATCCGGCCGCCGCGCCGGCGCCGAGCTACCCTCAGACGGGCTACGCGAACGGCCAGCAAGGCGATCCGCGCCAGGAGATGCCGGATCTGAGCAACGCCGATCCTGGCTTCCCGGATTCGATTTTCCCCGATTTCAGCAATGCCGGCGCGAACTTCGCAGACCACGACGACGGCGGTGCCGATCAGGGCGGTACGGACGCGAGCTTCTCCGAGCAGGGTGGGGACGCGGACTTCCCCGAGCCCAACTACCAATCGAGCCCCGACTTCAGCTATGACGAGGCGCCGAGCCAAGCCGAGCCGCAATTCGAGCCGGCCGCTGACGTCACGCCTGACTTCCGCATGGCTGCGGCGGCCCCAGCGATGCCGCAGGCGCCACGGCAGTCCTACGCCCCGCAACAGTCGCATGCCGGCCAGCCACAAGCCCCGCATGGCGGCGATCCGCGGCGTCAGCTGCAAGCCTTCGATGCGGTTTACGATCAGCCGCCGCAGATTGCTCTTGGCGGCTCGCACGCCCCGAGCCCGGCACCGGCGCCCGCGGAGTTCTACGAGACCGACCGGTCGGACGCGGATTTCCTTGACGAGAGCCAGGCTCTTCCGCCGCCGGCCGCCCGTTCGAAGCTGGGCGGCCTTAAAGGGCGGAGTGCCTTCATGGTCGGCAGCGCCTTGCTTGGCGCCATCGCCCTGGGCGGCGCCATGGCCTACGCCTACAAGCAGAGCGGCGGCGGCATGGGCAGCGAGCAGCCCCCCATCGTCCAGGCCGACGCGCGTCCCGTGAAAGCCGCGCCGGACGATCCGGGCGGCAAGGAATTTCCTAACAAAAACAAGTTAATATACGATCGTTTGACGAACGGAGATGTGGCCGAAGGCGAGCGCATCGTGCCGCGCCAGGAGGATGTCGCGGTGCCGGCTCTGCCGCCTGCGACCGACACCGCCGGTCTACCGGCTTCCGTCGCCACCACCGATCTCGCCAATCCGGCGACCACTCAAGGCGTCGAAACCGCCGAAGACGGTGGGCCGCGCAAAGTGAAGACGCTCGTCGTACGCCCTGACGGTTCGGTCGAGGCGCCGGCAGCAGCCGAGGTCGCCGAGGCAGCTGGCGCCGCTGCGGACGCCGCCACCGCCGCGGTTGATACCGCCACGACCGCCGCCACTGGCGCCGTCCCGGGCTCGGTGATGCCGGTTCCAGCGGCACAAGCCCTGGTGCCCCCGGCCGCAGCGCCGGCACCCGCCGCCGCGCCGCAGCAGCTTGCCGCCGTAGAGCCCGCGCCTGCGCCGGCTGCTCCAACAAAATATGTCGTCCAGGTGGGGGCGCATAAGAGCCAGACCGACGCGCTGGCGAATTACGCCGATATCCAGCAGAAGAACGCGAGCCTGCTCGGTAAATTTCCGCCGATGGTGCAGAAAGTTGCCGTCAGCGGCGGCACTATGTACCGCTTGCGCGTGGGCCCGATGGACAGCAAAGCGAAAGCCTACAAGCTCTGCGGCGACTTGAAGGCGTCAGGCACCGACTGTTTCGTCGCGACCCAGTAGCGAGCACGTGACACTTGACCGCAAGCGGCGTCGGGGCTAGCCCGGCGAGGTGGATCTCAAAGCCTTCATCACGGGATGCGCCGGCACCGCACTGACGGATGCCGAGCGCGCGCTCTTTGCCGCCGAGCGCCCGTGCGGCCTCATCCTGTTCGCGCGCAATGTCGAGAGCCCGGAGCAGATCCGCGCGCTTGTCGCGTCCTTTAGGCACGCGGTCGGCAGCGACGAGCTGCTGATCCTCATTGACCAGGAAGGCGGCCGGGTCCAGCGGCTCCGTCCGCCCCATTGGCGGGCCATGCCGCCCCAGCGTTACTACGGCACGCTATACGAGACCGATCCCGAGGCCGGGAAGGCCGCGGCCTTTGCCGGCGCCCGGCTGATGGCCGCCGAACTCCATGACTTGGACATCAACGTCGACTGCACGCCCTGTATCGACGTGCCGCAGCCAGGGGCTCACGACATTATCGGCGACCGGGCCTTCTCGACCGACCCCGAGGTGGTTTCCGCTCTCGGCCGCGCGGTGATGAACGGCATGCTGGCCGGGGGCGTTCTCCCCGTCATCAAGCATGTGCCGGGACACGGCCGGGCCCAGGCCGACAGTCATAAATCGCTGCCGCGGATCGATGCCTCCATCGAGGCGCTCGAGGCTGTGGATTTCCGCCCGTTTCAGGCTCTGCATGACGCGCCCTTGGCCATGACTGCCCATGTTTTGCTCACCCAATTCGATGAGCGGCGCCCGGCGACCGTCTCGCCCGTTATAATGGACCAAGTGATTCGTGATCGGATGGGACTGACCGGTTTGATAATGAGCGACGACATCGGCATGAAGGCGCTTGAGGGCCCGTTCGCCGCGCGCACGCGCGCCGTGTTCGAGGCGGGCTGCGATGTGGTGCTTCATTGCAGCGGCGCGCTTGACGAAATGGTCGACGTGGCCGGCGCGGTGCCGATCTTGACGGGCAGGGCGCGCGAGCGGTTCGACAAGGCGCGCGCCTGCTTGCACGCACCCGAACCGTTCGATCAGGCGGAAGCCGTGGCCTTGGTGAGCGACGCCGCCGGAACCCGCGTAGCGACCCTTGGCTCCGACCCCACGGTGCAGGCATGAGCGACGAAGAGACACAAGAGACACCGGACACAGCCGAGACACCGCAGGCTCAAGAGGCCGAAGAGCCGCGCGAGGCGGGCGCCACCTCGGATTGGGGGAATGACGACGAACGCCTCGAGATCGGGCCTGACGACCGGCTTATCGTCGATGTGGAAGGGTTCGGCGGGCCGCTCGATCTGCTGCTCGCGCTCGCCCGCACGCAGAAGGTCGACCTGGCCAAGATTTCCGTGCTGGCGCTTGCCCAGCAATATCTCGATTTCATCGCCCAGGCGCGGGCGCTGCGTCTGGAGATCGCCGCCGACTATCTCGTCATGGCGGCGTGGCTAGCCTTCCTCAAGTCGAAGCTGCTGCTGCCGGCCGAGCCGTCCGAAGAGGGCGAGCCCTCGGGCGCGGAGCTCGCCGCGCTGCTCGCTTTCCGGCTCAAGCGCCTGGATGCCATGCGCGATGCGGCGGCGCAGTTGATGACGCGCAAGCGGTTGGGCCGCGACGTGTTTCCGCGCGGTCTTCCCGAGCCCATCCGGGTGACGAAGAACAGCCAATACGAAGCCAATGTCTACGATCTGCTTAAGGCCTATTCCGAGCAGCGTCAGCGCAATGTGTCGCGCACGCTGCATATGGAGAAGCGCACCGTGTGGTCGCTCAAAGAGGCGCGCGACGAGCTGGAGCGTCTGCTCGGCATCGCCTGCGACTGGGCGCCGCTGGATCAGATCATCGCCGAGTTCCTGGTGGAGCCGGAGATCCGGCGCACGGCGCTGGCCTCGAGCTTCACCGCGACCTTGGAAATGACCCGCGAGGGCGCGCTCGAAATTCGTCAGTCGAAGTCGTTTGCACCGCTGCTTGTCCGCCGTCGCGGGGAGGCCGCGTGAGTTGCGTTGTTGAGAGCCGGGGCCGTTTGCGCCGGCTTCAAGCGTACGAAACGCCACAGCGCTGAGAGGCACATCATGCCGAGACCCAAAATTTCGCCATCGAAACTTGATCGGGATATGCCGAAGGACATCGAGGCGCCCGAGCGGCAGGCGAAATCCAAACCGGCCTTGACCGCGCTGCTCTCGGATATATCGAAGCTGTCGGAGGCTGGCGGCGAGGCGAAAGACGGATCTACGCTGCTCAGGCTCGATCGGGCCATGCGGGCGGCGGCGGCGGAGCACACAAAGACAAAAACATCCAAGGCGGGGTCGCAGATGACAGGTATTCAAGTTGAGAGGGTAGTTGAGATGGCGGCAGACGAGGACGAGCAAGGCGCACCGGCGCCGGTGCTGCCGCTGCCATCCAATGTGATGGCGCTGCCCTCGGCGGATCGGCGGGAGAAGCTGCGCATCGTGGAGGCCCTGCTATTCGCCGCGACGGAGCCCCTGAACGAGGCGGAGCTGGCCCGCCATCTCGGCCAGGGCGAGGACGTCAAAGCCCTGCTCGAGGAGCTGCAAGGGCTCTATGGCAGCCGTGGCGTCAATCTCGTGCGCGTGGCCGGCAAATGGGCGTTCCGCACTGCCGAGGATCTGTCCTTCCTGCTCGAGCGCCAGGCCGTGGAGCAGCGCCGTCTGTCGCGCGCCGCCTTGGAGACGCTGGCCATCATCGCCTATCACCAGCCCGTCACCCGCGCCGAGATCGAGGAGATCCGGGGCGTGTCGACGTCCAAGGGCACCATCGACGTGTTGCTCGAGACCGGCTGGATCAAGCTCAGGGGCCGCCGCCGCGCCCCGGGCCGCCCGGTGACCTATGGCACCACCATCGCCTTCCTGGAGCATTTCGGCTTCGAGCAAATTCAGGACCTGCCCGGCGTCTCCGAGCTGAAGGGCGCCGGCCTGCTGGATTCCAATCTGCCGCCCGGCTTCTCCATGCCCAACCCCGACGACGCGCCCGATCTGCGCGAGGACGAGGACCCGCTGGAGGACGAGCCGTTGGGCGCCGGCGAGGATGACGAGGACGACGAGGCGCCGGACGCCGACGCGCCGGAGGCGGCGGAAGAGCCGGGCGCGTAACGCTTAGAATGCCCCCGCGACGCTAGGGAAGTTGCATGAGAGCCCGGCAGTCGCGTAGACCTGCGCCATGCTCGACTTCCTGAAGGCGCGCAACCGCTCCCTGACCGATACGCCCGGCGCCGGCAAAACCGGCGCCGAGAAAGCTGGTGTCGGCAAGACTGGTGTCGGCAAGACGGGCACCACCGCGCGGCAAGGCAAGGCCGCCGTCACCTTCGCCACGCGGCTCAGCTTCGAGGCCGTGTCGCGGCGCTACGGCGATACGCTGGCCCTCGACAACGTCACCTTGGATGTGCCGCCCGGCAAGGTCTTGTGCCTGCTTGGCCCCTCGGGTTGCGGCAAGACCACGCTGCTGCGGATCGCCGCCGGCGTCGAGCGGCCGAGCGCGGGCCGCGTGCTCATCGACAATCAGGAGGTCGCCGGGCCCAATCGCTTCGTGCCGCCGGAGAAGCGCGGCGTGGGGCTCATGTTCCAGGACTTCGCGCTGTTCCCCCATTTGTCGATCCTCGACAACGTGGCCTTCGGCTTGCGCTCGCTGACCAAGGCGCAAGCCCGGGCCGAAGCGCATACGGCGCTGGAGCGGGTCGGCCTCGGCCAATATGCCGGCGACTATCCCCATATCCTGTCGGGCGGCGAGCAGCAGCGCGTGGCGCTGGCCCGTGCCATCGCGCCCCGGCCGGGCGTGCTGCTGATGGACGAACCGTTCTCCGGCCTCGATCCGCGCTTGCGCGAAACCATGCGCGAGGACACGCTCGCCATCCTGCACGAGACACGCGCGACCTGCATCGTCGTCACGCATGACGCCGAGGAGGCCATGCGCATGGGCGATCAAGTGGCGCTGCTGCGCAAAGGCCGCGTGGTGCAGACGGGTACTGCGCCGGAACTCTATCGCGCGCCGAAGGACATCTTTGCCGCGCGCACCTTCTCCGATCTGAACGAGGTGGCGTCTCGCGTCGAAGGCGGTCTCGCCGCCACGCCGCTCGGCACATTCGACGCACCGGGTTTCATCGACGGCAGCGAGGTCATTGTCTGCATGCGCCAAGGCGGCATGCGCCTCGTGAAGCAAGGCGACGGCGTGCCGGGCCGCGTCCTCGACACGCGCTTTCTCGGCGATGTCGGCCTTGTCGAACTCGCCGTGCAAGGGTTCGATGCGTCGATCTTCGCCCGGGTGCGGGAGGCCGATGTGCCGGCACCAGGAACCGAGGTCGGCGTCCGCGTCGATGCCGGCTCCATCCTCATCTTTCCGGCCGAGAGCGGCGCGTCCCTAGCTGCGTCCTAGTATGACTTTGGGAGTAGGGCGCCCGCTTGCGAGGGTCGCGCCTTTGCTGCCATAGTGCCGCCGAACAATGACATGCGTCAGGGCAATGGCCCCCGCGCGCTGGAGGCTTTCCATGGCACCGAGCTGGTGGCAAATTCTGATCGTGCTGGTTCTGTTCGTGCTTCTGTTCGGACGCGGCAAGATTTCCGACCTAATGGGCGATGTCGCCAAGGGCATCAAGAGCTTCAAGACGGGCATGGCCGATGACGGGCCAGACGAACCGGAGCCCAAGGTCGAACCCAAGGTAATCGAGCACGAGCGCAAGACGCCGCAAGCCCGCAAATCTCCCACCCGCGCCAAAGCGCCGCGCAAGCAGAAGTCGGGCTAGGCGCGCGCCGCTAGCCGTTACCCGGCCTGACGCGGCCCTTTGCGTAGAACGCCTGAACCAAGCTCATGCTCGACATCGGATGGTCGGAACTTTTGGTGGTCGCCGTGGTGGCGATCGTCGTTGTGGGCCCCAAGGATCTGCCCAAGCTGATGCGCAGCTTCGGCTTCTATGCCGGCAAACTCCGGCGCGCCGCGGCCGACTTCCAGCGCCAATTCGACGAGGCCATCGCCGAGAGCGAAGCCGATGAAGTCCGCAAGAATATCGAGGCCATCCGCTCCGGCATGAGCGGCACCGTCGACTTGGATGCGCCCACCAACACGCCGGTGATGATGCCGACGCCCGCGCCCGCGGCGATCGAGGAGGCCATCGTGCCGGCGTCCGCGCCCAAGCCAAAGCCAAAGTCCGTGGCCAAGCGCAAGGCCGCGCCCAAACGTAAGGCCGCTTCCCCACGCAAGCCTGCCGCGAAGCGCCGCCCAGCCAAGGCGAGGCCGAAGCCGTGACCCCCAAGGATCACGAGGATATCGACGCCACAAAGGCGCCGCTCATGGAGCATCTGATCGAGCTCCGTCGCCGGCTGATGTGGGCGCTGGCGGCGATCTTCGTCGCCTTCCTGGTGTGCTTCTGGTTCGCCAAACCGATCTACAATCTGCTGCTGTGGCCGTATCGCGTGGCCGCCGGCGTCGATGTACCCATCGAGCTGATTTATACCGCCCCGCAGGAATTCTTTTTCACCCAGGTGAAGCTCGCGCTGTTCGGCGCCATCTTCATCGCCTTCCCGGTGATCGCCTCCCAGCTTTATATGTTCGTGGCACCGGGGCTCTACCGCGCCGAGCGCAAGGCCTTCCTGCCGTTCCTCATCGCCACGCCGATCCTGTTTCTGTTGGGCGCCGCGCTCGTCTATTTCGTTGCCATGCCGCTCGCCATGAAGTTCTTCCTGTCGATGCAGGAGACGGGCGCCGGTGGCGTGCAGATTCTGCTCACCGCCAAGGTGAGCGAATATCTGTCGCTGATCATGACGCTGATGCTCGGCTTCGGCATTTGCTTCCAATTGCCGGTGCTGCTGACGCTGCTAGCGCGCGCCGGCATCGTCACCGCGGCCGGCCTGAAGCGCTATCGCAAGCACGCCATCGTCGGGGTATTTCTCGCCGCCGCCATCTTCACCCCGCCGGACCCGGTCAGCCAGATCGCGCTGGCATTGCCGACGCTGCTTCTCTACGAGCTTTCCATTTTCGCGGTGGTCTTGACCGAGAAGAAGCGCGCCGCGTCGGACGCAAACGCCACCTAAACCTGAGAAGCAAGCGGAGGATACCCAATGGGCAACGAGAAAAACTTTGCCGACGAGCTCAACGCATTGATCAAAAAGTATATCGACGCCGGGTCCGACCCACAGGATATCGTCGACGAGCTGACACGAGAGTCAAATCTCGTGTTCGGGCATTACAACCTGGAAATTTATCTGCAAGCGAAACCCACTGCGCGAGGGTAGGCGCGTCCACGATTGAACCTTATCCGGGTGTGCAGCGTTGCACATTTCCACGCTAGACCTTCTGTCCGGGGAGGGAAAACGATGAGCTATGCCCGCTTTATCGCCATGGTCGTCACGGCGACGAACATCATGTTCGGCCTGATGTATCTCAACACCTATGCGCTCGATCACGTGTGGTTCAGCCAAACCCGCGCCTGGATGGCGGTGGTGATGGGCGCGGTGATGGCCGTCGTCATGCTCGCCTTCATGCTGAACATGCACAAGAGCAGCCGGGCCAATCTCGCGATTCTCGGGGTCAGCATTGCGCTGTTTGCCGGCGCGCTGTTCCTCGTCCGCAGCCAGGAGACGGTGTCGGACGTGTCGTATATGAAGGCGATGATCCCGCATCACTCCATCGCCATCATGACGAGCGAGCGCGCGCATATCCGCGATCCACGCGTGCGCAAGCTGGCCGACGGCATCATCGAGGCACAAGTGCGCGAGATCGCTGAGATGGAGAAGCTTATCGCCGATCTCGAGGCCAACCCTGTGCCCGGCGACGCGCCCGACCTTGCGCCTTCCGACCCTAAGGTTGCGGCCGCACATTGAGGCGCTGCCTGAGCGGCGACTGCCCCTGTGTAATCCCCGGTCCTCAGACCTGCTTTACACTCCCACCACCTCGTCCGTTAGGGGCGCATTCGCGAGGCGTCGTGACGGTGGGACGGGGTACGGCGCCCGCGGGTCTTGTCGCAACAAGGCACTCGGGCGGCATCGGATCTCCCCCCGGGACCACTAGGAGTCCCCGCCAGGAGCTGGCTGAGAGTTGTTCTCGCGCTCAAGTAGGCCAGAGGCCGATAGCGCATAGAACAACGAAAAGCGGGGCCCGACGCCGTAACCGTCGTGATTGGCGCGCCGCGAGGCGCCCGCCGCGGTCCCACAAGGATCGCGGATACCAAAAGGACTGCGCTTCTCGGCGCGCCATCCCCCCCCCGGGGGGGGACAGGAAGCATAGTCCGGGCGCGCAAACGTCGCGGTGATAATGCTGTACGACCAGGGGCTCATCCTTCGAGACGGCGCGTTCCGCGCCCCTCAGGACGAGGATCGAAGGCCTCACGTGCCGCGGTCGATCCTCATGGTGAGTGCGGGCGAAGCCCGAGTCTCGAACCATGAGCCACGACAAGCCCGGCAATGACGAAAGGACAAGGGGGAGGTAGGGCGTTTGGGCGCGGAGGCCATGACATCGGCCCGATGGGGCCTTATACGGAGGGCAACACCCGCCCGCGAGTCGAAGAAAGAGAAGTTCCGCCGTGCTCGACGTCAAATGGATACGTGAGAACCAAGAGGCCTTCATCAAAGTCCTGACCGACCGTGGCTTCGAGAGCCCAGGCGGGACGCTGACTCATATTCTCAAGCTGGACGAGGAACGCCGCGAAACGATTCGGACTTTGGAGGAGGCGCAAGCTAGCGCCAACAGCGCGTCGAAAGCGATCGGCAAGGCCAAGCAGGCCAAGGACGAGGCGGAAGCGCAGCGTCTCTTGGATGAGGTTGCCGGGTTGAAGGCCATCATCCAGGATCGCGAAGCCGCCAAGCGTCTCCTGGAGACCAGTCTGCAAGAGCTGCTCGCCGGCATTCCCAATATGCCCGCCGCCGACGTGCCCGTCGGTCCCGACGAGAGCGCCAATGTCGAATTGCGCAAAGTGGGCACGCCGCCGAAATTCGACTTCACACCTAAGCAGCATTTCGAGATCGGCGAGGCCCTCGGCCTGATGGACTTCGACACCGCGGCGAAGCTCTCGGGCTCCCGCTTCGTCGTGTTGAAAGGAAAGCTGGCGCGGCTCGAACGCGCGCTCGCCGCCTTCATGCTCGATCTGCACACGGACGAGCACGGCTACACCGAAGTGAACCCGCCGCTGCTGGTGCGCGACGACACGATGTTCGGCACCGCGCAACTGCCGAAGTTTGTCGACGATCAGTTCGCAACCAGGGGCGCCATCGGCAACGACGACTGGAACAGGCTTTTCGATCTGATTGAAAACGATGAGCGATACGTCGTGAAGAGTGCAACGGTGAGACCGGACGGCATCATAGAATCCCCATACACCTACACCGCCGACGGAGTTCGGCTTGCCGTAGAGTTCCGGGACAGCATAAATCGCTACTGGCTCATACCCACTGCTGAAGTGCCGCTCACCAATCTCGTGCGTGCACAAATAACAGAGGAGGCGAGCCTCCCCATCCGCGTGACGGCGGGGACGCCGTGCTTCCGCGCCGAGGCGGGCGCGGCGGGGCGCGACACGCGCGGCATGATCCGCCAGCATCAATTCACCAAGGTCGAACTGGTCTCGGTCACCACGCCGGAGCAGTCGGCGGATGAGCATGAGCGCATGACGAAATGCGCCGAGACCGTGCTGCAGAAGCTCGGGCTGCCCTATCGCGTGGTGGTGCTGTCCACCGGCGACATGGGCTTCGCCGCGCAGAAGACCTACGACATCGAGGTGTGGCTGCCGGGGCAGGACGCCTATCGTGAGATCTCGTCCTGCTCCAAATGCGGCGACTTCCAAGCCCGCCGCATGAATGCGCGCTATCGTCCCAGGGACTCCAAGGCCACCCAGTTCGTGCATACCTTGAATGGGTCCGGCGTCGCCGTGGGCCGTGCGCTGGTCGCCGTGCTGGAGAACTACCAGGAGGCGGACGGCAGCGTGCGCGTGCCCGAGGCGCTCCAGCCTTATATGGGCGGGCTCACGAAGATCGAGGTGGCATCGTGATCCAGAAAAAGAAGGCGCCGGTGAAAGCGTCGAAGAAGAAGAGCAAAATGCGTATCCTAATCACCAACGACGACGGCATCGAAGCACCCGGCCTCGACGTGCTGGAGAAGATCGCTACCGACATCACCGACGATGTCTGGGTGGTGGCGCCGGAGACCGACAATTCCGGCGCGTCTCACTCGCTGACGCTGGCCGAGCCGCTGCGCATGCGCGAGCTCGGCAAGCGCCGCTATGCGGTGAAGGGCACGCCCACCGATTGCGTCATCATGGGCGTGCGCTTCCTGTTGAAGGACGCGCCACCGGACCTCGTGCTGTCGGGCGTCAATCGCGGCCAGAATCTCGCCGACGACGTGAACTATTCCGGCACCGTGGCCGGCGCCATCGAAGGCACGCTGCTCGGCGTGCCGTCCATCGCCATGAGCCTCGCGCTCGGCTCCTACGACCACGGCATGCCCATCTGGGAAACGCCCATGCATCATGGCGCCGACTTGTTGCGCAAATTGCTCGACGCCGGCTGGCCGGAGGGCGTGGTGCTGAACGTCAACTTCCCCGATTGCGCGCCCGATCAGGTCAAGGGCATGGCGGCGACGGTGCAGGGCTTACGCGACACGGCGCTGCTCGATATCGACGACCGCATGGATACGCGCGGCAAGGCCTATTACTGGATCGGCATCGCCAAGCGTAGCCCCAATCCGCCAAAGGGCACCGATCTGTGGGCGGTGCGCGCCAACCTGATCTCGGTGACGCCGCTCTGCCTCGACTATACCGACCGCGCCGCGCGGGCGACGCTCGCCGGCGCGCTCTCGGGCAAAGGCGAATAGTTCCTATCGTCCTTAAGGACACAGGCCGGGAATCAGCTGATACTCGCGTGAAAAGCCGCCTCTAGGGAGGTGGGTGGCAATGGCGAGCGCGCAAGAAGACCAAATCGGCCTCATCATGCAACTCAGGCGTCGCGGCATCCGCGACCCGAGGGTGCTGCGCGCCATCGAGCGCGTGCCGCGCGAGCTTTTTGTCGACGAGGCCTTTGCCGACCACGCCTATCAGGACATCGCGCTGCCCATCGAATGCGGTCAGACCATCTCGCAGCCTTTCGTCGTCGCCTACATGACCGAGAAGCTGGAGCTCGACGACCGCCACAAAGTCCTCGAGATCGGCACCGGCTCTGGCTACCAGGCCGCGGTGCTGTCTTACCTGTGCCGGCGCGTCTACACGGTGGAGCGCTGGCGCGAGCTGCAGAAGGCGGCGGAGCAGCGCCTGGCCGGTCTCAAGATCGCCAATGTCACGACCATCATCGGCGACGGTTGGCTCGGCTGGCCGCCGCAAGGCCCCTTCGACCGCATCATCGTCACCGCGGCGGCGCTCGATGCGCCCGCGGCGCTGCTGGATCAGCTGAAGGAGGGCGGCCGCATGATCATTCCGCTCGGCGAGACGCGGGACGCGCAGTCGCTGGTGCAGATCGACAAGACCGAGGAGGGGCTGGTGGAGACACCGTTGCTGCCGGTGCGCTTCGTGCCGCTGGTGCATGGCCGGGTCAAGCGTTAGCCCGAGGAGGGGCCTTAGTCGTTGTTCGCTGATTCATTTTTAGGCAGGGCCGCAAAGAGGCTTAATGCGTTGTTTACCGCGCGCGCGCTTTACTCGGTGAAACGAGTATTGCGTGGGGGTCGAGTAGGGATGCGGGTCGCGTTGACGTCGAGTTGTGGCCGCGGCGCTGTTGGCGTATTGGCGGCCGCCGGGTTTGCGGTCGCCTTGGCGGCATGCAGCTCCGGCGTCTCACGTTTCGACTATCCGTCCTTCGGTCTCAGCGACAACAAGTCCGGCGGTGATGCCGACCTGACGACGACCGCGTCGCTGCCGGTTCCGGCAGAGTCGGTCTATAGCTCCAGCTCCGGGCGCTATCAGTATTACGGTGACCCGGCCAAGTCCGGTGGCATCTCACGGTCCAGCCTGCCGCCGCCGCAATCCACGGCGGACTATACGCCCACCATTCAGAGCGCCAACAATCTCGCCGATGCGCGGCTTCGCACCGGCCAAACGCTCGTCATGCCGGGCGCCCGCACCACAGCGCCGCAGCCGCGCGTTGCCGCCGCAACAGCCGTGCCGGGGCCGGGTGAGACAACCTACACCGTGGCGCCGGGCGATACGCCCCAAGCCATCGCCGACAAGCTCGGCACCAACGCCAATACGATCATGCAGCGCAACGGCGTGCGCGCCGACAATCTACAGATTGGTCAGAAACTGATCATTCCGGCCGCATCGGCAGCGCCGGCCGCCGCAAGCTCGTCGGGCGTGCGCAAGGTGAAGACGACGACGATATTGGCGCCGGGGGCGGCACCCGCGGCGGACAATACGCCGGCCGCATCGCCGGAGGTCACCGGGAACGCGCCAAAGACCGCTGCGGCGCTCAAGACGGAAGCACCCAAAACGGAAGCCCCCAAGACCATCGCCCGCGTCGATCAGCTGCCCAATCCGGACCCGATGTCCGGCGGCAGCTTCCGCTGGCCGGTCAAGGGTCGCGTCATTTCCGGCTTCGGCACCAAGCCCGATGGCGGCCATAATGACGGCATCAACATCTCGGTACCGCAGGGGACCTCGGTCAAGGCGGCTGAGAACGGTGTCGTTGCCTATGCCGGCAGCGAGCTCAAGGGCTATGGCAATCTCGTGCTGGTTCGCCACGCCAACAACTGGGTTTCCGCCTACGCGAATAACGAAGAGTTGCTTGTCAAGCGCGGCGACAAGGTGCGCCGCGGCCAGATCATCGCCAAGGCCGGCGCCACCGGCTCGGTGAGCCAGCCGCAGGTGCATTTCGAACTGCGCAAAGGCTCTCGCCCCGTCGATCCGACGAAATATATGAGCAGCATGGCGGCCAGCGCCGACTAAAGGTGCCCTTGGAGCGTCACGCCTTAGAGCGTAACACCGAGACGTCCGCCGAGGTCCTGAATGAATTGCCAGGCGACGCGGCCCGAGCGGCTGCCGCGCCCGCGTGACCATTCCAGGGCCTCGCGAACCAGTATCGCGTCGGCCACGTCGAGCCGGAAGTGCTCCGCATAGCCCCGCACCATGGCGAGATAGTCGTCCTGACTGCAATTGTGAAAGCCGATCCACAAGCCGAAGCGGTCCGACAGGGACAGCTTTTCCTCCACCGCCTCTGACGGATTGATGGCGGTGGAACGCTCATTCTCCACCATCTCGCGCGGCATCAGATGCCGCCGGTTCGAGGTGGCGTAGAGCAGCACATTTGCGGGCCGGCCCTCGATGCCGCCCTCGAGGACGGCTTTGAGCGACTTGTAGGAGGTGTCCACCGCCTCGAACGACAGATCGTCGCAGAACAGGATGAAGCGATGCTCGGGCGCCGCACGCAAATGCGCCAAGAGCCGGGGCAGGGCGTCGATGTCCTCCCGGTGGATCTCGACCAGCTTCAGGCCCCGGAAACTGCCATGAACGGCGTCATGAACGGCTTTGACCAGCGAGCTCTTGCCCATGCCGCGTGCGCCCCACAGGAGCGCGTTATTGGCGGAAAGGCCCCGGGCGAAACGCTCGGTATTCGCCAAGAGCACGTCGCGGCTGCGATTGATGCCCTTTAGGAGCGGCAGGGGCACCCGGTTGACCGTCCGCACCGGCAAAAAGGCGCCTGTCTCGGCCTGGAAAACGAAGGCATCGGCCGCCTCAAAATCGGGCGCCACCGGCCGGGAAGGGCCAAGCCGCTCCAGCGCCTGGGCGATTCGTTCGATCAATCCCGAGAGGGGTTCCTGAAAGTTCATGCCGGGCCCGTTGCAAAGGCGTTCTAGCTCAGTATAGTCGCGCCAAATCGCGCGATAAGAGCCTGATCGCTTGCCGCGAGTAGGGCCCAAACTGGCCGAAAGCGGCCATCCTTAGGACAAGCAGGGGATACGAGCAATGAACGGTTTCGCCTTCGCTCAGGCCGGTGGCGGCTTTGAGATGCTGAATAGCCTGCTCGTGCCCACGGTCCTCATCATCGGCATCATGTATTTTTTGATGATCCGGCCGCAGCAGAAGCGCATGAAAGACCATCGCGAGCTGATCGCCGCCATTCGCCGCGGCGACACGGTGGTCAGCTCTGGCGGCATCATCGGCAAGGTCACCAAAGTCGATGAGCATGAGCTTCAGGTCGAGATCGCCGAGGGCGTCAGGATCAAGATCGTGCGTTCGACGGTTTCCGAGGTGCGTGGCAAAGGCGATGGCGTCGACGACCAGTCCAAGACACAAGCTAAGCCGACGTCCAAGACGTCTGCCAAATCCAAGGCCGAGTGATCCTCACGCGCGCCCTCGACATTTAGTCTGATCTGGAGTTTCAAACTCGGCAATGCTGCATTTCCAAAAATGGAAAGTGATCATGGTGTTCGGCGTGGTGCTCGCCGGGTTCATCTTTTCGATCCCCAATCTGATTCCGGCCTCTGCCCTGCAGGGGCTGCCCAGCTGGGTGCCGCACAAGCAGGTCAATCTCGGCCTCGACCTTCAGGGCGGCGCGCATCTTCTCTATCAGATCGACGAGAAGGAGCTGGTCGACGACTGGCTCGGTACGATCCGCGGCGATGTGCGCGAGACGCTGCGTCAGAACCGTGTCGGCTATACGGACCTCGCCCAGAATGTCGCCGGCCGTAGCGTGTCCGTGCGCGTTCGCAAGTCCGAAGACATGGACAAGGCGTTCACCGAGCTGAAGAAACTCGCCGTACCGATCGGCAACGACGTGTTCGGCGGGTTCTCCGGTTACGATCTCGAGGTCACCCGCAACGACAGTGACGGCATCACGATGAGCGTCACCGAAGCGGGCCTCAACAATCGCATCAGTGCCGCCATCCAGGCCTCGATCGAGACCATCAGGCGCCGCGTCGATGCGTTCGGTACGACAGAGCCCAGCATTCAGCGTCAGGGCCGCAACCGCATTCTCGTTCAGGTGCCTGGCGTGTCCGACGTGGAGCGGCTCAAGAGCTTGATCGGCGAGACCGGCAAGCTCGAATTCAAGCTCGTCGATCCGTCGGCTAACGCCGCCGAAGTGGCGTCCAGCAAGAAGGTGCCGCCGGGCGACGAACTGGTCTACTCGTCCGACGAGCCGCCGGTTCCGTATGTCCTTAGGGACCAGGTCATGGTCAGCGGCGAGAACCTGGTCGACGCCCAGCCCGGATTCGATTCGCGCAACGGCGAGCCGGTCGTGAGCTTCCGCTTCGACGCCGCGGGCGCCAAGCGTTTCGGCCGGGTGACGCAGGAGAATGTCGGTCTGCCGTTTGCCATCGTGCTCGACAATAAGGTGATCTCGGCCCCGGTCATTCGTGAGCCGATCCTTGGCGGCACCGGGCAGATCAGCGGCAACTTCTCGGTGCAGGAGGCCAACGATCTCTCGGTGCTGCTGCGCTCCGGCGCGCTCCCGGCCAAGCTCACCGTCATCGAGGAACGCACGGTCGGTGCCAGCCTTGGCGCGGACTCCATCTCGTCCGGCAAGAAGGCGGCGATCGCCGGCCTGCTGCTGGTGGTGGTCTTTATGTTTCTGGCTTACGGGCTGTTCGGTCTGTTCGCCAACCTCGCGCTGATCATCAACATCGCGATGATCTTCGCCGTCCTGTCGCTCATGGGCGCGACCCTGACGCTTCCCGGCATTGCCGGCATCGTGCTCGTCATCGGTATCGCCGTCGACGCCAACGTGCTGATCAATGAGCGTATTCGCGAGGAGATACGGTCGGGCAAGTCGCCCTTTGCCGCGGTCGATTCCGGCTATTCGCGCGCCTTAACCACCATCATCGACTCCAACGTGACGACCCTGATCGCCGTCTTGGTGCTGTTCTGGCTCGGTTCTGGGCCGGTGCGCGGCTTCGCCGTGACCCTCACCATCGGCATTCTCACCTCGATGTTCACCGCCGTCACCGTGACGCGCATGATGGTTGCCTACTGGCTGCGCCGGGCGCGACCGAAATTCGTGCCAATTTAGGATCAGCCAGAATGTTTCGTGGCATCACACTCATCCCCGCCGACACCAAGATCGATTTTGTCGGTCAGCGCGCCATCACCTGGCTCGTCTCGGCCTTCCTTACGGTCGCCCCGCTTATTCTCGTGGCGACGGTCGGCCTTAACATGGGCATCGATTTTCAGGGCGGCACCTTGATCGAGATCCAGACCAAGGAGAGCCGCGCCAATCTCGCCGACATTCGCGGCAAGATCAGTGGGCTCGGCCTCGGCGAGGTTCAGATCCAGGAATTCGGCGCGCCGAATGCCGTCCTCATCCGCATCGCCTCGCAACCGAAGGAAGAAGAGCAGCAGGCCTCCATTGCCAAGGTGAAGGAAGCGCTGGGCGACACGGTGGAGTATCGCCGCACGGAGGTGGTCGGTCCGACCATCTCATCGGAGCTGATCTCCGGCGGTACTGTCGCGGTCGTCGTCGCGTTGCTCGGCATCATGATCTATGTGTGGTTCCGCTTCGAATGGCAGTTCGCCGTGGCCGCCGTCGCCTCGCTGGTGCATGACGTCACCGCCACCATCGGGCTCTACGCGCTGCTCCAGCTCGAATTCAACGTGTCGAGCATCGCCGCCATCCTCACCATCATCGGCTACTCGCTGAACGACAAGGTCGTCATCTTCGACCGGATCAGGGAGAATTTGCGGAAATACAAACGCATGCCCATGGTGAGGTTGCTCGATCTGTCCATCAACGAGATGCTGTCGCGGGCCGTGCTGACCCATGTGACCACCTTCCTCGCCATGCTGCCCTTCCTGTTCTTCGGCGGCGAAGCGATCTACGGCTTTGCCGTGGCGATGTGTTTCGGCATCGTCATCGGCGCCTATTCGTCGATCTTCGTGGCCTCGCCCATGCAGCTCATTCTCGGCGTGCGGCGGGACGCCTTCAGCGTGAACGCCGATGCGGCCAAGGAGTCCAACAAGGGCCGGGCTGGGGCCGCCGCGGGCGCCTAAGCCCATGGAGGCGCGCCAGTGCGTGACGCCGAACGTTCCAAGATGGTGCGGCGCATCGCCCGCGCCGACGACCCGGACCGGACCCTGGCCGCGCTATTCGCGCCGCGCGCCGCGCGCGACGATCTCTTTGCCCTGTTTGCCTTCAATGCAGAGCTGGCCCGCATCGCCGATCAGGTGACCGAGCCGGGGCTCGGCGCCATCCGTCTGCAATGGTGGCGCGAGGCCATTGACACTGCGGCAAGCGGCGGCAGCACCGGCCAGCCCGTGGCCGATGCCTTTGGTCAAGTGCTCGCCCGCCGGGCCCTGTCGCGGGAGCGGCTCGGGGCGCTCATCGACGCCCGCAGTTTCGACATTGGCGAAACGGTGATGCCCGATACCCGCACCCTCGATGCGTATTTGTTCGACACGACCGGCGGTCTCTTCGCTCTGGCGGCTGAGATCGTGGGGGCATCAGGCGAGAACCGCGACCTCGTGGCGGAGGCCGGAGGCCAGGCCTACGGACTGGTGCGCGTGATGAAGAGCCTGCCCGGTCTCGCCGCCAAGGGCCGCACCTATCTGGCCGAGGATGCGCTTCTGCGTCACGGCACCTCGCCGCAAGCGATCCTTGCCGGCAAGACGAGCCCCGGCCTCAAAGCGCTGCTCGCCGAAATGGGGGAGAGCGCGCGCGCGGCTCTGCGCGAAGCGGAGTTCCATCTGTTCGGCGAGGGCATGACCGGCACAGGCATCAATGAAGCCGGCCGCACCGCCTTTTTGCCGCTGGCTTTGGTCGAGCCCTATCTCGAGGCATTGGCGAAGGCGGACGATCCCTTGCACGAGATTGTCCGCATCAACCCGCTTCGCCGCCTGTGGCGTCTGGCCAGATCGCGCTAGGGCTTGCGCGTCTATTCCGCGGCGATGGAGGCCGAGCCTTTCAGCCACTGATCGAGATCGGCCAGCGCGCGGTTGGCCATCGCCCGCTTCCGCTCGAAGGCCTTGCCGCTGCGCGGGGCCTTTGGTCCTTTGGGACCGCGCGGCTGGCGAGGCACGGAAATCGGCGGGAACAGTCCAAAATTCACGTTCATCGGCTGGAAGCTGCGGGCAGCGCCTTCGCCGTCCGCGCTCAAATGGCCGCCGGTGATGTGGGCGAGCAGGGCGCCGAGCGCCGTGGTCGGCGGTGGCGGCGCGAGATCTGTGCCCAAAGCCTCGGCGCCCGCGAAACGCCCGGCGATTAGCCCGATGGCGGCGGATTCCACATAGCCCTCGACGCCGGTGATTTGCCCGGCGAAGCGTAAGCGCGGATCGGCCTTGAGGCGGAGGCTCTGGTCCAGCAGTTTGGGGCTGTTGAGGAAGGTGTTGCGGTGGAGCCCGCCGAGTCGGGCGAACTCGGCTTGCGTGAGCCCCGGGATCATGCGGAAGACGCGCGCCTGCTCGCCATACTTCAGCTTGGTCTGGAAACCGACCATGTTCCACAACGTGCCGAGCGCATTGTCCTGGCGCAGTTGCACCACGGCGAAGGGTTTCTCATCGGGCCGGTGCGGGTCGGTCAGGCCCACGGGTTTCATGGGGCCATAGCGCAGGGTTTCGCGGCCGCGCTCGGCCATGACCTCGATAGGCAGACAGCCCTCGAAATACGGCGTCTTCTCGAAGTGCTTGAACGCGGTCTTCTCGCCGGTGAGCAGCGCATCGATAAATGCCTCGTACTGGTGCTTGTCGAGTGGGCAATTGATGTAGTCGGCGCCGCTGCCACTCGGGCCCACCTTGTCGTAGCGCGATTGGCGCCAGCAGATGTCCATATCGATGGAGTCCAGATGGACGATTGGCGCAATGGCGTCGAAGAAGGCCAGTTCCGCTTCGCCGGTCAGCGACTGGATCGCGTGCGCCAAAGCCGGTGAGGTGAGGGGGCCGGTCGCCACGATGACGCGGCGCCAATCGGCGGGGGGCAGTCCGTCGATTTCGCCTCGGCTGATCTCGATCAGGGAATGGGCCTCAAGCGCCGCCGTCACCTCCGCGGCAAAGCCCTCGCGGTCCACCGCCAGCGCACCGCCCGCGGGCAGCTTGTGCTTGTCGGCGGACGCCATGATGAGCGAACTGGCCCGGCGCATCTCCTCGTGCAGGAGGCCGACGGCGTTGGTTTCCCATTCGTCGGAGCGAAATGAGTTGGAGCAGACCAGTTCGGCGAGCGCATCGGTCTGATGCGCCTCGGTCCCGCGAACGGGCCGCATCTCGTGCAAGCAGACGGCCACGCCAGCCAGCGCCAGCTGCCAAGCCGCCTCGCTGCCAGCGAGCCCGCCGCCGATCACATGAACCGTTTTCGCCCGATCTGTCGTCATGGCGGTACCTAGGGCCGCATGGTGGGAAGTTTCAAGCGGAACAACCCGTTGTCCGCAGCCAAAGAGACGCGGAAGAGCGGCTATTTCTTGGGCAAAAGACTAAAGATTATTCAGTGCAGGGCCACTTTGGGCTATAGTAGCGCCGGAAGCCGAGTCGACCTGGCAACAAAGAGCTTCCATTCAGTGAGCCGGTGGATTGCCGGCAATCGGCGGCATCCGCCTGCTCTCTTTTTCAAAAAGGGGGGTGAAATGTCCGCGAATACTGCTCTTGCAATTAGCGTTGGTGTCCTTGGCGCCATTGCCACCTGGCTGTTCTTAGGGCCGCTTGATGGGGCGCTGGCGATTTGGGCGGCCTTTATCGCCTGGGGCTGCTTCTTCCACTGCGGTGGCAGCGAGACCGGCCTGCAATCGGCCATTCTCGGCAATATCGCCGGTGCCATTATCGCCGGCATCACGCTTTGGGTCGCCACCCAGACAGGCGTAGGCGACAGTCTTGGCCTGCCGGTCTGGGCCGGGATTTGCGTCGGCGTCGGCGTCGCTGTGATGGTGCTGCTGGCCAATATTCCGATCTTCTCCGCCATTCCGGCACAGGTCTACGGTTTCGCCTCCGTGGTAGCCCTGACTCTGATGGGGAATGGGGCGGGAGACCTGGCTGCCGCGTCCATGGCCAATCCGGTCGTCGTCATCATTCTGTCGATGGTCGTCGGCGCCATCTTCGGCTGGGTTTCCGAGAAGGTCGCCGGCCTGCTGGCCGGGGCCGGACACGGCGCCCACGCCAAAGCCTAACACTGCAAGGATGGCTGTAGGGCCCCGGGGTTCCCTAGGCCCGGGGTTTGCATAGCCGATTGACGGCGTGACCTCTTAACGAGGTCACGCCGTTTATTCTTTCGGGTGAACCTTGAGGCAACCCTGTTTGCGAGAGCTGCTTGCGCGCCCGGGGCTGTATCGGCAAGGTGCGGCCCGCTCAACGCTTATGGTCCCAATCCTTTACGGAGGACGTTAGAAAGCCCATGCCCTCCGTCGATGTCGTATGGACCGGCCACTGCCGCGACCCGCAAATTCGGTACCGGCTGCTCGGTCATCTGCACCGCCTCGCTGCCTTGAGCGAAACCTATCTTCGCCAGGACGAGCCGTCCTTCGTTCTGAGCCTGGTCGGTGAGAAATTCACCCCCCCGCCGCGCGCCCATATCGAGACGATCGACCATGACGTGTCCGGCCGCATCTTGATTTCGAGCTGGATCGGGCCGCATCCGGACACGCTCGTCACCCGGGCTCGCGAGGCGGGTCTCACAGTGGTCGAGCCGGACGGCGACGGCCCGCAGCTCATCCAACTCGACCGGGTGCGGTTGCGCGGGCTCGACTTCAAGCTGTTCGATCCGGAAGGGCTCTATCCCGGCGCCGACCGCATGAGCTTCGTGTTCCTCGAATGCCCGGAATTTCATTTCCTCGACGGCCGGCTCGTGGAGATCGCCGCGGGCGCAACCAAAGGCGAGAGCCGCGGCGGGACTGACGCGCTGCGCGCCGGCAAGGTCTATCTCACAAGCCCCAGCGTCCACCTCCGCGCCTATCTCGAGGATTGGACCGACTGCCTGTTCTCCTGGATCAGGTTTTTCCTGGTCGGGGATTTCTCGTGGCAACGCCGCGAGGAGCTGCAAGGCTACAGCGATTATCGCGGCGTGTTCGAGCAGCTGCAGACGGAGCGTGGCAGCGCTGCGGCCGAAGAGGCGACCTTCGATGCGGTGCTCTCAACATTCGAGCACCACGCCGAGCACCGGATCGAAGAGGTTCAGAACCTCGCCAGAGCCGAAACGCGGTAGCCGAACGGCCCCTATTTGGCCGGCGGCTTACCGAAGGCCTTGCGCAGCTCGTCCTTGGCCTGGTCCAACCTTGCGCGGTCTTCTTCCGACAAGTTCTTGCCCGCGCGGTTGATATAGAAAACGAGCATGGACATGGCCGACCGATACGGATCGGTTTTGCGGCGCTTGCTCGCTTCCGCCGAGTGCTTCAGCGAGGCGGCGATCTCTTTAGGATCCTTAAGCGTGAACGCGCCCCTCTCGAGATCGAGAGCGCGGGAGTGCTCCGTCACGTCCTGAGTCCAGCGTTTCGCGGTCATTCGGGGATGCTCCTGCGGCCTCCGCTAGAAGCGGCCTTCGTCGGGAATGTTGAGCCGCGTGCCGCAGGCCTTGCAACAGATCGCATCCACCTCATGGCGCTGGAGACCGCAATCGGGGCAGGGGAAGCGCACCTTGTGGGGACGAAGCAGCGTTTGCAGGAGGCGCAAGAACAGCGTTACGCCGAAGATCATAATGACCACGGCGGTGAGCCGGCCGAGTTCCCCGTGTAGGGTGATGTCCCCAAAGCCCGTCGTCGTCAGCGCCGTCACGGTGAAATAGAGCGCATCGACATAGTTGGCGATGTCTGGGTTTCGCCAGTGCTGCGTCTCGTAGACGAAGCCCGTCATGATGAACAGGAACACGCCGAGATTGATGACGGCGGTGATCGTCTCCTCGTTGCGTCGGAAGAAGGAACTGTCGGCGCGGAGGCGCGCGACAAGCTGGTAGGTGTGCAACAGCCGCAGCGTGCGTAAGATTCGCAGAAAGCCGAACCCTTCCCCGATGATTGGTGCAAGGAAGGACAAGATCGCCACCATGTCCGCCCACGTCGCCGGATGCATGAATTCGCGCCATGGATGGCGGCTAGCATAAATGCGCGCACAGAAATCGGCGAGGATGATGACGCCGAAGAGGAGGTCGACCCATTCGATCCACGGCTCGCGTGGGACGAACGACGTGCCGATGATGAACAGAATGGTCAGAATGTCGAAGGCCAGCAGCGCGAAGCGGAAGCGATGCGCCGCATGGCTGCGGCCGTTATAGAGGCGGCTCAGTTGCTCGCGAAAAGACGACGGCTTGGCCTCCAACTCCTGCGCCTCGGCGGGAGGTGGGGCCTGAGGTTTCTTGGCCGAGCGGCTGGCCGGCTTGGTCTTCGTGGCGTTCATGTGGCTTCCGCGCTTGCCTGGTAATCTGTGCCGAATCGACGAGAACTGAAATGACCGAGCTCACTCTCTACCACGCCGCACCCTCACGATCGTCCATCGTGCGCTGGATGCTGGAAGAACTCGGTGAGCCCTACGATATTCACCTTCTAAACTTGACCAAAGGTGAGCAACTCGCCCCCGACTATCTTGCCATCAACCCGATGGGCAAGGTGCCGGTCTTGAAACACGGCGAGGTGATTGTCACCGAAGCCGCGGCCATCTGCACCTATCTCGCCGACGAATTTTCACAACCCAAGCTTAACATCCCGATCGGCGACAAACGCCGTGGCGCCTATCTTAAATGGCTATTTTTCGGGCCGAGCTGTATCGAGCCGGCCATGATCGATCGCGCGATGCCACGCAGCGAGCAGCCTCGCCGCGGCACGCTCGGCTATGGCGATTTCGACACGGTCATGGACGTGACGGCGAATGCGGTCGCGCCGGGGCCTTACCTCATGGGCGCGCAGTTCACAGCGGCCGACGTGGTCGTCGGCGCGACACTCCGCTGGGGCCTGCTGTTCAAGCTTCTGCCCGAGCGCCCCGAGTTCATGAGCTATGTGGGACGGCTCCAAGAACGCCCGGCGCTACAGCGCGCCATCGCTTCGGATCAGGAACTCATGACGGGCTAAGTTTTGCCGAACAGCCGCAAAATCAAGGCGGTGCCGAACCCCCAGGCGCCATTGACCGAAAGACCGATCAGGAAGCGCGGCCCCATGGCCTGCATCGGCTCGCCTTTCAGGAGCGGCACGACGAAAAAGGCCACGAGTGTGAGGGCCACGGCGCCGACGACGATCCAGGCCACCCAGTAGCTCGCGCCGTGCAGATGCGCGAGCACCGGCGTCAGCGCCAGGCCCCACAGCCCGCCCCAGAACGCCTTGGACAGCACCGAGGCCACACCGAGCGGCGGGATCGGATCGAGAGGCCAGGCGGGGCGGGTCGGCGGAATGACGCCGATACGGTTGAACACCCACCACAGGCCCTGATGGAAGATCAGGGTGGCGAGGAACCCGGCGGCAAAGCCGAGGAACAACAGTTTCGCTGACGGCATGGCGGTCTCCCCCCTTAACCGCATGATGCCGCTTCCAGCCTTGAAAGTGCAAGACGAGGAGGCGGGACCTGGTGAAAGGCGTGGGAAGGTTGAGGGTCGTCTCCGGCGGCCAGACCGGTGTCGACCGGGCGGCGCTCGATGCCGCCATCGAGGCCGGTATACCCTATGGCGGCTGGTGCCCGAAAGGCGGTTGGGCCGAGGACTTGCCTACGCCACCCGGCGCGGGCCCTATGCCGATTTGTGTGAGACGCCAGACACGTCCCCCGGCCAGCGGACGGCATGGAATGTGCGCGACGCCGACGCCCTCATGGTGCTCGACGACGGTGCCGGCCTCGCCGTCTCCAAGGGCACGGCGCTGGCGCTGCGATGCGCCGAGGATCTGGGCACACCGTATATCGTCATCGACATCGCCGCGCCCGATGCGGTTCGTCAGGCGCGCGCCTGGCTCGAGGCGAGGGGCGGCGGCGCGCTTTGCATAGCCGGGCCCCGTGAGAGGGAGACGCCTGGTATTTACGCCAAGGCGCGCGCATTTCTCATGGCGCTCCTCGCGGGCTGAGAGAGCGGCCTCCGTGACCGGACTACTTGGCGCCCGTCTCGGCTTTCCACGTAACCCCGTCGATCGACTCCAGGATGAGCGCGTGGGGTGCGCCGGCACCCGTCGCATCGGGCGGTGGCAGCGTGAGCATCGCGCGCGCCCGTCTGCCCGCTGAACCCTATCTTCTCGGTCTTGAACTTTGACGCCCATACGTAAGGGTAGACATTGCGGATGGCCGTTGACGGCAGCGCGGCGAGTGTCTTTCCGTCCCATTCACCGACGGTCGCGCCCGACGCATCGACCAGGCGCACGGCGATGATGTAAGCCGCGCCCGTATCCGGTCCCGCATCGACATAAGCATCGAAAGTGACGGCGCCGTCCGCCGCGACGGTCGCCTTGGACAGGGCGATGTCGTGGCGATGGAAATCGACCCGCGCGTGCTGCGGCGAAACCACCGCGCCGAACAGGATCTGGTAGCTGCCGACGGTGAACACGACGGCCACCGCGGCCAAGAACAGGGCGGCCGCTCGGACGCTGCCCTCGGGCAGCGGCCCGCTGAATATCCAGGCCGACCAGGCATTGCGCTGCGCCCAGCCGCTGCGGCCGATCAAGTTATCGAGCGACCAGGTGCCCCCCCCGGCGAGGAATATTGCGCTGCTCATCGCCAGGCCGGACACGGCCATGGTCCATTCATCGAGACAGGTGGAGCCCATCCATCCGAAAATCAGCATCAGAGAGACGTTGAGACCGATGCAGACCAGCGCCGCGAGACGTGTCGCCAGGCCGAAGATTTGCGCGAGGCCGACGGCGAGTTCGGCGAGCGTCCACATTTAGACCGAGGCGATCATCAGGTCGAGATATTGCAGCGACCATTCGAGCGGGCCTTGGATCCACAACGTGCCGGGGAGGGCATGGACGAGCTTGTTGGCGACGAAGCCTGCCGACTCAAAGTCGAGCTTCGTGGCGACATCGACACCTTTGACCTCGTGGGAATTGTAGATAAGTCGTCGGCTCGCCCCGCCCCAGAAAATGAAGCCTTGCACGAAACGCGTGCCCAGCACGGCGAGAGCCAGGAGCGAGAAGCAGGACGCCGCCGACAGGGGAGCCCGTTGGACTGTGGATGCGGCCATGATCGTCTCCAGATGGTGTTTTATGTCGTTTGATGCCTAGTCCGGCACGTCTCCAGCCCGCGGCACGACGACGGCGAACATGTCGCTCAGGGCCGATAGGCTCGCGTCGTGCAACTGCTGAGCCGGCATGTCGGCACCGGTCGCCGGGCTCGGGATTGTGCGCGTCGCTGTGGCCCCGGCGACCACCGTGTTGGCGTAGCCGTGATTGAACGACGCCCGCGCTGTGGAGTTCACGCACATATGGGTCATGAAGCCCACATAGACGACGTTCTTAATCCCGTGCGTTTTTAGTTCGGCGTCAAGTTCCGTCTGCTCGAAAGCGGATGGGAATGTCTTGACGATGACGGTCTCGCCGTCGATGGGCGCCACGATATCGGCGATCTGGCCGATTGGCGCGGAGATGTCGTAAGGCGTGCCGGCGCCCGCGTCATGCATGATGTGGATGACAGGCCGCCCGGCGTCACGAAAACGCTTGAGCAGCGCTGCCGCCTCCTGCAGCGCCGGCTCGACATTCTCCAGCTGCATGATGCCCTCGCGATAGGTCTGCTGGCAGTCGATTAGCACCAGCGCGCTGTCCGAAATCGGCGTCGGGTTCGGGTCCATGCCCGTGAGCGTGCGAAGGGTCGGGCTGGCCATGGGTCTCCTCCTCATTTGACTCGTGCTTTGATATTAGCGCATTCGCGCTGGCGACGACTTCATGGCAACATAGACGTGTCTGTGACCCTTCGGCAGGACAATTGGAGGAGGCCATGACACACCACGATTCGCGAAGAGTGCTTTGCGGCGCCATATTTGGGCTTCTGGGCCTTGCGTTCCTGGCGTCGGCGCAACCGGTGCTGGCTTGGGGCGGCTGGGTCGAAGGGGAAGAGGCCGATAATTGCACCAATGACGACGGCGCCTTCGACGAGGCGGCTTTCGTTCTGGCCACGGAGCCGCAACCAGGCGAGCGCGTCGAGAGCGGCTTCGCGGTCAAGGGCTGTTCGCGCAGTTTCGAGCGCAGCGTCCAATGGAAGCTTATCGCCCGCGACGGTGCGGTACTGGCAAGCGGCAACACGCAAGGCGGTGGCGTGGATGGGCCGGCTGCGTTCTCCTTCACCGTGCCCTATAGCGTGGACGCGCGGCAAATCGGCCATCTCGAGGTGTTCGAGGAGGACGTCTCCGACGGTGAGGGCTTTCCCCCCGGCCGCACCGTCGTGCCGCTCGTGCTCAAGCCGTAATTTCACTGTTTGGAGTGGCCATGATGAAACGGGTTCTCATCGTTCAGAATGACGCCAAGGAAGGTGCCGGCCAGCTGGCGACCCTGATCGCCGAGCGTGGGCTGGGGCAGCAAACGGTCTTCGGTTACGACACGGACTATGATCGGCTTAGCGCAGACGACTACAGCGCCTTGGTCGTGCTCGGCGGTGCCCAGAGTGCCTATGAGACCGAGGAATATCCCTACCTCACGCGCGAGATCGCGCTCTGTCAGGATTTCATGGCGGCGGAGAAACCGATCGCCGGGTTCTGCCTTGGCGCCCAGATACTGGCGCGTGCGCTCGGCGGCGAAGTCGTCCCAGGCGCGGAGAAGGAGATCGGCTGGTACGACCTCTTTTTGAGCGAAGCCGCGGCGGATGATGCGATCCTGGAGGACCACCCCAAGACGCTCCTCGCCTATCACTTCCACGGCGACCGTATCGAGGATGTGCCGAACGCGGTCAATCTGGCCTCGTCGGAGCTCACGTCATGCCAGCTATTTCGCTATGGCGACAACGTCTACGGCTTTCAGTATCACGCCGAGGTAGACGCACCGCTGGTCGGCGTGATGTGCCGCAACAATGCCGACTACATGGCGTCCAACGGCTTCGATGCCGAGGCCGTCATTGCCGAGAGCGGCACGGCGCTGCCCGCCTTTGCGAAGGCATGCAAGGGCGCGCTCAACCGGTGGCTTGACCTCGTCACCGGCGGCGAGGCGAAATAGCGCTCGTCCGATTTTACTGGGTGTCTTCGCCGCGCGATTAGCGTGGGCAGACCATCTTCCAGCGACCGAAAATGCCTTGTTTCCAGTAGCAGCTGGGCCTGATCGGCGGGCCCCAGGCCTCGGCGAACGCGGGTTCATCCACATCCCATGTGACCCAGACGCAGCGTTCGTCGCCGCAGAGCCACTCGGCTTTGGCCGGCGTCCCGAAGAACAGGATCGCGGCCGCGAGTGCCGAACCCACGACTAACGTTCTGATCATGCTTGAACTCCCCCAACTCTGACGCTGTTACCTATCATCGATCTAAGTTGGTCGTGGCGGCAAAGTCCACCGCAAACGACCCGCCGGGCGGACCGAGACTCATGCTAGACTGCGGCTACATAAGACACTGGAGGGGACACAATGCTCACAGCAATCATTATCGCGCTTGTCGTCGGGGCCATCGCCGGCTGGCTCGCGGGACTCGTCGTGCAGGGAACCGGCTTTGGCCTTATCGGCGATATTGTTGTCGGTATTCTGGGAGCGCTGCTCGCGGGCTTTCTGTTTCCCATGCTCGGCATCACCCTCACGCTGGGTGGCGGGCTGCTCGGCGCAATCATTCTGGCATTTATCGGCGCGGTGATCCTGCTGGTGATCGTCAAGGTGATCAAGGGGATCGCCGCCTAGGCGAGAGGCTGTCGCCTCATTGCCTGGCTGCCTCGTGATTACCGGCGCGATAGTCGCTTAAGCCGTTGGGTCGTAATAGAAGAGATGGTGGCCGATACGGCCGGCCAGCACCAAGACACGCGACCAGTGCGGACTGACATAGTCGGCATGATAATGGGTGGCGTAGCGCACAAGACGCGTGGAGCCGTCGTCAACATCGCTAGCCAGCAGCCATGCCGCGTGCATCAGGATCACGCCCCATTCGGCGCGCTCCCTGATCGCGTCGGGCTTGCCGTCGCAAGCGAAGGAGAACTGGCAGCGGTTGTGCCGGTTCTTGTTCTGGTACACGACCTCGCAAACGGTATCCGGGTAGGCCTTGCTCTTGACCCGGTTCAGGATCACGCGGCCGACGGCCAACTGCCCACGAATGGGCTCGCCACGAGCTTCGAAATAAATCCCGCGGGCGAGGCAATTCAGCTCGCGGGCGCGGTCTGATTCCGGAGAAATGTTCGCATGCATCGCGCCAGTTGTTTGCGCCTGCGCTGGCTGAAGTAACGCAATAAGCCCCAAGACTACAATGCATGCACGGGTAGTCAGTTCCCCCAAACGCATCGATACACCTCGCCCTCTGCTTAACACCGGTTGTCCCGATGCCCACAGAGCTAATGCTGGCCAAATCTGTCCTCAGCGGGGGCAACGTGTGGCGAAAATTTGGAGGCGCCATCACAGGGTGTGTCATGATGTTGCATGGCTATCGAGCGCGAGAAGAATTGGCTGAAAATCAACAATTCTGAGGTCCGAGATGGCACGAAAAACGCAACAGCCAGGGGGCTTGCAATTAACCGAGGCGGCAATATCTCTATGGAACGGTCCGCCAAGCCCATTGGACGGGGAGAGCAACGATGAAATGGCTGTTGATTGCCTTGGTGCCGTTCGCGCTGGCTGGCTGCGTGACCGAGCAGGCGCCCGTGCTTCCCATGACTCTCGGTCCCAGCGAAGCTGCTCAGGCGTCATGTCTACAGCTTCCCGGCGCGCCCGCCTTCGGCGATTGCAAGACCGCCGAAACCGCGTCCCTCTCTCAAGAGTAGCCCCGCTATCGGGTCATTCGCCTGGTTCCAGGCCGGGGTTATGCGACACGTCGAAGACCGTGAGGCGCGTCGCCAATCCTTGAGGAATGGGGCCGCTCAGGCGGTTGTGATTCAGCCGGAGGACCTGTAGCGACGTGGCGTCCCGGAGGCTGTCGGGAATCGGCCCGGTGAGCGCATTGTCGGCGAGCAGCAGCGAATGAAGCTGTGCGGCATTCGCGAGCGACGGCGGCAGAGACCTGGTGAGTTTGTTGTTGTGCAGGAAGACCTGCTCGAGACTTGGCTGGCGGAACAAAGCGGCGGGCAGGGCGCCTGCGATCTTGTTGTCCTCGGCGCGAAAAATCGTCAGTTTCGGCGTATCCCACACTATGGGCAAAGATCCCGACAATCTGTTTGCATGGACGTCGAGATACTCGAGCTCGGGCAGCTCGGTGACCGACTGAGGAATTTGCCCGGTCAGCCTGTTGCCCTTGAGCCAGAGATTCTTCAGCGCGCGGCATTTTCCAAGTTCATCGGGCAGGGGGCCTGATAGGTTATCCAAGGAGAGATGCAGCGTATGCAGCCGCGCCAAGCCGCAGACCGCCGGCGATAGTCTCCCGTCGAGATTGTTGTCGTAGATCGTCAGCCGGACCACGCGGCCCTCGGCGTCGGTCTCGATGCCGTGCCATTCGCCCACCGGCCGGTCGCTTCCCCAGAAGTCCCGCTGGATCCAGTCCGGCCCGCCGAGGGCTTCGTAAAAGGTCATCAAGGCCTGGCGCTCGCGGTCGCGCAAAGCTTGGTCCGTAGGTTCGGGAAGGGATGCAGGCTTCTCGGCGCCAGTGCCGTCAGCCGCCCCCGATGGCTGTCCCCAGAGGCACAGCAGTCCCGCCATGGCGAGCAGTGCCGGCAGCGCGTATCGCATCGACTTGGTCGTCACGACGCCTCGTCGGAGCCTTGCGGCCCGGCCTTTTCGGACTTGGCGTTGGCGCCCGAGGCGATACCCCATACGGCGATGAACATGGCCGCGATCAGCGGGCCGATGACGAAGCCGTTCAGCCCGAAAATAGCGATGCCGCCCAGCGTGGAGATCAGCACGACGTAATCCGGCATCCTTGTGTCTTTGCCGACAAGATAGGGCCGCATGACGTTGTCGACGAGGCCGATGACGCCGGCGCCGAAGACGATCAGCACGACGCCCTGCCATACCGCGCCGGTGGCTAGCAGATACAGCGCCACAGGCAGCCAGACCACCGCGGCGCCGAGCGCAGGCAACAGCGACAGAAACGCCATGACCACGCCCCATAACACCGGCGCGTGAATGCCGAGCAGCCAGAAGATAAAGCCGCCGAGCGCCCCTTGAACGACGGCCACCAGGATCGTGCCCTTGACCATGGCGCGCACGACGACGGTGAATTTCTCAAACAGCGCGCGTTTCTGATCGTGTTCCAGCGGCACCGCGGCCTTGACGCTCCTGGACAGCGCCCCGCCGTCGCGCAGCAGGAAGTAGAGCAGATAGAGCATGATGAAGGCGCTGATGATGAAGTTCGCCGTGCCCTGGCCGACAACCACCGCCTGGGTGGCGAAGAACTGACTGCCTTCCTTCAGGAGCGCGGTCAGGCCTTTCTGGATATCGCCGACATTGGTTACGCCGATCTGGTCGAGCAGGCCGGTGGCCCAGGCGGGGAGGGCATCCAGAATCTCCTGCAGGAACTTGCCGAAGTCAAGTTCGCCCGTCTGCACCTGTTCGTAGAGGTTGGTCGCCTCGTTGGCCAAGGACGCCGCCGTCAACGCCAAAGGCAACAGCACGATGGTGACGATGATCAGCAGCGTCGTCAGCGCCGCCAGGTTACGCCAGGCTCGCATGGCGGCCCGGATCCACCGATGCACCGGCGCGAATACCGTCGCCAGAATGACCGCCCACAGGATCGCCCCGTAGAACGGCCACAGGACCCAAGCAAACGCCAACGACACTGCGACGATCAGCACGAGAAGGCTCTTGTCCTGCAGGGTGCTTTTGCTGTCGTCGCTCATGCCGGCCTCAATCCTCTCCCTGGTCCGCTGCTCAGTCAGGGCGATCATAGCGGCGCCTCAGCTGTAGCGAGCGAGAAAGTTTTCTGACGCCACGAAACCATGCCAGAGCCGCCAGGTTGCGATTGACGCCGGTTCGGTCGACACTCGGCGCCATGAGCGACACGATGACCGAACCGACCAATACCGTCCGCAACAGCCTCGCCGAAAAGGCGCGGACCTTAACGCTCGGGCCGGATGCGCTGCATTGGTCCGACGCTAGCGGTGGCGAGAGCCATCTCGCCTATAAGGACGTACGCGACCTGCGCCTTATCGCTTTCGCCTTGCCCGTCGGCGAGACCTTCCAATGCACGCTGCGCGGCAAGAAAGGCGACAAGGTCAAGTTGCGTTCCGCGCACTACCAAAGCCTCAACAATTTCGAGGACCGCACCGCCACCTACGCGCCCTTCATCCGGTCGCTCGCGCCCCGCATCGCCGCCGCCGCGCCGGACGCCAAATCCATCGCCGGCAGTACGGCCCTGTGGATCGTCTGGCTGATCCTGGGCCTATTGTGCCTTGGCGTCGTCCTCCTGCTGATCCTGTCTTTGTTCGAAGGGCTGCCGCCGGTCGGCGCCTGGGTCATCGCCATCGGCGTCTGCATCGCTTCGGTGCCGCTCGCCTGGCGCCGCATTCGCGAGGGCAGCGCCCATAGCTTCGATCCCGCGGCGCCCACGCCCGAATTGATCGGCCGAGGCTGAAGCCCGTGCCACGTCCCGTCATGTTCAGCGGCAGACTGAAACGCCGCCGCAAGAACCGCCGCTGGGCGGCGGTGGTCGCCGCGACCCTGCTCGTGGCCGGCATCGCCGTGATCGCGGTCGTGGCGCTGCGCGGTTTCGACATGCTGGGCGCCGCGGAGGCCAATTGGAAGCCCATGGCGCTCGCCGTGCTGATCGCGCTCGCCGGCCTCATCGTCCTGTGCCTTCTGGCCTATATGGCCGTGCGGATCTACGGCCGCGTGACTTCGAGATAAAGGCTTGCTGGATAAGGGCTTGGGGGCGCCTTCGATCGGCTGGCGTCCGTCCCCGCCTGCGCCTAAGATATGGGCATTAGGCAACCGAGGGGGGAAATCACAATGGATATCGCAGCACTGCTCGTACAGCTTGTGTCGGGCGCGGTCGGCGGCTCGGCCGCGGGCGCGGCAGCCAAGAACTATTCGCTCGGCACGATCGGCAACGTCATCGCCGGCGCGGTCGGCGGCGGCATCACCGGCCAGCTGGTCGGCTCGTTCGCCGGACAGATGATCGAGGGCTGGGTCGGCGATGTGGCCGGTGGCGCCATCGGCGGCATCGTGCTCACGCTCATCGCCGGCGTCATCAAGAACATGACGGCGAAATAGCGCGTACGCACGGCGCGGACACTTTTATTTGCGCTAACGGGCATGCTTGTTTGCCCTACCGGCCTTCGGCCTACTTGAGGGCAGGAACGGCTTGAGCGCATCTCACCGCCGCGCCGTACCCGCTTTGCGCCAGGCGTGATAGGCGCGCAGCTCTCGGGCCGTCTCGATCTGGCATTCGATGGTGGCGAAGTCCGGCCGCTCGCGCCGCTCGTCCTCGATCGCCGCGAGCCACGCGGTCATGCGGCTAGCGCAGGCGCTCACGTCGCCACGGCAGGCCTTCGCGCGTCGGCAAGTCGGATTGGCGCATAGACACCACAGGCAGATCCGGTCCGCGCCGAAGCGCAAGGCCCGCTCCCGCTCAACGCGGCTCTCCCTCCTTAAGCGGCTCTCCCTTGCGGCGCTCTGTTTCATGCGGCTCCTTTCTCTGTCTTAGTCGTTCCTTCGCTTCGTCATGCCCGGACTTGTTCCGGGCATCCAATGGTGCGGCGCTAAGCGTGCGGACCCTCCCAATTGGATTGCCGGGACGAGCCCGGCAATGACGAGGGAGAAGACGGGCATGCCGATGCGTCTCGCCGGGCGCGCGCCCGCGAGGGTAGAGGGGGTTCCCCCCGAGGGGGATGGCGCGCCGAAAGACGCAAACCTATGGCGTCCGCATCCGTTGCCGGACACGGCGGGCGCCTCACGGCGCGCCAATCACGGCGGTTACGGCAGCGGGCCCCGCTTTTCAGCGACCCTCGCGCTGTGGCCTGAGTGCTCATGTAGCGCGAAGCGCGGTAGCACGAACAAGAAGGCCGGCGCGCAAAGCGCTCAAGTAGCGCAAAGAACACTTCTCAGCCAGCTCCTGGCGGGGACTCCAAGTGGTCCCGGGGGGAGCTCCGATGTCGCCCGAGTGTTCCGCTGCGAACGAAACCCGCGGGCGCCGCACCCCGTCCCGCAATCACGACGCTTCATGAGCGCGCCCCTTAAGTGGACGAGGTGAGCGCATGATACGGCAGGTTTTCCGGGCGGGGACAAAGTGCAGGTAGCGCATCACCCCACGACGTCACCCCCGGGCTTGTCCCGGGGGTCCAATAGGGCGTTTCCTTGCTCGCATGCGGGAGTACTACGTCTACATCCTCGCGAAGCATCGTCATGGCGCGCTCTATATTGGTGTGACGAACGACCTCGTCCGCCGAACCTACGAGCACCGCGAGGGTTTGGTGCCGGGATTCACGAAGCGCCATGGCATTGGCCACGACTTCGCGATCCGAGCAAGAGGCGAAGTCGATCGCAACCCATTTCTGGGTCCCGCAGGGATCTCCAGGGAGAGGGCCGGCCGCGAGCGCAGGCCTAGCGATCAAAAGTTGATGGTTTTGATCGTCGGCCAGCGGGAGAAGCCTTGCAGCAAGGCGGCCTTGCCCAGCGCCGCTTCCCGCTCCGCTTGCGAGGCGTTTTCGAATATGTCCCAGGTGGCGCCGAGGATTTCGTATTTGCCGCAGTGCGGGCACGCAATCACGTGACCGTCGAAATCAGGCAGGGTGAGGTCTTTGGCCTCGCCGGCACAGACTAGGCATTGCATGGCGATTGTCGCTCCGAGGTTGGCGCCCGTCGCGCTTCAGGGGATCGCCTAGCGGACAGCCAAGCAATCGCCAAGCGCGGGCGGCGCGGCGGTAAAGTCGGCGTCGCGCTAGATCTGCTCGATCTCGCTTTCCGCCATGATGCGGAAGAACGGCTCGCAGCCGCTCTTGATGCGATATTGGAATTGTCCGTTCCGCGCCGGAAGCTGCGCAATCACCATGTAGGGACCAGGCGCGGCCTTGCGCGGCGGGTAGCGCCGGCTGAGCAGCACCTCATGCCCGGTGTCGAAGCCGTGTCCGCTGGGGATTTCCTGCCCGGACGGCTCGTCTTCGGTCAGGGTGAAACTTGTGCGGGGGGCTCGTCGCGGTGCCGGTTTGGATTTGGGCGAGGGCATGAAGGCGCTCCTATTGGCAGGCGGGAGCGCGATGGACCTCTCTCAGCCACCGGGGCCTGTGACAATCGCCCGATGATGCCTGAAGACATGCGCCTTATTGCGGGAAAAAGCGAGTCTTACAGTCAGTCGCGATTAATACAACGATGCCTGGGAGACCTACTCCGCGGCTTCACTCGCAGCGGGCCGGCCAATCTTCGCCTTGCCGCTGGCGATCTTGGCCTTGCCGCCGCGCCGGTCGAGAAGCTGCTTGAGATAGTGGCCGGTATAGCTTTCGGCGACTTGCGCGACCTCTTCGGGCGTGCCGGTGGCCACCACCTCGCCGCCGCCGTCGCCGCCTTCCGGGCCGAGGTCGACGATATAGTCGGCGGTCTTGATCACTTCGAGATTGTGCTCGATCACGACGACGGTATTCCCCTGGTCGACCAGCTCGTGCAGCACTTCGAGGAGCTTGGCCACGTCGTGGAAGTGGAGCCCCGTGGTCGGCTCGTCGAGGATATAGAGCGTGCGGCCGGTGGCGCGCTTCGACAGCTCCTTGGACAGCTTGATGCGCTGCGCCTCGCCGCCCGACAGCGTTGTCGCCTGCTGGCCCACATGGATATAGCCGAGGCCGACGCGCTTCAGGGTTTCCAGCTTGTCGCGCACGGAGGGGACCGCCTTGAACAGCTCCGCGCCTTCCTCGACGGTCATGTCGAGCACGTCGGCGATGGACTTGCCCTTGAACTTGATCTCCAGCGTCTCGCGGTCGTAGCGCTTGCCCTTGCACACGTCGCAGGTGACGTAGATGTCGGGTAGGAAGTGCATCTCGATCTTGATGACGCCGTCGCCCTGGCAGGCTTCGCAGCGCCCGCCCTTGACGTTGAACGAGAAGCGCCCGGGCTTGTAGCCGCGCGTCTTGGCCTCGGGCAGCTCGGCGAACCATTCGCGGATGGGGGTGAAGGCGCCCGTGTAGGTCGCGGGGTTCGAGCGCGGCGTGCGGCCGATCGGCGATTGGTCGATGTCGATGACCTTGTCGAGATGCTCCAGCCCTTCGATCTTCTTGTGCTCGCCGGGCAGCTCGCGCGCATTGTTGAGCTTGCGCGCCACCGCGCGATAAAGCGTCTCGATGAGGAAAGTAGATTTTCCGCCGCCCGATACGCCGGTGACCGCGGTGAACAACCCGATGGGGATGTCCACGATGATGTCCTTGAGATTGTTCTCAGCCGCGCCGAGCACGCGCAGACGCTTTCCCTTGGTGGCTTTGCGGCGCTGCTTGGGTAGGGGGATCTGCTTGAAGCCGGTGAGATATTGCCCGGTCAGGCTGTCCGGATTGGCCATGACCTGCTCGGGCGTGCCTTCGGCCACCACGGCGCCGCCATGCACGCCGGCGCCCGGGCCCATGTCCACCACATAGTCCGCCTCGAGGATGGCTTCCTCGTCATGCTCCACCACGATCACCGAATTGCCGAGATCGCGGAGCGCTTTCAGCGTTTCCAGCAGCCGGGCGTTGTCACGCTGATGCAGACCGATCGAGGGCTCGTCCAGCACGTAGAGCACGCCGGTGAGGCCAGACCCAATTTGTGAGGCAAGCCGGATGCGCTGGCTCTCGCCGCCTGACAAGGTTCCGGCCGCGCGAGCGAGCGTCAGATAGTCGAGCCCGACATCGTTCAGGAAGGACAGCCGCTCGCGGATCTCTTTCAGGATGCGCTCGGCGATCTCGTTCTGTTTCGCGGTCAGCTTGGCGGGCAGCGCGCCGAACCATTCATGCGCGTCGCGGATCGACATCTCGGTGACTTCGCCGATATGGAGCCCTGCGATCTTCACGGCGAGCGCTTGCGGCTTCAGGCGATAGCCGGTGCAGGCTTCGCAAGGCTGGTCGGACTGATAGTGCTCCAGCTCCTCGCGCACCCAGTTCGATTCGGTTTCGCGCCAGCGCCGCTCGATATTGGTGATGACGCCTTCGAACGGCTTGTCGGTCTTGTAGTGCCGCACGCCGTCGTCATAGGTGAAGGTGACTTCATCCAAGGAGCCGTACAGCACGATCTCGCGAAAATCTTCGGGGAGATCCTTCCACGGCTTGGTCATCGGCTGCTTGTAGTGCTTGGCCAGCGCCTCCAGCGTCTGCTGGTAATAGGGCGAGGTGGCCGAGGTGCGCGTCCACGGCGCGATGGCGCCGCGATTGAGGGAAAGGGTCTCGTCCGGCACCACCAGCTCCGGCTCGAAGAACAATTCCGTGCCGAGCCCATCGCATTCAGGACAGGCACCGTAAGGGTTATTGAACGAGAACAGCCGCGGCTCGATCTCCTCGATGGTGAAGCCGGACACCGGGCAGGCGAACTTGGCCGAGAAGATCAGCCGCTCGGGCGAGCCTTTGGCAGGCTTGTCGGCGAACTCGGCAAAGGCGATGCCGTCCGACAGGGACAGCGCCGTCTCGAAACTATCGGCGAGCCGCGCGGTCATGTCCGGGCGCACCACCACCCGGTCCACCACCACGTCGATATCGTGCTTGAACTTCTTGTCGAGGGCAGGGGCCTCGGCGATCTCGTAGAACGCGTTGTCGATCTTGACCCGCTGAAAGCCCTTCTTCTGCAACTCGGCGAGTTCCTTCTTGTACTCGCCCTTGCGGCCCCGCGCGATCGGCGCCAGCAGATAAAGCCGCGTGCCCTCGGGCTGCGACAGCACGATGTCCACCATCTGGCTCACGGTCTGGCTCTCGATGGGCAGGCCGGTCGCCGGCGAGTAGGGGATGCCGACGCGCGCGAACAGCAGCCGCATATAGTCGTAGATCTCGGTGACCGTGCCGACCGTGGAGCGCGGATTCTTCGAGGTCGTCTTCTGCTCGATGGAGATGGCGGGAGACAGGCCCTCGATATGGTCAACGTCCGGCTTCGACATCATGTCGAGGAACTGCCGGGCATAGGACGACAGGCTCTCCACGTAGCGCCGCTGGCCCTCGGCATAGACCGTGTCGAAGGCGAGCGAGGACTTGCCGGATCCCGACAGGCCGGTGATCACCACGAGCTGCTCGCGCGGCAGGTCGAGCGAGACATTCTTGAGGTTATGCTCCCGCGCGCCGCGGATGGAGATGTGCTTGGAGGTCATGCTGTTAGGCAATGTCGGAAGGAACGGGCTGCTCTGCAAGCCTTAGCCGCCAAAGGATTGCGCGGCAAGGGGAGGCGTCCCTTAGGAGATCAGGGCCAGCTTCTTGAGCCGCGACCTTATGGCGCCCGGTTTCCGCCCAAGGCCTTCGGCAATGGCGCCCACGGTCTCGCCCGCCTGATGCCGACGCCTCAAATCCCGTTCCTCGTCCTCGGTCCACGGCGCATAGGCGTTGCCGTGGCTTTGCCGGAGCGCCGCCACGTCATAGCTCTTGGCGGCCGAGGCCTCTGTGGCGCGCCCACCGCAGTCTTCCAGAAAGGTGGTCTGCCGCCGGGTCAGTTCGTCGGGCCCAAGGCGTGCCAGGGCGTCGAGCGCGTCGTCGGAGGCGTCACGGAACTCGGCGTCCTTCTCGATGGCTCGCGGGTGGACATGCAGCGCCCGTTCGTTCAGCCCCAGCAGATGCAAGCCCGCCAGGCTGCGCAGGCGTGACAGGGCCACATAGCCCTGGCCGTATTCGAAGGCGCGGCTGAGGTCGATCACGGCGGAATCCAGCGACATGCCCTGGCTCTTATGCACGGTGATGGCCCAGGCCAGCCGCAGCGGCACTTGCGTCACGGAGGCGCGCTCCGTGCCGCTCTCCTCGATCTTCCAGGTCACCGGCTCGGCGACGATGCGCTTGCCGGGGCGCGTGCGAACCACCGGCGCGCCGGTCTCCGGATCGAAGTCCTCGACGATGCCGAGCGTGCCGTTGACGTAGCGGCCGGCCGGATCGTTTTTGGTGAACATCACCACGGCGTCCTCCTTGAGGACGAGTCGATCCGGCGACAGGCAGCCGCGCCTCAGGGCCTCGATGGAATGCGGCGGTCCCTTGCCGGTCATGAGGAACTGCCGCATCTCGCCGCCGAGCTTGGCCAATTGCTGCTGGTTGATCTCGTCTACTGCGGCGTTATGGGCGAACAGCCGCGTGCGGCTCGCCGGCAACTGGTCGCGGTCGACCATGCGCCCGGCCAGGAGCTCCCGATGGATGCCGGTGCAGGCATTGGCGCGGATGGCGTCGAGCAGGTTCAGAAAGTGCTCATCGTCTTGCCGGTGCTGCTCCGACAGATAGCAGACCGTGGGATCGAGATCCCGCCAGGCGGCCGAGGCATGGGCGAACTCGGCGCCGAAGTGGTCGTCGGCCAGATCGAGCATGCCGTGATCGTCTTGTCTGCGGCGCACCACGGGCGGCAGCTGAAAGAAATCCCCCACCAAGACAACCTGCATCCCGCCGAAGGGCACGTTGGTCGCCCGGATATGCCGGCAAACCATCTCAACCAGGGTCAGCGAGCGCGCCGGCAGCATCGAGATCTCGTCGATGATGAGCACGCTGGTCTTCTCGATGCGGGCGGCCAGCCGGCGATTGGTCGCCAGCATGTCCAGGTCGCGCCGTGTCAGCGCGTCGCGCACGCCGATGCCGCTCCAGGCATGGATGGTGGTGCCATGGCCATGGGTGGCGGCGATCCCGGTGGAGGCGGTATAGGCGACGTCGACGCCGGACCGCGCCAGCTCCCGCAGATAGCAATTGACCGTATGGGTCTTGCCGCTGCCCGGCTGGCCGGTGAGGAAGACGCTGGCTCCGGTTTTGAGCAGCGCCAGCGCCTCGTCTTGAGTCATTCCGTCTCCAATCCCGCGCAAAAGGCGGCGCCGCCAACGCACCATAACCTAGCGGCGCTGCGAATCTCGGCGCATAGAGTGGCACATGACCATGACCCGCACCCAGATCGCCATCGTCCTTGGCATCATTCTGATCGCCGGCGCGCTTCTCTATGGGATGGGCCACCCGCTCATCTGCAAATGCGGCACCGTCAAGCTCTGGCATTTCGACGTGGTGAGCGCCGAGAACTCCCAGCATCTCTTCGACTGGTACACGCCCTCGCACGTCATCCACGGATTTTTGTTCTACGCGGTGTTGTGGCTGATCGCGCCGCGCCTGTCCTTCGGCCAGCGGCTGATCCTGGCGGTCCTGGTCGAGGCCGGCTGGGAGGTGATGGAGAACACCGACTTCGTCATCAACAAATACCGGGAGGCCACCGTCTCCCTCGACTACTACGGCGACAGCGTGCTCAACTCGGTGAGCGACATCGGCTTTATGATCGTCGGATTCCTTCTCGCGGCCTGGCTGCCGGTGTGGCTAACCATCGTTCTGGCCGTCGCGCTCGAACTCTTTGTCGGCATCATAATTCGCGACGGGCTCACCCTCAACGTCATCATGCTGCTGTGGCCGCTCGACTCCATCCTGCAATGGCAGCAGGGCAGATGACAGCAGGATAGGTGAGGGCGCCTAGAGCGGGACGCGAATCCCGAAGATCATCATCAGCATGAGCCAGGCGAAGGCGGCCACCGTCGGATAGAAGGTGAGGCCGAAGCCGAAGGCGCGCAGATACGGGTTCTTGTGGTAGCCGATCCAGAACAGGATGCGCCCCATCACGAACAGCGCCGTCAGAATCGGTAGCGTGCGCGCTTCCGACAGCGGGCAATACATGGCGAGCCCGGCATTGGCGATGAAGAACGCCGTGAACTGCTCGAACGTGTTGAGAATGAAGCGCGTGTTTATGTCGAGCGCGGAGTTCGGCTTGGCCACGCGGCCAACCCACATATTCGGGTCGAGGCGTTGCGCGGCCACGATGCAGATGCCGAGCACGCCCGGCACGAGGGCGAAGACGGCATCCTTGATGACGAGAGCCAGGCGGTCGGCGATGCCCCAGGCCTCCGGCGTCCAGTCCCAAAGCATCTTGCCGATGCCGAAAAAGGCGGCGGCAAAGATCCAGTTCCCCACCAGCACGGCGATGAAGGGCCATTGCCGGGAGGTGAAGCCGAGAGTTTTCGTGCGCGGGTCGCGCCGCTTGGGCTTCCGGCGCCCCGATGTCTGTCGCTGCTCGACCGACCGCTGCATATTTTCCTTCGTCCCGCATTTCTAGGCGAGCAACCCGGCGGGTGCCGGACGCGCTGCCAAGATCAAAGTCGATTCTCCCTTAGCCATAGGGCTCACGCTCGGAAACCTCAAGAGGGCGTCATGGTAGACGGTGAAGAACAAAACATGTACATTGGCGTTCAGGGCCCTGGCCTGTGGACAGGACCGGTGTCATCCGGATGCTGCCTGGAAGCGAAGGGCTTCCGGGGGCTAGAGTGCCCGCAAAGGGCATACGTGTCGCACACCCGCGGGGAGGTCGAAATATGGCCGGATCGGTCAACAAAGTCATTCTTATCGGTAATCTCGGTGCCGATCCTGAAATCCGCCATACGCAAGATGGCCGGCCCGTCGTCAATCTGCGCATCGCCACCAGCGATAGCTGGCGCGACAAGGCGACCGGCGAGCGGCGCGAGCGCACCGAGTGGCATCGCGTCGTGATCTTCAGCGAGGGCCTGGCCAAGATCGCCGAGCAATATCTGAAGAAGGGCTCCAAGGTTTATCTCGAAGGCCAACTGCAAACCCGCAAATGGGAAGACCAGCAGGGCCAGGAGCGCTATTCCACCGAGGTTGTGCTCCAAGGCTTCAACTCCACGCTCACCATGCTCGACGGCCGGCGTGACGGCGAGGGCGCGAGCGGCGGCGGCGACTTTGGCCGTTCGAAGCCATTGGCGAGCAGCGGGGCCAGCAGTGGCGGCGGCGGTTCCTTCAACAAAGAACTCGACGACGAGATCCCGTTCTAGCGGCGGTTCACGCCAAGTGCCGCACGAGGTGTGGCGCCATGCCGCGCTGCGGTCCGACCGCGCAGGCGCCCGTTTGGCGCGTGCGCGGGAGGCGGTTTGACAGCGATTCTGGTGGCTGCGCAGGGGCTTGACTCAAGCCCTTTTTCGAGGGCGCGCGGGGGGCGGTTTCGCGTCCCATAACATATTGAAAAACAAGTAATAATCATCCGTCCTGCGGATGCTTTGAATGTTGCGGTCTCCGCGCCAAATCAGCTATAGAAAGAGAACTCCAGGAGCGCTCCGGACTCGCGATTGAGAGGCTGTTTTTCCTCTCGCGGCGGGCGGCGTTTATCCGGCGTCTGACGATCTCTTACTAAGGCTTTCACCTTCATTGGCTGACGAAGATAACACCGAGGTCGAGGGCCCAACTCCCTCTGACATTAGACCCGTCTCGCTCATCGACGAGATGAAGCGGTCCTATCTCGATTATGCCATGAGCGTGATCGTGTCCCGTGCGCTGCCCGACGTGCGCGACGGGCTCAAACCCGTGCATCGCCGCATTCTGTTTTCGATGCGCGAGAACAATTACACGCCGGACAAGCCGTACAACAAGTCGGCGCGCGTCACCGGCGACACCATGGGTAAGTACCATCCCCACGGCAACCAGGCGATTTACGACGCGCTGGTGCGCCTGGCGCAGGACTTCTCCATGCGCCTGCCGCTCATCGACGGGCAGGGCAATTTCGGCTCCGTCGACGGCGATCCGCCGGCCGCCGAGCGCTACACCGAGGTGCGCCTGGCGAAGCCCGCCATGGCGCTGCTCGACGACCTCGAGAACGACACGGTCGACTTCCAGCCGAACTATGACGGCCGCGAGAAAGAGCCGGTCGTGTTGCCGGCCAAGTTTCCCAATCTTCTGGTCAACGGCGCCGGCGGCATCGCCGTCGGCATGGCTACCAACATCCCGCCGCACAATCTCGGCGAGGTGGTCGACGCCTGCGTCGCCTATCTCGACAATCCGGCGATCGACGTCGCCGAGCTGATCGAGATCGTGCCCGGTCCCGACTTCCCGACCGGCGGTCTGATTCTCGGACGCACCGGCATCCGCTCGGCCTATCACAAGGGCCGCGGCTCGGTGCTCATGCGCGGCAAGGTCCATAACGAGACGGTGCGCAAGGAGCGCGAGGCGCTCGTCATCACCGAGATTCCGTATCAGGTAAACAAGGCGTCGATGGTCGAGAAGATCGCCGAGCTGGTGCGCGAGAAGCGCATCGAAGGCATCGCCGACATTCGCGACGAGTCGGACCGCGAGGGTATGCGCGTTGTCATCGAGCTCAAGCGCGACGCCATGGCCGACGTGGTGCTGAACCAGCTTTACCGCTTCTCGCCGCTGCAGAGCACGTTCGGCTGCAACATGGTGGCGCTGAACGGCGGCCGGCCGGAGATCATGAACCTCAAGGACATGATCCGCGCCTTCACCGATTTCCGCGAGGAGGTGGTCGGGCGCAGGCTCAAACATCTCCTGCGCAAGGCGCGCGACCGCGCCCATGTCCTGGTCGGCCTGGCCATCGCCGTGGCCAATATCGATGAGGTGATCGCGCTGATCCGCAAAGCGCCGGACCCGGCCACGGCGCGCGAGCAATTGATGGCCCGCGACTGGCCGGCGATGGACGTGGTGGCCTTGGTCGAGCTGATCGCCGATCCGCGCCACAAGGTCTCCGCGCAAGGCACCTATCGTCTTTCCGAGGAGCAGGCCCGCGCCATTCTCGAATTGCGCCTGCAACGGCTGACCGCGCTCGGCCGCGACGAGATCGGTGACGAGCTGAAAGGCTTGGGCGACCAGATCGCCGAATATCTTGAAATCCTGCGCTCACGCGCCCGCATCATCGGCATCGTCACGGACGAACTCACGGCCCTCAAGGCCGAGTTTGGCACGCCGCGGCGCACCGAGATCCTGGAGATGGTCGGCGAGGTCGAGGACGAGGATCTCATCCAGCGCGAGGACATGGTCGTTACCGTGTCCCATAAGGGCTACATCAAGCGCGTGCCGCTGTCGGCCTATCGCGCCCAGCGCCGTGGCGGTAAGGGCCGCGCCGGCATGGCCACGCGCGACGAGGATTTCGTCACTCGCATCTTCATCGCCAACACCCACACGCCGGTGCTGTTCTTCTCCTCGCGCGGCATGGCCTACAAGATGAAGGTCTGGCGTCTGCCGCTGGCCGCGCCCCAGGCCCGCGGCAAGGCCATGGTCAATCTTCTGCCGCTCGGCAAGGACGAGACCATCACCACTATCCTGCCGCTGCCCGAGGACGAGTCCTCGTGGGCCAAGCTCGACGTGATGTTTGCCACCAACTATGGCAGCGTCCGCCGCAACAAGCTCTCCGACTTCATCGAGGTGCGTCAGAACGGCAAGATCGCCATGAAGCTCGACGAGGGCGATCGCATCATCGGCGTTGATGTCTGCAGCGAGCAGCAGGACGTGTTGCTCACCGCGGCCAACGGCCAGGCGATCCGCTTCCCCGCGACCGATGTGCGCGTGTTCAAGGGCCGCGAGTCGGCCGGTGTGCGCGGCATCAGGCTCGAGAAGGACGACGAGGTGATCTCCATGGCGATCCTTGGCCATGTCGAGGCGGATGCCGCCGAGCGCACCGCCTATGTGCGCCAGGCCAATAACGTGCGCCGCGGCGGCACCGAATTGGAGCCGGACATCGAGCCGGAGGCCGAAGGCCAGGAGACGGTGGTGCTGAGCCAGGAGCGCTATGCCGAGCTCGGCGCGCGCGAGGAGTTCGTGCTGACCGTGTCGGAGAACGGCTACGGCAAACGCTCATCCGCCTATGAGTACCGGGTGTCGGGCCGCGGCGGCAAAGGCATCATCGGCATGATCGTCAATCAGCGGAACGGCAAGCTGGTGGCCTCCTTCCCGGCGGACGACAGCGACCAGATCATGCTGGTCACCAATCGCGGCCAGCTCATCCGCATCCCCGTGGAGGGCATCTCGATCATGGGCCGCTCGACCCAAGGGGTGATCGTGTTCGACACGGCCGAGGACGAGCGCGTGGTCTCGGTGGAGCATATTCCTGAAGAGAACGGCCA
>DATKYG010000022.1:0-78973 GCA_035528655.1 Methyloceanibacter sp.
TTCTTGGCGCTGCCGCGCTCCACCGGAATGATGCCGATGATGTTGGTGACGAACCAGCCCTTCGCCTTGCTGGTGAAGAAATAGTCCACCGCCGCCACGGGCCGGAGCTTCGGCAGCAAGCGCAACGGCATCAGCGACATCAGCGCCAGCGCATCGAGATTGGAGTTGTGGTTGGCGGCGAGCAACGCGGGCCCGTCTTTTGGCAGCCGCTCGCGATGGCGCACGGTCAGACCGAGCGCCACCAGGATCACCGCACGGACCACCACGGCGAAAAACAGAAACCGCAACAGCCTAATGAAAGGGTTCCGGCTCAAGGAGTGTGCCTCATGGCGTGAAGAAATAGCGGAAGAAGTGGAAGAAGGCGGGCGCCGCATAGGTGAGGCTGTCGACACGGTCGAGAATGCCGCCATGGCCGGGGATCAGCCCGCCGGTGTCCTTGACCCCAAGATCGCGCTTCACCGCCGAGATGGTGATGTCGCCGAGGAAGCCCGCGACACCCAGCACGCCGCCGGCCAAAGCCGACCATTGCCAAGTCATAGGCGTAAGAAAGGGCCCGAGCGCGGCGCCCAACACCACCGTGGTCAGCACGCCGCCAGCGAGTCCCTCCCAGGTCTTTTTTGGACTGACCAGCGGCGTCACCTTGTGGCGGCCGAACAGCTTGCCCCAAGTGTATTGCGCCACGTCGTTGAACTGGGTCAGCACCACGAGGAAGAACAGCAACCCGACGCCCCCGGCGACCGGGTTGTAAACCTCGCCCGAGACCAGCAGCATGGCCATGTGGCTTAAGCAAAACACAGTGAGCATCAGCCCCCAGGAGAGCGTGCCGACTGCGCGCAGGAAACCTTGCGTGTCGCCGCGCAGCGCCATGCGCGCCGGGAAGAACAGGAAAAGCCACACCGGCACGAACACGAGAAACATGTTGTACCAGTCGGTCGCCGCCCAATAATACTGAACGGGGATGGCGAGATAGGCGAACAGCAGAAGCCCGCGGTCGATGCGCCGCGTCGGGATCAGCGAGAGATATTCTTTCAGCGCCAGATAGGAAATGAAGGCGAGAAAGACGATGGCGGCCGTGTGACTGAGCGCGATCGCCAGCGTGAAGGCGCCGATCATCCACCACCACGACGCGGTGCGGTCGACCAGCTCGCTGTAATGGCCGGGCCGGCGCCAATTGAGAAACAGCACCAGCCCCGTGGCGGCGACGAGCAGCGCCCACACGCCCGCCGTGGCGGCAACCACATGCTCCGGCAGACCAAACATCATGTTCATGGCGTTTTGCTCATGATGCGTTGCTCTCGGCCACGATGGCCCGCGCGCGATTGACCACGGTGACGGCCGAGAGCGCCAGCACGATGGCGAGATAGACGCTCGTCCAGAGTCCCGGCGCAAAGCCGATGCCGATCAGCACCGCCAGTAAGCCGAAGGCGAAGGCCCGGTCGCTTTTGCCGAGCGGCCCGTCATAGCGGCGCTGACTGCCGATCAGTGGTCCGAGCGCACCGGCCATCTCGGCGATGATGCCGGTCACCACCACCAGCACCACGAGGCTCCCATTGATACCCGGAATGAGCGCGAAGGGCAGATAGAGCACGGCATCGGCGATGACGTCCGACAGCTCGTTGAGCACGGCGCCGCTGGCGCTCGCCTGGCCATGCTCCTTGGCCATGAGCCCGTCGACGGCGTTGAGCGCCATGCGTGCAAACAGGGTCACCGGCAGGAGCAGCAAGGGCAATGCCGCGCCGGGTGCAAGCACCAGCCAAACGCCTTGCGCCGCACTCAATGCCAGGGCGGCCAGTGTGACGCCGTTGGCGGTGACCCCGGCGCCCACCAGCCACGCGGCGGCGGGGCGCAGGCAAGCCTGAAATTTCGGCTTCAGATCGTAGATGGTGGCCAAGTTGTCAGCCTTGGTGAAGGACGGTCAGCGAACCCAGTCGACGGTGAAGAATATCAGAGCCGCCAGCACCGCGGCAGACGGGACGGTGATTGCCCAGGCGGCCACGATGCCCATGAAATGCGACCGGCGCACCAGCTTACGTCGGCGCAGCTCATCCTGGTCGGCAAGCGCGGCGGGACGTCGCGGCCCTTTCCGTTTGTTGCTCGTGAGGATGTAGTAGCGCCGGCGCCGGCTATGGGTCGTGTAATACTCGCGGAAGAAGCCGACGCCGAACACCGCGCCGACGACGATATGCGTCGTCGACACCGGCAGTCCGAGCTGCGAGGCGACCAGCACCGTGAGCGCGGCGGACAGCGCCACGCAGAAAGCGCGCATCGGGTTCATCTTGGTGATCTGCCCGCCGACAATGCGCACGATACGCGGGCCGAACAGGAACAGACCGAGGCTGATGCCCACCGCGCCGATTAGCATCACCCAGAACGGCACGCCGACCTGGCTGTCCAGCGAGCCGGTGGTGGCGCTGTTGAGGATCGCCGCCAGCGGACCTACCGCATTGGCCACGTCGTTGGAGCCATGGGCGAAGGACAGCAGGGCGGCCGAGCAGATCAGCGGCAGGTTGAACAGCTTCCGCAAACCCTGATTGCGGTTCTCCATGCCGACCGACTGGCTGTGCACCCACGGCTTCGCCACCAGGTAAGCCAGGGCGAAGACCAGGATGCTGATCGTCGCCAGCGCCGGGAAGCCGGGATGCCAAACATGTTTCAAGCCCTTGGTGAGGAGATAGGCGGCGAAGATCGCCGCCAGCAGCGCCACCATCACCGGCACCCAGCGCCGCGCCGCGCCGATCTTGTCCTCTTGGTAGATGAGATTGATCTTGATGAAGGCGAGGAAGCCCGCGGCGACGCCGCCGCCGATCAGCGGCGAGATCAGCCAGCTGACGAAGATCGACGACACGACGACCCAGTCGACCACGCCAAAGCCCACAGCCGCGACGCCGGCCCCCAGCACGCCGCCGACAATGGCGTGCGTGGTCGATACCGGCGCACCGAGAAACGTGGCGAGATGCACCCATAGCGCCGAGGCGAGCAGCGCCGACATCATCACCCACACAAACACGCCCGCGCCCGGCACGAGCGCCGGATCGATGATGCCCTTGGAGATGGTCTCGACCACATTGCCGCCAGCGAGCAGCGCGCCGGCGCATTCGAAGATGGCGGCGATGACGAGCGCGCCGGTCATGGTCAAAGCGCGGGCGCCGACCGCCGGCCCCACATTATTGGCCACGTCGTTGGCTCCGATGGCGAGCGCCATATAGCCGCCGATCACCGCGGCCATGATCATCAGGATGCTGTGCTGACCGATGCCGATCTGGGTGCTGGCCAGCACGCCCGCCGTCGCCAGAAAGAGCAGGGCGATGCCGACGGCGATCCGGTTGCGCGACACCGCGCGCGTCGCGTCTTCCAAACGCTCGATCTTGCGAAGATCCTTATCGAGCGAGGATTTGCGGGTCCCGCCTGCGCGTGCGGCCGGTACCTTCTGATCGCCAGTTGTCACGAATTTAGTTCCCTCTCCTTGCGGCTAGGTCATAGGGGGTCTGCAGGACGCTCACAACTGCGCCCGGCAGTTCGCCACAGCTTTTCACCCGGCGGCCCGGAAATCGGGGCTTTGTCTAGGTTAGGCCGAGCTTGGCAAAGTCCCGCAGCACGTCCGCAAGCTGTGCGTCGCGCACCATGGCGGCGGCTTTTTCGGGCGTCACCCATCGGAGCGTCCGGCTCTGCTTTTCCGGCCAATCCAGCTCCTGCCACCGGGTCCGCAGGCCAAAGACATCGACGCTGCACCGTGTCCAGGAGAACAGATGCAGCCGCTTGGTGTAATCGTAGGAGCCGACCGGCTTAGGGCTGATCTCCCCCTCGACGCCGGCCTCCTCGAAAGCCTCCCGCGCCGCCATCTCGGCATCCTCCAGGCCCGCTTTGGTCCAGCCTTTGGGGATGGTCCAGCGGCCCATGCTGCGCGTCGTGATCAGCAGGACCAGCGGACCGCTCGGCGTGTCCACGAAGGGCAGCGCGGCGACTTGCTTCATAGGTGGCTTCATTGGGACAAACCGAATGCGTGGCGGGGATTGATCCCCGCGACGAGGCGTCCTAGCACACTCACTCCGACAAATTCGTGGCAAGGAAATCGGAAAACGCATCCCAGGACTGTTCGTCGGCCTGCTTCCGATAGCGCTCGGAATCCCAATTGGTGAAGGCATGCGGCGCGCCGGAATAGACCTGGATCTCGTACGGCACCCCGGCGCTCTCCAGTTCTCGTGACAGCGCCGCCACGTCGTCCATGGTGATGGAGCTGTCCGCGCCGCCATGCATGACGAGAATGGGCGGCGTGTCTGACGGATAGCTCTGGCCCTGCGGCGTCGTCAAACCGCCGTGAAAGGTGGCGTAACCAGCGATGTAAACCGCTTTCCCGGAGCGGGCCAGCTCAAGCACCGCCGCGCCGCCGAAGCAATACCCCATCACCACGACCTCTTGGTCTCCGTCATTGCGCGCCTTCGCGAGTCCGCCGAGTATCAGCGAGCGCATGCGCGCGCGGTCCTCGTAGAGCGCGGCCGTTGCCGCCTTCTTGGCCCCGGTATCGGCCGGACGGTTGCCCTTGCCGTAGAGATCGACGGCAAACGCGTCGTATCCCATGTCGGCCAACATGTCGGCGCGCTTCTTCTCATAGTCATCCAGCCCGTCCCAATCGTGGATGACCAGCACCAGGCCCTTGGACGCGCCCGGCGCGTCGGCGCGATAGCCCTCGAAGCTCTCGCCACCGACGTCATAGGTGACCGCCTCACCGGCTAGAGCGGCAACCGGTGCCCAGGCAAGCGCGGCTGCAACTGCGATCGATCTCATGCCGGACGTCGTGCTCATGGACAAAACCCTACTCCTCCATTTTTGCTTGCGTCTCCGCCTGCGCCAGAAGCGCTTCAACCTTCGGCAGCATGTTCTCTACGATCACAGCCACCCCCTCGCCGTTGGGATGGATGCCGTCTTTCTGCATCAGCCCATCATTGAGCGCGGCGCCCTCCAAGAAGAACGGATAGAGCAGCACGTCATATTGCGCGGCGAGATCCGGATAGATGGAGCCGAAGGCGGTCACATAGTCCTCGCCCATGTTGCGCGGCGCCTCCATGCCGGCGAGCAGCACCTTCAACCCGCGCGCTTTGATCTGTTCGATGATTTTGGCCAGCGCCGCCTTGGTCCCCGCGGGGGGAACGCCTTGCAGCGCATCGTTGCCGCCAAGTTCGACGATCACCGCACTCGCATCTTCGGGCAGCGCCCAATCGAGGCGTTTCGTCGCGGCCGAGGCCGTGTCGCCCGACACGCCCGCATTCACGATCCTGACATTCGCCCCACGCGCTTTCAGCGCTGTTTCGAGCTGCGCCGGGAAGGATTGGTCCTGCGGCAAGCCATAACCGGCGGTGAGACTGTCGCCCAAAGCGACGATGACCGTCTCGTGTTCATCCGCCGCGGACGCGCGCAACGGCAGCACCAACATCAAGGCTGCGGCGACAAGGCCCACAATGTGCGCGCGAACTATCATCATTTCGACCTGTTTGCCCCTGTCTAATGCGGCTATGTCTAATACGGCTATCTAACGTCTATCCTGCCATTCGCTTCCCGAACCGGTGACCCTTCCTGCCATGGATCAGAGTTTGAAACAGCACCCCGCGATCCATCTCGAAGGCTTGCATGTCACCTTGCCGTCGCGCGCCGGCGCCGTCGCCATCCTGCGCGGCATCGATCTAAGCGTGCCGGAAGGCGAAGCTGTGGCCGTGGTCGGCCCCAGCGGCTCCGGCAAATCGACGCTTCTCATGGTCATCGCCGGTCTCGAACGCGCCACCAAAGGCCGCGTCACCGTCACCGGCACCGATCTCGGCACGCTGGACGAGGACGGCTTGGCGCGGCTGCGGGCCGCCAATATCGGCATCGTGTTCCAGTCCTTCCACCTGGTGCCGACCATGACCGCCATCGAGAACGTGGCGCTGCCAATGGAATTCCTCAACCAGGACGACGCCTTCGCCAGAGCACGGGCGGCGCTCGCCGAAGTCGGGCTGGCCCACCGCGAGGCCCATTTTCCCGGCCAGCTCTCCGGCGGCGAACAGCAACGCGTGGCCATTGCCCGGGCGCTCGCCACCAAGCCGACGCTGATCCTCGCCGACGAGCCCACCGGCAATCTCGACCTCGCCACGGGTGAGGCCGTCATGGATCTCCTGTTCGAGATGAAGGAGCGCACCGGCGCCACGCTGCTCCTCATCACCCATGACAACACGCTGGCCAAGCGCTGCGATCGCACCGTCAACGTCGCCGACGGACGCATCATTACCGGCGGCAAGCGCCGCGTGCGCGCCACGTGACGGAGGCTACCATAACGGCGGCCGCGCCCACTGCGCGCCTCAAATTGCCGCTGGCGCTGAGGATAGCCCTTCGTGAGCTGCGCGCCGGCGCCGGCGGGCTTGCCGTCTTCGTGCTGTGCATCGCCCTCGGCGTCGCTGCCGTCGCCGCCATCGGCTCGTTGGCCGCCGCCTTCGACAAGGCGCTGGCCCAGCAGGGGCGGCTCCTTATCGGCGGCGATCTCTCTTTTGAGCTAATCCACCGCCAGACCAATCCGGAAGAAACCGCGGCGCTGCAAAAGCTCGGCGACATCAGCGGTTCGGCCAGCTTCCGCGCCATGGCGCGCGCCGAGGACGGCAAGAGCGCGCTGGTCGAGATGAAGGCGGTCGACGATCCCTACCCGCTTTATGGCGACGTCGCCGTGCTGGAGCCAAAGGATGCCGGCGCCGTCTGGCGGGCCCCCGGCGTTGTCGTCGCCCAGCGCGGCCTGCTCGACCGGCTTGGCCTGAAAGTCGGCAACCCGCTCAAGATCGGCCAGACCACCGTCAAGATCGGCGGCATTCTCGGCGACCAGCCCGACCGCCTAGCCGACCGGCTGTCCTACGGCCCGAAGCTGCTGATGTCGCGCGACACGCTGGCTGAGACCGGCCTGGTGCAGCCCGGCAGCCTGATCCGCTGGACCTATCGCGTGAAGATGCCCGACGAGATCGGCGTCGACCGCGAAGCCCTGACCGCCGCGCGCAAGGGCATCGAGACCAAGTTTCCGCAATCCGGCTTCGCCATCCATGACTGGACCGATCCGGCCCCGTCGCTTAGGCGTGACGCCAAGCGCTTCACCCAATTCATCAACTTCGTCGGGCTCACGGCGTTACTGCTGGGCGGCATCGGCGTCGGCAACGCCATCCAAAGCTATATGGCGAAGAAGCGCGACATCATCGCCACCTTCAAATGTCTCGGCGCCTCGAGCCGGCTCGTGCTTAACGTCTATCTAATCCAGGCGCTGCTGCTGGCGCTGATCGGCATTTCCATGGGGCTAGTGCTCGGGGCGCTGGCGCCCGCGGCCATCGCCACCCTCTATGCCGATGCGCTGCCCATCCAACTCGCGGTCGAGCCGCACCCTATTCCGCTGCTGGTCGCCGCGCTGGCCGGACTTCTCACCATGGTGCTGTTCGTGCTGTGGCCGCTGGGCCGCGCCAGCCGCATCTCGCCCGCCGTGCTCATGCGCGCCCATCTGACCGAGGAGAGCGAGCGCTCGGCGCTGCCCTTTGCCATCGGCTCGGCGGCAGCGGGGCTCGCCCTGTTCGCGCTCGCCATCGCCGCATCCGACGAACGCATCGTCACCGCCGCGATCTCCGCCGGCATCGTGGTCGCCTTCGTGCTCCTGCTCGGCTTCGGACTTCTGGTCCAGCGCCTCGCCGCCCGCTTTCGCCGCACCAAGCCACCCGCCTGGGGCTTGGCGCTGGCCAGCATTGGCGCGCCCGGCTCGCTCGCCCGTTCCATCGCCGTGTCGCTGGGTTTAGGTCTCGGCCTGCTGATCGCCGTGGCGCTGATCCACACCTCGCTGCTGACCGAGATCGAGAGCCATGTGGAGGTCGACGCGCCGGCCTATTACTTCCTCGACGTGGAGCCGGACGACCTCAGGACCTTCCAGGACACCGCCAAGGCCATTGAACCCAAGGCCAAGCTGGACGATGCCCCCATGCTGCGCGGCCGCATCATCGAGCTGAACGGCATCTCCGTCGACAAGGTCGAGGTCAAGCCGGATGCCCGTTGGGTGCTCTCCGGTGATCGCGGCCTCACCTATACGGACGCGGTGCCCGGCTCCTCGACCGTGGAGGAAGGCGAATGGTGGCCCAAGGGCTATAACGGCCCGCCGCTGGTGTCCTTCGACGGCGAGCTCGCCAAAGGGCTTGGCCTGAAGCTCGGCGACATGGTCACCGTCAACATTCTCGGCCGCAACGTCGAAGCGAAGATCGCGAGCTTACGCAAGATCGACTGGGAATCGCTCGCCATCAATTTCGTCATGGTGTTCTCGCCCAACACGCTGGAGGGCGCGCCGCATCGCCTCGTCACCACGCTCGAACTGCCGAAGGGCACGCCGCCCGCCACCGAAGCCAAGATCATCCAGTCGCTGGCCGAGCGCTTCCCGCTCGTCACCGCCATCAAGATCGGCGACATCATCGAGGCGGCCAAGGCGCTGCTTGCCAAGCTGATGACCGCGATCACCGCCACGGCCGGCGCCACGCTGCTGATCGGCGCCGCGGTCCTGGCGGGGGCGGTGTCGGCCGGCCAGCAGCAGCGGAAATATCTGACCGTGCTCTATAAGACGCTGGGCGCCACGCGCGGCCGCATCATGCGCGCCGAGTTGCTGGAGTTCGGCACCCTCGGGCTCGCCACCTCCCTACTCGCGCTCCTCATCGCCACTGTCACGGCCTGGGCACTGTGCGTCTTCGCCTTCGACATCAAGTTCATCTTCGCGCCATGGGCCGCCATTCAGACCGTGGCGCTGGCGCTGGCCCTTGTGCTGACCGTCGGCGCCATCACCACCTGGCGGGTGCTTTCGGTGAAGGCGGCGCCATATCTCCGGGCGGAATAGGCGTTTTCTAACGTTTCGATAGGCAATTTCGATCAGCCCGGACACAGTGTCTTCACCTTGCGCGGCTAGCCTTAAACCACCATATTCGTAACCAAATTGGCTCTCTGACCAACCGTTCAGCAAGGGATTCTCTCAATATGGCGGAACTCGACAGACGTTATGGGCAAGGCACGGTCGCCGGGCGTACCGACGCCGGCGCCATCGACCAGGGCCTGCGCGCCTACATGCTCCGCGTCTACAATTACATGGCCTCCGGCGTCGCCATCACCGGCGTCGTCGCTTATGCGATCTATGCCATGGCGGTGGTGACCGGGACCGACGGCGCCGTCACCGGCCTGACCCCGTTCGGCAACTTCATGTTCGCCAGCGCCTTCAAATGGGTGGTGATCTTCGCGCCGCTCGCTTTGGTGTTCTTCATCTCGGCGCGCATCAACTCGATGAGCCTCGGCACGGCCCAGTTCGTATTCTGGGGCTTCGCCGCCCTCATGGGCGCATCGATCTCCTCGATCTTCCTCGTCTATGCCGGCGAGAGCATCGCCCGGGTGTTCTTCATCACCGCCGCCTCCTTCGGCGCGCTGAGCTTGTGGGGCTACACCACGAGCAAGGACCTCTCCGGTTGGGGCTCTTTCCTGTTCATGGGCCTGATCGGCATCATCATCGCCTCGCTGGTGAACCTGTTCATCGGCTCGACCGCCCTGCAATTCGCGGTGTCGGTGATTGGCGTCTTGGTGTTCGCCGGGCTGACCGCCTACGACACCCAGCAGATCAAGGAGATGTATTCCGTCAACGACGACGGCTCTGTCTCCGGCCGCAAAGCCGTGATGGGCGCGCTCAGGCTCTATCTCGACTTCATCAACCTGTTCATGATGCTGTTGCAGCTCTTCGGCGACCGCCGCTAGAGCCAAACAGACAAATACGAACGACAAAGGCCCTGGCGTCACCGCCGGGGCCTTTTCACGTCCGTCATCCTGCTTCCAAGCAGCGCATGCCGGGCGCTTGAAAAACCCGCTGCCGCCGCCCATTTGCTGGTCGTGATGGGAATCCCTCCCCGTCACAGGTTCCCCCCGTACGGAACCGGAGAAGCCCCGAGTCCCCCCGTCTCCGGGGCTTCTCCATTTTCTGGGGTTCTCTTAGGCCTCCACCAAGCGCAAGCCCTTGTCGAGCGCGCGCAACACGCGGGCGAGATCGTGCCCCCGCTTGACGATGAGCCCCGTCGCCGCGATCACGCTATAGGCGCCCTGGCGCCGCGCCAGCTTCGGCGCCTTTTCGATGCGGTAGAGCGGGCATTCGGACGACCGACGAAACACCGAGAACACGGCCTTTTCCTTGAGCGTGTCGATGGCGTAGTCGCGCCACTCGCCGCTCGCAACCTTGCGACCGTAGACACTGAGAATTTGGCTGAGTTCTTGGCGGTTAAAGGAGATGTCGGCGCGCCGGGACCCCTCGGAAGGGTTGAGATGACCGCCAGCCTTGCGGGCTAGCGGCAAGACTATCGGCTCCGTATCGCTCAATGGCGCCTCCTGTAACGGAAGCTTCATGATGACCGCGCAGCCAAGGAAATTCAAGCCGCACAGGGTCATCACACGAGCTGTAACATAACGAAACATAAGTCACAGTTCCGCCCTAGTTCAGCCCTTGGTCAGCCCCAAAAATTGATATGATGATCCATGTTGCCTCTCGGCCCGGTCCAACTAGAGAGGCTTCGGAATCTCAGCCCCCCAGCCCCCCCGGGGCCTTCTCTCGGACCGGGCCATCTTCATTCAAGAGGCCACGAAAAAGGGCCGGCGAAAGCCGGCCCTTTTGTTTTGCGTCCGTCGCGAGAGAAGCCGGCGAACGTCAGCTAACGCTGTTCAAAGACGGCGGCGCCGAGCACCGGCCCCGCGCCTTCCACCTGCACCATCGCCACCAGGCAGTCGCCGCCAATGGTCTGCAGATCCTTGAGCGGCAAGCGCAGCGTCATCTTCTCGCCGGCCCACATGCCGATGGGCGTGAACTCGCGCACCGGATGGGTATAGGTGATTTCCTTGCCGCGATTCTCGCCGCGGGTGATGGCCACGGTTTCCTTTTCCTTGGCCACGGCGAGCCACACCGTGCCCTCGCGCATGTCCGAACTCTTCGGCGCCGCGCCGATATCGACCACTAGACTATTGCCCTCGGCGTGCATCATCACCGGCACCCTGACGTCTTGCAGACGCCTGGCCGCCTTCCGCATCGCCATCTCGATCGCCGCCTCGCTGCTGCCGTTCACATGCAGAATGCCGTCGACCACGACCTGCGGCGTGTATACGCGGCCGTCACCGCGAGCCATCGCGTAGTCACGCTGACGCTCCGTGTTCTCGTGGCTCGACAGCGTGTCGTGCCAGCCGAGATAATTCCAATAGTCGACGGAGAAGGAGAGCGTGATCACGCCCGGCTTGTTGCCATACTCGGCAAGAAGCTTATCGGCCGGCGGACAGGACGAGCAGCCCTGGCTGGTGAACAGTTCGAGCAGGCTCACGCCGGCCGCGGGCGGCTCGGCTTGGCTTGGCGATGTCAGCCCGAAAAGCGCAAGAGCGCCGGCGCCAACAGCGAAGAAGAAGACTGGCCTCATGCCCGCTAGAATGCCGGAATTAGCCGGAGATTTCCGGGAAAAACCGCTCAACTGGGGTCACAACTCGGTGACTTACGCGGCATCACGGGCGAGCGATCGCAGCACGTAATGGAGAATTCCGCCGTTGTGGAAATAGTCGAGCTCATCGAACGTATCGATCCGCAGTTGGAGTGGCACCGCCCGCGTCTCGCCGCCAGCATAGGTAATATCCGCCTCCAGCCACTGACCCGGCTTGATTTCGGTCAAGCCGCGTAAGGACACCGTCTCGTCGCCCTTGAGGCCGAGCGTCTCCCACGACATACCCTCGGCGAAGACCAGCGGCAGCACGCCCATACCGATCAGGTTGGAGCGGTGGATGCGCTCGAAGCTCTCGGCGATCACCGCGCGCACACCGAGCAACCGCGTGCCCTTGGCTGCCCAGTCGCGCGACGAGCCCGTGCCGTATTCCTTGCCGGCGAAGACGACGAGCGGCACGCCCTCGGTTCCGTAGCGCATCGCCGCGTCGTAGATCGCCAGGTGTTCACCGGAGGGGTGATGCACCGTGACGCCGCCTTCCACCCCCGGCACCATCAGATTCTTGATGCGGGTATTGGCGAAGGTGCCGCGCATCATCACCTCGTGATTGCCGCGCCGCGAGCCGTATGAATTGAAGTCATGCACCGCCACGCCATGCTCGGTGAGGTAATGACCGGCCGGGCTGTCATGCTTGATCGCGCCCGCCGGCGAGATGTGGTCGGTGGTGATGGAATCGCCAAACAGGCCGAGAATGCGCGCAGTCTCGATGTCAGTCACCGCGTCCGGCGCGGCCGTCATGCCGGCAAAATAGGGCGGCTCCTGCACGTACGTGGACTTGGTGTCCCACTGATAGGTGAGGCCGTCGGCGACCGCGATCGCCTGCCATTCCGGATCGCCCCGGAACACATCGCCATAGCGCTCCTTGAACATCGACCGCTTCACGGCCTTGCGCACGAGCTTGGCCACCTCTTTCGACGACGGCCAGATGTCCTTGAGGTAGACCGGCTTGCCTTTGTGATCCGTGCCGAGCGGCTCGGTGGCGAGATCGACCATGATCGAGCCGGCCAGCGCGTAGGCCACCACCAGCGGCGGCGAAGCCAGATAGTTCGCCTTCACGTCCTGATTGACCCGGCCTTCGAAATTTCGGTTTCCCGACAGCACCGAGGCGACAGCCAATCCGTGTTCGTGGATGGTGTGCGAGATCTCCTCCGGCAGCGGCCCGGAATTGCCGATGCAAGTGGTGCAGCCATAGCCGACGAGATTAAAGCCGAGCTTATCCAGATCGTCTGTCAGGCCGGCTTTGTCGAGATAGTCGGTGACCACTTGCGAGCCCGGCGCCAGCGAGGTCTTGACCCAGGGCTTGACGCTCAAGCCCTTCTCGACGGCGTTGCGGGCGAGCAGGCCGGCGCCCACCATGACGTAAGGGTTCGACGTGTTGGTGCAGGACGTGATGGCGGCGATGACCACATCGCCATGGCCCAGATCGAAATTCCTGTCCTTGACTGGCACCCGCTTGCCGGTTTCCGCGGCCTTGCCGTATTCCTTATCGAGCACCTCGGTGAAGGAGGATGCGGCGTGATCCAACGGCACGCGGTCCTGCGGGCGCTTCGGCCCGGCGATCGACGGCACCACGTCGCCGAGATCAAGCGAAAGCGTGTCGGTGAACTCCGGGTCCGGCGTGTCGTCCTTGCGGTAGAGCCCTTGTGCCTTGGCGTAAGCCTCCACCAGCTCAATGCGGGACTCTTTTCGCGCCGTCGCCTCCAGATAAGCCAGCGTCTCCTTGTCGACCGGGAAGAAGCCGCACGTCGCGCCGTATTCCGGCGCCATATTGGCGATGGTGGCCCGGTCCTCGAGCGGCAGATTTTCGAGACCGACGCCGAAAAACTCTACGAACTTGCCGACCACGCCCGCCCGGCGCAGCATCTCCGTCACCGTCAACACCAGATCGGTAGCGGTGACGCCTTCGCGCAAGCGGCCCGTCATGCGGAACCCCATGACCTCGGGGATCAGCATGGAGATCGGCTGGCCGAGCATCGCGGCTTCCGCCTCGATGCCGCCCACGCCCCAACCGAGCACCGACAGGCCGTTGACCATAGTGGTGTGGCTATCCGTGCCGACCAGCGTGTCGGGGAAGGCGAGCTTCACGTCGCCCTCGTCCTTGGTCCACACCGTCTGCGCCAGATATTCCAGATTGACCTGGTGGCAGATGCCGGTGCCCGGCGGCACCACGCGGAAATTGTCGAAGGCGCCCGCGCCCCAGCGCAAGAAGGCATAGCGCTCGTTGTTGCGCTCATATTCCTTGTCGACATTGAATTGGAAAGCCGCGCCCGTGCCGAAGGCATCGACCATCACCGAGTGATCGATGACGAGGTCGACGGGGGCCAGCGGATTGATCTTGTGCGGGTCGCCGCCGAGCGTGGTGACGGCGTCGCGCATGGCGGCGAGATCGACCACGGCCGGCACGCCGGTGAAGTCTTGCATCAGCACGCGCGCCGGGCGGAAGGCGATCTCGCGGTCGCTCTTCTTGTCCTTCAGCCAGTCGGCGACCGCGCGAATATCGTCGGCGGTGACCGTGCGCCCGTCTTCATGGCGCAGGAGATTCTCCAACAGCACCTTGAGCGAGAAGGGCAAACGGCTGATGCCGTCGAGCCCTGCGGCTTCCGCCTCCTTGAGATCGAAATAATCGTAAGCGCGCTTGCCCACGCGAAGTGTGCGCCGGCACTTGAAGCTATCGAGCGAGGTCGAAACCACCGATGTCAATGAAGTCTCCTTCGAAGCCCCGATAGGGGCAGGTCCCAGCAAATGAGCAGGCAAAGGTACGGCCAACCGGCCGCGAGAAGCTTCCGCCATCTCACGCCAGGACGTCCTTGGCTTTTGGATACGCGCTCTTCGGCCCACTATAAAAGCCCTTGCGGCGACGAGACAATGACGCGAAGAGACGCGTAGCCCCTTGCTGCAACCGCTGCCCCGCCGAAAATCTGCACAGAATCCATGCAAATGCCCTTCAAGCTTAGCCTCAGCGCCCATGACATCGCCTGCGAGCGGGGCGGCCGCACGCTGTTCCAGGGCTTGCGATTTGCGCTCGAGCCGGGCCAGGCGCTCCTCGTCAGCGGGCCGAACGGCGCCGGCAAGACGAGCCTGTTGCGGCAGATCGCCGGACTTCTGCCACTTGCTGAAGGCCGCATCGCCACGAAAGGCGCCGACCCCGACACGCCTATTGCTGAACTCAGCCACTATGTCGGCCATCTGAACGCGGCCAAGACGGCTTTGAGCGTGCGCGAGAACTTGGCCTTCTGGGCGGATTATCTGGAGGGCGGCGACGGCGGGTTGGACCAGGCGCTTGCCGCCTTCGGCCTGAAGCCGCTGGCCGATCTTCCGGCCGGACTGCTGTCCGCAGGGCAGAAGCGCAAACTGGCCCTGTCCCGCCTGTTCGCCGCGCCGCGGCCCTTATGGCTGCTCGACGAGCCATCGGTTTCGCTCGATGCCGCCTCGGTCAAAAAACTGGACGACGCGATCCGCCATCACCTGAAGGCGGGCGGCATTGCCATCGTGTCGAGCCATGTGCCGCTCAAGACCAAATTCGCGCACGAGCTCACCCTCGGGCTGGAGCGCGCCGCGTGAGCGCCGCCCTCGCCCTCCTCAAGCGCGACGTCATGCTGGCCTGGCGCGAAGGCGGTGCCATCGGCACCGCGCTCGGCTTCTATCTCGTGGTCGTCGCCATCATGCCGTTCGGCTTGGGGCCCGACCTCAACCTGCTGGCCCGTGTCGCGCCCGGCATGTTGTGGGTGGCACTGCTGCTGGCCGCCCTGCTGTCCGCCGACCGCATCTTCCACAACGACTATGAGGACGGCACCCTCGACGTGCTCGCCGCCGGACCGCTGCCATTGCCGGTCGTCGCCGCCATCAAGTCCCTGGCCCATTGGCTCACTACCGGCGTACCACTGGCGCTCATGGCGCCGATGCTCGGCCTCCTGCTCAACCTGCCGCTCGACTCCATACCTCTTTTGGTGCTGGCCATGCTGGCCGGCACGCCGGCCGTCAGCTTCGTCGCCGCCATCGGCGCGAGCCTGACGCTGGGCCTGAGGCGCAGCGGCCTTCTGCTGGCGCTGCTCGTGCTGCCGCTCTACGTGCCGGTGCTGATCTTCGGCGTCGCCACCGCGTCGGCGGCCATTGTCGGCCCCGCCTCACCCTGGCCGCCCTTCCTCATGCTGTACGGCCTGAGCCTTGCCAGCATCGTGCTGGCGCCCATCGCCGCGGCGGCCGCGCTGCGCACGGCGCTGCGCTAGGCCTAATTGCGCTTCATGCCCAAACCCACTAGATCAGCCCCATGATCGGCCTCGCCAATCCCACCCGCTTCCTGAGCCTTGTCGACCGCGTCGTGCCGTGGCTCACCGCGCTCACCATGATCCTGCTTGGCCTTGGGCTCTATCTCGCTTTGTTCGTGGCGCCGCCGGACTATCAGCAGGGTGAGACCGTCCGCATCATGTTCATCCACGTGCCCGCCGCCTGGCTCGCCATGTTCGGCTACACGGTGATCGCCGTCGCCGCGCTGGGCACGCTGATCTGGCGGCATCCGCTGGCCGATGTCGCCGCCAAGACCGCCGCCCCCATCGGCGCCACCTTCACCTTCGTCGCGCTGGTCACCGGCTCGCTCTGGGGCAAGCCCATGTGGGGCACCTATTGGGTGTGGGACGCGCGCCTCACCTCCATGCTTATTCTGTTGCTGCTCTATCTCGGACTGATCGCGCTCTGGCAATCCATCGAGGAACCGGGCCGGGCCGGGCGCACCGCCGCCATCCTGGCCCTGGTGGGCGCCATCAACATCCCCATCATCAAATTCTCGGTGGATTGGTGGAATACGCTGCATCAGCCGGCGAGCGTGTTCCGCGCCGGCGGCTCGACCATCGATGCGTCGCTGCTGACGCCGCTCTTCGTCATGGCGGCGGGTTTCACCGCACTATTCATGCTGTTACATCTTCTCGCCATGCGCGCAGAGATTCTGCGCCGCCGAGTGCGCGCGCTCCAGCAGACCCAAGTCGAGCGCGCCACGCTGGCCGAAGCTTAGAAGCGAACCCATGCTCGATCTCGGCCCGCACGCAAGCTTCATCGTCGCCGCCTATGGCGTGACCGCTATCGCCGTCGCCGCGTTGGTCCTTATTACGCTCGCCGACGACCGCAGCCAGCGCCGCAAGCTCGCCGAGCTGGAGCGTCAAGGCATCCGGCGCCGCTCGGCGAGGTCACCCAAAACGACGACGACGCCAAAGACGACGCCGGCGATGACAGCGCCGCCGACCGGGGTCGAGACCGCCGAAACGACCACAGCCAAGACGAAGACAGCCAAGACCACGACAACCAAGATCACGACAACCAAGTCCGTGCCCAAGCGGAAACCGGCAGCGAAGCGAAAGACGGCGGCCAGAACGAAGTCTGCCACCCCGCGCACCCGGAAGCCCCGCTCATGACCGCCAAGAAGCCGGCCACAAAGTCGACAGCCAAGTCGTCCACAAAGTCGACCGGCAAGACGCCTGTGACGACCGCAAAGACACCAGAGCGCAAGCGCAGCCGCTGGACCGTCGCGCTGCCTCTCCTCGTTTTCGCCGGCCTCGCCGGGCTCTTCTTCTACGCGCTGCAGACCGGCGATCCATCCAAGCTGCCTTCGGCGATGATCGGCAAGCCGGTGCCCGACTTCACCCTTGCCCCTCTCGACGGTCTGAAGACGGAAGATGGCGCGTCCATGCAAAGCTTCACTTCGGCCGAACTCGCCGGCGGTAAGCCCACCATCGTCAATGTCTTTGCCTCCTGGTGCGTGCCTTGCCTGCAGGAGCATCCGATGCTCATGGCGCTCGCCAAAGACACCGATGTCCGCCTCTACGGCATCAACTACAAGGATGATCCAGCCTCGGCCCGCCGCTTTCTGGGCCGCTACGGCAACCCCTTCGCCCGCGTTGGCGCCGACCGATCAGGGCGCGCGGCGATCGATTTCGGCGTCTACGGCGTGCCGGAAACCTATGTGATCTCCGGCGACGGCAAAATCGCCTATCGCCATGTGGGCCCGCTCACCGAGCAAGCGATCAACGAGAAGATCCTGCCGCTCATGCAGCTGCCGGCGGCAAAGCCCGCCGAGTGAGGGCCGCCACGAGCGCAAAGACCGCGACTACTTGTCGACGGCTTCGACTATCCGAATGAGGGACTCGATAAAGTCCTGGCGCTTGGCCGGCGGCAGGCTCGCCATGAGCCGCAAATCCGCCGCCGTGGCGCCCGGCTGCGCCTCGCGCAAAGCCTTGGTGCCCTGCGCGCTCAGCTTGATGGCATAGGCTCTGCCGTCATCCTTGGCGCGGCGGCGTTGAATCAGCCCGCGGCTGAGCAGCCGCGCGACGATATCGGCAAGTGTCGACCGGTCGATGCCGGTCCGGTCCACGAGTTCGGTCTGCGTCAGACCCTCCTCGTCGGAAACCACCGCCAGTACGGCATACTGGCGTGGCGTCAGGCCGCCGGCCCCGGCCTCATCCGCAAAGATGTCGGCGGCGCGTTGACCGGCCTGGTGCAGTAAATGCGCCGCCGAGCGGTTCAGTGGATTTCCGGCCTTTGCCATAATGCGCGCGCTGCCAATCTCACGCAAAGCGTGTAGGAGTCATGAGCGTCCCTAGCTTTCCCGGGCCTTGCGTGGCTCCTTTTACAACCCGAAATCGCAATCAGCAAACGCCAGGTTGCAGGAGTGCCCTGCCGGGCCGCGGGACAACTAGGTCCGACCAACGGGGTCGGCTTTCATATCGGAAGGTGTCATTCCGTATGCTAGCCAATGAACGCGAGGCGATTTGGAGTAACCTTAAGCAAGCAGTCTGCTATTCTGCGGACTCGTCTTGGGGTGCACCATAACGTTGCATCAGGGGCACTTGGCCCATGGCAAACAAAAACGTGATCGGCAGGAAGCCGAACGCTTTGAAGCTGACCCAGGTGTCGGTCGAGAAATTGCGCCACACGAACTCGTTGACCAGCGCCATCGCCAGGAAGAACACGGCCCAGCGCAAGGTCAGCTTGCGCCAGCCTTCATCCGTCAGATTGAACACCGGCCCGAACAGAAGTTCGAGCACCGGCTTCTTCGTGAGCAGTCCGCCGAACAGCAGCACAGCGAACATCGTGTAGACGATGGTCGGCTTGAGCTTGATGAAGGTGTCGTCGTGCAGGTAGAGCGTGAGCCCGCCAAAGGCGAGCACGATCACCGCGCTGACCAACGGCATCACCGGCACTTTGTGATAGCGCCACCAGGCAAAGCCCAGCGACAGCACGGTCGCCACCATGAAGGCGGCGGTGCCGGCATAGATCCCCGCGGCGGCATTGCCGCCAAAGAAGACGAGCAACGGCCCAAGCTCTATGGCGAGCTTGGCGCCGACAGACTGGTCCGGCGCCGCAGGCTTGACGGCAGGGGCCGTCTTGTTGGCCGCTTCCACTTCGGGCTCGCTCTCAGGCTTCATTTTCACGTCCTGCTCCGGCGATGGCGCGGGCGAAGTCATGGGCATCGAACGGCTCGAAATCCTCGATCCCTTCGCCGATGCCGATGGCGTTGATGGGCAGCCCGAAGCGCTCGGCGATGGCGACGAGAATCCCGCCGCGCGCCGTGCCGTCGAGCTTGGTCACCACCAGATTCGTCACCCCGGCAATCTCCTGGAAGATCTGCACCTGATTGATGGCGTTCTGGCCCGTGGTCGCATCGAGCACCAGCACCACCGAATGGGGCGCATTCTCGTCGACCTTCTTCAGCACGCGCACGATCTTGGCGAGCTCGGCCATGAGGTCGCCCTTGTTCTGCAGCCGCCCGGCGGTATCGATGAGCAGCACGTCGGCGCCTTCAGCTTTGGCGCGCTCCAACGCCTCATAGGCAACGCCGGCGGGATCGGCGCCGACATCCTTGGCCACGACCTCGGCGCCGACACGGCTGCCCCAAATTTTCAGCTGATCGATGGCCGCGGCACGGAACGTGTCGGCGGCGGCGAGCATGACCTGCTTGCCGTCCTTGTCGAACTGGTGCGCCAGCTTGCCGATGGTGGTGGTCTTGCCTGTGCCGTTGACCCCGACCACGAGCATGACATGGGGCTTGGTGTTGTCATCCAGCGTGAAGGGCTGGGCGACCGGCTCCAGCACGCGCGCCACCTCCTCGGCCAGCACGCGGCGCACGTCCTCCGCCGTCAGTCCTTTTTCGAAGCGGCCCTTCGAGAGCGCCTCACGCATGCGGTCGGCCATACCCATGCCGAGATCGGCGCGGATCAGCACCTCTTCCAGCTCGTCGAGAGTCTCCTCGTCGAGCTTGCGCTTGGTGAGCACGCCGGTGAGATTTTCCGTCAGCGAGTTGGAGGTCCGCGAGAGGCCCGCCTTGAGCTGCGCGAACCAGCTCCGCTTGCTCTCGGGCGACGCGGGCTTATCGCTCATGCCGTCTCCGCCAGCAGCGACGCCCCGTCATCGCCGGAGACCACCGCGTCGATCAGGGCCCCTGCTTGCGCGCACGCTTCGAGCCGCACCGGCGTGAAATCCGCCGAGCGGCCATGAGCCTCATTCTCCATAAGCACCTGGATACGCCGTCCGCGCGCGCTTTCGAGATGGCGCTGCAGCGCGGCGACGCCCTTGGCGCGTAGCTCCGACGCGCGTCGGGTTACGACTGTCCCATTCACGGGCGGCATGCGCGCGGCGGGCGTGCCCTCGCGTGCCGAGAACGGAAACACATGCAAGAAGGTGAGACCGCAATCGTCCACCAGCGACAGCGAGTTGGCGAACATCTCTTCGGTTTCGGTTGGGAAGCCGGCGATGATGTCGGCGCCGAACACGATGTCAGGACGCGCCTTGCGCATGGCATCACAGAATTCAACAGAATCGGCGCGGGCGTGACGGCGCTTCATGCGCTTCAAGGTGAGGTCGTCGCCTGCCTGCAAAGACAGATGCAGATGCGGCATCAGCCGCTCTTCCTTGGCGATGGCCGCGATCAGCGCCGGGTCGGCCTCGACGGAGTCGATGGAGGAAATGCGCAAGCGCGGCAGCTCTGGCACCAGCTTGAGCACAGTGCGGACAAGCTTGCCGAGCGTCATCTCGCCCGGCAGGTCCGCGCCATAGGCCGTCATGTCGACGCCGGTCAGCACGATCTCGGCGTAGCCGTTTTCCACGAGCCGTCGCACTTGCGCCACCACCTCGCCCGCCGGCACCGAGCGCGAGTTGCCGCGGCCGAATGGGATGATGCAGAAGGTGCAGCGATGATCGCAGCCATTCTGGATCTGCACATAGGCGCGGGCGCGATTGCCGAAGCCTTCAATCAGATGGCCGGCCGTCTCCGTCACCGACATGATGTCGTTGACCGCCACCTTCTCGCTGTTGTCCGTGCCCAGACCTTGGAAGGTCGCGGCCTGCATCTTCTCTTGATTGCCGACGACGCGGTCGACCTCGGCCATGGCCGCGAAACGGTCCGGATCGATCTGAGCCGCGCAGCCCGTGACCACGATCTTGGCGTCGGGGCGCATGCGGCGGGCTTTGCGGATCGCCTGGCGCGACTGACGCACGGCCTCGGAAGTCACCGCGCAGGTGTTGACGATCACCGCGTCAGTAACGCCGGCGGCGTTCGCATGCTTGCGCATAACCTCGGACTCATAGGCGTTGAGCCTGCAGCCAAAGGTGATGATTTCGATATCCGACATTGGGCGGCTTCTAACACGAATTCCTGAAAGGAGTCAGACCTCTGAGGTCGCAAGCAGGCCTTCTGGCAGCGTGCCCTCAAAGTCGAGCGCATAAGGCCCAGTCATCAGCACATGGCTGTCCGCCTCACGCCACTCGATGACGAGATCGCCGCCCGGAAGGCTGACCGTAACCTTGCGGCCCGCGACTTTCCGGCGGACCGCGGCCACCGCCGAGGCGCAGGCCGCCGTGCCGCAGGCACGCGTCAGCCCCGCGCCCCGCTCCCAGGTGCGGACCTTGAGATGGTCGGGGCTGAGGACTTGCACCAGCGAGATATTAGCGCGCTCGGGAAACAGCGGGTGATGCTCCAGCATCGGCCCGATACAGGCGAGATCGATGGCATCGACATCCTCCACAAAGAAGAGGGCATGCGGGTTGCCCACATTAACCACGCCCGGCGAATGCATCACCGGCGCATCGATCGGCCCCGCCTGAAGCTCGATGCGGCGCGTGTCGTGGAACGGCTCGGCGAGCGGGATCTCGTTCCAGGCGAGCCGGGGCACGCCCATGTCGATGGTGACTTGCCCATCGCCGCCGACCACCGCGCCGAGCACCTGATCCTCGGTCTCGATGGAGACCTGAGGCCGGCCCTGCTCTTCGGCCATGAGCGCCGCCACGCAGCGGGCGGCATTGCCGCAAGCCACGACCTCGCCGCCATCGGCATTCCAGATGCGCATGAACACGTCGGCATTGGTCGAAGGCTGGAGCGCAATGATCTGATCGCAGCCGATACCTTCCTTGCGGTCGGCAATGGCGCGGATCGCGTCCGGCACGAGCGCCAGCGCATCCGCACGGGCATCCAGCACGACGAAGTCGTTGCCAAGCCCGTTCATCTTGAGAAAGCTGCGGACGCCCGCGGTCATGACCAACTGCTCCAAAATCCTGGCGCCTCTATAGCACCGCACCGTAAGCGCCGTCAGCCGGCTGCGCCCATCTTGCGCGGGATGCCCAGGAAGGCGGCGAGCGACAGCCCGGCAAAGCCGGCGCCGGCAAAAAAGGTGGTCGCCGGGCCGATGGTCTCCCACAACACGCCGGCCAGGACACTGGCCAGCAGCGCCGCGAGCCCGGTGACGAGGCCGAACACGCCGAAGGCCGTGCCACGAAGGCGAGAAGGCGCGGCTTGCGCCACCAGGGCCGACAGCACCCCTTGCGTCAGCCCCATATGGAGGCCCCAGAGCGCGATGCCAAGGAAGATGGCAAGGAGCGATTGACCGCGCGCCAGCAACAGGTCGGCGGCGATCAGCACCACGAGACCGGCGACGAGGAGCGGCCGCGCCCCGAACCGGTCCTGGAGACGCCCGGCCGGATAGGCGGCGCCCGCATAGACGAGGCTCATCACCGCGATCACCGCCGGCGCCAAGGCCAGCGCCAACCCGGCATCATGGGCGCGGATCACCAGAAACGCCTCGCTGAACCGGGCCAGCGTGAACACCGCGCCGGCCCCGACCACGAGCCAATAGAACCGGCCGAGGCGGGCGATCTCGGCCGCCTTGATTGGCGCAATCTGTTCTTTCGGCGCGGGCGCCAGCTCGTGCACGCCGAACACGAGAATGGCCACGGCGATGGCCGCCGGGATCACCGCGAACCACAGCACCGTGCGGATGTCGTCGCTGAACGCATACATCAGCCCGATCGCCAGCAGCGGCCCTATAGTGGCGCCCACCGTGTCGAGCGACTGGCGCAGGCCGAAAGCGGCGCCTCTGCTGGCGGGCTGCGTCACGTCGGCGATCAGCGCATCGCGCGGCGCCCCGCGAATGCCCTTGCCGATGCGGTCGAGGAAGCGAGCGGTGGCCACGAGCCAGACGGAACTTGCCAGCGGAAACAGCGGCTTGGTGATCGCCGCCAGCCCATAGCCGGCCACGGCCAGCGCCTTGCGGCGGCCGAGCCGGTCGGACAGCCAGCCAGAGAACACCCGCGCGATCTGCGCCGTCGCCTCGGCGATGCCTTCCACCAGGCCGAGCACGGCAGCGCTGGCGCCCAGGCTGACCATGAGGAACAGCGGCAGCAGGCCGTGGATCAGCTCCGAGGAGATGTCCATAAACAGCGACGTGAAGCCAAGCGCCCACACCGTTTTCGGCAGGCGCGGCGTTCTGGGCAGGCGCGGGCCGCGTTTCCTCTCAGCGCTCAAACGATCCTGCCGGTCTCAAAACGTTGCGAAGCCTTCACTAATTTAGCGTTGTCTCGCATCATCGCATATTGCCAGGAGAGCCCCATGGTCTTCATCGCCGTTCCCAAGAACGACACGATCGGCGCCCTCGTCCCCCACACGCTCGAACAGCCGATGGTGGGACGGAGCGAAGGCCCGCTCGCCGGCCTCACCTTCATGGTCAAAGACCTGTTTGCCATCAAGGGGCGCAAGGTTTCCAACGGCAATCCGGACTTCTACGCCCATGCGGCACCGGCGGCCGAGACCGCGCCGGTCGTCGCGCGGCTGCTGGACGCTGGCGCCAGCCTGATCGGTATTAATGTCTGCGACGAGTTCTTCTACAGCGTGCTCGGCACCAACGCTCATTACGGTCAGCCCATCAATGCACGCGCCGGCAACCACGTGACAGGCGGCTCGTCCTGCGGCTCGGCGGCGGCGGTGGCCGCCGAGATCTGCGACTTCGCGCTCGGCGCCGACACCGGCGGCTCGATCCGCGTGCCGGCGTCCTTCTGCAGCCTCTATGGTCTGCGCCCCACCCATGGCCGCATCGACGCGCATGGCGCCACCCCCATGGCGCCGAGCTACGACACGGTGGGCTTTCTCACCCGCAATGCGAGCCTCGCCCGCACACTCGGCCAGGTCCTGCTCCAAGGCGAATCCGTGAAGGAGCCCATCACTCGGCTGATCCTCGCCCAGGATATCGTCGGTGAGTCCGAAGCGAGCGTGGACCAAGCGCTGTGGCAGACCCTCAACAAGCTCTCAGGCGTGATCCCCAAGGCTGAGCATGCGGAGATCGCCGGCGGAGACATCGTGGCCTGGCGCAAGGCCTTCGCCACCATTCAGGGCTTCGAAATCCAGTCGACGCTGCTGCCTTTCGTGCAGTCCCATGACGTAAATCTCGGCCCCGGCATCCAGGAGCGCTTCGAGATCGCCGCCACGATTAGTTTCGACGATGTGGAGGCGGCCCGCGCCATCCGCGCCCAAATCGCAAAGCGCCTGAAGCAGATCGTCAAGCCCGGCACGGCCATCGTGCTGCCGACCACCCCGACGCTTCCCCCCGAGCGCGACATTCCCGACGGCGCCTCTTTCGCCGAGTTCCGCACCGCGACCCTGCAAAACACCTGTCTTGCCGGTCACGCCGGCCTGCCGCAGATCTCGATCCCCATGGGTCAAGCCTCGGGCTGCCCCGTGGGCCTGTCGTTCATCGGCTGGAAAGGCGGCGACGAGGCCTTGCTGGACCTTGCCGTGGCGCTGGAACCCCTTATCCGCGCTTGACTTAAAGGGCCGCCTCGCCGACATTCCGCTCGAAATTCAAGGCAGCTCCTAATCCGAGCCGCCGCCCTGGACATTTTGGTTTGCTACCGGCCCGGGCCTGCTTGAGCACTTACTCTCAAGGGGCGCAAAGCGCGGTAGAGCAAACTAAAGGGAGCCAGGGGGGTCAACACCCGTCAGCGCGATGCGCCCACGGGTGCTTTTTTCGTTGTTTATCCTCATCTCGAGGAGGAGACCATGGTGACAGACCGCTTGCAGCGCGCTACCGGCATCCTTGCCACGCTGGTGCTCGCCTGCCTGCCAGCGGCGACCATCGCCCAGCAGAGCGCCGTGCCGGTCATCGCCGGACAAAACCCGGGCTACGACGCCTGCGGCACGGTCGGCATCGTGCGCGGCCTCGATCCGCAAGGCGGCGACGGCTTCCTCGCCGTGCGCGCCGGACCCAGTTCCAACTACGCCATGCTGGACAAGGTCTATAACGGCTATCTTCTGAGTATCTGCGATCAGCGCGGTCAATGGCTCGGCGTCGTCTATTCCCATAACAACCAGGACTGCGGCGTCGGCACGCCCTGGCCCCGCGCGGGCGCCTATACCGGCCCCTGCGCCTCGGGCTGGGTCTACCGCAAATATGTCGTGGACTACGCCGGCTGATGTTCGAGACCCTTTCCGACCGCCTCTCCGGCATTCTCGACAAGCTCACGCGCCGCGGCGCGCTGAGCGAGGCGGACATCACCGAGGCCATGCGCGAGGTGCGCCGCGCCCTGATCGAGGCGGACGTCGCGCTCGACGTGGTGCGCTCCTTCACCGACCGGGTGAAGCAGAAGGCCCTCGGCCAGGACGTCGTGCGCTCGGTCACCCCCGGCCAGATGGTCATCAAAATCGTCAATGACGAGCTGGTGCGCATGCTGGGCTCGGACGCTCAAGCCATTGACCTCGCTGCCACGCCGCCCGTCGTGATGATGCTGGTCGGCCTGCAAGGCTCCGGCAAGACCACCACCACGGCCAAGCTCGCCAAGCGGCTCACGACCCGCGACAAGCAGAAGGTCATGATGGCCTCGCTCGATACGCGCCGTCCCGCCGCGCAGGAGCAGCTTCGCATTCTCGGCGAGCAGGCCGAGGTCGCCACACTGCCCATCGTCGAGGGCCAGACCCCGACCGAGATCGCCACCCGCGCCGTCAAGGCGGCGAAGCTCGGCGGCTTCGACGTGCTGCTGCTCGATACCGCCGGCCGCACCCATATCGACGAAGAGCTCATGGCCGAGACCGCGGCCATCGAGAAGATCGCCCAGCCGCACGAGACGCTGCTGGTCGCCGATGCGCTCACCGGCCAGGACGCCGTCAACCTCGCCAAGAATTTCGGCGAGCGCGTGAACCTCACCGGCATCGTGCTGACCCGTGTCGACGGCGATGCGCGCGGCGGTGCGGCGCTGTCCATGCGCGCCGTCTCCGGCAAGCCCATCAAACTCATTGGTGTCGGCGAGAAATTGGACGCGCTCGAAGAGTTCTATCCCGATCGTATCGCGGGCCGCATTCTCGGCATGGGCGACGTGGTCGGCCTCGTCGAGAAGGCGATGGAGACCGTTGAACTCGACCAAGCCGAAGCCACCGCCAAGAAGATGAGGAAGGGGTCCTTCGACCTTCAGGACCTCTCCGATCAGCTCAAGCAGATGCAGAAGCTCGGCGGCATGGGCGGCGTGCTCGGCATGCTGCCCGGCCTGGGCAAGGTGAAGAAGCAGATCGACGCCGCCAATCTTGATGACAGCGTGTTGAAGCGCCAGCAGGCGATCATTAGCTCGATGACCCGCGCCGAGCGCAAGACCCCGAAGCTGCTCAATGCCTCGCGCAAGAAGCGCGTGGCGGCGGGCTCCGGCACGTCCGTCCAGGACATCAACAAGCTGGTGAAGATGCACCGTCAGATGGCCGACATGATGAAGGCCATTGGCAAGAAGCGCGGACCTTTGAGCGCGCTGTTCGGGGGCGGAGCGCCGCCGGAAATGCCCGCCGATCTTCCGGCCGGCGCCGATCTGCCGGCGAATTTTCCCAAGCTGCCGCCCGGCGGCTTTCCCGGAGGGCTTCCAGGCCTACCTGGCGCCATGCCGCGCGGCCTTCCCGGACTGCCACAGAAGAAAAAACGTTGACCCATTTTTTTGAGATCGAACGACTAGGAGAACCAAAGCAATGTCACTGAAGATCAGACTGGCCCGTGCCGGCGCCAAGAAGCGGCCCTTTTACCGCATCGTCGTCGCCGACTCGCGCAGCCCGCGCGACGGCCGCTACATCGAGAAGATCGGCACGTTCAATCCGCTGCTGCCGCGCGACTCCGCCGAGCGCGTGAATTTCGACGAGGACCGCGCCAAGCATTGGCTGTCGCATGGCGCGCTGCCGACCGACCGCGTGCTGCGCTTCTTCGATGCCGCCGGCCTGATGAAGCGCGAAGCGCGCAACAACCCGGAGAAGGCCCAGCCCGGCAAGAAGCGCCTCGAGCGCGAGGAAGCCAAGAAGGCCGCCGACGAGGCGAAGGTCAAGGAGGCCGAAGACGCCAAGAAGGCCGCCGAAGAGGCTGCCGCCGCCGCGGCTGCCGCGCCGGAACCAGAGCCCGAGCCAGCCGCTGAAGAGCCTGCTGCCGAGGCGCCGGCTGAAGAAGCGCCCGCCGAGGCCGTGGCCGAGGCCGAAAAGGCCGCCGAGTAGTCTTGGGCGACGAACAAGACCGGGTGCTGGTTGGCGAGATCGGCGCGGCGCAAGGGCTGAAGGGCGAGGTTCGACTCCGCTCCTACACCCAATCGCCGGCCGACATCGCCAACTATGGGCCGCTTGAGGACGAGACGGGGGCGAAGCGCATCGAAATCGAGCGCGTCCGCGTCACCCCGAAAGCGATCATCGCCCACATCAAGGGCGTGACCACACGCGAAGGCGCCGAAGCGCTCACCCGCACCAAGCTCTATCTGCCCCGCGCTCGGATTCCGGCGCCGGCAGCGCGCAAAGAGGGCGAGTGGTTCGTCGCCGACCTGGTCGGCCTCAAGGCGGTCGACGCAGCAGGCGAGATCATCGGCACCGTGGTGGCGATGCATAATTTCGGCGCCAGCGACATTGTCGAGGTGGCGCCCGCGGGCGGCGGCGAAAACCTGCTGGTGGCCTTCACCGAGACGACGGTGCCGGAGGTCGACATCGACGGCGGCCGCCTCGTCCTCGTACCGCCGGAGGAATTGCCGGAGTAGCCTGTCATCCCGGCGCACGCCGGGATCCAGAGCCGAGAAGCCGAAGCATTGAATCGCTGGATTCCGGCTTTCGCCGGAATGACGCTAGGCTAGCCACGATGATCACTCGTTCCGTCTCGAAATCCGATCGCGCTGAGCTGCGCGGCAGCACCATGCATTCCTTGCGCAACGCGCCGCTCTTCGCCTGGCTCGGCCCGCTCGTGCGCTTCGCCGAATGGGGAACCGCCGGCTATCCGCGCAACATCCGGCGGCGGCTGACCATCGTCAACGTTATGGCGATGATGATCACCGTGTCCTCGGGCGTCTTTGCCGGCGTGTACGCCGCCTTCGGCGTGGAGGAATATTGGCCGCTGATCGTGGTCAACCTCGTCCTCGTTGCCGTCGCCCTGCTTGCGCCGCTCGCCCACCGCATCAACGACGTGGCCGCGGCGCTGCTCATCTGCGCCGCCGAATATGTGACTCTATTCTTCTTCGTGCGCGAGCTCGGCCACGACTCCGGCATCCAGCTGAATTACATCGTGGTTGCGGCGGTTGCCTTCGCCATTTGCGGCATGGCCCATATCCGTCTCGTGGTCGGCGCCGTGGCGGTGGGGCTGGCGCTGCATCTGGCGACTTGGTTTCTGTATCCGCCGGGCAGTGCGCGCATCGTTGCCGACCCGAACCTGCTCGCCAATCTCTACGTCTCCTCGGCGGCGACTACCTTCACCCTCATTGCCCTCCTCGTCGGCTATGCCTTCACCATGGCCGACCGCGCCCGCGCCGAAGCCGACGCCCTGCTGGCCAACATCCTGCCCGCGGCCATCGCTGAGCGCCTGAAAGCCCGGCCCGGCGAGCGCGTCGCCGACGCCGTGCCGCAAGCCTCCGTGCTGTTCACCGATCTCGTCGGCTTCACCGCGCTGGCCCAGGAGCTCGGCGCCGCCCGCACGGTCGCCATCCTCGATCATGTCGTCACCGAGTTCGATCGGCTGGCGGCGTCGCACGGGGTGGAGAAGATCAAGACCATCGGCGACGGCTATATGGCGGTTGCCGGTGTCAGCCAGCCGCAAGAGGACCATGTCTATCGCCTGGCGCGCATGGCGCTCGGCCTGCCTGGCCTCGTGGCGCGACTGTCGGAGACCCATGGCGTCGAACTGCAAATCCGCATCGGCATGGCCGGCGGCCCCGTCATGGCCGGCGTCATCGGCGCCGACAAATTCTCCTACGATGTGTGGGGCGCGACGGTGAACCTCGCCTCGCGCCTGGAGTCCCATGGGCTCCCGGGCGAGATCCAGGTGTCGGGCGACGTACGCGACGCTCTCGGCAACGGCTTCCTGTTCGAGGCGCGCGGGCCCATCGAGGTGAAGGGCGTCGGCCGGCTCGAAACCTGGCTGCTGAAAGAAGAGCGCGTGGCGAAGCAAGGAGCCACAACATCATGACCTGGCGCGCCGCCGTTCTCACCCTCTACCCCGAGATGTTCCCGGGACCGCTGGGATTGAGCCTCGCCGGCAAAGCGCTCGCCGAAGGCACCTGGGCGCTTCAGACCTTCGATATTCGCAGCTTCGCCAACGACAAGCACCGCTCGGTGGACGACACGCCGGCCGGCGGCGGCGCCGGCATGGTCATGCGGGCCGACATTGCCGCTTTGGCCATCGATGCCGGCCGGGCGGACGCCGCCCCCGGCACGCCGACGCTCTATCTGTCGCCGCGGGGCGCCCCCCTCACGCAAGGTCGCGCCCACGAACTCGCGGAAGGCCCCGGCGTGATCCTTTTATGCGGCCGCTTCGAGGGCGTGGACGAACGTGTCTTGGAGGCCCGCGACGTGGAGGAGATCTCCATCGGCGACTATGTGCTGTCCGGCGGCGAACTGGCGGCGCAGGTGCTGATCGACGCCTGCGTGCGGCTCCTGCCCGGCGTCGCCGGCAACGAGATCTCGCTCAACGAGGAGAGCTTCGCCTCCGGGCTCCTGGAATATCCCCACTACACAAGGCCCCGGGAGTGGGAAGGCCGCGCCATTCCCGAGATTCTGCTGTCCGGCGACCACGAGAAAATCGCCCAATGGCGCCGGGACCAGGCGGAGGCCATCACCAAGGCCCGCCGCCCCGATCTGTGGGAGAAGCACGGCAAGCGCTAGCGCCCCTCGTCATTGCCGGGCCTGACGGCAAGCCGAAATCTTGATCGAAATCAGTGCCATACTGGCCACCAGGCGCTAATCTGGGCGCAAACCACGAGGGAGACTTACGCATGAAGGCTCTGATGGGGCTCGCGACCGCCTTGACGCTGGGGCTTTCCGGCGCCGCAGGCGCCCAAGACGCGGACGTTGCCGCGGGCAACGCCTATGCGGCCGAGGTCTGTGCCGCCTGCCACGGGGTCCTGCAAGGCGAGATGATGTCGCCGCTGATGGAGGCGCCCGCCTTCCAGGAGGTGGCCGATACCCCGGGCATGACCGAGATGGCTCTGGCGGTGTGGCTGCAAACCTCCCACCCCACAATGCCCAATATCGTGCTCGAGCAGGACGATTTGCGGAACGTCGTGGCCTATATCCGCAGTCTCAAGGGCAAAGGGTAGAAGTTCCTGCGTCGTTCTCCCCTAATCCGAACCGCACAGATCGCGCCGCCGTATCCAAATTGCCGTGACAGGCTGGGCGTTCGAGAATTTGCGTTTGATTCGGGGAGTTGGAGAGGCGCTGGCTAAGCTCGATAGGATTGAGCAAGAGTAGAAGGCCCTAAAAGGCGCCCCAAAACCCATCGACAAGCCGGAAAACCTAGGGTAGGACACCGCTTGCGGAAGCCTCAGGCCCGCAACCTAACGTCTGGATCAATCAAAAAGAATGGCGTTCGTCCGATGGCCGTCAACGGCCGTGAGCAGGCGCCCGTGAAAGGTATGGCTATGAATATCATCGAGGAAATCGATCAAGAGCAGCTCGTCGCGCTCAAGAATAAGCGCAGCGTGCCCGAATTCGGCCCCGGCGACACCGTCCGTGTGAACGTCAAGGTCGTGGAAGGCGAGCGCTCCCGCGTGCAGGCCTATGAAGGCGTGTGCATCGGCCGCGCTGGCGGCGGCATCAACGAGAATTTCACCGTCCGCAAGATTTCCTATGGCGAGGGCGTCGAGCGCGTCTTTCCGATCCATTCACCGCTGATCGACTCCATCGATGTGGTGCGCCGCGGCCGGGTCCGCCGCGCCAAGCTCTATTATCTGCGTGGCCGCCGCGGCAAGGCAGCCCGTATCCCTGAGCGCCAGGACGTGCGCGGCAAGAAGAAGATCGGCCTCAAGGGCTTCAAGAAGCCCGCTGGCGCACCTGACGATTTCAAGCTCATCCCCGGCGTCACGGCGGACATCGAGAAGAAGCTGAACAAGCTCGGCCTCATCAAATTCGAGCAGATCGCCAATCTCACCGACGACGAGATCGCCGGCATCGACGACAATCTGAGCCTGGGCGGCGCCATCGAGAGCGGCGACTGGGTCGCCAAGTCGGTGGCCCTGATGGCCGAGACCACCGCCGGCGAAGTTCCCGCCGGTGACGACGGCGAAGCCGAAAAGCCCAAAGAGTAGAACGCTGGCCTGAGCCTTTGCCGCAAACGCCATCCCTCCCCCTGGCGGGGAGGGCCGGCGACGCCTTTTGGCGGCGCTGGGGGGCCAGCCGCCCCCATACAGCACTGAGGCTTCACCCCACCCGGCGCGCGTACCGCGCGCCGACCTCCCCATCAAGGAGAGGTATGGAGAGCAAGCAAGCCACGGATTTGTAAACCGCGCGCGGAGACGCTATCTCCAGCCCAGTAACAGCAGCGCAAGACAGAAGAAAAATGGCGAAGCCCCGCACCCTGTACGACAAGATTTGGGACGAGCATCTGGTGCATGAGGCGCCCGACGGCACCTGTCTGCTCTATATCGACCGCCATCTGGTGCATGAGGTGACGAGCCCGCAGGCCTTCGAAGGCCTGCGCATGACCGGCCGCAAGGTGCGCGCGCCCGAAAAGACGCTGGCCGTGGTCGACCATAACGTGCCGACCACCGACCGCTCCAAGGGCATCGACGACCCCGAATCGAAGATCCAGATCGAAGCGCTGGCTCAGAACGCCAAGGATTTCGGCGTCGAGTATTTTCACGAGCGCGATCTCCGCCAGGGCATCGTCCATGTGGTCGGGCCCGAGCAAGGCTTCACCCTGCCCGGCACCACGATCGTGTGCGGCGACAGCCACACCTCGACCCATGGCGCCTTTGGCGCGCTGGCCCATGGCATCGGCACCTCGGAGGTGGAGCATGTGCTCGCCACCCAGACGCTGATCCAGCAAAAGGCCAAGAACATGCGCGTGCGCGTCGACGGCAAATTGCCCGAAGGCGTGACCGCCAAGGACATCATTCTCGCCATCATTGGTGAGATCGGCACGGCCGGGGGCACCGGCCATGTCATCGAATATTGCGGCGAAGCGATCGAAGCGCTCTCCATGGAAGGGCGCATGACCATCTGCAACATGTCGATCGAAGGCGGCGCCCGCGCCGGCCTGATCGCGCCCGACCAAAAGACCTTCGACTACATCAAGGGCCGCCCGCGCGCGCCCAAGGCGGGCGCCTTCGAGATGGCGCAGAAGCATTGGGAGACGCTGTTCTCCGATCCCGACGCCGTGTTCGACAAAGAGATCGTGCTGCACGCCGAGCAATTGCCGCCCATCGTCTCCTGGGGCACGAGCCCCGAGCAGGTCGTCTCCGTGGCCGGCCGCGTGCCGGTGCCGGGCGACATCACCGATGAGTCGAAGCGCACCGCGGCGATCCGCGCGCTCGACTATATGGGCCTCAAGGGCGGCGAGAAGATCACCGACATCACGCTCGATCGCATCTTCATCGGCTCCTGCACCAATGGCCGCATCGAAGACTTGCGCGCCGTGGCCAAGGTCGTCGCCGGCAAGCATGTGAACGAGAATCTGAGCGCCATGATCGTGCCCGGTTCCGGCCTGGTGAAGGAGCAAGCCGAGGAAGAAGGTCTCGATAAGATCTTCAAGGCGGCGGGCTTCGAATGGCGCGAGCCGGGCTGCTCTATGTGCCTGGCCATGAACCCCGACAAGCTCGCCCCGGGCGAACGTTGCGCCTCGACCTCGAACCGCAATTTCGAGGGCCGTCAGGGCAGGCTGGGGCGTACGCATCTGGTGTCGCCGCAAATGGCCGCCGCCGCGGCCATCGCCGGACATTTCGTCGACATCCGCGAAACGCATTAGGGACCGGATGACGTCAAAACGCTCCAGCGCCATGACGATCGGCATTGCGGCGACTGTTCTCTGGTTTGGGTTTCTCGCGATCTATCTCGGTTACAACTTAAGGGACGTCTTCAGTCTTGAGCCTAATGCCTTCGGCGATTTTTTGGCTGGCTGGTTTTCGCCGCCGGCCTTTTTTGGCTGATGATTACTATTTGGCTACAGAGGGATGAGTTGGCGGCCCAACGCGAGGAGCTCGCCTGCAGCACGAGCGTGCTCGAAGCGCAAGCGAAAGCGAGCCAGGTCGATCTGCTATTCGGAATCGACGAGTTTTACGCGCAACGGCTCTCGTACCATCTCGATCATATTTTGTCGTCGAGCGGCCTTTACGCCAGCGACGCCGAACGGGATCGCACCTGGGATCTATTCTCGCGCGGCAACCGCTTGATCATCAACTGGCATCTTTTCAATATGCTAAAGGAGCCCCGCGACGAGGCTGAGGCCAGACAAGCGTTCCAGGCCACTTTGGCGAAGGGCGACCTGACGGCAAATAATCTTTCGCATTCATTGGCCCCCTATGCGCGGCTCGTCGCAGACTACAAGCGGAAGATTGCCGCCCTGGATGAGCAGCCCGACGAGACGGGCTTCAGCGAGTTTGTCGACATCGCCGATCAACTGGAGGCCATGAGAGCCGAGGCGTAGCCGGTCCGGCACTCTCCGCCGGTTCGCCGGCATCCGCGCGTTCCACCAAGTCCCGCTCACATCGGGGGGAGCAAATGACTTCTCTAGTCCAGAAGAAATTCGGTGAGGCCGCCGCCGATTACGCGGCCTCCGCCGTGCATGCCACCGGCCCGTCGCTGGCGCGGCTCCTGGAGCTCGTCGAGACCAAGCCCACATGGCGCATGCTCGACATCGCCACCGGCGGCGGCCATACCGCGCTCGCCTTCGCCCCAAAACTCGCCAAGGCCACCGCCAGCGACATCACCTCGGAAATGCTGCAGCAGGCGCGGCGGCTCGCCAAGGAACGCGGGCTTGGCAATGTCGTCACGGCGCAAGCACCGGCCGGTGACCTGCCGTTTCCCGATACGAGCTATCATCTCGTCACCTGCCGGCTCGCCGCGCACCACTTTCCCGATCCCGCAAGCTTCGTGCGCGAGACGGCCCGCGTGCTCATCCCCGGTGGCACCTTCGCGCTAGTCGACAACATCTCGCCAGACGATGCGGACTTGGCCGCGCGCTACAATAGCTTCGAGAAATTGCGCGATCCGAGCCATGGCCGGGCGCTTACCCTCGGCGAGTGGCAGGGGCTGATGCGCGATGCCGGGCTGACGCCGACCGCGTGCGAAGTAATGGATCAGGACATTCCCTTCGATCCGTGGGTGGAGCGTATGCGCTGCACCGCTCCAACCGTCGACCGCCTGAAAGAGCTGCTCGCGACAGAGCCGCTACGTGCGCTGCTGCGTCCGCGCGAGACGGACGATGGGCTTGTGTTCGTGTTGCGTGAGGCGATCCTCCTCGCCACAAAGCCCGCCTAGCGGCCTCCGCTCACTTCGGCCGTCCCTTGCCATAATTGCGCTTGCCGCCGTTATGCGCGGTCTTCTTGCCGCCGCCCTTCTTGCCCTTGGAATGGGACTTCTTGCTGGGCTTCTTGTTGTTGTGCAGTTTGGCGTGCGCCTTCTTCTTGCTGTGCGACTTCGAATGGGCCTTCTTCTTCCCATGCGGCTTGCCATACGACCCGTGCCCGTGGTGGCGGTCGCGATCGTCATACCAGTCGCGTCCGCGATTCCAGTCGGGGCGGCCATAGCCGTAACCACGGCCGTAAGCCCGCGGCCCCGGCCGGTCCCGATAATGGCCATGGCCGCACGGCTCGTCGGGCGGGAACAGCAGGCCTTCGATGATCTCGCCCACGCAGTAGGCGTTCCACTCGCCGCATTGCGGCTCGCACCAATTGTTCCACGGGCCGCAGGCGGGCTGCGCCGATGCCGGCGGCGGACTTGCGGCCATGCCCATCATGAACAGCCCGGCCAAACCGAGCGCGGCGAGAAAGCGTTTCACGGTCATGTCCAATCCCTTGCTTGTCCTTGCGCCCTCACAGCGCCTCGATCGTGCAACCCTATGCGCATTGGCGTGAACCCGGTCTGAGCGCTAAGTTCATGCGAGGTTCAGAGTCACCCGTGAGCTCGAAAGGCGGCCATGACCGACTGGCACAAGCAAAGCGCGCCGAGCATCGCCGAGTTCGAGGCCATTGCGACGGCGGCTTTCAAGAAATTGCCCGCGGCCTTCCGCGACATGACGAAGGACGTTCTGATCCGCGTCGAGGACTTCCCCACCGACGACGTTCTCGATTCGCTGGGGATCGAGTCCCCCTTCGGCCTGCTCGGCCTCTATCAGGGTGTCGATCTCACCCGGCAGAGCGTTCTCGACCCATCGCCGTTGCCGGAGATGATCTTTCTCTATCGCCGCCCGGTTCTCGATTATTGGGCAGAGCATGACGAGAAGCTCGGCGACATCATCGCCCATGTGCTGGTGCATGAGATCGGCCATCATTTCGGCTTGTCCGACGCCGACATGGCGCGCATCGAGGCGGATGTCACTCATTGAGTGCAACAGCCGTAAAGGCGGTCACGCGCACGTGAAATCGCCGGGAATTGCCGGTTGACGCTTCGCCAGCCCACCCGCAGACTGCCGAAGAACGGTGGGTAGCAGAGGAAAACATCATGCGGTCGGCTGCCCATCTCATGATGGGGCTCGCGCTCTGCCTTACCCTCACCGCAACGGGCCCGCAGCCGCGTGAAGCCGCCGCCATCGAGCAAAGCAAGCGTGTCGCGCCGGGCCGTCTCGTGGTCGCCGGACGCCGCCTGTCATGCGGCCGCACCGCCACGCTGATCCGCGACTTCGAAGGTTTCGCCGCCTCCTCGACGGTGATCATGCTCAATATGCAAGCGATGAAGGATCTGCCGCGGCCGGTGCAGTGGCTGATCTACTACCATGAATGCGGGCATATTCTGTACGGACCCAACGAGCGCGCCGCCGATTGCTATGCGGTGCGCCGGGCCCGGCGGGAGCATTGGCTGACACCCAAGGCGCTCGAGGATATTTGCGCCGCCTTCACTATCGCCGGTCACGGCCCGGTCCATTCCAATCCCGAGGAGCGCTGTATCCAGCTGCAGCAATGTTTCAACAAAAAGGCCGCCATTGGGGCGCGCGACGATATCGACGCTTTGCGGTAATTGCGCCGTCACCACTCGCCCCTTACACTGTGAGTCATGCTTAACGGACGGACCCTCTATCGTTGGACGGCGTCGTTCGCTCTGGTGCTAGTGCTTTGCGCCGGCGCCGGCCGGCTCGGCCATGCCCAGGAGTTCGTCTACCGGGGCGGTGCGGCCAACGGCCCGACCGTCGAGGAATATCTCGAGCAGACCGGCCCTGACGCCACTTTTGTCGAGCACGGCGCCCTGAAGATCGACGGCAAGGCGGTCAATTGCGGCAAGCGGCCGACCGTGCTCAATCCCAGTTTCGATAGTTGGGGCGGCGCCTTTCCCGGCTTCCTCATCCTCAACACCAAGAAGATCAGCGGCCTGAACACCCAGGTGAAGCTCTATATCTACTCCCACGAATGCGGCCATCAGTTCATCGGCGCCGACGAGGTGAAGGCCGATCTGTTCGCCATCCGGCGCGGCGTCAAATGGGGCTGGCTCGACGCCCAAGGCCTTGAGGACATCTGCGTCTTCATCTCGCAGCTGAAAGGCGACTCGGTCCATCCGCCGGGGCCCACCCGCTGCAAGCTCATGCGCGCCCGCTATCGCGAACTGATCGAGGGCGGCAGCCAGCGCGCGAGCACGAGCCCGCCGTCGCGCGCCCAGATGCTGGCCCCGCCGCAATAACCCGGCGGCCTTTCGCCTAGAAGATCCAGGCGATCATCAGCCAAAAAATCACGAAAAAGATCAGAAACCCGGCGATGGTGAAGGGCAGCTCGCCGAAAATGGCGTCGCCGCCCGAGGCCACCGTCATCACCAGGATGGCGGCGAACGACACGGCGAAGGAGATCAGCGCCGCGTTCTTGAGGCCGAGCCCGTCCGAGAACGGGTCCGACGAGCCCATCATCTCGGTAAAGTAGTAAAGCCCGGCGAAGCCCATGCCCACGAGCAGGATTAACGCGAGCGCCGAGGCCACGAACAGCCGCATGGCCTCGTTCCGGTCGCGACGGTCCTCTGGGCCTGCCATGTGCTCGCGTTCCCCGCTGCCCTAGTCGTCGCCGCGCAGGGCCTGCGCGTGGCTGATCGCTTCGCGGATCTCATGCGGATCGGGCATGTCCCGCACCGTGAATTCCGGCTCGTCGCCGGCCGTGGCAATCTCCACCGTGCCGACCCCGAGAATGCGATTGACGAAGCTCTGGTTGACCTGCACCGAGCGCACATGGCGCAGCGACACGGACAGCCGCTCCTTGCTCAAAATGCCCTTCTCGTACAGCAGCTCATGCTCGGTCACGGTCAGCGCCGTGGCCCGCGTCTTGATGTACCAATACAGCAGGATGAGCAGGCCGAGCCCGAAGGCGGCGATCAGCAGCACAAAAAGGATGAACCAGAAGGGGTGGGCCCGGAACATGGCCGGATGCGCCTGATAGATTACCGTTGCCGCCATCGCGCTCAAAACTCCCTCACCCGTTGGACCCGGACCTTAAGGCCCAGCATCGCCCGAGAAAAGCGCGGATATGTGACGGTGGAAAGCCGGGCCCGGAGCCGCTATATGGCTCCTGAACAGAGGAAGCACATGGAAAAATTCGTCACGCTCACGGGCATCGCCGCCCATTTGCCCATGATCAATGTCGACACCGACATGATCATCCCCAAGCAATATCTGAAGACCATCAAGCGTACCGGCCTAGGCGAAGGCCTGTTCGCCGAGCTGCGCTATGATGAGGCGGGCAAGCCCCTGCCCGATTTCGTGCTGCACAAGCCGCCCTACACGGAGGCCAAGATCCTCATCGCCGGCGAGAATTTCGGCTGCGGCTCGTCGCGCGAGCACGCGCCTTGGGCGCTGCTCGATTTCGGCTTCCGCTGCATCATCGCGCCGTCCTTCGCCGACATTTTCTATAACAACTGCTTCAAGAACGGCATCCTGCCCGTCGTCCTGCCGCAGGCCGAGATCGACAAGCTGATCGACGATGCCGCGCGCGGCGACAATGCCCGCCTCACCATTGACCTGGAGGCCCAAGAGATCCGCGGTCCCGACGGCGGCGCCATCCATTTCGATGTCGACCCGCACCGCAAGCGCTGCCTGATGGAAGGGCTCGACGATATCGGGCTCACCCTGGAGAAGGCCGACGCCATCGCCGCTTACGAGCAGGCCGCCGGCCCTTCCCGCCCCTGGGCGTAAGACAGGTTTAGACCGTCATCGTCTCGCCGGTCGGGGCGCCGAGCCGATGCTAGGCCTCGTCGGCGAGGAAGGGCGCCCGGCGAAGCCCCCAGTGATGGAGCCGGTAAGCGATCGAGGTTTGGAGAACGCCAATCCCGTAGACGACGCTGTTGGCGAAATCGATGCTCGACGCCTCGGGAAAATAGCGCGTGGGGCATGAAATTTCGCCGATCCTGAAGCCGAAATGCAGCGTCTGGGCGATGATCTGGTTGTCGAAGACGAAGCCGTCCGAGCAGGCCAGCAACGGCAACCGCTCCAGCACTTTGCGGCTCCAGGCCCGGTAGCCGGTGTGATACTCGGAGAGCTTGTAGCCGAGCATGGCATTCTGGTATGCCGTCAGCAGGCGATTGGCCACATATTTGTATCGCAGCATCCCGCCCGCCAGCGCGCCGCGCCCGAGGATGCGCGACCCCATCACCAGATCATACTCACCGGACGCCACCATCGACTCCATCGCCGTCACCAGCTTCGGCGAATACTGATAGTCGGGGTGTGCAGCATGACGACGATGTCCGCTCCGCGCGCGAGCGCCGCCGCGTAGCAACTCTTCTGATTGCCCCCGTAACCCCGGTTCGAGTCGTGTTGGATGACGTGCAGGCCGAGCTGGGTGGCGAGCGCCACCGTGCCGTCGCTGCGCGCATCGTCGGTGAGGATGATGTCGTCGACAACGTCCCGCGGAATCTCGGCGTAGGTCCGCTCCAACGTGTTCGCCGCATTATAGGCCGGCAAAACCACGGCAACGCGCTGGTTCAGGATCACGGATTACTCCACCACCGGCCGTCCCCGCCGGCCCCCTGGCGGGATGACAAAGTTACTCGAAGCTCAAGGGCTCGCTCGTCTGCTCGAGGATCGCCTTGCCGTCGCGGGCAATCTTGACGGAGGCGCTATAGGTGCCGCCCGGCCAGCCGCCGGCCGGCACGCCGGTCTTGCCGGCTTGCAGCAAGACGTCCGAGTCGTCCGCCTCGACCTCGCGCGTATTGGCCATCAGGGGCTTGCCGTCCTTCATCAGGCTGACCTCGATCGTGTCGCCCTTCTTCGGATGGGCGATCCAGGCATAGGCCACGCCCGGCGTGTTGAATTTCGGGGCCGACGGGGTCTCGCCCTTGGCCAGTTCGTCCTCCGACACTTTATGGTCGGCGAGGCCCAGCGCGACGGCGGCCGTCTCCTGGGCCTGACAGGTCCCGGCCATCGTCAGGACCAGCGCGGCGGCAAACAGCACCCTTGTAAGCATTCCTCTCTCCCTTTACCCAAAGCGCCAAGCGGCTTTTACGGCGCATTCTTGGCCAGTAGGCACCCGGCTCATTCGGGGTGATCCTTTAGCACAGGGCGGACATCGATTCATGGCTTCATATAAACTCTTGCTGCTTCCCGGCGACGGCATCGGCACCGAGGTGATGGGCGAGGTTGTGCGCCTGATCGACTGGGTGAACGCCTCCGGCGCCGCCACCATCGAGACGGAGACCGACCTGGTCGGCGGCTGCGCCTACGATTCTCACGGCGAAGCGATCTCCGACGCCACCATGAAGACCGCGCTTGCCGCCGACGCGGTAATGCTCGGCGCCGTGGGCGGCCCCAAATGGGACGGTGTGGCCTACGACAAGCGCCCCGAGGCCGGCCTCTTGCGCCTGCGCAAGGATCTGGAGCTGTTCGCCAATCTTCGTCCGGCCATCTGCTATCCGGCGCTGGCCGACGCCTCGTCGTTGAAGCGCGAGCTGGTCGAGGGGCTGGACATCATGTTCGTGCGCGAGCTGACCGGCGGCGTCTATTTCGGCCTGCCCAAGGAGATCACCGATCTCGGCAACGGCCAGAAGCGCGCCGTCGATACGCAAGTCTACGAGACCTATGAGATCCAGCGCATCGCATGCGTCGCTTTCGAGCTGGCGCGCAAGCGCGGCAATCTCGTCCACTCCGCCGAGAAGCGCAACGTGATGAAGACCGGCGTGTTGTGGAACGAGGTCGTCACGGCCGTGCACAAGGACCGCTATTCCGACGTCAAGCTCGAGCATATTCTCGCCGATAACTGTGCAATGCAATTGGTGCGCGCGCCCAAGCAGTTCGACGTTATCGTCACCGACAATCTGTTCGGCGACGTGTTGTCCGACGAAGCCGCCATGGCCACCGGCTCGCTCGGCATGTTGCCGTCCGCCTCCCTCGGCGCCACGGACGATAAGGGCATGCGCCGCGCCATGTACGAGCCGGTGCATGGCTCGGCCCCCGATATCGCCGGCCAAGGCGCCGCCAACCCGATCGCCACCATCGCCAGCTTCGCCATGGCCTTGCGTTATTCCTTTGACCTCGGCGCGATGGCGGACCGCATCGAGGCGGCCATCGCCGCCGTGCTCGACCAGGGACTTCGTACCGGCGACATCCGCCAAGAGGGTTGCAAGACGGTCGGCACGCGCGAGATGGGCGACGCCATCATTGCGTCGCTAAACAATGCGACCTAGGCGGCCATGATTCGGTTGCACATGACAATCCGGCCCGGCCTTCTCATCTTTGCGGTCCTGCTGTCTGGCGTGAGCCAGGTGGCCATCGCCGCCGAGGAGGCCAAGCTCGCGGCAGGCACCGACCTCGGAGAACAAGTCACCTCGAAGCGGGTGCTGACCGAGGAGGAAAAGGCCGAGAAGCTGGCGCGCAAGGCCTGCAAGATCGAGATTTGCGACATCCTCGCCACCAAGGAGCCGCGCGGGCCCGACATCGCGTGTGACATCATCAAGACCTGGCGCGACGAGGACATCGTCAAGATGCTCGGCGGCCGCATCGACTGGCCTTGGGGCAAGGCGGTGTGCCAATCCAAGCTTCGCCTGAAGCGCGCGCCGCTGGCTAAGGCCATGAGCGAAGACCGCTACACGGTCGACATGGACTCCCACAGCGTACGCTGCTCGCTCTATCAGGACGGCGGCAAGCCCTATGTGGTCGAGATCGCCATGTCGCCCGCGGTGACCTTCAAGAACGGCAAGGCGACCGACGCCAAGATCAACTGGGGCGATGTCTCGGCGCCCATGCTGATCTACCCCCTGCTCTATGCCGGGACCGGGCTCGACAACTCCTCCAACGTCCTCGGCCCCGAAGTAGTCCGCATGGTCAACGAATTCACCGGCAAGAAATGCGCCGAGGTGAAGGACGAGCTCCCCGGCCGGCGAGTCAACTAGGCCCTTGGCGCGGACAGTCTTAGCCCTCGGCGCTCTCGCTTAAATTGACGATCGCGTTCTGCGCCAGCGGATCGACGCCGACCGGGGTCAGGACTGGATTGGCCGCGTAATAGCGGCGGAGCTGCACGAAGGTCGTCGCAGCCCCGATCAGTGGCAGCAGGATGGCGACGGACAGCGGCACGCCGGCCGCGGCCAGCAGGGCGGCGATCAGGCATCCGGCAGCACCCCCCGCATCCCAGCCGCCTTCCGTCGCCACATGGAATCGCAAGGTGCAGGCCGATTGTTTCGCCTGATTGTAGACCGCCGTCATCATGGTCGGCATGTAGACGCACACCACGAGCGCGCCGAGCGCGTTGGCGATGACGGCGAGCAGAATATGTCCAGCGCGGCGGCGCGCAACAGCGTGGTGACCACCAGCGCGCCGATGGCGTAGACGACCGCCTTGCGGCCATGGCCGGTGTCGATGAACCGTCCGAGGACGAGACCGCCCGCGCCGCCCGCCAGGGCCGCCAGGGCCAGCGCGCCGCCGAAGGCGACGAAGCTCTCGCCGAGCGTCAGAAACAGCGCGATCTCCCAGACGAAAAAATAGCCCGCGGCGATCCAGCCGTCGGCCATGAACAGCTTGATGCCGGGCATGGCGGCGCGGAAGGTGCCCTTTGCCTGGCGCGGCACGGCCACGTCGGGCGTGAACAGCAAAGGCAGGGTGCCCAGCAGGAGGATCGCGCCGGTAACGCCGAACGCCACGCGGGGGCCGTAAACCACGAGCGCCCAGCCCGTCACCACCGGATTGACGATGCCGGCGAGAGCGGCAAGCGCCTCACGCGCGCCGATCTCCGACCCGCGATGCTCGTGGGTGCCAAGCGCGGCGTAATAAGCGTGGAAGCCGGACCAATAGAAGGCATCGCCGACCGCCGCGACCACGCACAGCACGAAAAGAGCCGGCCCAAGCCCATGCACCTCGGCAAGGATCGGATATACCAGCGCGGTGATGCAGGCGCCGGCGATGACGATCGCCCGCATGCCGGTCCTCACCGCAATCGGCACGACGATGGGCCTGACAATGAACCGCCCGGCCAGGATCAGCGCGAAGGTGGCCAGCACCCATGGCACCGGCACACCCGACTTCAGCAGATAGACGGCGAAGAACGCCCCACCGCCGCTCAGCGCGAAGGCGTGAATGGCGTAGTGCAGATTGAGAAGATTGACGGTCCTGGAGCGGAAGAAGGCAATGGGGCCGCGACATTATGGGGGCGGCGGCATGTTAGCCAGTGCTACCCGAGGGGGAGGACCGGGCCGGGATGGGGCCGGCGCCACCGACCGTGAGCGCGACACCTTTACTTTCGGGCCGCCTTGCCCTTAAAGACGGCCAACACCGAGGAGCAGATCCATGGGCTACAAAGTCGCCGTCATCGGCGCGACCGGCAATGTCGGGCGCGAGATGCTGAATATCCTGGCCGAGCGGTCGTTTCCCGCCGACGAGGTCTTTGCCGTCGCCTCGCGCCGTTCGCAGGGCTCCGAGGTCTCCTTTGGCGATCACCGGCTCAAATGTCAGGACCTCGAGCAGTTCGACTTCGGCGGCGTCGACTTCGCCCTGATGTCGGCGGGCTCCGCCGTGGCCAAGGAATGGGCGCCGAAGATCGCCTCGAAGGGCTGCGTGGTGATCGACAATTCGTCCTTCTGGCGCAACGACCCCGACGTGCCGCTCATCGTGCCCGAAGTGAATCCCGACGCGGTCTTGGGCTTCACCAAGAAGAACATCATCGCCAATCCGAATTGCTCCACCGCCCAGCTCGTCGTGGTGCTGAAGCCGCTGCACGATTACGCCAAGATCAAGCGCGTGGTGGTGGACACCTACCAATCGGTCTCCGGCGCCGGCAAGGACGCCATGGACGAGCTGTGGAACCAGACCAAGGGCATTTTCGTCACCGACACGCCTGAGGCCAAGCATTTCACCAAGCAGATCGCCTTCAACGTCATTCCTCATATCGACGTCTTCATGGACGACGGCTCGACCAAGGAGGAATGGAAGATGATGGTCGAGACCAAGAAGATCCTCGACCCCAAGATCAAGCTCACGGCGACTTGCGTGCGCGTGCCGGTGTTCGTCGGCCATTCGGAAGCCGTCAATATCGAGTTCGAGAACGAGATCTCGGCCAAGGACGCGCGGAGAATCTTACGCGATGCGCCGGGCGTGCTCGTCGTCGACAAGCGCGAGCCGGGTGGCTACGTTACCCCGGTCGAATGCGTGGGCGACTACGCCACTTATGTCTCGCGCATTCGTGACGACCAGACCATCGACAACGGTCTGTCGCTGTGGATCGTCTCGGACAATCTGCGCAAAGGCGCCGCCCTAAACACCATCCAGATTGCCGAGCTGATCATCGACCGCAAGCTGCTCAAGAAGGCGGCTTAGCTTTATACCTCGGGCAGCGGGCGGAAGCGGTCCGCCTTCTCGTCAAGAGCCAGCACGGTACCGCTGCCGATGTCGAAATGTAGCCCATGCAGCGTGAGCAACCCTTCCGCTTCGCGCTCCTTGAGCGCATCGAAGGTCCGCAAATTGGCGAGCGATTGCCGAACGCCGGCAAGCTCAAAGGCCGTCTCCTGACCGAAGTCGGCAACGTCGCTCTCCTTCACGTCGAGCCCGTCGAGGAGCGTCAGCCAGCGTCCGATGAAGCTCGTCTCATCGGCGTTCCCCTTCAGCTTTTCGCGATAGGCGGCAACGCCGCCGCAATGGGAATGGCCGAGCACGATGATGTTTGGCACGTTCAACACGAGCGCCGCGTACTCGACGGCCGCACTGGTGCCGTGGAACTTGCCATCCGGCTCGAAGGGCGGAACGAGATTGGCGACGTTGCGCATGATGAAGATATCGCCCGGCCCGGCATCGAAGATCGCCGAGACATCCACCCGCGAATCGCAACAGGCGATGATCATCGCCGTGGGCGCTTGACCAAGCGCGGCAAGCTGCCGGTAGCGCCCTTTATCGGGTTCGTGCAGGTCGCGCCGAAACCGCCAATATCCGTCGATCAGAGACTTCGCTAGCACCGTTGAATCCTTCTAAAGTCGCGGCACAATTCCAGCCGCTCATGCGTTTGTCCAGTGGGAGTTGCCCGTGCTTTCGGTAGGTCGGCCCTACCTCCTGCGCGGCCTGCCGCCTTGGCTCATGGGGCTGAAGCAATGAAACCGGTCCGTACCATACCCCAACATGTCACCGCATTGTCATGGCGCTGTCGCATTGCGCGGCGGACGCGCGAAAAGCTGAACGGCGCGCGCGATGCAACTGCTCTTAAAGCCGTTACCCCTTGCGATACGTGCGAAGCCCGGCCAGACTACCGGTAATAAAAGCGTTTCTAGGGGGATTGACGGATGGCAACCGCGGCTCAGGCGGACTCTGGCGGCATTTTCCATTGGCTCGACCGGTCGCACACCGTGGCCAAGCCAGGCTTCAGCCGCTGGCTTGTGCCGCCGGCGGCACTTTGCGTCCATCTTTGCATCGGTCAGGTTTACGCGTTCAGCGTCTTCAACCTGCCCATGACCCGGCTCATCGGCATCACCGAATCCGCGCCTGACGACTGGAAGCTCACCGAGCTCGGCTGGATCTTCTCCATCGCCATCGTGTTTCTCGGCTTGGCCGCCGCCTTAACCGGCACCTGGCTCGACCGCGTCGGCCCACGCAAGGCAATGTTCACCGCCGCGCTGTGTTTCGGCGGCGGCTTTCTCATCTCCGCCCTCGGCGTGCATCTGCACCAGCTCTGGATCGTCTACCTCGGCTATGGCGTCCTCGGCGGCTGCGGCCTCGGCCTCGGCTATATCTCGCCGGTGAAGACGCTGATCACCTGGTTCCCCGACCGGCCAGGCATGGCCACCGGCATGGCCATTATGGGCTTCGGCGGCGGCGCCATGATCGCTTCGCCCTTGTCGGTCTGGCTGATGCAGCAATTCGCCACGCCGACCCATGTCGGCGTGATGGAGACCTTCATCGTGCTCGGCCTCGTCTACATCTGCTTCATGATGGTGGGCGCGGTGATCGTGCGCGTGCCGCCGAAGGGCTGGGCGCCGGAAGGCTATGTGGCCCCGGCGCAGCCCAAGAAGCTCGTCACCACGGAGCACGTTCATGTGGACCAGGCCCTCAAGACCCCGCAATTCTATCTCTTGTGGGGCGTGCTCTGCCTGAACGTGACCGCCGGCATCGGCGTGCTGGGCCAGGCCTCGGCCATGAGCCAGGAGATGTTCCCCGGCCAGATCAGCGCCGCCGCGGCCGCCGGTTTTGTCGGCCTCTTGAGCCTGTTCAACATGGTCGGCCGGTTCTTCTGGGCCTCGACCTCCGACTATATCGGCCGGCGCAACACCTACATGATCTTCTTCGCGCTGGGCATGGTGCTCTATGCCATCGTGCCCTGGACCGGCAATATCGGCTCCGTGGCGCTCTTCGTCGCCTGCTACGCGGTCATCATCTCCATGTATGGCGGCGGCTTCGCCACCATCCCGGCTTATCTCAAGGACATCTTCGGCACCCGCTACGTGGGCGCCATCCACGGCCGCCTGCTGACCGCCTGGTCGGCGGCCGGCGTGTTCGGCCCGGTGCTAGTGAACTACATTCGCGAGTACCAGATCGACCATGGCGTGGCCAAAGCCGACGCCTACTCGGTGACCATGTACATCATGGCCGGGCTCCTGCTGGTCGGCTTCGTGTTAAACTGGCTGATGCACCCGGTGGGCGAGCACCACCACATGAACCCTGAAGACGTGGACGCCTAAGGGAGGCACCGATGACTGAAGCCAAGCACCATGAGGACGCCTCGGGCGCAAACAAGGTCAAGCTGATCCTGGCCTGGACCTTCGTCGGCATCCCGCTGCTCTGGGGCGTCTACAACACCCTGGCCAAGGCGGTCTTGCTGTTCAAATAGCGCACCGGAACATGAAAAAGACCCCGTTCGGGGCGGCCTAGAGACCGTCGGAGCGGGGTCATTCTACGTTATCCGATTGGTCCATAAGGGTTTTTTCTGTCAGAATTCGTTAATGTGGGTGTCAGGGTGCGTTCATGGACGCTTCATGCAGCTCTCATCCCACTACCCCATTATCTAGTCTTGAAGTTCACCGAAGGAGACGACCATGAAAGAGTGGCTGAAGCCCGAGATCACTGAGTCCGAAGCTGGTATGGAAGTTACTTCCTATCTCCCGGCCGAGCTCGACCGCGCTTAATTAGCGCTGATCTAGCAAGTTTTCGGAAAATGGCGGTCCCAGCGATAGCGGGGCCGCCATTTTTCTTTGTGCATCCGCCATTTCGCCTGCCTTCGGACCTACCCCTGCGACAACCTGTCAGACTCCCATAATCTGACTGTCAGACGCTGTTCATGAGCGCTTCATGCGGTTCTCATCCCTGCACCCCATTCTCTAGTCTGCAAGATGAGTTGAACAATTTCACTGCAAGGAGACGACCATGAAAGAGTGGCTGAAACCCGAAATCACTGAATCTGAAGCCGGTATGGAAGTGACGTCCTATCTCCCGGCTGAGCTCGACCGCGCTTAATTAGCCGCGTCGACCTCTCCTTTTGCTGAAATGGCGGCCCTAGCGAAGAGCGGGGCCGCCATTTTGGTTTTGGCCACCGCGAGCGGCCTGGCCTTGCCCTGCCCTAGAATCCAGATCCGCCTTGTCCCGCTTTGCGCGCAAGATGGGTGACAGTTCGCGCCCGCGAAATTATGGTCCGCCCCGCTGGCCGGGCCGCGGAACGAAGCCGCGCAGCCACCCCATCAATCGGCAAAGGTACGCAACGCCATGGCTTGGGTTTATCTATTGCTAGCCGGACTGTTCGAGATCGGCTTCGCTTCCACCCTGAAGCTCACCGAAGGCTTCACGAAGCTCTGGCCGACGTTGATTTTCGGCGTTTGTATTCTTTTGGGCTTCGTCTTCCTGAAAAAGTCGCTGAAAGAGATTCCGATCGGCACGGCCTACGCGGTATGGACGGGCATCGGCGCCGTAGGCACTGCCATTGTCGGCATACTCCTCTATAAGGAGTCGGCCACGGCGCTGCGGCTGTTCTTTCTCGCCACGCTCGTCGCTTCCATCATCGGCCTCAAATACGCAACACCCACACAATGACCAATTCAGCAAAGATCGACCGCACCGTCACCGGCAACTATTTCGAGGACTTCAAGGTCGGCCAGGAGATCGTGCACGCCACGCCGCGCACCGTCACCGTGGGCGATGTCAGCGTTTACACCGCCCTCTATGGCGGACGCTTCGCCGTGCAGTCGTCGGACGCCTTCGCGCAATCCATCGGCTACCCGCGCGCGCCCATCGACGACATCCTGGTGTTCCACTTCGTCATCGGCAAGACGGTGCCGGACATCTCGCGCAACGCCATCGCCAATCTCGGCTACGCCGAGTTCCGCTTCGAAGCGCCTGTCTATCCCGGTGACACCATCGCCTCGGTGTCCGAGGTGATCGGCGTCAAGCAGAACTCAAACGGCAAAAACGGGACGGTCTATGTGCGCACCACGGGGCGCAACCAGAAGGGCAAGGTCGTGCTGTGCTTCAAGCGCTGGGTGATGGTCACCAAGCGCGACGTTGACGCGCCGGCGCCGGAGACCGTCATCCCGGAGAACGACGAGAGTGTCGCGCCGGAGACCCTCGGCAAGGCGCTGCCCGCCCTGAAACTCACCGTCTACGACTATGCGCTGGCGGGCTCGCCGCGCCGCTGGGAAGACTATCGCGTAGGCGACAAGATCGATCACGTGGACGGCCAGACCATCGAAGAGGCCGAGCACCAGATGGCCACGCGCCTCTACCAGAACACCGCGCGCGTGCACTTCAACCAGCACCGCGAAGCTCAAGAGCGCTTCGGCCGCCGGCTCGTTTATGGCGGGCACATCATCTCGATCGCCCGGAGCTTGAGCTTCAACGGGCTCGCCAACGCCTTTCATGTTCTGGGTCTCAACGGCGCCCGCCACGCAGCGCCCTCCTTTGCCGGCGACACCATCTATGCGTGGAGCGAGGTCCTCGACAAAGCCGAGCTCCCCGGACAGTCGGACATGGGCGCGCTGCGTTTGCGCACCTTCGCCGTGAAGGACCGCGCTTGCGCCGACTTCCCGGGCGTCAAGCCGGACGGCAAGCTCGAGGACGGCGTTGTCCTCGATATGGACTATTGGGTGGCGCTGCCCCGATAAATGCGAAATCTGCGCTATACTCGGCGCGGCGCGGGGACGCGTGCAGTAGGAGGCGTATCATGATCCGCAAAGACATCTGGCTGGCAACGGCGTTGATCGCCGGCCTGGCCCTCGCATCGCCCGCCTTTGCCGCCGACAAGGCGGTCGCGGTCCTCAAGGACCCGGACGGCAAGGAAGTCGGCAAGGTCACCCTCATCGCCATCCCCAGTGGCGTCCTGCTGGCGGTGGACCTGACCGCTGTGCCGCCCGGCGACCACGCCTTCCACATCCATGCGGTAGGCAAATGCGAGGCGCCCGACTTCAAGTCGGCCGGCGGCCACTTCAACCCCGAAGAGGACGAGCACGGCCTGATGAACGAGGCGGGCCCCCATGCCGGCGACATGCCCAACATCCACGTGCCCGAGAACGGCAAGCTCAGGATTGAGGTGCTGAACCAGATGGTCAGCATCGGCGGCCTCCTCGACGATGACGGATCCGCCATCGTCCTCCACGAGGGCCCCGACGACTATGTCTCCGACCCGGCCGGCGACGCTGGCCCCCGCATCGCCTGCGGCGTCGTCGAATAGGCCAAAACCCGCCCCCAAAGCCCCCAACAAAGGCCCCACCCAGCGGAAATAAACCTTCTGTCAAAGGTTTAGGACCCATCCTGGGACCTTGAGATTCGCAACTGGGGGAGTTGCCAATGGCTTGGGAAGGCCCATTCGAAGGCATCATGGGCGGCATCGCCTATATCGTCGGCTCGCATGTGTGGGAGTCCGTCGACGGCGGCCACACCTGGATCATGTCCAAATTCGCGGACGATGTTGAGGCCTGCTACGAGATCGCGCGACCCGCTTAAACTCGACTTTTCCCCGCATCACGTATCGAGACGGCCGCTGGAGCCCCCGCAACGGGTGGACCAAAGGAAGCAGGCCGCCTGATTGCCCCTGCCCGGCGACTGGGCTATGAGAAGGATCGTCTGGGCAACGATTGCAAATTCCAATGGCTAATCGACTAGAGGCTGAGCGTCCGCTCTCGCCGCATCTCCAAATCTACCGGCCGATGCTGACCATGATGATGTCGATCGCGCATCGCATCACCGGCGCGTCTTTGGCCGTAGGCTTCGCGCTTTTGACCTGGTGGCTCGTCGCCGTGAGCATCGGCCCCGAAGCCTATGCCATCGTCGATCAGTTCTTCTCGAGCTTCATCGGCAGACTGCTGCTGTTCCTGTTCACCTGGGCGCTGATCCACCACATGCTGGGCGGCATCCGCCATCTCATCTGGGACACCGGCACCGGCCTCGACAAGACGAGCATCGAGGTCCTCGCCTGGCTCACCATCATTTCATCCATCGTGCTCACGGTTCTCGTCTGGATCGTCGGCTACGCGCTGCAGGGGGGCCACTAGCCATGGCCACACCGCTCAAGCGCGTCCGCGGCCTCGGTGCCGCCCATCGCGGCACGGAGACCTTCTGGCGTCAGCGCGTCACGGCTATCGCCAACATCCCGCTGGTGATCTTCCTCATTCTCTCGATTGTCGGCCATATCGGCGCGCCCTATAGCGAGGTGCGCGCCTATCTCGCCCAGCCCGTAGTCGCCGTGCTCCTGCTGGCGCTGATCCTCTCCGCCGCGATCCACATGCGCATCGGCCTGAAAGAGATCATCGAGGACTACGTGCATGGCGGCTACAAGATCGTCGCTATCTTGGCTGTAACATTCTTCGCCGGCGCCGTCGGTCTCGCCAGTGCGCTGGCTTTGTTGAAAATCAGTCTCGGAAGCTGACGTCCATGCCTCAAGACGCCACGCCAGAAGTCACGCCGCCGCACAACGCGGTTCACATCAACGGCCGCGCCTATCCGGTCACCGACCACGCCTATGACGTTCTCGTCGTCGGCGCCGGCGGCTCAGGCCTTCGCGCCGTGGTCGGCTGCAGCGAAGCGGGCCTGCGCACCGCCTGCATCTCCAAAGTGTTCCCCACGCGCTCCCACACCGTGGCGGCGCAAGGCGGCATCGCCGCGGCGCTCGGCAATATGGGCCCCGACGATTGGCGCTGGCACATGTACGACACCGTCAAGGGCTCCGACTGGCTCGGCGACCAGGACGCCATCGAATATCTCTGCCGCAACGCGCCCGAAGCGGTCTACGAGCTCGAGCATTGGGGCGTGCCCTTTTCGCGCAATGACGACGGCACCATCCTGCAGCGCGCCTTCGGCGGCATGACCATGGATTACGGCAAGGGCCCGGCGAAGCGCACTTGCGCGGCGGCCGACCGCACCGGCCACGCCATGCTGCACACCATGTACGGCCAGGCGCTGAAGCAATCGGCGGAATTCTTCATCGAGTATTTCGCCATCGACCTCATCATGGACGACGAGGGAGCCTGCCGCGGCGTCGTGGCGCTGAACCTGGCCGACGGCACCATTCACCGCTTCCGCGCGCACCAGACGATCCTCGCCACCGGCGGCTATGGTCGCGCCTATTTCTCCTGCACATCGGCCCATATCTGCACCGGCGACGGCAACGCCATGGTCCTGCGCGCCGGCCTGCCGCTCCAGGACATGGAGTTCGTGCAGTTCCACCCGACCGGCGTCTATGGCGCCGGCGTGCTCATCACCGAGGGCGCGCGCGGCGAAGGCGGCTACCTGCGCAATTCCGAAGGCGAGAAATTCATGGAGCGCTATGCGCCCTCCGCCAAGGACCTCGCCTCGCGCGACGTGGTCTCCCGCGCCATCACCATCGAGATCCGCGAAGGCCGCGGGCATGGTCCCGACAAGGACTATATGCATCTCCATCTCGATCATCTCGACGACGCCATGCTGGCCGAGCGGCTGCCGGGCATCACCGATCTCGCCCGCATCTTCGCCGGCGTCGATGTCACCAAGGGCCCGATCCCGATCATCCCGACCTGCCACTACAATATGGGCGGCATCCCCACCAACATGCACGGCGAGGTGATCGCGCCGAAGGGCGACGACAAGGACGCCATCGTGCCGGGCCTCATGGCGCTGGGCGAGGCGGCCTGCGTCTCGGTCCACGGCGCCAACCGGCTAGGCTCCAATTCTCTCATTGACTTGGTGGTGTTCGGCCGCGCCGCGGCGATGCGCTGCGCCGAGGTGGTCGGCAAGGGCCGCGACGTTCCCGAACTGCCCAAGGGCTTGGGCGAGGCGGCCATCGCGCGCCTTGACGGCCTGCGCTACGCCGATGGCGGTACGCCCACCGCCGAGCTGCGCTTGGCCATGCAGAAGACCATGCAGCGCGACTGTTCGGTGTTCCGCACCGAGGAGGTGCTCAAAGAGGGCGTGAAGGGCATCAAGCAGGTGTGGGACGACGCCGCCGATCTGAAAGTGACCGACCGCTCTCTGATCTGGAACACCGATCTCGTCGAGACGCTCGAGTTCGACAACCTGATCGCCCAGGCCGCCGTCACCGTGCAAGGCGCGCTGGCGCGGCAGGAGAGCCGCGGCGCGCACGCCCGCGAGGACTTCCCCACGCGCGACGACACCGACTGGATGAAGCACACGCTGTCCTATGCCGACTACGGCACGCATATCGTGAAGCTCGACTTCCGCCCGGTGCACACCTACACGCTGTCGAACGAGGTCGCCTATATCGAGCCCAAGGAGCGGGTGTACTAGATGGTCCAGTTCACACTTCCCAAGAATTCCAAGATCACCAAGGGCAAAGAGTGGAACCCGCCGGCCAAGGACGCCGCGCCGGACCGCTGGCGCGAATACCGCATCTATCGCTTCGATCCCGACACGGCCGACAATCCGCGCGTCGACACCTATTGGGTCGATATGAACGAGTGCGGGCCGATGATTCTCGACGCCCTCATCTGGATCAAGAACACGATCGACCCGACGCTGACCTTCCGCCGCTCCTGCCGCGAAGGCGTGTGCGGCTCATGCTCCATGAACATCGCCGGCACCAACACGCTGGCCTGCACCATGCACGCCGATGATGCCAAGGGCGCCATCGCCGTCTATCCGCTGCCGCATATGCCGGTGGTCAAGGATCTCGTGCCGGACATGACGCAGTTCTATGCTCAGCACCGCTCCATCGAGCCCTGGCTGAAGACCGACAGCCCGACGCCGCAAAAAGAATGGCGCCAGTCCCATGAGGACCGCGAGAAGCTCGACGGGCTTTACGAATGCATTCTCTGCGCCTGCTGCTCCACCGCCTGCCCGTCCTACTGGTGGAACGGCGACCGCTATCTCGGCCCCGCCGTGTTGCTGCAAGCTGAGCGATGGGTCGAGGATAGCCGCGACGAGCGGACCGGCGAGCGCCTCGACGATCTGGAAGATCCCTTCCGGCTCTATCGCTGCCACACCATTCTCAACTGCACCAAGGCCTGCCCCAAGGGGCTGAACCCGGCCAAGGCCATCGCCTCGCTGAAGGCCAAGATGGTCGAGCGCACTTAAGCGCTCATGTAGCGAAGCGGTAGCGCAACAGAGGAGCGCTTAGAGATGATCGACCATGTCGGCATGCCGGTGCGCGACATCGGCCGCGCCACTGCCTTCTACCTCAAGGCCCTCAAGCCGCTCGGCATCGGGCTGATCATGGAGATCCCCGCCGAGTTCACCGGCAGCGGACCGGCGGCCGGCTTCGGCGCCGACAACAAACCGTTCTTTTGGATTGGCGAGGCCCCGGTCGCCGAAGGCAGCCATGTGCATGTGGCCTTCACTGCGGGCTCCCGCGCCGATGTCGACGTCTTCTATCAGGCGGCGCTTGCCGCCGGCGCCAAGGACAACGGCGCGCCGGGCCTGCGGCCGCATTATCACGCCAATTATTACGGCGCCTTCGGGCTCGATCCGGACGACAACAATATCGAGGCCGTCTGCCACGCCCCGGACTAAGCGCCCGCCCCAAGCGTCATTCCGGCGAAAGCCGGAATCCATCGCGCCATCGCATGCTCTGAGAATTGTTCTGGATACCGGCGTTCGCCGGTATGACGGACACGCCGCCTAGCGGCGGCAACGCGGCAGCGAAAAGGCGCAGGTCGGCACGCCCTCATTGCGCATCTTTTCCTGGGCCGCTTCGGTCTTTTCGCCCTGCCACTCATACGGGCTGCGCACATTCATATGGGCGTAGCTGACACGCACCAGGACGTCCTTCTCGAAGGTCAGGCTCGCCGAGCACTCAGCATTCGGGCCCTTCGATTTCTTCTTGCCGCCGAACGGGCTCGACACCTTCTTCTTGCCGCCGGAGTCCGCATCGGCGGACTGCGGCACCGGGCCAGCGCCGCTATAATGATAGACCAGCGTCTCGGCGGACGGGCCCGCGGGAATGCGCGAGCGCGGCTGGCCGGCGCAGGTCAGCACTTCCGCCTTGCTCATGCCGAGATAGGGCTTGCCCTGATCCACGCGGGTGAGCTGCTTATAGGCATCCTCGGGCCCCGACCCGCTGGCGCAAGCACTGAGCAGGCCCAAAAGACCCGCCATCGCCATCACGCCAGCCGTCGCCGCCAGGCCGTTCAGCCGGTTATCGCGCAAATCCATGCCTTTTCATAAGCCCGGCAAGGGCCTAGCGCCAGATTGCGCGTCAAAAGTGGCAAAGCGGCAGATGCGGCGATGGGCCCGTCGCGAATGTACTCCAGCGCATGCTCAAAGCCATCGGGAAGGATGAGCCTGCTTTCAGCCTGGAACGAACACGATGCTGCGGAACGATTTCTCGCTGTCGTCGTCCAAGTCCTTGCAGGCTTCGCCGTCGATCCTCACGCCGCCGTCGTCACTGAGGATCTGCGCCGCCGCAGTGTCGGGAATGGCGAAAATGGCCTCGGGGTTCAAATCGGCCATCTGGCCGGCGGTATCGATCTCTTGCGGCACGGCATCCGGTACGCCGGTCCAGCGGAAGAGCGCGAACGACCCGTCGTCGTTGTAAGGGCCCGCGACGATGAGATAGTCAGAGCCGACGCGCTCGATACTGCGGATGCCCCTGCCCCCTAGATCGAGTTCGATCGGCTTGCCGAGCTTTGCGGGTTCGCCCTCGATGACATACGCCGGGTTGTCCAACGGCACGATCAACGCCTTGCCGGCCCGCAGCGGGGCTCGAAAACCCGATCAGCAGCCTGCCGTCCTCGGTCGCGGCCAATCCCTCGATATTGAGGCCGGTCTTGTCCTCCGCCGGGCGCTTTGCCGCCGCCTTGACGTCATAGGGTGCGAGCTGCGGCGCGGCGATCAGATCATGCGTCAGCCCCGTGTCTGGGGTGCCGGCCGGGGCGAGACCGGGAACCGCTCCGGCCACGATGTCCGTGGCGAAGAGGCGCCAGCGCACCGCCTTGTTCTTGGAGTGCGACGCGATCCAGTAGATGCGATTGCCGATGACGGCGGCGGCTGCAAGGTCCGTTTCCTTCTTCGGCGTGGTTCCCAAGAATGCCGCCAGATCGACGGAATCGACCGCGTCCGCCTTGCCCCGCTGATAGACCGTTAGCGTGTTGGTCTCGTCATCGGCGACAGCGAAGTGATCGGCGTCGAGGCCGATCGCCGCCGAGGCGTCGCAGACCTCGCGGTACTCGAAGGAGCCGGACTCCGCGCCCGCCGGCCGCGCCAGAACCAACCCGGCACCGACAACGATCAACGACAAGGCGGACACCGCCTTGAGCTTTGGCAGCATTGGTCAGCCCTCGATCATGCTGTGTTGCGGGCTTTCATGGCCCGGGCCCGCATACCGATCAGTCTACGGCTCGGAGCGACAAATGCAACTTAAACGTGTTGATATGTCATGCGCTATTTTCAGGCGAGTTTATCGCCGCGGACATGCCGATCCCGCGCGGCGGCGCGGGGCCCCAGGCATCGGCTATGAGGGCGGATAGGAGAGACGCCCCGTGCGGAACGCGGGGTTGTGCTAGTCAAGCCGGGGTCCGACATTGGGCGTCACGGTCCAGCCGCGCGCGCCGAGCTGCGATGTCGCCCGCTTGCTCGCCCGACCCGTCAGCCACATCTGGCCACGCCCATTCGACGCCAAGGCCTCGATCGGCGCGCTCCAATAGAGATAATCCACGGGCAGGATCGACACCGTGCCCTTTCCCGTCTCGATCATGGGCGCGCGGCCCGCCCGGATGAAGCCGCTGACCGGCGCGATGTTCTTGTTGTAGTTGGCGATCAGCTCGGACTGACGGCGATAGTAGAAGGCCATCTCGATGGAGCTCGCCCCCGAAGCAGTCTCCACATAGATCTGCCGGCCAGGAACGGTGCCGAGCGTCTTCAGCGCCACGACGATGACCGCCTTGTCGGTCGGCGTCAGATTGGCGTTGCCGTAGAACGCGTCTTGCGCGCTCTTCGCCACGCCCATGGCGGTGAGGAATTCGCGGCCCGTCTCCTCGAGCTGCGCCGCCGTCTTGTCGCGCAGCGCCTCGCGCAGCTTCTGGCTGGTCGAGGTCGCGCTGATGGCGATGCTGGCCCCGCCGGTGACGAAGCTCAGCCCCACATTCACGCCGGTATTGCCGATGGCGCTTGCCGTGGCGAGCCGCGTCAGCTGCTCATCGAGAGGCTTGAAGCTCGTGTAAGGATCGACGCCGAGGTCGAAGGCAAGCTTGCGACGCGCCGCGGCACCGCCCGTCACCGAGGTGACGATGCCCTCTTTACGCGGATCCGTCGCCTTCATGCCCGCATTGATGCCGCCGAAGAAATTGCCGACGCCCTTGAACGTATCGCCGATCGTCTTGCCGGGCGCGGTGATGAGGCCCTTGGCAGTGCCGAGCGGTTTCAGCGCCGTGGCCCCTGCCGCGCCCACCAGAGTCTCGGCGCCGCCGATCTCCGCCAGCTTGGCCGCCGCCTGCATCTCGCGGGCCCGCACCCGCAACAGTGTGGTGCCCACGATGCGGAACGGTCCCCACTGCGTGTCCACGTTGAACACATATTGGTAGTTCTCGACCCCCACCTGGTCCTGGACCTTGTAATAGGGGCTGTTGAGGAGGCTCGGCGGCAGCACGGCGCGCGCGGTGAAGGACGGCGCACTCTCATATTGCGCGGCGAGCGCGGCGCCCGCACCAAGCAACAAGGCAACGGCAAGCGTCAGCGGTAGACGCACGGCCGCAGCCCTACGGAACGCACCAACAGAAATCACGCTGTACCCCTACCCGACGCTGTGTGCCCGAATTCGGCTTCTAGGCTTGGAGCATAGACCGGATTTGCGGGGCCGAGAAGGCGCTGCCTAGTAGGCGAGCGCGTAATAGATCACGTAAAACCAGCTGAAAAAGCCATGGATGATGGCCCACAGGATCGAGTGATTGTTATCGTAGGAAATCGCGATGGCGAGCGCCGTGCCGAAGCCGATGCCGTATTGCGCGCCTGAATATGTATAGGTCATGCCGTCCTCCTGGTTTGTCGATCCACTGTAACGTCAATTCCTTGTCCCCGGACATGCGCCGCGGCTAAGCTTCCGTCCCAAACAGGAGACGTACGCATGCGGACCGCAGTTTTTGCCACGGCCCTACTCACGAGCTTGATCATCTGGACTCTGCCGGCCGGCGCCCGCGAGGCGGGCGTGGCCGAGGGCGTGGTCAGGCAAGAACTGTTCACTGAGCCGATGGCCGGCGAGCCCGGCAAGGAGGTGGTCACGGATGTTTACAGCATCCCTGCGGGCGCCGTGCTGCCCTGGCATATCCACCCGGACGCCCATGAGGTCAGCTACATTCTATCGGGTGCGCTCACCCTCGAGATCGAGGGTGAAGGGTCCAAGCACCTCAAGGCCGGGGAGAGCTTCTATCTGCACCCCAACGCCGTGCATCGCGGCCTGAACGAGGGCACGGTGCCGGTGAAGCTGTTCGTGGTGCGGGTGAAGCCGACGGACGAGCCGCTGGCCGTCGATCTGGACCCCGGCAAAGCCGACTGAACGCGCCGTCAGCCGCGCCGTCAGCCGCGGCGCCGTTTGCGCAGCAGCGCCCGCAAGCCAACCGCCCAGGCGCCCGCCACCACTACCCAGTAAAACACCTTGGCCGGGGTGCCCAACTCCATGCCGAGCGCCGAGCCGGCAAAAGTGCCGAGGCCTGCCACCAGCGTGTAGAAGGCGGCAAAGGCCAGCACGAAGGCGATGGAGAAGCGCGGCCAGAAGAAGCCGATCAGCGTGCCGGCCAAGCCCCAGATGAAATTGACGCCGGCCTGAAGCGGATTGAGGCGAAAGCCCGGTGGAAAGCTCTGCGGATCGGCATCGAAGCCATAATAGGCGAAGGACAGGAGCATGATCCCGCCAAGCGCCAGGAAATAGGCGCTGCACCGCGCCGCCCACACGACAAGCGGCAGCGGCGGCGTGCGCTCCAGCTCCTCGTCGGTCGGCTCGGCTCTGTCCGGAGCCCTGGCCGGCGGGTTTTCCCTCATGCGAGACCTCGCGTTTCGTGCCTCGGGTCACACTATACGATCACCCCCGCGCTGGTCCATGGGCGGCTCCAAATGGAGCGGTCATGACGGGAGGGTGAAACGCGCGCGGCCAGGGGTCTCATCCTAATCGCCGCCTTGCGCTGGAGGCCAATTGCATTTAACCAACCCACGGGTTCATGCGGGGCCGCAAACGCGGAAAAAGGCGGCCAATTTTCGAAGGGGATATTCATGGCGCGGAGTAAAATTGCACTGATCGGCGCTGGCCAAATCGGTGGCACCATCGCCCACCTTGCCAGCATCAAGGAGCTCGGCGACGTCATTCTATTCGACGTGGTCGACGGCGTCCCGCAAGGCAAGGCCCTCGACCTCTGCCATTCGGCCCCCGTCCACGGCTTCACCCCGAAGATCAAGGGCGCCAACGAATATGCCGAGATCAAGGACGCCGATGTGGTGATCGTCACCGCCGGCGTGCCGCGCAAGCCCGGCATGAGCCGCGACGACCTGCTCGAGATCAATCTGAAGGTCATGGAGCAAGTGGGCGCTGGCTTGCGCAAATACGCGCCGGAAGCCTTCGTCATCTGCGTCACCAACCCGCTCGACGCCATGGTCTGGGCGCTGCAGAAGACCTCCGGCCTGCCGCGCAACAAGGTCGTCGGCATGGCCGGCGTGCTCGACAGCGCGCGGTTCCGCTACTTCCTCTCCGAGGAATTCGACGTCAGCCCGCAAGACATTCACACCATGGTGCTGGGCGGCCATGGCGACACCATGGTGCCGCTCATCCGCTATTCGTCGGTCGCCGGCATTCCGATCGCCGACCTGGTCAAGATGCGCTGGATCACCCAGAAGCGCCTCGACGAGATCGTGCAGCGCACCCGTGACGGCGGCGCCGAGATCGTCGGCCTGCTCAAGACGGGCTCCGCCTATTACGCCCCGGCCACCGCCGCCCTCGACATGGCGGAATCCTACCTCAACGACGAGAAGCGCGTGGTTCCCGCCGCCGCATATTTGAACGGCGAATATGGCGTGAAGGGCATCTATGCCGGCGTTCCCGTCATCATCAGCGCCAAGGGCGTCGAGCGCGTGATCGAGCTCGACCTGTCCTCGGCCGAAAAGGACGCCTTCATGCATTCGGTGGAATCGGTGAAGGCCCTCGTTGAGCTTTGCCAGAGGATCGCCCCCAACCTCGCCGCGACCTAGTCGGGCGGCGGAGCTAAAGAGCCCCCATGAATATTCACGAGTACCAAGCCAAGGACCTGCTCAAGGCTTATGGCGCTCCCGTGGCCAAGGGCGTGACCGCCACGACCGCCGAGGAAGCAGCCGCGCAGGCCAAGAGCCTCAGCGGCGACGTCTTTGTGGTGAAGGCGCAGATCCACGCCGGCGGACGCGGCAAGGGCGGCGGCATCAAACTCGTCAACACGCTCGAGGAGCTGCACGCCGAAGCCGACCGTATGCTGGGCAAGCCGCTCATCACGCCGCAGACCGGCCCCAAGGGCAGTGTCGTGCGCAGCGTCTATGTGGTCGAGGATACGACCATCGCCCGCGAGCTCTATCTGTCGCTCCTGGTCGACCGCGCTTCGAGCCGCGTGGCCTTCGTCGCGTCCACTGAAGGCGGCGTCAATATCGAGGAGGTCGCGGCCAACACGCCGGAGCTCATCACCACGCTCGACGTCGATCCGGCTTCGGGCTTGAGCGGGTTCCACGGCCGCGTGATCGCCTCGGCGCTGAAGCTCGAAGGCGATCTCGCCAAGCAATGCGCCAAGCTCGTCAAGACCCTCTACACCGTCTTCATGGAGAAGGACGCGAGCCTCATCGAGATCAACCCGCTGGTCGTCACCAAAGAGGGCAATCTCGTTTGCCTCGACGCCAAGATGGGATTCGAGGACAACGCCCTGTTCCGTCATCCGGACATCGTCGCGTTGCGCGACATCCATGAAGAAGACCCGGCCGAGGTCGAGGCGTCCAAGCACGACCTGTCCTACGTCAAGCTCGACGGCACCATCGGCTGCATGGTCAACGGCGCAGGTCTCGCCATGGCCACCATGGACATCATCAAGCTCTATGGCGGCGAGCCGGCCAACTTCCTCGATGTCGGCGGCGGCGCCACCAAGGAGCGCGTGACCGAAGCCTTCAAGATCATCCTGTCCGATCCCAACGTGCAGGGCGTGCTGGTCAATATCTTCGGCGGCATCATGCGCTGCGACACCATCGCCGAGGGCATCATCGCCGCGGCGCGGGAGGCCAATATCGCCGTACCCCTGGTGGTGCGCCTCGAAGGCACCAATGTAGAGCGCGGCAAGGAGCTCTTGCGCGAATCCGGCCTCGCCATCATTCCCGCCGACGATCTCGATGACGCCGCCAAGAAGGCCGTCGCCGCCGTTAAGGCCGCGGCTTGAAACTTGCAAAGTCCACTCTTTCGCTATTTGTCATCAATCCTTCCGCCAGAGGCATTAGCCGCTAATCATGTCCGTCCTCGTCGATAAGAATACGCGCGTCATCTGCCAGGGCTTCACCGGCGCCCAGGGCACCTTTCATTCCGAACAGGCCATCGCTTACGGCACCAAAATGGTCGGCGGCGTCACGCCGGGCAAAGGTGGCACCAAACATCTGGACCTGCCGGTGTTCGACACCGTCCGCGAGGCTGTCGAGGCGACTGGTGCCACGGCCTCCGCCATTTATGTGCCGCCGCCCTTTGCGGCAGACGCCATCCTCGAGGCGATCGACGCCGGCATCGACTTGGTGGTGTGCATCACCGAAGGCGTGCCGGTGCTCGACATGGTCAAGGTCAAGCGCGCGCTGTGCGATTCCGGCACCCGCCTAGTCGGCCCCAACTGCCCCGGCGTCATCACCCCCGGCCAGTGCAAGATCGGCATCATGCCCGGCCATATCCACCTGCCCGGCAAGGTCGGCATCGTCTCGCGCTCCGGCACCCTCACCTATGAGGCGGTGGCCCAGACGACCGCCACCGGTCTCGGCCAGACGACCTGCATCGGCATTGGCGGCGATCCCGTCAACGGCACCAATTTCGTCGATGCGCTGGAACTGTTCCTCGAGGACGATGAGACCGAAGCCATCATCATGATCGGCGAGATCGGCGGCTCGGCCGAGGAAGAGGGCGCCGAGTTCCTCATCAAGGCTGGCAACAAGAAACCCATCGTCGGCTTCGTGGCCGGCGCCACGGCGCCCCCCGGGCGCCGCATGGGCCATGCCGGTGCCGTCATCTCAGGCGGCAAAGGCGACGCAAAGAGTAAAATTGAGGCAATGGAGGCAGCCGGCATCGTTGTGTCTCCATCCCCTGCGGCCCTTGGAACGACGCTTGCAGGAATATTTTCGTGATGGGTGAGCTCGCCGCCTAACGCTCGCCTTGATTGCCCCGCACGCCGATGATTCACTGATTCACCGGCAGGGTTTAGGTCCGATGGCACGACATGAACTGAACGAAGTGTTTGCCCGCACGTCGTTCTTGGACGGCGCGAACGCCACCTATCTCGCCGAGCTTTACGCCCGCTACGAGACGGACCCGGCCTCTCTCGATCCTGAATGGCAAAGCTTCTTCGCCAGCCTCGGCGACGATGCGGCGGACGTGTTCGCCGATGCGCGCGGACCGTCCTGGGCCGCCCATGGCGGCACGCTTCCCGCGACCGCGGCGCCCCGCGGCTCCCTGACCCAAAAGCAAGCGCTCGACGCCGCACGCGACACCTTGGGCGCGCGCATGCTGATTCGCGCCTACCGCACACGCGGCCATCTCGTCGCCCAGCTCGACCCGCTGGAGCTCACCACGCGGAAGGAACATCCCGAGCTCAAGCCGTCGACTTACGGCTTCACCAAGGCCGACTACGACCGCCCCATCTATATCGGCTGCGCCTTCGGACTCGAATTCGCGACCTTGCGTGAGGTGCTCGACATCCTCAAGCGCACCTATTGCGGTCCGATCGGCGTCGAGTACATGTATATCTCCGACCCCGAGCAGCGCGCCTGGATCCAGGCGCGCATCGAAGGCATGGACAACGAGGTGCGCTTCACCCCGCAAGGCAAGCGCGCGATCCTCACCAAGCTCATCGAGGCGGAAGGCTCCGAGCGCTTCCTCAACGTCAAATATACCGGCACCAAGCGCTTTGGCCTCGACGGCGGCGAGTCCATGGTCCCGGCGCTGGAGCAGATCATCAAGCGCGGCGGCCAGCTCGGCGTGCGCGAGATCGTCATCGGCATGCCCCATCGCGGGCGGCTCAACGTGCTGGCCAACGTCATGGCCAAGCCCTATCGCGCCATCTTCAACGAGTTCAGAGGCGGCTCGGCCCAGCCTGACGACGTCGAGGGCTCCGGCGACGTGAAATACCATCTGGGCGCCTCCTCCGACCGCGAGTTCGACGACAACCGCGTACATCTCTCGCTCACCGCCAACCCGTCCCATCTGGAGAGCGTCGATCCCGTGGTGCTCGGCAAGGTCAGGGCCAAGCAGGACCAGCGTGGCGACAAGGAGCGCAAAGAGATCCTGCCGCTTCTGCTGCACGGCGATGCGGCCTTTGCCGGTCAGGGCGTGGTCACCGAATGCCTCGGCCTCTCGGGCTTGCGCGGTCACCGCACGGGCGGGTCGATCCACTTCATCGTCAACAATCAGATCGGCTTCACCACCGCGCCGCGATTCTCGCGCTCATCGCCCTATCCGTCCGACGCCGCCAAGATGATCGATGCCCCAATCTTCCACGTGAACGGCGACGATCCGGAAGCCGTGGTGCATGTCACGAAGATCGCCACCGAGTACCGCCAGCGCTTCGGCAAGCCCGTCGTCATCGACATGTTCTGCTATCGCCGCCACGGCCACAACGAGGCCGACGAGCCGGCCTTCACCCAGCCCTTGATGTATCAGCGCATCGCCGCCCATCCGGGCGTGGTGGAGACCTATGCGGACCGCTTGATCAACGAGGGTCTGTTCACGGCGGAGGAAGTCGACGAGCTACAGGCGCGCTTCCGCGCCTATCTCGAGGAAGAGTTCCTCGCGGGCGAGACCTACCGGCCAAACCGCGCCGACTGGCTCGACGGGCGCTGGTCCGGCATCGGCTTTGCCGACGAAGGCGCCCGCCGCGGCATGACGGGCGTCGACCTCGATCTCCTCAAAGAGGTCGGCACCAAGCTGACCAGCATTCCCAAGGCCTTTACGGCCCACAAGACGATCGCCCGCATCATGGGCAATCGCCGCAAGATGATCGACGAGGGCAAGGGGCTAGACTGGGCAACGGCCGAGGCGCTCGCCTTCGGCACGCTCCTGGTCGAAGGCTTCAAGGTCCGGCTATCGGGCCAAGATTCCGAGCGCGGCACCTTCTCCCAGCGCCACTCGGTGCTCATGGACCAGGAGAACGAGAAGAAATACACGCCGCTCAAGCACCTCGATAAGACGCAGGCCGAATTCGAGGTCATCAACACCATGCTCTCGGAAGAAGCCGTGCTCGGCTTCGAATACGGCTACAGCCTCGCCGAGCCGAACGCGCTCGTGATGTGGGAGGCGCAATTCGGCGACTTTGCCAACGGCGCGCAGGTGATCATCGACCAGTTCATCTCCTCCGGCGAGCGCAAATGGCTGCGCATGTCCGGCCTCGTGCTTCTGCTGCCCCATGGCTATGAAGGTCAGGGACCGGAACATTCCTCCGCGCGGCTCGAGCGCTATCTCCAGTCCTGCGCCGAGGACAATTGGCAGGTCGTCAACTGCACCACCCCTGCCAATTATTTCCACGTCTTGCGGCGCCAGCTCCATCGCGACTTCCGCAAGCCCCTGGTGCTGATGACACCGAAGTCGCTGCTCCGTCATAAGCGTGTGATATCCGACCTTGAGCAGTTCGGCCCGAAGTCGAGCTTCCATCGCCTCTTGTGGGACGACGCGCAGGGCAAGCCCGACGAGGCTGTTCAGCTCGTCGCCGACGACAAAATCCGGCGCGTGGTGTTGTGCTCCGGCAAAGTGTATTACGACCTCTACGAGGAGCGTGAGAAACGCGGCATCACCGACGTCTATCTGCTGCGCGTCGAGCAGCTCTATCCCTTCCCGGCCCGCGCGTTGATCCACGAGCTCACCCGCTTCAAGGACGCCGAGATCGTCTGGTGCCAGGAAGAGCCGAAGAATATGGGGGCTTGGACCTTCATAGAGCCGAATTTGTCCTGGGTCCTCGACCATATCGGTGCCAAGCACCGCCGCCCGCGCTATGCTGGGCGCCCAAGCTCCGCCGCCACGGCGACGGGTTTGATGAGCAAGCATCTTCGTGAGTTGAAGGCCTTTCTCGACGAAGCGCTGGGCTAGGCTAAAAGAAGGACAGGCGACGAACCGATGGCGACAGAGATCCGCGTGCCGGCCTTGGGAGAATCCGTCGTCGAGGCGACGGTTGGCCAGTGGTTCAAGGAGGCGGGAGACGCCGTCTCCGCCGACGAGCCCCTGGTCGAGCTCGAAACCGACAAGGTCACCGTCGAGGTCCCCGCGCCCGCATCGGGCGTGCTCTCCGAGATCGTGGTCAATGCCGGCGACACGGTTGCCGTCGGCGCCCTGCTCGGCGCCATCGCCGAGGGCGCCGGCAAGGCCAGCCCGGCACGGTCAAGTGCCGCAGCAAAGCCTGCCACGGCACCAGCGCCTAAGGCCGCCGCGAAGCCGGCCACGCCACCGCCCGTCGGGCTTAAGGAGCTCGAGCGCGAGCCCCACCCGCGCGAGGAGATCACCCCCGACACCTATGACGTCGGCGAGACCGATGACGCGATGCCGCCCTCGCCTGCTGCCCGCAAGCTGCTGGCCGAGAAGGGCCTGAAGCCGAGCGACGTGAGAGGCTCCGGCCGCCGCGGTCAGGTGCTGAAGGGCGACGTGACCGCGCAAGCTGCCGAAGCACTGCTCACCCGCGAGCGGAAACCGAAACCAGTGGCGCCCCCGCGCGCGCCCGTCGCCGCGGACGATGAATCCCGCGAGGAGCGCGTGCGCATGACGCGCTTGCGCCAAACCATCGCCAAGCGCCTCAAGGAGGCACAAGACACCGCCGCCATGCTCACCACGTTCAACGACGTGAACATGAGCGCGGTGATGCAGCTGCGGCGCGACTATCGCGAGGACTTCGAAAAGAAGCACGGCGTGAAGCTCGGCTTCATGGGCTTCTTTATCAAAGCTTGCGTGCAGGCGTTGAGGGACATTCCGGCGGTCAACGCCGAGATCGACGGCGACGACCTCGTCTACAAGAACTATTACCATATCGGCGTTGCCGTCGGCACCGACCACGGTCTGGTCGTTCCCGTGATCCGCGACGCCGACACCATGAGCCTCGCCGAGATCGAAGGCGCGATCGCCGATTTCGGCATGCGCGCCCGCGACGGCAAGCTTGGCCTCGCCGAGATGCAAGGCGGCACCTTCACCATCTCCAATGGCGGCATTTACGGCTCGATGCTGTCCACGCCCATTCTCAACGCGCCACAGTCCGGCATTCTCGGCATGCACCGCATCGAGGAGCGCGCCGTTGTGCGCGACGGTAAGATCGTGGCACGGCCGATGATGTATCTCGCGCTGTCTTACGACCACCGCGTCGTTGACGGCAAAGAGGCGGTCACCTTCCTGGTGAACGTCAAGGAGTCGCTCGAAAACCCCGCGCGCCTCGTCCTCGACCTTTGAGACCTTAGCTCATGACAACATACGATCTCGTCGTTATCGGCACCGGCCCTGGCGGCTATATCTGCGCCATCCGCGCCGCACAATTGGGGATGAAGGTCGCCGTGGTGGAGAAGCGCGCCACCCATGGCGGCACCTGCCTCAATGTCGGCTGCATCCCGTCCAAGGCGCTGCTCCATGCGAGCGAGGCTTATGCCGAAGCTTCTCACGACTTCGCCGGCATGGGCATCAAGGTGAAGCCGGAGCTCGATCTTCCCGCCATGCTGGCCTTCAAGGACTCCGGCGTGAAAGGCAATGTCGACGGCGTTGCGTTCCTGCTGAAGAAGAACAAGATCGACGCTTATCATGGCACCGGGCGCATCACCGCGCCGCACACGGTCGAGGTCGCTGAGAGCAAGGGCAAGACCCAGCTCGCTGCCAAGGCGATCGTCATCGCCACCGGCTCGGAGGTGGCGCATGTGCCGGGCATCGACATCGACGAGAAGCGCATCGTGTCGTCCACCGGCGCGTTGTCGCTGGCGAAAGTGCCCAAACGCCTCGTGGTCATCGGCGGCGGCTATATCGGGCTCGAGCTCGGCTCGTTGTGGTCGCGGCTAGGAGCGCAAGTCACCGTGGTCGAGATGCTACATAGCATCACCCCGGGCCTCGATGGCGAGCTCGCCAAGCAGCTTCAGCGCATCCTCGAAAAGCAAGGCCTCACCTTCAAGCTTGGCGACAAGGTCACCAAGGTCGACACCAAGGGCAAAGGCGTGACGCTCATTGTCGAGCCGGTGGATGGCGGCAAGAAAGAGACCCTCGACTGCGACGTGGTGCTGGTCGCGGTGGGACGCGTGCCGAACACCGAAGGCCTCGGCCTCGACGATGTCGGTGTCGAGACCCACGCCCGCGGCCGCGTCATCGTCGATCACAAATACCAAACCAACGTCCCCGGCATCTACGCCATCGGCGATGTTATCGCCGGCCCCATGCTCGCCCACAAGGCGGAGGAGGAAGGCGTCGCCGTGGCCGAGGATCTGGCGGGCCAGGCGGGGCATGTGAATTACGACGTGATCCCGTCGGTGGTCTACACCGCGCCGGAAGTGGCGTCCGTCGGCGAGACCGAGGAACAGCTCAAAGAGGCTGGCATCCATTACAAGGTCGGCAAGTTCCCCTTCACCGCCAATGGCCGCGCCAAGGTCAACCGCACCACGGACGGCTTCGTCAAAATACTGGCCGACGCCGAGACCGACCGCGTGCTCGGCGTGCACATCATCGGCGCGGAGGCTGGCACCATGATCGCCGAAGCCGCGGTCTTGATGGAGTTCGGCGGCTCGGCCGAGGATCTGGCCCGCACCTGCCACGCCCACCCCACGCTCAACGAAGCGGTCAAGGAGGCGGCCCTCGCCGTCGACAAGCGCGCGCTGCATATGTAGGCGCCGCGCTAGTCGAGCGTGCGGCGGAAGCGCATGAGCGCGAGCCCCATGGCCACGACCAAAAAAATCACCAGCGCCAGCACGTCTACCCTCATCTCGGCGAAGCCATTTCCTTTGAGCATGATGCCGCGCACGATGCGCATGAAATGGGTGAGCGGCAGGATTTCGCCGATCCATTGCGCCCAGTGCGGCATGCCGCGGAACGGAAACATGAAGCCCGACAGGAGAATATTCGGCAGGAAGAAGAAGAACGTAAGCTGCACCGCCTGAAGCTGGTTCTCGGCGATGGTGGAGAAGGTGTAGCCCACGGCGAGATTGGCGGCGGCGAACAGCGTCGTGAGCGCGATCAGCAGCGGGACGCTGCCCAGAATAGGCACGCCGAACATGAAATGGGCCGCACCGATGATGATGGCCATCTGCACGAAGCCCACGAGCACGAACGGCGCGATCTTGCCGATCATGATCTCGACAGGCTTGATCGGCATGGCGAGCAGGCTCTCCATGGTGCCCCGCTCGATCTCGCGCGTCACGGCGAGCGCCGTGAACATCATCATGGTCATGGTCAGCACCACGCCGAGCAGCCCGGGCACGATGTTGTATTGGGTGAGGCCTTCGGGATTGTAACGCCGCTGCAGCGTGAGCTTGAACGGCGGGGCCCGCGCCGCGATGGAGTCGTCCGGCCCGCGCAACTCGCGCCTGAGCGCGGTGTCGACCAGCCCCTGCACCGCGGAGATGGCCGTGCCGGTCGCCACGGGATCGGTCGCATCGGCAATGACCAGCAGAGACGGCCGGTCGCCCCGGCGTATGTCGCGCTCGAAGCTCGCCGGGACCTCCACCGCGAACTGCACCTCCCCCGAGGCCAGCATCCGGTCGATCTCGGCCGGATCGCGCACTTGGGCGACGAACTCGAAATAATCGCTGTTCTTCATGGCCGCGAGCACCGCACGGGTCAGCGGTCCGTCGTCGCGCAGAAGCACGGCCGTCGGCAGATGCTTGGGGTCGGTATTGATGGCGTAGCCGAACAGCACGAGCTGGAGGATAGGGATGAAGATCATCGTGGCGAAAGTCATGCGGTCGCGCCGCATCTGCACGAACTCCTTCACCACCATGGCCCAGGTGCGCTTGAGGAAGGCCGGGTCGCCGCGCTCACGCGGAGTCCGTTTGTCGGCGACGGCGCTCATTCCGCGAAATTGTCCTTAACGCTGCCCATCAGGAGGATGAACACGTCCTCGAGACTCGGCTCACCCCGCGTCCAGCGATGCCCGCCGTCTTCCTTCTTGGCCGCGGCGATGGCCGCGTCCAGAGCCCGCTTGTCGTGGCCGGAGACATGCAGCTCGGCGCCGAACGAGGCGACCATGTCGATGCCCTTGCGGTGCCGAAGCGCGATGGCGAGATCTTGCAGATCGGGGCCCGACACGATCCACGTGCTCAAGCCCGACCGGGCGACCAACTGAGCCGCCGTGCCTTTCGCGAGCAGCTCGCCGAAGGCGATGTAAGCGAGCTCGTGGCAGCGCTCGGCCTCGTCCATGTAGTGGGTGGACACCAGCACGGTGATGCCGTCTGCCGCAAGGCCGTGAATCTCGTCCCAGAACTCGCGCCGCGCCTTCGGATCGACGCCCGCGGTCGGCTCGTCGAGCAGCAGGAGCTGCGGGTTCGGCAGGATGCAGGCGCCGAGCGCCAGCCGCTGCTTCCAGCCGCCCGACAATTCGCCCGCGAGCTGCTCGGCGCGGCCCGAAAGCCCGAGGCGGTCGATGGCTTCCTTCGCCGCCCGTCGCGGATTCGGCACGCCGTAGACCCGCGCCACGAACTCCAGATTCTCGCGGATCGACAGGTCGGTATAGAGGCTGAAGCGCTGCGTCATGTAGCCGACATGACGCTTGATCTCGTCCTGCTGGGTGAGAATGTCATAACCGAGACAAGTGCCGTCGCCGGAGTCCGGCGTGAGCAGCCCGCAGAGCATGCGGAGCGTCGTGGTCTTACCGCTGCCGTTCGGCCCGAGAAAGCCATAGATCTCGCCCTTCGGCACCTTCAGGCTCAGGTCCCGCACCACGACGCGGCCGTCAAAGCTTTTGGTCAGGCCGTGCACGTCGATGGCGATCTCTTTCATCGCCGCACGACTTTCTCCGCGTCGGTCGCAAGGTTCACGGTGATCGGCTGACCGGCGGTGAGCTCGTTGGTCGCGTCTTGCGGCCGCGCCTCGACGAGAAACACGAGCTTCTTGCGTTGCTCTTCGGAGAAGATGACGGGCGGCGTGAACTCGGCGTCGCGCGCGATGAAGTTGATCTTGGCCGTCAAACCCGGCGGACAAGCGTCGCATGAAATTTTGACGATCTCGCCGACATGGAGCTTGGCGCGGTCCAGCTCGGAGACGAAGAAGCGCGCCTTGAGATTGCCCGGCGGCAACAGCGCCACCACGCCTTGGCCGGCAACGACCACCTCGCCCGGCCGGAAATACACCTCTTCGATCGACCCGTTCACCGGCGCGAAGACTTGGCGCTTGGCGAGATTCTTCGCCGCCTCGTCCAACGCGTGGCGCGCTTCGGCGACCGACGCCACGGCGGCATCGATCACGCCGGAACGGCCGGGCAGCTTTCCGGCGTCGATACGGCGCTCCGCCTCGGCGACTGCGGCCTGATTGCTGTCATGCTGCGCAACCGCGTCGTCTAGCTGCGCCTTGGACACCCAGCCTTTGTCAAAGAGCGTCTGAACCCGGTCGAGATTGAGACTCGATTGTTTGAGCATGGCTTGCGACCGGGTGAGCGCCGCTTGCAGCACGTCGATCTCCCGCGGCCGCTGGATTTCCGCCTCCGCGTCGGAGAGACGCGCTTGCGCCTCTTCGAGCCGCGATTTTGCCGCGGCGACCGCCGCCTCCTGCTCGGAACTTTCAAGCGTAAAGATAGGTGCGCCCGATGTGACCGTGTCGCCTTCCTTGACGGACAGCGTCGCGATGCGACCGCTTTGCTCCGAGCCGACGAACACCAAGTCGGCTTCCATATAGCCGGGCACCTTGGCCCCCTCATTAACCTTGTAAGTGAGCAGGACGAGCCCGATCACCGTCACGGAGATGAGGCCGGCAAAGAGGAGAGCGGTTCGCTTCATGGCGCGCCAGCCTCGGCTTGCGGCGCACGGACGGCGTCGACCATGAGGTCGATATGGGTCTTCAGCATCCCGTCGGTATCGAGATGGTGATGATGCTCGAACAACGCGCGCCAGATGACGGCCATGAGCATCGGCGCAATGAGAAGCTGCGGGTAATCGCGCAAGCCCGTCTTGCGGAACTCGCCACGCGCGACGCCGCGATCGATCAGCCCCCGCAGGGTCTCCAGCCCGCCCGCGATGACATTATCGAAATAGAAGGCGGTGAGCTCGGGATGCTTGTGGCCTTCGGCAATCAGCAGACGCACGATGAACACGCGCCGCGAACACACCAGCTCCTGGATGAATTTGAGGAACGGCCCTTTGAGAAAGGCTTCGACGGAGAGAGTCGTCGTCTCCATCTCATTGCGGATCACATCGAAATGCGAGGTGATGACGCTGCGCACCACCGCCTTGAACAGCTCTTCCTTGGTCTTGAAGTAGAGATAAGGCAGGCCCTTGGAGACTTTCGCACGTGCCGCCACGTCCTCAAGCCGCGTGCCGGCATAGCCGTGCGCCGCGAACTCCTCGAACGCGGCCGCCACGATCTCCTGCGGGCGGTTGTCCTTCCGCACCCGCCGTCGGGGGCTGCGGCCGGCGTGCTCTTGCTCAGGCTTTGTATTGGGCATGGCTCGGACCTCTCGCGTCTGCCCATCCAATCTATGACTGACTGGTCAGTATCACAATGGCGAAGCGAGCAAAGCGCCGGAAATCTGGAAAAATGCTTAAAGGAACATGAGCCCGTTAGGCCCGGGGGTGGGCGGCTTCGTAGGTCTTCAAGAGATGGGCGCGGTCGACCTCGGTGTAGCCTTGCGTGGTCGACAGGCTGGCATGGCCCAACAATTCCTGGATCGCCCGCAAATCCGCGCCGGCCCCCAAGAGATGCGTCGCGAAGGAGTGGCGCAGCGCGTGCGGCGTCGCCGTATCCGGCAAGCCAAGGGCTGCGCGGGCGCGGGCGATGCGCAGCTGGATGATGCGGGGCGACAGCTGCTTGCCCCGCGCGCCGATGAATAGCGGATCGTCGGGGCCAAGCTTGGCCGGGCAGAGTTTCAGATAGCGCTCGATGGCTTGGCGCGTGACCGGCAGCACTGGCACCACGCGCGTCTTGCCACCCTTGCCGGTCACCCGAAGCATGTCGCGCCCCTCGATCGGCGCCTCTTTGAGCCGGAGAGACAAAGCTTCGGAGATGCGCAAGCCCGACCCGTAGAGCAGCGTAAGCACCGCGGTGTCGCGCGCCAGAATCCATTCCGGCGCATCGGGCGCGGCGATGTCCGCGCCGTCGACCAGCGCGGTGGCTTTCGCGGCGGTGAGCGGCTTCGGCACCGAGTGCGGCAGCTTCGGCAGCGACACGGCGCGAATGGCGTCGTTCTTGCCCAGACCCCGCCGCTCCAAGAAGCGGTAGAACATGCGCAGCGCGCTAATCGTCCGCGCCAGGCTGCGGCTGCCCACGTCCTTGGCGCGGCGCATGGCGAGAAAGGCGCGCACGTCGCGGGCCGACAGCGACAGCAGCAGCTTCAGATCCGGCTGGCAGTCGAAATGACCGGCGAGGAAGCGCAAGAACTGGCCGAGGTCGCGCCGATAGGCTTCCACCGTATGGGCGGCGAGCTGGCGCTCGGTCATCAGATAGACGAACCAGGCATTGACCGCGCGATCCACGTCCGGCGCAGCGCCGAGCGCTGGTACCTTAGCCTTGGATTTGGCCTTAGAGCCCGCGTTGGATTTCGCCGCAGATTTCGACTTGGCTGCCATCCACCCCTCGACTTTGCGCTCGAGCGGCTACTATGGGTCGGTGAGTCGTTAACCGCCGCTTAATCCAACGAGTACGCCCTGGCCAAGACGAAGACCAGCCCCGAGACGCGCGAACAGACGGGCGCGGAGACGGCTCCCGAGACCGCCCCCGTCCTGTTGCCGCTCGCGCTGCCGGCTCCTTACGACTATTTGGTGCCGGACGGCGCGCGTGTGGAGCCCGGCCAGTTCGTGGTCGTGCCGCTCGGCCCGGTGGAATATGTCGCCGCCGTGTGGCGGCGCCCGGAAGGCGACGCGGCGCCCAAGATCGCGCGCAAGAAGTTGCGCGAGATCATCGAAATCCTCGACGACGTGCCGAAGCTGCCGCCCGTGTCGCTCGACTTCGCCGACTGGGTCGCCAACTATACCCTCAGCCCTCCCGGCATGGTCCTGCGCATGATGATGAGCGCGCGATCGGCGTTTGAGCCACCGGCGCCGCACTACGGCGTGCGGCTCGTGGGCGCCCCGCCGGAACGCATGACGCCGGCCCGTGCTCGGGTATTGGAGGCGGCCGCCAATGGTCTCACCTGGGTGAAGTCGAGCCTGGCGGAAGCCGCCGGCGTGAGCCCCGGCGTCATCGACGGTTTGGTGGACGCAGGCACGCTTCTCACCGAGCAGCTGCCGGATTGGCATGCCATGCCGCTCGATCTCGCCCGCAAGCGCGCCACGCTCAACGCGGAGCAGGCGGAAGCGGCGACGGAACTGCTAAAGCACACAAGCGGCGGCTTCGCCGTCAGCCTGCTCGACGGCGTCACCGGCTCCGGCAAAACGGAAGTCTATTTCGAGGCCATCGCCCAGTGTCTCGAACGCGGCCAGCAGGCGCTCGTGCTCCTGCCCGAGATCGCGCTGACCAGCCAGTTCATCGCCCGCTGCGAGGAGCGCTTCGGTGCCAAGCCGGCAGAATGGCACTCCGGCGTCAGCCCCTCCATGCGCGGACGCGTGTGGCGCGCGGTCGCGGAAGATCGGGCCAAGCTCGTGGCCGGCGCCCGCTCGGCGCTATTCCTGCCCTTCCCCGATCTCGGCCTCATCGTTGTCGATGAGGAGCACGACCAGGCCTATAAGCAGGAAGACCGCGTCGCCTATCAGGCCCGCGACATGGCGGTGGTGCGCGGGCATCTGGGCCACTGCCCCGTGGTCCTCAGTTCGGCCACGCCCTCCATCGAGAGCCTGGTCAACGCGGAACAAGGCCGCTACCGGCATATCCGCCTCGGCACCCGCTACAAGGCGGCGAGCCTGCCGGCGATCCAGACCATCGACATGCGGAAGAGCCCGCCTGAGCGCGGCCGCTGGCTGTCGCCGATCCTCATCGAGGAGATCGCCAAGACGCTGGAGCGCGGCGAGCAGGCGCTTCTGTTCCTCAATCGCCGCGGCTATGCGCCGGTGACGCTCTGCCGCAAATGCGGCTTTCGCTTCGAGTGTCCCAATTGCTCGGCATGGCTCGTCGAGCACCGATTCCGCCACCGCCTCGAATGCCACCACTGCGGCAAGTTCATGCCGCTCCCCCATGAATGCCCGAGCTGCGGCGCCGAGGAGTCGCTGGTCGCCTGCGGTCCCGGCGTCGAGCGCATCGCCGAAGAAGTGGCCGAACACTTTCCCGAGGCCCCCCGCGTACTGCTGTCCAGCGACCTCACGCCGTCCATCTCAGACCTGCGCGAGACCTTGCGCGAGATCGAGGACCGCGAGGTCGACATCATCATCGGAACCCAGCTCGTGGCCAAGGGGCATCATTTTCCGGGTCTGGCGCTGGTCGGCGTGGTCGACGCCGATCTTGGCCTCGCCCAAGGCGATCCCCGCGCCGCCGAACGCACGTTCCAGCTGCTGAGCCAGGTCACGGGCCGCGCCGGTCGCGCCGCCATCAAGGGCCGTGGCCTGATCCAGACCTATATGCCCGAGCATCCGGTCATCGCCGCGCTCGTCGCCGGCGACCGCGACACCTTTCTGGACCGCGAAATCGCGGCCCGGCGCGATGCCGGCCTGCCGCCCTTCGGCCGGCTCGCCGCCATTCTGGTCACCGCGGGCTCCCGCGAGGTCGCCGAAGGCTACGCCCGGGACGTGGCCCGCGCCGCCCCGCAAGCCGAGAAAATCCAGATTCTCGGGCCCGCCGAGGCGCCGCTTTCCGTGATCAGAGGCCGCTATCGCTTCCGGCTGCTGGTGAAGGCCACCCGCGAGGCCGATTTGCAGGCCTATTTGCGGGTGTGGCTGGCCCAAGCCCCCAAAGCCAGGGGCGATATCCGCCTCACCGTCGACATTGATCCCTATAGCTTTTTGTGAATATGACGCCGGGCAGGCGCCCTTGAGGCCTGCCCCGGGGATACATTGGGACGCAGTCTTGCCGCCCGATATTGCGCCCCCTTCCCCCCTGTGTTACAGGCTCCGCGGGGTTTCCGGGGCGCGTTTTCGGGGGGTTTACCCGTTGGCGCGGAGGCTCTAAATCCCAGCATTTTCCGGGGTCCGAGGGTGGGACGCGCCAAGACAGCGCCCGCCCCTGAGCAAGAGGCGTTAATCGAAGTGGCAAGCGAGGACCATATCGTATCGGGCGTTGCCGGCCGCTATGCCACCGCCCTGTTCGAGCTTGCTCTCGAAGAGAAGGCGCTGGAGCAGGTCGAAGCCGACGTGATCCGTTTCGACGAGGCGCTCGACGCCGTCCACGACATGCAGCGTCTGGTGAAAAGCCCCGTATTCTCCGCCGGAGAGCAAGGCCGGGCGCTCGCCGCCATCCTCGATGAACTCGAAATCGAGGGCCTGACCAAGAATTTTCTGCTGCTCGTTTCCAAAAACCGCCGCCTGTTCGCCGCACCTGACATGATCCGCGGTTTCCGCGCCATGCTGGCGAACCATCGGGGCGAGACGAGCGCCACCGTCACCGCGGCCGCGGCACTCACCGAAGCGCAAGTCACCGCCATCAAGCAGGCGCTGAGGGCCGCTCTCGGCAAGGACGTCATGCTGGAGCAAAAGGTCGATCCCAGTCTGATCGGCGGGCTCATGGTCAAAGTGGGCAGCCGCATGATCGACACGTCGCTTCGCACCAAACTCAATAGTCTCAAGCACGCCATGAAAGAGGTTGGCTAATGGATATCAAAGCCGCCGAGATCTCCTCGATTCTCAAAGAGCAAATCAAGAATTTCGGGCAGGAAGCCGAAGTCGACGAGGTCGGCCAAGTGCTGTCCGTCGGTGACGGCATCGCCCGCGTCTACGGCCTCGACAAGGTCCAGGCCGGTGAGATGGTCGAATTCGCCGACGGCACCCGCGGCATGGCGCTGAACCTCGAGGTCGACAATGTCGGCATCGTGATCTTTGGCGACGACCGCAACATTAGAGAAGGCGATATCTGCAAGCGGACCGGCGCCATCGTGGAAGTGCCGGTGGGCCGTGGCCTGCTCGGCCGCGTCGTCGATGCTCTCGGCAACCCGATCGACGGCAAGGGCCCCATCGAGTCCGATGAGCAGCGCCGCGTGGACGTGAAGGCGCCGGGCATCATTCCCCGCCAGTCGGTGCATGAGCCGATGCAAACCGGTCTCAAGGCCATAGACGCGCTGATCCCCGTCGGCCGCGGCCAGCGCGAGCTGATCATCGGCGACCGCCAGACCGGCAAGACCGCCATCATTCTCGACACCATCCTCAATCAGAAGTCGATCAACGAGGGTGATGACGAGAGCGCCAAGCTCTATTGCATCTATGTCGCTATCGGCCAGAAGCGCTCGACCGTCGCGCAGTTCGTGAAGACGCTCGAGGAGAACGGCGCGCTGCCCTACTCCATCGTGGTCGCCGCCACCGCGTCCGATCCGGCGCCGATGCAGTTCCTGGCGCCCTTCTCCGGCTGCGCCATGGGCGAGTATTTCCGCGACAACGGCATGCATGCGCTGGTCTGCTATGACGATCTGTCCAAGCAGGCCGTGGCTTACCGCCAAATGTCGCTGCTGCTGCGCCGTCCGCCTGGACGCGAGGCCTATCCCGGCGACGTGTTCTATCTCCATTCGCGCCTACTCGAGCGCGCCGCCAAGCTCAACAAGGACAGCGGCTCCGGCTCGCTGACCGCGCTGCCGGTGATCGAGACCCAGGCCAATGACGTGTCGGCCTATATCCCGACCAACGTGATCTCCATCACCGACGGCCAGATCTTCCTCGAGACCGACCTGTTCTATCAGGGCATCCGCCCGGCCGTGAACGTCGGCCTGTCGGTTTCCCGCGTGGGCTCCGCCGCTCAGGTGAAGGCCATGAAGCAGGTGGCCGGCAAGATTAAGGGTGAGCTTGCCCAGTATCGCGAGATGGCGGCCTTCGCCCAGTTCGGCTCCGACCTCGACGCCACGACCCAGCGCCTGCTGAATCGCGGTGCGCGCCTGACCGAGCTGCTGAAGCAGCCCCAGTTCTCGCCGATGAAGGTCGAAGAGCAGGTGGTCGTGATCTATGCTGGCGTGAACGGCTATCTCGACGCCGTCAAGGTCCCCGACGTGGGCCGCTTCGAGGCCGAGCTGCTGCGCTATGTACGCGGCGAGCACAAGGGCATCCTCGACGACATCCGCAAGAAGAAAGAAATCTCCAAGGAGACCGGCGAGAAGCTGAAGGCGGCCGTCGAAAAGTTCGCCAAGGCTTTCGCGTAGCATTCCATGGCGTCGCTAAAAGAGCTCCGCAACCGTATCGCCTCGGTCAAGGCGACCCAGAAGATCACCAAGGCCATGCAGATGGTGGCCGCGGCGAAGCTGCGCCGCGCGCAAAACGCGGCCGAGGCCGCGCGGCCTTATGCAACGCGCATGGAATCGGTGCTCTCCAACCTCGCCACGGCTCTCGAGGGCCGCGAGGGCGGCCCGCCGCTGATGGTGGGCACCGGCAGCGACGCCGTCCACCTGCTTGTGGTGTGCACCTCCGAGCGCGGGCTGTGCGGCGGTTTCAATTCCATGATCGTGCGGCTTGCCCGCGAGCACATCAACCGGCTACTGGCTGACGGCAAGGAGGTAAAGATCCTCTGCGTCGGCAAGAAGGGCTACGACCAGCTGCGTCGCCAGTACCAAGGGCTCATCATCGACACGATCGAGTTCCGCGGTATCCGCCAAATCGGCTTCGAGCACGCCGAGCAGGTGTCGGAGAAGGTGCTGGCCCTGTTCGACGAAGGCGCGTTCGACGTCGCCACCCTGTTCTTCTCGCGCTTCAAGTCGGTGATCAGCCAGATCCCGACCGCGCAACAGCTCATCCCGGCATCGATCCCGGATGAGGCGCCCGCCGCCGAAGCCAGTCTCGGCGGCGCCGTCTACGAATATGAGCCGGATGAGGCCGAGATCCTCACCGACCTTCTACCCCTCAACATCGCCGTGCAGATCTTCAAGGCGCTGCTTGAGAACGCGGCCTCCGAGCAGGGCGCGCGGATGAGCGCCATGGACAACGCCACCCGCAACGCCGGCGATATGATCGACCGGCTGACCATGCTCTACAACCGCACCCGCCAGGCCCAAATCACCAAGGAGTTGATCGAGATCATCTCCGGCGCTGAGGCGCTCTAGTCACCTCAAAGGAACGTACCGATGGCAAAGAAACCAGTGGTTGCTGAGACCAAGACACAAGAAAAGCGGATCGCCGCCGGCAAAGGCGCCAAAGGCCATGTACGCCAGGTCATGGGCGCCGTGGTGGACGTGCAGTTCGACGACAACCTGCCGAAGATTATGAATGCTCTGGAGACCGAAAATCAGGGCACGCGCCTTGTGCTCGAGGTCGCTCAGCATCTCGGCGAGAACACCGTCCGCACCATTGCCATGGACTCTACCGAGGGTCTTGTCCGCGGTCAGGACGTGACCGACACCGGCGAGCCGATCGCCGTGCCGGTCGGCGTGAAGACCCTGGGCCGCATCATGAACGTGGTCGGCGAGCCTGTCGATCAGGCGGGCCCCATCGGCACCGAAGAGCGGCGGCCCATCCATGCGCCGGCCCCGTCCTATGTCGATCAATCGACCGAGTCTGAGATTCTGGTCACCGGCATCAAGGTGGTGGACCTGCTCGCGCCTTACGCCAAGGGCGGCAAGATCGGCCTGTTCGGCGGCGCCGGCGTCGGCAAGACCGTGCTCATCATGGAGCTGATCAACAACGTCGCCAAGGCGCATGGCGGGTATTCGGTATTCGCCGGCGTGGGCGAGCGCACCCGCGAGGGCAACGACCTCTATCACGAGATGATCGAGTCCGGCGTGAACAAGGACCCTTCGAAGGGCTCCGTTGAGGGCTCCAAATGCGCCCTGGTGTACGGCCAGATGAACGAGCCGCCCGGCGCCCGCGCCCGCGTCGGCCTGTCGGGCCTCACGGTCGCTGAGTATTTCCGCGACGAAGGTCAGGACGTGCTGTTCTTCGTGGACAACATCTTCCGTTTCACCCAGGCCGGTTCGGAATTGTCGGCCCTGCTTGGCCGCATCCCTTCCGCCGTGGGCTATCAGCCGACGCTCGCCACCGACATGGGTGCGCTGCAGGAGCGGATCACCACCACCAACAAGGGCTCGATCACCTCGGTGCAGGCGATTTACGTGCCGGCCGACGATCTGACCGACCCGGCGCCGGCAACCTCCTTCGCCCATCTTGACGCGACCACCACCTTGTCGCGGTCGATCGCCGAGAAGGGCATTTATCCCGCCGTGGACCCGCTCGATTCCACCTCGCGCATGCTCGACCCGCGCGTCGTCGGTGAGGAACATTATGCGGTGGCCCGCCAGGTGCAGGAGATCCTCCAGCGCTACAAGGCGCTGCAGGACATCATCGCCATTCTCGGCATGGACGAGCTGTCGGAAGAGGACAAGGTCGCCGTGGCCCGCGCCCGTAAGATCGAGCGCTTCCTGTCCCAGCCCTTCCACGTGGCCGAGATTTTCACCGGCTCGCCGGGCGTGTTCGTCGACCTGGCCGACACCATCAAGGGCTTCAAAGGCTTGTGCGACGGTGCCTATGACCACCTGCCCGAGGCCGCGTTCTACATGGTCGGCACCATCGAAGAGGCCGTGGCCAAGGCCGAGAAGCTTGCCGCCGAGGCCGCTTAATGCCCGATCCGTTCAAATT
>DATKYG010000023.1:0-47690 GCA_035528655.1 Methyloceanibacter sp.
TTCAACGGGCGCATCGCTGGCATCAGCGGAATATTGGCGCGCCTATTTCCCCCTTATCGCGATACGGATTCGGCAAGCGCCGTGGCTTTCGTGGCGGGGCTGATGGCAGCGCCGCTTTTCTACTCGGCGGTAATCGGTGCACCCGTGGTCCAAACCGTGTCCGCGAATGTGGGTTTGATGGCGGTCGCGGGCCTGCTGGTCGGATTTGGCACCGTCTATGGCGGCGGGTGCACGAGTGGGCATGGCGTGTGCGGGCTCGCTAGCCTTTCGCGCCGCTCGCTGGTCGCCACCGCCATTTTCATGGCGATGGGTTTTGCCACGGTATTCGTGGTGCGCCATGTGATCGGAGGCTGAGCGCGATGCTTCGTCTCGCTCTTAGCTTGATCGCGGGGCTCATCTTCGGGCTCGGACTTGTAATCGGGGGCATGGCCGATCCGGCCAAGGTTCAGAACTTTCTCGATGTCGCCGGTACTTTCGACCCGAGCCTCGCTTTCGTCATGGGAGGTGCCGTGGTGGTGACGTTCATCGGCTATCGGCTGACCTTCCGTGAGCGATCGCCTGTGTTTGCTGAGCGGTTCCATTTGCCCACAGCGAAAGATCTTAATGCACGTATCGTGATCGGACCTGCCCTCTTCGGCATCGGGTGGGGGCTGTCTGGTTTTTGCCCCGGTCCCGCCATCACCTCGCTGTCGATTCTGGCCAAGGGCACCCTCATTTTCGTGCCAGCTATGCTCGTCGGTATCGGTGTAGCGCAGTTCTTCACTCAAACGCGTGCGCCCAAGCACTTTGAAACCACCGGAGGCACGGCATGATCTTCCGCCAGCTGTTTGATTCCGTCTCCAGCACCTACAGCTATATCCTCGCTAGCAGGAAAGGCGGCGAGGCGCTGATCATCGATCCCGTGCTGGAGAAAGTCGACCGCTACATCCAGCTTCTGAACGAGCTCGACCTAAGACTCGTTAAGGCGATCGACACCCACCTCCATGCTGACCACGTCACAGGGCTTGGGGCGCTGCGCGACCGCACCCTGTGCGTTACCGTGATGGGAGAGCAGACCAAGGCCGACGTCGTCTCCATGCGTGTCGGCGACGGCGAGACGGTCGACATTGAGGGCCTACAGCTCGGCGTCATATATACGCCGGGGCACACCGATGATTCCTATTCCTATTACATGGACGACCGGGTGTTTACCGGCGACACGCTACTTATTCGCGGCACCGGCCGCACCGATTTCCAGAACGGCGACGCGCGGCAGCAATATGATTCCATCTTTGATCGGCTGCTCAAGCTGCCCGACGACACGCTTGTCTATCCCGCGCACGACTACAAGGGCGAGACCGTCAGCACAATCGCCGAAGAGCGCGCCTTCAACCCCCGACTCCAGGTAAATACGGTCGACGAGTATGTGGAGCTGATGAGTAACCTCCATCTGCCCAATCCCAAGATGATGGATACCGCTGTCCCGGCTAATGCGCGGGTGGGACTGGCGCAAGACGAGATCGCCAAGCGTGGCTGGGCTGTGCAGGCATCCGAGCTCAACTCTCTACTCAATCGACGCGACGTAGCCATTGTCGATCTCCGCGAGGACCGCGAACGTGTCAAGCACGGGGAGATCCCGGGATCATTGCATGTGCCCTATGCCAGTATCGCCGACTCGCTCAAGCCTGGCGGCGTCTTGCGCGAGCTTGGCGCCACGAAGTCGCTTCTCTTTTATTGCGCCTTCGGCGAGCGCTCCGCCATGGCGGTCCAGCTTGCGCAGGAGGCCGGGCTTAAAAGTGGGCGACACCTCCATGGCGGCATTTCAGCGTGGCGCAAAGTAGTTGATTCAGCCCTTTGAAGGTATGCGGTTGCTGTCTATCGGACATCCCTGGCCCAATCTCTGACATCGGCTGCTGGCACTTAGCGGACTCTTTGAGGGGGCTGGGCTCACGTCCGCTATCGGGGGTAGAGCGGACTTCCCCGCAATGGTTCAACTGATGCTTTTTATGAGTACACGGCCTAGCATCGCCAAGGCGCTGACCTTCGATGAGGCGCGGCGCATTGCGGTGAACGTGGCGAAGCTGCCTAGCTCCCAGCCGCGCGGCGGCTCCGCACCACCGGCTTTACCTTTCAGGCTTGTCGTCCAACGAAATTCCGTCGAAGAAGCAGCACAGAAGCCAGCTATTGCTATCGTGGCAATTACGAAAAGTATCTGTCCCATGCGAAAATTCCCCCGTGGGGGTCCGCCACCACTCAACCTGGGGAAACAGGAAAGGTTCCGCAGCTGCTACGCTCGGCGAGCGGGGAGATCCGCCAAAGGGAGGCTCCATCACCACGCCAGTTCCCACCACCGTGGCACGTCGAGCAGACGCCTGGGAGGTTTTTCGAGGTGCTGGGACGGCCCCAACCGCGCCTCTGTGTCTCCCCAAGGATGCCACTGTCGGTCTGTATAATTTCCGCAATCTTGTCGGTTACATCGTGTTGAGTGAGGGTCCTTCCGCTGTCGCTCGCGCGAGCGATTTAGCCTTGGATCATGCTGCTGGAGCCACTGGCCGCCGCGTCGGTGTCCATGCCACGGCGCCCGTCGGAGACGCTGATGCTGCGGAGGGGGTGTGAGGAGCGTCGGTAGGTCATCGAGGCACCAAACCCCTCAAGGATGCTGCTTTCGCCCGTCCTTGAGTGGACGGCGAAGTGCTCAAGAGGCTTTCATCTGCGCTTCTGGAGATTGCTGTTCACGGACAGCTTGGCGGCGGCTTCGATGTGAACTGTGTATCGAGGCTTGCCCGTCTCGCCGTCAAAGACGTCGACCCAGCCCTTGATCCCTCGGGCCAGCAAAGCGCGGGCTAGGTCATGCGCAGGGGCGCGGCTGTTGGCGACGATGATCTCGCTACCAAACAGCAAATCATGGGCGTACCAGCGCTTGTCGCTTGGCTTCTTCTTGGCAAGCAGTTCGACCGAGAGGAGTTTGCGGCACGTCATGGTGCGACCTCGCGGTGGTCGACCACAAGGTTTGCCGACGTTGGGAGAAGCCTTTTACGGGCAACAATGCGCTTTGTAGGGGTTTGCCAACCTAAGCGACTGACTTTTCTAGGTGAAGCCAGACCGTCCGGCTCCACCATTTCCAAGGTCTAGGTCTTGGAGTCCGGCTTGGGTTTGGCTAGCGGCTTGGGCATTTGCAGATTGCCTTCGGCATCCCGCACCCGGAAGAACCATCCGACCGCCGGAATGAGCATGATGCCCGGCACGAAGCGCACGCCAAAGGCGATCATGCGGTTCATCCAGCCCTCGACGATCACCCAGTTGCCGCGCATGAACCGCCGATAAGCGGCTTCAGCCATGGCTTGCGGGCTCATCAGCGGCAGATACAGCACATAGCGCGAATTCTCCGCGCCCGCCTTGGCGTGCATGTCGGTCTCGATGGGCCCGGGCGCCACCATGCAGATGCGCACGCTCGTGCCCATGACCTCATAGGCCAGCGCCCGGCTGAACGAGATCATAAAGGCCTTGGTGGCGGCGTAGGTCGCCTGATAGGGCACCGGCATAAAGCCTTCGACTGAGGCGACGTTGAGCACGCCGCCGTGGCCGCGCGCCAGCATGTCCGGCAGGAAGCGGCGCGTCAGATCGACGACGGCGCGCACATTGAGATCCACCAGCCGGAGCAAAGTCTCCGGCTCCTGATCCTGAAAGAACCCGGCCGTCATGATGGCGGCGTTGTTGACGAGCGACTCAGCGTAAAGCCCGTGCCTGTCAAGCGCCTCGGCCACGCGGTCGCAGCCCTCGGCCGTCGACAGGTCGGTCGCGACGTAATGGACAGGGACATTGTACTGCGCCGACACTTCGCTTGCTGCCTTGGCGAGCGTCGCTTCAGTGCGGGCGACGAGAAGCAGCGTGTGGCCGGTCTTGGCGAACTCGTCCGCCAGCGCCCGGCCGATGCCTTGGGTGGCGCCGGTTATGACGGCAGCCGGAGCCTGTGGCTGCGATGTGTCGTCACGAGGATTCATCGTCCATCCAATGCCACTTTTTGGGCGCCCAATGCGCCAGAAGCCGGCCGCGCCGGCAAGCAATCACCTAACACGCGATTGTGCAAGCGGATGCGGCGCGTTGCGCCGGTAACCGTCACACGGTCGAGATGTCGGGGGGTGGCGAAGCGCCGCGCTAGACTATTTTTGGTCCATGTCGGACCAAAATCCGTCGGCCAAGTGTCTTTTGTGTTTCTCGTGACCGGAAAGTGCTTGCGTATGTTTTTAGTTCGTTCCCTGGGTCTCTCCCTGTTCGCGGCGCTTGGCCTCGTTGCCGGCGTCGCCGCGGTCCATGCCGCCGATGCAACTCTCGGCGAGGCGGTGAAGAAGGCGGACAGCAAATATCTCGAAGCTCCCGAAACCGGCATGGCGGACTCTTCGCCGACTATCGTGGTCGGCGGCGGCGAGGACGGTCTGCCTCCGCTCGATGAAGAGATTTCGCTCGGTCCGCTGCGGGTGACCCTCACCTATGTGGAGGTCGAGCATGAGGAGACAATGGAGCCCCCTGCCGTCGAGACGCCGGACGGCGCGGACGGGATGACGGCGAACGAGGTTCCCCTCGAGGACATTCCGGAGGAGGCCATGCTTCCCGAGGAAACAGGTTTGGGCGAGAAGGTGTATCGCGCGCCCGTCGTGACGGTGTATTTCGACGAGCCGGCGAGCGGCGAAACGTCAGAGCCCGACGATAAAACTGCTGAGGCCGGTGCGCCGGCAGAAGAACCTGACTCAGATCAGACGTCCCCTGAGACATCAGCCGAAACGGCCGCGGCGCCAGCGCCGGCCGGGCCGCGCGCCGTGGCCCGGCTGCAAGGCGACAGCGGCGGCTTCTCTAATCCACCCGTCAGCCTGCAGATCGCTCAGCTCGATCCCAGCAAGCCCTACCCGGAAGTGGTGGTGTCGTTCTTCACCGGCGGGGCCCATTGCTGCTCAGTGACGCATGTCATCGCGAGCAATGAAGACGGTTCGGATTGGAAAACCGTGGATGTTGGCGAGTTCGACGGCGGGCCCATGGTGTCGGTCGATCTCGACGGCGACGGCACGCATGAGTTCGAGACCCGGGACAATGCCTTTCTCTACGCCTTCGCCTGCTATGCCTGCTCGGAGGCGCCGCTTCAGGTGCTGGGACTCGTGGACGGCAAGATAAAGGACGTGAGCACCGAAGCGCGCTTCAAGCCGGCGCATGCAGCTTGGCTCAAGAATATGATCGTCGGCGTGCCCGAGCAGGAGGTGAACGGGTTCCTTGCCGGCTATGTGGCCCAGAAGATCAGGCTCGGCGAAGGCAAGCAGGCTTGGGAGCTGATGGAAAAATATTACGACCGCAACACGGATTGGGGCCTCGAGGTCTGCGATCAGGACCTTGACGCGAGCGCGGAGTGTCCGGGTGAGACCACGAAGGTCACGTTTCCGCAAGCGCTCGAACGTATGCTTAAGAAAAATGGCTATATGATCGGGGGCTGAGCCCAAACCCCGGAATTCCGCCGGGAACGATTGGGGCCTGGGCGCCGTTTGACCTGTCTGGCCCCTATTTTCAGGGTGCCGGGACAGTTTTGCGCGTTTCAAGGAGTTAGGGCGCATGGCATCCCGTGCTTTCTGGACCGGCCATTTGCGGCTGTCGCTGGTCAATATTCCGGTCAGGCTTTATCCCGCCACCACCGCGGAACGGGCAATCGCGTTCCACCAGATCCACGAGCCCTCGGGAAAACGCATCCGCTACCAGAAGGTGGCGCCAGGCGTCGGTCCGGTCGAGGCCGAAGAGATCATCAAGGGCTACGAATACGAGAAGGGCAAATATGTCCTGATCGACCCTAAGGAGATCGACGAGCTCAAGCTTGAGTCCAAGCAGACCATCGAGCTTGTCCGCTTCGTGGACGAGGACGCCATCGACGACCGCTATTTTAAGACGCCCTATTATCTGATGCCCGACGGCGACATGGCCGACGAGGGCTATGTCATCATTCAGCGGGCGCTGAAAGAGACCAAGAAGATCGGCGTCGGCCAGTTCATCCTGCGCGGCCACGGCAATATCGTCGCCATCAAGCCATTCGAGAAGGGGCTGATGCTGGAGGTGCTGCGTCACGCCAGCGAGATCCGCCCGGCCGACGTGCTGTTCGACGAGATCCCGGCAGTCAAGATCGATAAGGAAGCGCTCGACCTCGCGAAGGAGTTGGTGACGCGAAAAACGGGCAAGTTCGAACCGGAACAGTTCAAGGACGAATATGTCGAGGCGGTCCTGGAATTGATTCAGGCGAAGCTGGAGGACCGCGTGCCCGACATCGTCACCGAGCAGCCGGGCGGCGCCAAGGTCATCAACATCATGGACGCGCTGAAGAAGAGCGTGCAGCAGGGTAGGGGTGCCACGTCCAAGTCAGGCGGCAAAAAAGTCGCCCCGCACGCCGCCGCCAAGAAGACGGCACGGACCGCTAAGCGGAAGTCTGCTTAGGGCATGGCCCAGGCGCGCGACGAGGACTTGCTTGCCACCTACAAGGCAAAGCGGGACTTCGACAAGACGCCCGAGCCCGGCCCGAAACGCGCGCGCAAAAAAGGCAATAGCTTCGTCATCCAGAAGCATGCGGCGCGGCGCACCCATTTCGACTTCCGGCTGGAAAAGGACGGCGTACTGAAGAGCTGGGCCGTGACCAAGGGGCCGAGCCTCGATCCCAGCCAGAAGCGGCTTGCCGTCCGGACCGAAGACCACCCGCTCGAATATGGCGGCTTCGAAGGTGTCATTCCCAAAGGCGAATACGGCGGCGGCCCCGTGATGATCTGGGACGAGGGCACCTGGGAGCCCATCGGCGACCCCGACGAGGGCCTGGCCAAGGGCGACCTCAAATTCCGGCTGCACGGCAAGCGGTTGAACGGCGACTATGTGCTAGTGCGCATGAAGAAGGACCGTACTGGGGGCAAACGCGAGAACTGGCTGCTAATTAAGAAACGTGACGACTATGCGGGCGAGGGGAACGAGCCGACACAAGAGTTCGATACCAGTGTGAAAACCGGCCGCACCATGGACGAAATCGAGACCGGCACCAACTCGGCCGTGTGGAGCTCGAACCAGGCTCAAAAAAAAACTCCGGCGCGCACCAAACCCAAAGCAGCGGCAAAGAAAAAACCAACGGCAAGTCCAAAAACCAAAACAAGGGCAAAGCGCGCCGCAAAATAGCCGTGCCGGCTTTCGTCGAACCGGAACTCGCCACACTCGATACGGAGGTGCCGCGCGGCGAGGGCTGGCTGCATGAGCTGAAATATGACGGTTATCGCATCGAAGCGCGGAAAGCCGGCGGTGACGTCACGCTGTTCAGCCGCAGCGGTCTCGATTGGACGGTCCGCTTTCCGACCATCGCCAAGGCAATGGACACGCTACCGTGCGAGTCTGCGCTGATCGACGGCGAGGCGGCCTTCGTGCTGCCGTCTGGCGTCACCGATTTCAAATCGCTGCAAGCGCATATCGACTCGGCCCATCCGGCCATCCGCTATTTCGCGTTCGATCTCTTGTCGCTCGACGGGAAAGACTTGCGCAAAGAGCCGCTCGCCAAACGCAAAGAGTGGCTGCGCAAATTGATGTCAGCGCAAGGCGTGTCCGATTATCTCGTCTACTCGGATCACGTGGTTGGATCGGGACCTGAGTTATTCGCCAAGGCATCCGCGGCCAAGCTCGAAGGCATTATGTCCAAGCGTGCCGATGCGCCCTATCGCTCGGCACGCGGCAAGGACTGGCTCAAGATCAAATGCACGCAGGCGCAAGAGTTCGTGATCGGTGGATATTCAAAATCGGACGTACGCGGCAAGCCGTTCTCCTCGCTCCTGCTCGGCACGTTCGACGACGGTAAGCTGATCTATGCGGGCAAGGTCGGCACCGGCTTCAACGCCGGCGACTTTTCAAACCTGGCGAAGCGCTTCGCGCCGCTGGTCCGCAAGACCGCGCCCTTCGCGACGGTGCCAGCAACGGAACGCAAGGGCGCGGTGTGGCTCACGCCTGAACTCGTCTGCGCGGTCCACTACACGGAGTGGACGCGGGACGGACGGCTCAGACATCCGAGCTTCCAAGGGTTACGCGAAGACAAGGTTGCGCGCGACGTGCGGCGCGAGGCGCAAGACGATCAGGAGGCCGGCATGGCCAAAACCGCCAGAACGACAGAATCCAAGACTGCGAAGACAAGCAATGTGACCTTCGGCGGGATCACGCTGACCAGCCCCGACAAGGTGCTCTACCCGGATATCGGTTTCACCAAGCTCGACCTCGCCCGCTATTACGAGAGCGTCGCCGCCGCCATGCTGCCTTATGTGGTCAAGCGCCCCATCAGCCTGGTGCGCTGTCCTGAGGGTCTCGACGGAGAGCGCTTCTTTCAGCGTCACGCCATGAAAGGCATGAGCATAGCGGTCAAGCAGATCCGCATTCCTGGCGGCGAGACGAAGAAGCCTTATCTCTACATTGACGATGCCGACGGCCTATTTGCTTTCGTTCAGATCAGCGCGCTCGAGATCCACGACTGGGGCGTTTCGCTCAAGGCCAGCGACAAGCCCGACCGGCTCGTGTTCGATCTCGACCCGGATGAGGCGCTCGGCTTCGCGGTGTTGCGCGCCGCGGCCCAGGAGGTACGCGACTTCCTCGACGATCTCGGCTTGAAGAGCTTCCTGAAAGCGACGGGCGGCAAGGGCCTGCACGTGGTCGCGCCGCTGACGCCGAAGGCCAGTTGGAGCGACGTCAAGGAATTCGCCAAAGCAATTGCCGACGCACTGGTGACCGCGCGGCCCGACCGTTACACGGCCAATCCGTTGAAGCGCACGCGCGTCGATAAGGTCTTTGTCGACTACTTGCGCAATCAGCGCGGCAGCTCGGCCATCTGCAATTATTCGACCCGCGCCAAGCCGGAAGCCCCCGTGGCGACGCCATTGCGCTGGGACGAGCTCAAAGCACTCAAGAGCGGCGCGCCCTATACCGTGAAGACGCTGCCGGCGCGCCTCAAGCGAATCAAGACGGATCCGTGGGAGGGTTATTTCGCGACCCGCCAGGCGATCACGGTGAAGGCGCGAAAAGCCCTCGGGCTCGCCTAAGGCTTGCCGGCGCGAGACGGCCTTTGCGTTCGATCAAGGACGCCACGCGGTCCCTCGCCTTCAGTCGGCCGGTTCGTGACCAACCTCCCGACCAAGGCCCGCATGTCCGATCTATCGCCCTGGCTGATCCTGATCGCGCTTGGCGCCTTCCATGGGCTCAATCCGGCCATGGGCTGGTTCTTTGCCGCGTCGCTAGGACTCTACCGCAAGAGCCGCAAGGTGGTGCTCATTTCGCTCATCCCCATCGCGCTCGGCCATGCTGCGGCCATCGCCATGGTGGTGTTCGCGGTGATCGGGCTCGGCATGGCCATCGACGCAAGCACGTTCCGCATCATCTCCGGCGCATTGCTGATCGCCTGGGGCATCTATCATTGGCTCTACGGCCACCAGCATCATTTCCATATCGGCGTGACGACCGGACTGCTCGGCCTCGGCGTGTGGTCGTTTCTCATGGCAACGGCCCATGGCGCCGGCATGATGCTGATCCCCGTGCTGATGCCGATGGAGCACGCGCATCATGCGGGGCATGCGGACGCGCACGCTGGTCACATGATGGCCACCGGCTCCTTCGCCGTCGCTTCCCTGGCGGTGTTGGTGCACACGCTGGCCATGCTCATCGTCACCGGCGCCGCCGCGCTCCTGGTCTATCAATCGTCGGGCTTTGAGATCCTGAAGCGAAGCTGGATCAATCTCGATCTGGCCTGGACCATCGCCCTGATCGGCATGGGGGCCTGGCTGCTCGCCACCTGAGCACGTTCGACGCGCCGAAATGACGCCGTTCCCTTTTTGTGCCGGGGACCCTATATTCGGCTCATCTTAGCAACAATCGAAAGGAGGTGATCCAGTGTCTCATTGTCATAGCCCGCGGTCGCAGGCGCCGGTGACCTGGATGCTCGCCTCTGGTGAGGTCTAGGGCGTCTCACGACGCTTGAACAGCGGTCCTCTCGCGACCGCGGCCGACAATGGACGGGCTGCTCCTTAACGGAGCGGCCCTTCTTTTTTGCCCAAAATCTGGTCTGCGCAAACTCTGCGGCATTGAAAGATTCTTCAGACCCTTGGCCGCAAAGTAGCGTCCATGGTGGGGGTCCGTGTTGCGTATCTGGCCGCATTGCTTGCGGTCACCGTCCTTCTGGAGGCTTGCGCCGGCGGCGGCGTTCCGCGTGAGGAACGTGCCGCTTGGCGTGACAAGGCCGAGGCGCAGTGCATGGCTTCGGGCCGCGTGCGCGCGTCGTCCTACGTTCAGTCCGCCTCTCCCCTCAACGGTCCGAGCGCTTGCGGCATCCGGGCACCCCTGAAGGTTTCCAGCGCGCTGGGCGGCCGGGTCAGGGTCACGCCTACGGCCACTCTGGGCTGCCCGGTCACGGCAAGCCTCGACCGCTGGCTTAATAATTCCGTGCAGAAGGCGGCCTATCGCCAATTCGGCAAGCCGGTGGTGGAGATCAAGCAGATCTCGTCCTATAGCTGCCGCGGCCGCAATGGCCGCCACCGGGGGCCACTGTCTGAGCATGCCTACGGCAACGCGATAGACGTCGCCGCCTTTCGCCTGTCGGACGGCACCGAGATCACCGTGGTCAAGGGCTGGTGGCGCGGGAGCCGGCGGGAACGGGCGTTCCTGAAAGAGGCCCTCGCCGGGGCTTGCGACGAGTTCTACACGGTGCTCGGCCCGGGCGCCGACCGTCACCACTACAATCATTTCCACATGGATTTATTGGTCACCAACGTCTCCAAGGGGCGTCACTTCTGCCAGCCCCGGCCGAGCCGTGGCTTTTTTGCCGAAGCCGAAGGCGATCCGGTGTCGACCGCCTCGATCAAGCCGATCCCATTTACGGGGCCTGCATTGGGGTTTAGCGGCGATTAGTGGAGAAAAGACCTCACTGTGGCCCGTCGGCAACTTCGCATCTGCGAAAGAGGCGCTAAGATCGGTTACGGGAATCGCACCAGGGGAAGCACGACACGGACGTGACCGGAGCCAAGAGCCTTTGAGGCTCGGTTCGATTGGAGGGGCACGATGGCAGCAGAATCGTTGGTGCAAATGCTTGAAGAGATCGCTGTCGGCCTCAAGGCCGGCGACGAGGAGGTTTATGGCTGGCTGCGCGACCAACTCAAAGAGTGCGGCGCCAGCGAAATCTCGGTCGAACTCGCCATGGGCGTGATCGCCAGGCTGTTGCCGGAAGAAGCCCAAGGCAATCTCGAGCTGGCCGAGCACTATAATCGCCGCTGGGCCCACTAGCCGTCTTAGGTCGTCTCGCCGTCTCATTTGTTGGCAACCGCGCGCGGAAAACCGCTCTCGCGGTCAAGTGTCGATAGGCCATGCGCGCGTTGCTGGTGCACAATCCGTCCGCCGGGTCCGGGCAGCCGACGCGAGAAGTGCTGCTGACGCTCCTGCGTGACGCCGGCTTCTCCATCACCTGCTCTTCCAGTGACGAAGACGAATTCAACGCGGCGCTGGAAGAAGGCGCTGACATTGTAATCATCGCCGGCGGCGACGGCACCGTGGCCAAGATCGCCCGCCATCTCCCCAATCGAAAAACCTTGCTCACCATCCTGCCGATGGGGACGGCGAATAATATCGCGCGCTGTCTCAACATCACCGGAGAGGTCGAAGCGCTGATTGCGGGCCTGCGCGGCGCGCCGGAAAAGCGCCTCGACGTCGGCATCGCCATTGGCCCATGGGGTCAGCGCTACTTCCTGGAGTCGGTCGGCTGGGGTGCGTTGGCTGAGGCCGTGGACCACAGCGCACCTAAACTCTCCCGCGAAGAGCGCATCGCCCATGGCCGCAAGACCTTCGCCGCCATCCTCACCGAAGCCAAGCCGCGGCCGGTCAGCTTCGTGGCGGACGGAGAAAAGATCGCCGGCGACTTTATCTTCGTGGAGGTGCTTAATCTCGGCATGACTGGCCCTCGCGTGCTGATCAGCCCGTCAGCGGAACCGGGCGACGGCTTGCTCGACATCGTTTATCTGACGGAGGATCGCAGGGAGGCGATGATCGACTGGCTGAAGTCGGGGGCAGCCAATCATCCGCCGCTCGAGACGCGCAACGCGCAAAAGGTGACACTGACCTGGGCGCACGGGCCGATGCGTGTCGACGACGAGGTCTATCCGGCGCCGGACGTGCCGAGCGAGATTATCATCGAGATCGAGCCGCACGGGCTGCATGTGTGCGTGCCCGCAACCGGGGACTAGCTCCGCAGCACCGCTTCAAGCCGTTGCCAATCGGCTTCTGGGCCGGGCAGTCCGAAACGCAACAGCTCGGGTCGTTCGGGGAAGCGGCGCACGAGGATGCCGCCGCACCCCAATGTTTCGAAGAGACGCGGCGCGTCGGATGTCCGGACCAGCCGGAACAGGTCCGTGCCGCCGATGTTTTCGAGACCTGTGCCTTCAATTAATACATCGAGCCGAGCCGCAGCCGTCGCCAGCGCCGCGCGCGTGTCGTCCATCCACCTTTGATCGCCCAGTGCTGCGGTGCCGATGGCAAGCGCCGCGCCGGAAACCGGCCATGGCCCGAGCGTCGCATTGACAAGCGCGGCGACGGGATGGGCGGCAAGCGCGAAGCTGAGCCTGAGCCCCGCGAGGCCGAAGAATTTGCCGAAGGAGCGCAGCACGACGATGTTCGCGTGATCCACGTGCGCGCTCAGACTCTCCTCACGTGGCCCGGCATCCATGAAGGCCTCGTCGACGATCAGCAGCCCGTCATGCGCGCGCTGGCGCTCGGCGATTGCCAACAGGTCCTCACGACTGACGATCCTGCCGTCGGGGTTGTTCGGATTGACGACGATGGCGAGGTCGGCGTCGCCCAGCGGCGCAAGCTCCGAGACCGTGGAGACCTCATGTTCGGCAATGGCGGCGGCCCGCGCATGCTCGGCGTAAGTCGGTCCCAGAATGACCGCGCGGCCGGGAAGGAGGAGGCGGGCGGCTATCGTCACCAGAATTTGCGAACCTGGCGCGGTGACGACGCACGCCGGCGACGGTGCGCCATAGGCCGATGCGGCAAGCTGGGTCAGGCGGCCGAGGCTTGCAGACACCGGCAGACGTGAAAAATTCTCCGGCGCGAGCGGCGGGATGGGGTAGGGATGGGGATTGATCCCCGTCGACAGGTCGACAAACGGTTCTGGCGCAGCGGGGAAAAGGGTTCGGGCCGCAGCAAGATCGCCGCCATGCAGAAGCGGCGCAGGCGTATTGGGAGGGATCATGGCCGCACCGCTAGCGCTTCTCGCTTTGTTGATCGAGCTCGTTGCCGGCTATCCGGATTGGATCGCCAAGAGCATAGGCCATCCGGTCACCTGGATGGGCCGTCTCATCACCTTTCTCGACACGCGCCTCAACCGCGACGGCGCGGAAGCCGAAAGTCGCCGTCGGGCGGGCGCCATCGCGCTGTTCCTGCTGCTGCTCATTGTCGGCGCCATCGCCTTCACCGTCGAAACCGTGCTGCTCCTGCTGCCCTTCGGGCTGATCTTCGCCGGCATCGCTTCGAGCGCGTTCATCGCCCAGCGGAGCCTCTACAAGCACGTGGCGGACGTCGCCGACGCGCTCGACACTGGCAATCTGGCCAAGGCCCGCAAGGCGGTCGCCCATATCGTCGGCCGTGACACGGCCGACCTCGACGAGGCGGGCGTGGCGCGCGCGGCGATCGAGAGCCTGTCGGAGAATTTTTCCGACGGCGTCGTGTCGCCGGTGATCTGGATCTGCCTCGCCGGCCTCACCGGTGGGGCACTCTATAAAGCGGTCAACACGGCGGATAGCATGATCGGCCACCGCAACGCACGCTATGAGAATTTCGGCAAGCCGGCAGCCCAGCTCGACGATCTGGTCAATCTGCCGGGCTCGCGCATATCCGCATTGCTGATTGTCGCCGCGGCGGCGCTCGGCGGCGGCTCCGCTAGCGGCGCCTGGCAGTCGATGACGCGCGATGCCGCAAAGCATGCCTCGCCCAATGCCGGTTACCCGGAAGCCGCCATGGCCGGCGCACTCGGCCTGTCGCTGGGCGGGCCGCACACTTATGACGGCGTCGAGACGGATGCCGCCTGGCTCGGCGACGGACGGCGCGAAGCCAATGCGGCGGACGTGCAAACCGCGCTCGGCGTGTATGGGCGCGCCGACGGGCTGCTCATCGCCCTCGTGTTCACGCTGGCGACGCTTACCGCGATAGTGTGAGCAGGCGATCGACATCGACATGGGCTTCGAGATGGGCGGCGAGGCCGTCGAGGATTTTCTCGATCGTGGCGTCATAGGCGATCTCCGAGGTTCCGCCGAAACGCGCGAGCCACACGGCGCGCTGCGCGTCGTCGACGAAGAGCCCGTGCAGGTACGTGCCAACAACGCGGCCATCCGCCGACTGTGCACCCTCCGGCGTGCCGTCTTCTAAATAGGCGAAAGGCCGCGACCGGTCGGGCCCCTCGCTCACGCCTTTGTGGATCTCGAAGCCGGTATAGGACGCGCCGTCGGCACTGCGCCCACGGACATTGGCAAGACGCTTTTCTTTTAGGAATGTCGTCTCGATGTCGAGCAGCCCCAGCCCTTCCGTCGTCCCGGGCGCGCCTTCGACGCCATGCGGATCGTGCAGAGCGCGACCGAGCATCTGATAGCCGCCGCACATGCCGAGAACAGTGCCGCCGCGGCGCAAATGCGCGGCGATATCGATATGAAAGCCGGCCTCGCGCAACGCCTTGAGATCGCCGACCGTCGACTTCGATCCGGGCAAAACGATCATTTGCGCATTGCCCGGCAGCGGATTGCCGGGCCGCACGCGCACGAGATCAACGCTCGGCTCGGCCTCTAACGGATCGAGATCGTCGAAATTCGAGACGTGCGGCAGGATCGGCACGGCAACTTTGATGTACGCGTTGGGCTTGGCGAGGTCCGGCGCGTCGAGCGCGAGCCCGTCCTCCGCCGGAAGTTGCCGCGCGGCGGTGAAGAACGGCACGAGTCCGAGCGCTTCCCAGCCCGTCATGTCAGCGACTTGGCGCATGCCCTCATCGAAAAGACTTGGGTCGCCGCGAAACTTGTTCACCAGGAAGCCGGTAATGAGCGCGGCGTCTTGCGGATCGAGCACGGCCTTGGTGCCGACGAGGCTGGCAATAACGCCGCCGCGATCGATATCGCCGATAAGAACCACGGGCGCGTCGCAGGCGCGCGCGAAACCCATATTGGCGATGTCGTTGGCGCGCAGATTCACTTCCGAGGCGCTGCCGGCGCCCTCGACAAGCACGATGTCAGCCGTCTCCTTCAGCCGCGCGAAACTTTCCAGCACGTGCGGCATGAGCGCCGGCTTGATGCTCTGATAGTCGGCAGCCTTCGCCGTTGCGTAAAACTTGCCTTGGAGCACGATCTGCGCGCCGATGTCGCTTTGCGGCTTCAACAGCACGGGGTTCATGTGAACGCTCGGCGGCACGCTCGCGGCGCGCGCCTGCAGCGCCTGCGCGCGGCCGATCTCGCCGCCGTCGATGGTGACCGCCGCGTTGTTCGACATGTTCTGCGGCTTGAACGGCAGAACTTTCATACCGCGCAAGCTAAGCGCGCGCGCCAGCCCCGCCACGATTAGCGATTTGCCGACGTCGGAGCCCGTGCCCTGGAACATGAGCGCCCGGGCGGCCATCGCTAGAATTCGATGCCGGGTTGCGCCTTCACGCCGGCGGCGAAGTGGTGCTTCACCACCGTCATGTCGGTGACGAGGTCGGCCGCTTCGATCAGCGCCGGCTTGGCGTTGCGCCCGGTGACAACGACGTGGAGACCGGGGCGGCGGGCTTTCAGTGTGGCGATCACCTCATCCAGCGGCAGGTAGTCGTAGCGCAGCGCGATGTTGAGCTCGTCGAGAATGACGAGTCCGAAGCTATCGTCGTCCATCAGCTCGACCGCCTTGGCCCAGGCGCTCTCGGCTGCGGCGATGTCGCGAGCGAGATCCTGGGTCTCCCAAGTGAAGCCTTCGCCCATGGAGTGCCACGCAACCTGATCGCCGAACGTGGCCAGCGCATCGCGCTCGGCGGTGTGCCAAGCGCCCTTGACGAACTGGACAACGCCGACACGCTCGCCACGGCCGAGCATGCGCAGCGCCAAGCCGAAGGCGGCGGTGGACTTGCCCTTGCCGGTGCCGGTGTGGACGATGAGCAGGCCCTTCTCGAAGGTCTTGCCGGCGACCTCCTCGTCCTGCACCGATTTGCGCTTCGCCATCTTGGCGCGATGGCGCTCGGCGTCCTTGTCATCGACGGGTTTGGTCATGGCGATCCCTTCACGTAGAGCGGCAGACCGGCAACCATGAAGATCACGCGGCCGGCATGCGCGGCGAGACGCTGGTTGAGCACGCCTTGCGCATCACGAAACTCGCGGGCGAGCGCGTTTTCGGGCACGATACCGAGACCCACCTCGTTGGACACGAGTACCGTCCTGCCGACGCGCGCGGCCAAGGCCTGTTCCAGTCGCTCCGTCATCGTGTCGATCTTGAATTTGCCGTGGATCAGGTTCGACAGCCACAAGGTCAGGCAGTCGACCAGGATAGCAGCACCTTGCGGAGCGGCGTGAAGCGCTTCGGGCAGTTCATGCGGCGCCTCTATGGTTTGCCAGCCGGCCTCGCGGTGCGCCTTGTGGGCGGCGATACGCGCGGCCATTTCGCCATCGCGCGCCTCAGCCGTGGCGATGTAGACCCACGGCTGCGGCAGCGCGGTGACGAGGCTTTCGGCGTAACGGCTCTTGCCGGAGCGCGCGCCGCCGAGGACGAAGGTCGTGCCTTCGTCCCCGGTTGTGGCTGATTGCACCATCAATGCATCAGACGGACGGGACGAGCTGTCCGATCAGTACCGCAAGACCCACGCCGATGACCACGGCGCCGGCAAGACGCGGCGCCAAGGCCGAGACGGTGGCGCCGCTACCGCGCCACAGAAAGGCGACGCCGAGAGCGATGGCACTCTGGATCATGACCAGGCCGAGCAGATAAGCGCCGAGCGGCGAGGGCTCCGCGCCAAAGATGGACTCGCCATAAGCATAGCCGTGGGCCAGGCCCGCCAGGCCAAACAGAGCCACCCAGGCGGCAAGAGGCAATTCCCGGCCGCGGGCAATCAACACGCCCACGATCACCACCGAAGCGGCGACGATCAGCTCCGCGCCCGGCACAGTGACGCCGTTTACATGGAGCACGACGCCGATGGCGGAGGCCGCGACGAAGAGAACCGGCAGCACGAGATTGAGGCCGCCGATGCCGACGGCAACGCCAACCGCGATCAGAAAGGCGAGATGATCGGGGCCGATCACCGGGTGACCGAGGCCCGAGAGCAGACCTTGGCTAAAGGTCGACGGCACGCCGCCGCCCATCACGTGATGGGCCGCAGCCGGCCCGACACTGATCAGGAGCGCTGAAACTGCCAGAAATACGGTACGGCGAAGCGAAGTGGTATTCATCTAGTCCCCCATGCGCCCTCCACCCGAGGGCGCGGTTCAAGGTTGAGCCGCCGGCAGGTCTCCTGGCTCGCGGGTCGACGCCTTCCCTCGGCCTTCCCGGAGCTTGAGGCTCCAGTGGCCTTACGGAGGGGTGCTCGCCGCTTACAGTTGCGGGGGCAGCCGCGGAATCGGGGAAAATCCCTCACCGCGTTCCCTTTTTTAGTCCCACGGAATGCGGGAACCAACGACGGCACGACTATAGCCGGGTTCAGCCGCGCCGCAAACGGGCTGACCGGACAGCACATTGACAAAGGGGGGAACCAGCCCCTTTAGTGGCCCCATCGACGGTCTCTCGAGATGAGAGCGAACAGGGAACGCGGTACGGATTTTGGTCCAATTCCGCGGCTGCCCCCGCAACTGTAAGCGGTGAGCCCGAACCACATTGCCACTGGGGAACCCCGGGAAGGCGGTGAGGGGCTGAGACCCGCGAGCCAGGAGACCTGCCGTCGATCTGGTCGTTCGCCCGGGCGGGGTGCCTCGGTGGCGGTTAGTTCTGTGGCGAGGGCCGATTTTTCGGTCCGTTGCCTTATCGCACCCCAATCGCGGACGGCCCGAGGAGCGGCTTCAAAGGGGTGACTCTCACCGAAATCGAAGCGGACGAGGACCAAGCGGATGCGCTCACCGCGCCCACCGTCTATGTCTGCATCACCTGCCGCCATGCCGGCGATCCCGAGGACGGCCCACGGCCGGGACTCGCGCTGGCGCGCGCCGCGGCCCGGGCGGCGGACGGCACGGGTGTGACGGTCTGCCAAGTCCAGTGCCTCGCCAATTGCAGCCGGTCTTTGAGCGCGGCCATGCGTTGCGACGGGACATGGACCTATGTGTTCGGCGGGCTCGATGCCGAGGGGGACGCCGAAGCGCTGATCGAGGGCGCACGCCTGCTGTCGCGCGCGAAGGACGGGATCCTGCCCTGGCGCGGGCGGCCCGAAATCCTGAAGCGGGGGTTGATCGCCCGCGTGCCGCCACTCGATTTCAAGCCAGAGACTTCCACGGAGGATACTGAATGACGTCGCTTGCCCGCATTCCCTGCACCATCGTCACGGGCTTTCTCGGCTCGGGCAAGACGACGCTGATCCGCCATGTGCTGGCCAATGCGGGAGGCCGCCGGCTCGCGGTCATCGTCAACGAGTTCGGCGATGTCGGCATCGACGGCGAGATCCTCAAAGGCTGCGGCGACGCCTCCTGCCCGGAGGAGAATATCGTCGAGCTCGCCAATGGCTGTCTGTGCTGCACCGTGGCCGACGAGTTCGTGCCGGCGCTCGACGCCATCCTCGCCATGCAGCCGCCGGTCGAGCATATCGTCATCGAGACCTCCGGCCTGGCACTGCCAAAGCCGCTGGTCCAGGCGTTCCACTGGCCGGCGATCAAGAGCCGCGTCACCGTCGACGGCGTGGTGGCGGTGGTCGATGGCGCTGCGCTCGCCGAAGGCCAAGTCTCCGCCGACCTGGAGGCGCTGTCCCAGCAACGCGCGGCGGACGACGCGCTCGATCACGACGATCCGATCGAAGAGGTATTCGAGGATCAGATCGCCTGCGCCGATCTCGTGGTGCTCAACAAGCGCGACCTGCTCGACCCGGCCGGTTTGGAACGCGCCATGGCCGCCGTGACTGGCGCGCTGCCGCGCACAGTCGGCATCGTCACCGTGGCCGACGGCAAGGTGGACCCGATCGCCTTGCTGGGCTTGGGCGTCGGCACCGAGAACGACATCGAGAACCGCATGACGCATCACGACAACGAGCTCGATCACGACCATGAGGACTTCGACAGTTTCGTGGTGCCACTCGCCGAGATCGGCGATCCCCACACCATCTCGACGCGCATCGCCGATCTCGCCAAGACTCACAACGTGTTGCGGGTTAAGGGCTTCGCGGCCGTCACGGGCAAGCCCATGCGGCTTTTGATCCAAGCGGTCGGCCCGCGCGTCAGCCATTATTATGACCGACCTTGGGCTGCGTCGGAGGACCGCCAAGGCAGCGTCGTCGTCATCGGCCTCAAAGGTCTCGACCGCGACGCCGTAACCAAGTCTCTCGCCGAGTAGGCTCGCATGCATCTGTTGCAGACATCCTCCACGACGCTTGACGACATCGTCGAGCCTATCGATCTCGGCCAGACGCCAGGCGAGATCGTGGTGGTGTCTTTTGTCGACAGCGATCTTTCCGGCCTCGCCGCGGCGTGCGCGGCGGAGCACGACACGTTGCCATCCGTGCGGCTCGCGCATTTGCGCGATCTACGCCACCCCATGTCCATCGATCTGTGGATCGACAGTGTAGCGCGCCACGCAAAGTTGATCGTGGTCCGCCTTCTCGGTGGGCTCGATTGGTGGCGCTATGGCGTCGAGAGCCTGTCGGCAATGGCGAAGGAGAACGGCATCGCGCTGGCCGTGCTGCCGGGCGAGGACCGCAACGACAAGCGGCTGTTCGCGGCCTCGACCCTGCCGGACGCCGAGCTGAGCGCGCTTCTGCGCTATTTCCGCGAAGGTGGGACGCAAAATCTGCAAGGCCTGCTGCGGCGGCTCGCATCTCATGCCGGCACTACGCTGGAGGTGCCGGAGCCGCAAAGCGTGCCGCGCATGGCCGGCTATGCGCCTGGGACGGGTGCCGTGCCGCTCCATGTCCTGCGCAACGAGATCGCCACCAGCGAGCCGCTGGTCGCCGTCATCTTCTACCGGTCTGCGCTGCTCGCCGCCGACACCGCGCCCATCGATGCGCTGTGCGCGGCTCTCAAAGATCGCGGGCTCACGGCCGCGCCGCTCTTCGTGCCGAGCCTCAAGGACAAGGACGCCGGCGTCTTCGTGCGCCACGCTCTCACCCAACTTGCGCCCGCCGTCATCGTGACCACCACCGCCTTTGCCGCCGGTGATGGCGAGACCTCCCCGCTCGACAGTGTCGATGCGCCGGTGCTGCAAGCGGTGATCGCCACCACGCGGCGCGAAGCCTGGGCCGAGAGCCCGCGCGGACTGGGGCCGTCCGACCTCGCCATGCATGTGGTGCTGCCCGAACTTGACGGCCGCGTGCTGGCCGGCGCGCTGGCCTTCAAGGATGCGGCCGCAAAGGACGACGCGCTCGCCTTCACCGCCTATACCAGCCGGCCCGAGCCGGACCGGATCGAGGCGATCGCCGACCGGATCGCGGCGCTATCGCGCCTGCAAGTGACGCCGCGCGCTGAGCGGCGCGTCGCCGTGGTCATGCCTGACTATCCGGGTGCCGCGGGCCGGACCGGCTATGCGGTCGGCCTCGACGTGCCGGCCAGTGTCTGTGCGCTGCTCGCCGATCTCGAGGCGGCCGGCTACACGGTCGCCGATGCGCCGGAAGACTCGCCTGCCCTGCTCGATCTCCTGGGGCGCGGCGCGGTTGTACCCGCTCTACCGCTGGCAGCCTACGACCGTCTGCTCGCTCAACTCCCAGCCGCAATCGCCGATGAGATCAACTCCGCCTGGGGCGCAGCTGAAAACGATCCCGATTTCCGCGACGGCGCGTTTCATTTTCGTAGCCACACCTTCGGCAACATCACCGTGGCACTGCCGCCGGACCGCGGCTCGACCCATGACCGCCGCAGCGACTATCACGACCCGACACTGCCGCCGCGCCATGCGCTGCTCGCCTTCGGCCTGTGGCTGCAACACACGGTCCAGGCGCACGCGCTGCTGCATCTCGGCGCGCATGGCACGCTCGAATGGCTACCGGGCAAAGCCGTGGTTCTATCGAACATTTGCTTCCCCGAGGCGGTCGTGGGCTCGCTGCCGGTGATCTATCCCTTCATCGTGTCCAATCCGGGCGAAGCCGCGCAAGCCAAACGCCGTCTGGCCGCTATCACTATCGGCCATTTGCCGCCGCCGCTGACCGGCACGGAGCTGTCGGGCCCGGCCCAGGCGTTGGAGCGCCTAGTGGATGAATACGCCATCGCCGATGGTTTGGACCGGCGGCGGCGGGAACGTCTTGCCAAGCTCATTGTCGACACGGCGCAAGGCTCCGGGCTGGCGCGCGAAGCGGGCATCGCGGCGGAGGACTGCGCCGACGGCGCGCTGCGCAAAATCGATGCCTGGCTGTGTGACCTCAAAGACTTCGCCATCAAGGACGGCGTGCATATTTACGCGCGGCCGCCGCACACGAACGATCTGGCGTGGCTGGCCTGTGCCGACGCCGAGCGCGCTGCGCTGCTGGCGGCGCTGGACGGCAAGCGCGTGCGGCCCGGGCCCGCTGGCGCACCGGCGCGAGGCCGCCGCGACGTGCTGCCCACCGGTCGCAATCTCTTTACTGCCGATCCGCGCGTGCTGCCGACGCCGACCGCCATGGAGCTCGGCAAGCTCGCGGCGTGCGAAGTGATGCGCGCCTATATGCAGACCCATGGCGAGATGCCGCGTTCGCTGGTGATCGATCTTTGGGGCAGCGCCACGCTCAGGACCGGCGGCGAAGAGATCGCTCAAGGCCTGGCCCTGATGGGCTGCCGTCCGACTTGGGACCCGGCCACGGGTCGCGTCACCGGCATGGAGGTGTTGCCGCCGGCCGTGATGGGCCGTGCGCGCGTGGACGTCACCTGGCGCATTTCCGGCCTGTTCCGCGATTTGTTTCCGGCCCAGATCGCGCTGATCGACGCCGCGGTGAAACTCGTCGCCGCCCGCGACGAGGACGACTCTGAGAATCCGCTGGCCGCGGCGCGGCGGGCGGCGAACGGCGCCGGCGGCACGCTGGCCCGCATCTTCGGCAATGCGCCGGGCGCTTACGGCGCCGGCGTGGAGGATCTCTTGGGCCGCGACGCCAGCCAAGACGACATGGGTGCCGCCTATTTGGCAGCCACGACCTATGCTTATGGCGGCGCCGAGGGCGAAGGCGCGGCCCGGCCGGGTGCGTTTGCCTCCCGCGTGGCCGACGCCGACATGCTTCTCCATTTGAGCGACGACCCGAGCCGCGACCTTCTCGAAGGCGCCGAGGATGTCGCCCATATTGGCGGCTTTGCCGCCGCGGCCGCCTCACTGGGGGCCGCGCCCGATCTCGTCATGCTGGACGTGACCGATCCCAACCGTCCGCGCGCCCGGCCGCTGCCGCAAGCTCTGGCGCGTATTGTGCGCGGCCGCGCGACGAGCCCGAAATTCATCGCAGGCATGATGCGGCACGGGGCCCGCGGCGGCGCCGAGCTTGCGGAGACCGTCGATCGGCTGGTCGATTTCGCCGAGACCACCGGCGCGGTGTCGAGCGCGCTATTCGATGAAGTGTATGACGCCTATCTCGCTAACGACGTGGTATGGGAGTTTCTTTTGCGCGAGAATCCGGACGCCGCCCGCGCTATTGCCGAGCGGCTGGAGCAGGCGCGCGCCAAGGGCCTATGGCATCCGAGGCGGAACGACCTCGGGCACAATTTCACCTCCATGCAGGCCGAGGTGGCGCTATGAGCCGGTCTCTCGCCCGTGGCGCTTGCCCGCGCGTTACCGCACCGATGCAGACCGGCGACGGGTTGCTGGCGCGGCTAGTGCCCGCCGGCGCCATCGCCATCAATGCTTTCTCGTCGCTGTGCGCGGCGGCGCGGACGCATGGGAACGGCATCATGGAAGTCAGTGCGCGCGGCAGCATTCAGATCCGCGGTCTTTCGCCGGTTTCCGCGCCGCTCTTCGCCGTCACGGTCGCAGCGCTCGATATCGACATTTGCGATGGCGTGCCGGTGTTGGCGGAACCGCTTGCCGGCGACCCTGCCGCGCTGCTCGACGCCCATGCGCTTGCCACCGATCTTCGTGCGGCCATCGCCGCCAGCAGTCTCGCGCTGGCGCCAAAGATCTCCGTGATCGTCGACGGCGGCGGCTGCCTCCATCTCGATGCGCTCACGGCGGATGTGCGGCTGCAGACCGTCGCCACCGAGGACGGCCCCAGGCTTCACGTGTCGCTTGCGGGTGGTGCGGCATCTGCAACGCCGCTCGGCCTGATCGCGCCCGAGGCTGCATCGGATATGGTGCTGGCACTCCTCACGGTCATCGCCGCGCACGGAGCTGACAAGCGCGCCGCCGACATTCTGCGGGACGAAGGCGTCGAGGCATTCTCTCGCGCCGCGGACGATAGGCTTATACCGGCGCGCGCCCTTACGGCCCGACCGGAACCCGAGGCAATTGGCCTACACCGGCTGAGCGGCGAACAGTGCGCCATCGGCGTGGCGCTGCCCTTCGGTCAGGCTGATGCCATCGACTTGATCGGCCTTGCGGCCATGGCGCGGGCCAACGGCGCGGCATGGATCGCGACCGCGCCCAACCGCACCCTTCTGCTCGGGCCGATCGACGAGACGACCGGCTTCGTGCTCGCCACGGCGGCGGACCATCTCGGCTTCATCGTGGATGCGCGCGATGCACGGCGCCGCGTGATCGCCTGTCCCGGCGCGCCGGCCTGTGCTTCGGGCCTCATCGCCGCGCGCGTGCTCGCGGCGGAGATCGCTAATGTGCTGCCGGCCGGGCAAACGGGCCTCGCGGTGCATGTGTCGGGCTGCGCCAAGGGTTGCGCGCATCCCATGACCGCACCATTGACGATCGTCGGCACGGCGCAAGGCTGCGGCCTCGTCTCCAACGGATTGGCTCGGAACACACCGGAGCGCTATGAGGACACAAGCGACCTCGTCGAGATCGTCGCGGCCCTGGAGACTGCCGATGCTTAGCCACGACTATATCCGCGACGGCGCGGCGATTTATGAGCGCTCCTTCGCCATAATCCGCGAAGAAGCGAATCTCGCGCGCTTCACGCCGGAGCAGGCCGACGTCGCCGTGCGCATGATCCATGCCTGCGGCAGGGTCGACGCCGCCGCTTCGATCGAGTTCTCAGCCGACCTGGTGCCGGCGGCGCGGGCCGCGCTCAGACGCGGCGCGCCGATCTTTTGCGATGCGCAGATGGTGGCCCATGGCGTGACCCGCGCGCGGCTACCGGCCGACAACGAAGTGATCTGCACCTTGCGCGACGAGCGCGTGCCCGCACTTGCAGCGGAGCTCGGAACGACGCGCTCGGCCGCGGCACTGGAGTTGTGGCGCGACAGGCTCGAAGGCTCGGTGGTCGCCATCGGCAACGCACCGACCGCGCTGTTTCATCTGCTGGAGATGTTGGCGGCGGGTGCGCTGAAGCCCGCGGCGATCCTCGGCGTTCCCGTGGGCTTCGTCGGCGCGGCGGAATCTAAAGACGCGCTCGCGGCAAATTCTTTTGGCGTGCCCTATCTCGTGGTGCGCGGACGCATGGGCGGCAGCGCCATGACGGCGGCGGCGATCAACGCGCTCGCCAAGGAGGGGTTATGACCGGACGGCTCATGGGTGTCGGTGTCGGCCCCGGCGATCCCGGCTTGCTGACGTTAAACGCGATCGATGCGCTGAAACAGGCGGACGTGGTCGCGTATTTCGCCAAGGCGGGCAACGCCAGCAATGCACGGACCATCGTTGCGGACCATTTGAACGGCGCGGAGGAACTTCCGCTGCTCTATCCCGTGACCACCGAGATCCCGAAGGAGCACGGCGACTATCGCAATGCCATTCGCAACTTCTATGACGTCTCGGCTGCCGCAGTGGCCTCGCATCTCGACGACGGGCGGACCGTCGCCGTTTTGTCGGAAGGCGATCCGCTGTTTTACGGCTCGTATATGCACCTCCATGTGCGGCTCCAGCCCCGCTACCCCACCGAGGTGATTGCCGGCGTCACCGGCATGTCGGGCTGCTGGTCGGCGGTCGGCGCACCGATGACGCAAGGCGACGACGTGTTCACCGTGCTGCCGGCGACTTTGCCCGAATATGAGCTGGAGCGCCGCTTCGCCGACGCCGACGCCGCCGTGGTGATGAAGATCGGCCGGCACCTGCCCAAGGTGCGTCGGGCGCTCGACCGTGCCGGACGGCTCGACCGCGCCATCTATGTGGAGCGCGGCACCATGGCCAATGCCGCCGTGATGCCGCTGATCGACAAGCTCGATGGCTGCGCACCTTATTTCGCCATTGTGCTGGTGCCCGGCTGGGAGCAACGGAATTGAGCGGGCGCCTGACCATTGTCGGGCTCGGCCCCGGGGACCCGCGCTATTGGACGCGGGAGGCGGCAGACGCGCTTCAAACCGCCGACGTGCTTTACGGCTACGGCCCCTATCTCGACCGCGTGCCGCCACGTGATGGCCAGGCGCGCCACCCTTCCGGCAATCGCGTCGAAGGGGCGCGAGCGGAAGCCGCACTCAGCCAGGCGGCGGACGGCGCGCTTGTGGCCATGGTGTCGGGCGGCGACCCCGGCGTGTTCGCCATGGCGGCGGCCGTGTGCGGCGAGATCGACGCCGGCCCGGACGCATGGCGCGCTATCGACATGCAGGTCGTGCCCGGCATCACCGCCATGCTGGCGGTGGCGGCAAGGGTCGGCGCGCCCTTGGGACATGATTTCTGCGTGATGTCGCTATCGGACAATCTCAAGCCTTGGGACTTGATCGAGCGGCGTCTGGACGCCGCGGCGTCCGCCGGCTTCGTCATCGCGCTTTACAATCCGATATCGAAAGCCCGGCCGTGGCAGCTCGGCGAGGCCTTCACCCGGCTCTCCCGGCATCTTGCGGCATCAACACCGGTGGTGTTCGGCCGCGCCATGGGCCGCGCCGACGAAGCGGTGACGATCACCACGCTGGACAAAGCCGGCGAAACCGAAGCCGACATGGCCACGCTCGTCATCGTCGGCTCGCCGGAAACACGGCTCATCTCCCGGCCGGGGCGCGAGCCGCTCGTCTATACGCCGCGGGCGGCGGCGGAGGCGCTGGCATGATCGAGCCAGGCCATCACGTCTTCGACCGTCTCGACGGCTGCGACCTCGGGCAGCGCCGGACGCCGCAGCAGGATCACGGGCAAATGAAGCGTCCGCGCCGCGGCGATCTTGCCGTAAGACGCCTCGCCGCCGCTATTCTTGGCGACCACCACATCGATGCGGTGGCGCTCCAGCAAAGCGCGGTCGTCCGCTTCGGTGAAGGGCCCGCGCGCGGTGAGATAGATGGCGTGAGGCACGGCAAGCGGCGGATCGACCGGATCGACGCTGCGCACCAAGTAAGTATGTTCGGGCGCCGTGGCGAAGGGCTCGATCTCTTTGCGGCCAAGGGCAAGAAAAACACGGCGGGGCACGGCGCCCAGCGCCGCCACCGCATCGGCCACGGACGCGACCTCGAGCCATTGATCGCCATCGGCCTTCTTCCACGGGGCACGGCTGAGCGCGATAAGCGGCACGTCGGCTTGTGCGGCAGCGCAGGCCGCGTTGGCAGAGATCTGCGCGGCATAAGGATGCGTGGCGTCGACCAATACGTCGATTTTCTCGTCGTGCAGGAATTGCGCAAGCCCGTCGACACCGCCGAAGCCGCCGCTGCGCACCGGCACGGGCTGCGGCAATGGATTGGCCGTGCGGCCGGCAAGCGACAGCGTGACGGTGAAACGCGCGCGGTCAGCCAATGCGCCGGCAAGGGCGCGGGCCTCCGTGGTGCCGCCGAGAATGAGGATACGCATGGCGCGTCCTGAACCGATCATGCCGGACCCTGCCTCATCGGGACGCTGGCTGTCCATCGTCGGTATCGGCGAGGACGGCGCTGCGGGCTTAAGCCCGATCGCCTGCGATCTCGTGGTGCGCGCCGACATCGTATTCGGCGGCGCGCGGCATCTAACGCTCGCGGCATCCTTGATCCGGGGCGAGGCGAGGCCCTGGCCGAGCCCGTTCACAAAGGCGGTGGACGCGGTCTTGGCGGCGCGCGGCCGCCAAGTCTGCGTGCTCGCCTCGGGCGATCCGTTTTTCTATGGCGTGGGCTCGACGCTCGCGGCCCATATTCCGCCCGAAGAAACTTTCGTGGTGCCAGCGCCCTCCGCGTTCAGCCTCGCCGCGGCCCGCATGGGCTGGCCGCTGCCGGAGACCGTGCTCGTATCGCTGCATGGCCGCGCGCTCGACCGAATCCGGCCGCATCTGCATCCGGGCGCGCGCATTCTGGCACTGACCTCCGACGGTGACGGCCCGGCGGCACTGGGCGGCCTTCTCACCGAGATCGGGTTCGGCCCCTCGACGCTGACCGTGCTGGAGGCGCTCGGCGGCGAGAACGAGCGCATGCGTGCGTCCCGTGCCGATGCCTTCGCTCTGACCGACATCGCCCCGCTGAACATCGTCGCCGTCCACGTCGCCGCGATACCCGGCGCACGGATCATCGCTACTGCGCCGGGGCTCGCGGACAATCTGTTCGAGCATGACGGCCAGATCACCAAGCGCGAGATTCGCGCGGTAACGCTGTCGGCGCTTGCGCCGCTGCGCGGCGAGCTGCTGTGGGACGTCGGCGCCGGCTCAGGCTCGGTCGGGATCGAGTGGATGTTGGCCGATGCGTCCTTGCGCGCTATCGCCATCGAAGCCGATACCAGCCGTGCCGCGCGCATCAGCCACAACGCCGCCGCCTTCGGCGTGCCTGACCTTCAGGTTATCGAGGGTAAGGCGCCCGATTCGTTGATCGGCCTCACGCCGCCGAATGCGATCTTCATTGGCGGCGGCGGGAACGCACCGGGCGTGCTCGACGCTTGCCTGACGGCGCTCAAGCCCGGCGGGCGCTTGGTGGCCAATGCGGTGACGTTGGAGACGGAAGCAGACCTGATGGCGCGACATGGGAGCCTTGGCGGCGAGCTCATCCGCATCGCCGTCGCGCGGGCCGACCGCGTCGGCAGCAAGACCGGCTGGCGTCCCGCCATGCCGGTTACTCAATGGATTTGGAGGAAGACATGATTGTCGCGGGGATCGGCTGCCGCAGAGGCACGACGGCAGATGAGATCAACGCGGCGATCGACGCAGCGCTGGCGCAAGCGGGCTGCGCGCCGGACAGGCTGAGCGTCATTGCCACGTCGGACGGCAAGGGTAGCGAGCAAGGCATCATCGAAGCGGCTGCCGGACGCGGTTTGCAACTCGTCCTGGTGAGGCCGGCCGATCTCGAAGCCGCCGGACCGCGCACGCAATCCTCCTCGCCCCGCGTGAAGGCGTTGATCGGCGTGCCGTCCGTCGCCGAAGCAGCGGCGCTGGCGGCCTGCGGCGAGGATTCGCGGCTCATCGTGCCGCGCATCGACTTGGGCGCGGCTACGTGCGCCATCGCCGCCACCGGGGACGGTTCGTGACTGTCCATTTCATCGGCGCCGGTCCCGGCGCTGCCGACTTGATTACTGTGCGCGGCCGCAACCTCCTCGCGCGCTGCGCCGTCTGCCTCTATGCCGGCTCCATCGTGCCGCCGGAGCTTCTCGCCTACTGCCCCGAGGGCGCGCGTCGGGTGGATACCGCGCCGATGTCGCTAGACGAGATCGAAGCGGAATATGTCGCCGCGGATGCCAGGGGCCAAGACGTGGCCCGGCTCCATTCCGGCGATCTGTCGGTGTTCAGCGCCGTGGCAGAGCAGATGCGCCGGCTCGACGCCCGCGGCATCCCCTACACGCTGACGCCGGGCGTGCCTGCCTTCGGTGCCGCCGCCGCCGCGCTTCACCGCGAACTCACCGTGCCGGAAGTGGCGCAGAGCGTGGTGCTGACCCGCGTGCCCGGCCGCGCCTCGGCCATGCCCGAGGGTGAGACCTTGGCCGCTTTCGCCGCCACCGGCGCGACACTTGCCATCCATCTCGCCATCCATGCGCTCGACAAGGTGGTCGACGAATTGATCCCATTCTATGGCGTCGACTGCCCCGTCGCCGTGGTGGCTCATGCCAGCCAACCGGACGAGCGGATCCTGCGTGGCACGCTCTCCGACATTTGCGCGAAGCTGGCGGAGGATCCCATCGAGCGCACCGCCATGATCCTGGTCGGCCGGGCGCTGACGCCTGAGGATTTTCGGGAGAGCGCGCTTTACGACGCCGACTACCGCCGGCGCTTCCGGGGAGACCCGGCATGAGAGGTCGCGAAGGGCGCATGTCCGACGCAATTTCCCTCGTGGTCGAACACGACAATCTCGATCTCAATGGGTTTTTCAGCAACGACCGCCATTGCGGTGGCCTGCGCGCGCCTTGCCGCTGCATCGCCGAGCGCAATGCCCTCAGTCTTGGCATGGTCGAAGCCTTCCGCCGCCGTATTGGAGGCACGAATACGGGCCCGCAATTCCGGCGACGCGCCGACGCCTTCAGCCAGCGCCGCCAGCGCTTCGAGATCGACCGCACCGCGCTTGGAATGAAGATCGAGCAGACCTTGCGCGAGCTTGGTCATCTTGCCGATGCCGCCGGCGATGGTGACGCGCGGCACTGGATGCAGCTTGATGTATTTAAGCGTGCCGCCGACGAAGTCGCCCATGTCGATGAGCGCGGTCTCGGGCAGGTCGTGCATCTTCTGCACCGCCGCTTCCGAGGTCGAGCCGGTCGCAGCAGCGACATGGGTGAGGCCGCAGGCGCGCGCCACATCGATGCCGCGATGGATCGAGTGAATCCAGGACGAGCAGGAATAGGGAATGACGATGCCGGTGGTGCCGAGCACCGACAAGCCGCCGACAATGCCGAGTCGGCCGTTCAGGGTCTTGGCGGCCAGCACCTCGCCATCGGGGATGGCAATCTCCACCTCGACATCGCCCGTATCGCCATGCGCCGCGGCGACCTCTTTGATGGCGTCGCGGATCATCTGGCGCGGCACGGGATTGATGGCGGGCTCACCGGGCGGAATGGGAAGGCCCGGCCGCGTCACGGTGCCGACGCCCTCGCCGGCGCTGAAGCTAACACCCGCGCCGGGCGCGCCAGGCCGCACCGTCACCAGGATCAGAGCGCCGTGGGTGACATCGGGATCGTCGCCCGCGTCTTTGACCACGCCGGCTGTGGCCGAGCGATTGCCACGCGCGGTGGTAGCCAGCGCGAAAGACGGGCGCTGCCCGCCGGGCAACGTCACCGCCACGGGGTCGGGAAATGCCCCGGTGAGCAGGCCAGCGTAAGCCGCCTTGGCGGCGGCCGTGGCGCAGGCGCCGGTGGTCCAACCCCTTCGCAAGGGCGCGGATTTCTCCTTCATCCTCTCCGCTATAGAGCGCCAGAGGCCCGCCGTCACTCAAGGAGCGCAATCCCGTGACCGCGCCGGCGCTGATCGTCGCCGCGCCCCGCTCCGGCGCCGGCAAAACCACGGTGACGCTCGCCCTGCTGGCCGCCCTTCGCCGAAGGGGGATCGGGGTGCAAGCGGCCAAGACCGGCCCGGATTATATCGACCCGGCCTTCCACCAGGCCGCCACGGCGCGCGCCAGCGTCAATCTCGATAGTTGGGCCATGAGCCCTGTCCTGCTCGATAAGCTCGCGGGCCAGGCGGTCGCGGCTGCGGACATTCTGGTGATCGAGGGCGCCATGGGCCTGTTCGACGGAATTCCCGGGGCGCCGGGCCGCACGGGATCCACAGCCGATCTGGCGGCGCGTTTCGGCGTGCCGGTGCTGCTCGTGGTCGACGTGTCGGGACAATCGCAATCTGCTGCCGCTTTGGTGCGCGGCTTCGCGAGCCATGACCCGCGCGTGCGGATCGGCGGCGTGGTGCTCAACCGCGTGGCCAGCGACCGGCACAAGCGGCTGGTGACAGGTTCGCTCGAGTGTCTGCAAATTCCAATTCTCGCTTCGGTACCGCGCGACGAAATGCTGTCGCTGCCGGAGCGCCATCTCGGCCTCGTGCAAGCAGGCGAGCATGGCGATCTCGATGCGCGCCTGGATGCGCTCGCCGACATGGCCGAGCGCTGTTTCGACCTCGACGGCATTGTCGAACTGGCGGCAAGTCCAACCCTCTTGGCTTCAGACGCGGGCCCTGCCCTGCAGCCGCCGGGCATGCGCATCGCGCTGGCGCAAGACGCTGCGTTCACCTTCCTCTACCCGCATGTGGTCGCGGGCTGGCGCCAGGCGGGGGCGGAGATCGTGCCGTTCTCGCCGCTGGCCGACGAAGTCCCGCCGCAGGACTGCGACGCCTGCTGGCTGCCCGGCGGCTATCCGGAACTCCATGCGGAGCGGCTTGCCATGGCGGCACGTTTTCGCGCTGGCCTTGCGCGTTTCGCCGAAACCCGGCCTGTGCATGGGGAGTGCGGCGGCTACATGGTTCTGGGCGAAGCGCTCGAGGCTGCGGGAGGCGTGCGCCACGCCATGACCGGCTTGCTCGGCCACTGCACGAGCTTTGCGCAACGCAAGCTCCATCTCGGCTACCGCGCCGCGCGGGTCCTGTCGGATTGCGCGCTGGGACGCGAAGGCGACCATTTGCGTGGCCACGAGTTCCACTATGCCAGTGTGATCGAGACGGGGAACGATGCGCCCTTCGCCGAGATCGTTGACGGCGAAGGCAATGCGCTCGGCACTGCAGGCGGTCGGCGCGGGCGCGTCACAGGGACGTTCTTTCACGCCATCGCGAGCGATTGACGTCTGACCTCCGCCCCCTTTTCAAGGGGAAGGATTACTTCTCTTTGTCGGAGACTTGCGCTTCCTCGAACGTCGCCATGCCGGTGTGGCAGGCGAGTGCGGCGCGCAGGAGAAGCGCGGCGACCGCTGCGCCCGAGCCCTCGCCGAGCCGCATGCCGAGATCGAGCAGCGGCTTCAAACCAAGCTCCTGCAGCAGAAGACGGTGACCGGCCTCCGCCGACATGTGGCCGGCAAGCGTGTGGTCGAGCGCATCGGCGCGCAGTGCCTTGAGCGGTGCCACGGCCGCCGTCGACACGAAGCCGTCAATCAGCACGGGGATGGATTTGTGCCGCGCGGCAAGGCAGGCGCCGAGAATGGCGGCCAGTTCACGGCCACCGAGAGCGGCAACGGCGCGCAGCGGATCGGCTAGAGTGTGTTTGTGCCTAGCCAGTCCCGCTTCAATGGCCGCGCGCTTGCGCGCCAAGCCCGCATCGTCGACACCCGTGCCCGTGCCGGCAAAGCGGGCGCCGCCGCGGAACAGTGCGCCGGACAGCGCCGCCGCCGCGGTGGTATTGCCGATACCCATTTCGCCGAGCACGATGAGATCGGCTGTATCCGAGACATCGTCGTAACCGGCAGCGACCGCTTCCAGGAACTCGGCCTCGGTCATGGCGGGACTTTGCGTGAAATCGGCGGTCGGTTGTTCGAGCGACAAGGCCACGACGCGAAGCTCGGCGCCGGCACACCGCGCCAGCTGATTGATTGCCGCGCCGCCACCGGCGAAATTGGCGACCATCTGGGCGGTGACCTCGGACGGATAGGCGGACACGCCTTGGGCTGTCACCCCGTGATTGCCGGCGAAGACCATGATCTCGATCCGGTCAAGCACCGGTGGGTTGCGGCCCTGCCAATGGCTGAGCCAGGCCACCGTCTCTTCAAGCCGGCCCAGGCTGCCCGGCGGCTTGGTCAGGCGCCCTTCGCGGTCAGAGGCTTTCGCGGCCATATCGGCATGGCCCGCGGGAAGATCGAGGCAGGCGGCGCGCAAAGCGTCAAAGGAGGCGAAACGGCTCATTTCGGGGTAGACTCTCGGCTTTCAGGCACCCTGCGCCCAAGACGAGGCGTGGGAAGATCTCAGGGGGTCTCGGGGATGGGCGGCATTACCACGGACATTCGGACCGGCCTAGCCTTTTGCACCAGGCTGCCGGTGACGCCGCCGCCGGAGTCCAAGCTGGCGCAAGCCGCTTGGAGCTTCGCGGTGATCGGTGCGCTGGTCGGCAGCGTCGGGGCGCTCGTCTACTGGTTCGCCGACTGGGTGTGGCTGTACCCTTACATATCCGCCACGCTTGCGGTTGCCGCCACCATGCTCGTCACCGGCTGCCTGCATGAAGACGGGCTCGCCGACACGGCGGACGGCTTCGGCGGCGGCGCGACCAAGGCGCGCAAGCTGGACATCATGCGTGACAGCTGCATCGGCACCTATGGCGTGACAGCGCTGATCCTGTCCTTCATCCTGCGGATCGCTGCGATCGCCAGCCTGGTGGAGCCGGGCCTGGTGGCCGCGGCGCTCATCGCGGCCCACGCCGGGTCGCGGGCAATCCTGCCGCTGTTCATGGCGGCGCTGCCCCAGGCGCGGCAAGACGGACTCGCGGCATCGGTGGGAACGCCGCCCGGAGGCCGGGTGACCATCGGCCTGATGCTCGGGCTGCTCGCGTTGGCGCTCTGTCTCGGCGCGGGCGGTGCGTTGATCGCGGCGCTGCTCCTCGCCGCGGTGTTCGGCTTCATGGCATGGCTAGCTATGCGGCAGATCGGCGGCCAGACCGGTGACGTGCTGGGCGCGGTGGAGCAAGTCAGCGAGATCGTTATCCTGCTTGCCGCCTCGGCGCTGCTGTAGAGGCTGCGCCGCTATGGTGACCGAAAGGCTAAGGGAGCGCTAACGGGGCGGAAACTCGCCACATGCTAGCTTGGCCCCAATAACAACCTCAAGAGGCCGGAATACAGGGAGTTACCCCATGCGTATCGCCATTGCCCTCGTCCTCGCGACTGGCGCGATCCTCCTCGCCCCCGCCATGGCTTCGGCGGCCCCGCTGGCCTTGTCCGATCATGCGGCTGTCACCCAAACGCTTGGCAACACGGGTGTCGAGCAGGTTGCCCGCCGCGCGGACAGGACCCGCCGGCAGGTCCGCAAGCGCCGTGACGACGACTGGATGGACCAAGCCTATTGGCGCCCCTATCAGTATCGGTACTGGCAGTACTACTACCCCTATGGCGGGCCGCTGTTCTAGCCGGCGCTCATTGCTCGCCCGCTTTCTGAACGACACTCACGGTGTTGTGACCGCCGATCGCGTTGCCGTGCCCGGGGCGCGCGAATAGGCTTGGTGTGGCCGGGGGGCGGTTGGCGTTTTAGGAGCTTACGATGCGTCACTCCCTCATCACACTTGCCGCCTCGGCGGTCTTGGCCGGGCTCGCGCTCGGCGCAACACCGGCCAGCGCGGCGTCTCTGCCCAAACTCGATAGCGTCACCAGCCAGGCCGCATCGCGGGTCGAAGCGGTCCGCTATTACCGCCGCGGCTATCGTCCCTATCGCTATCGCCGGCCTTACCCGGGCTACTACACGCCCCGGCCCTATTACCGCAATTACGGCTATGGCTACGGCTACGGCTATCGGCCCTATTACCGCAATTACGGCTATTGGAACCGGCCCAATTACGGGGGCCGTTACTGGCGCTAGGCGGCGCAGAGCACATTTAGCACCGGCGGCGGGTTTGCTACCGCCGGTAGCTCCACCACTCCTCCGCTTCTTAGGCAATGGGCGAACAAGGGGGTGACGGTGCGCCTGCTCCTTGTGGCAGAGTGCGCGCCGTGACCCAGCCCTCCGATCTCATATCCCTCCGCGCGCTCGATCTCGCTAAAGCCGCTCTCGCCCGTCCCGGCGCGCCACCGGCCTTGCCGGATCGCCTGCTCGTGGTCGATGTGGAGCGCCAGACCGCCACGTGGCTCGACGCCGGCCGCGCCGTCGCCGCCTGGCCTGTCTCGACGGCGCGCAACGGCATCGGTGGCGCGGAGAACTCGTTCAAGACGCCGCCGGGATGGCTCCGCATTCACGCGAAGATCGGCGAGGACGCACAACCCGGCACGGTGTTCGTGTCGCGCGAGCCGAACGGCGAGATTTGGCGCGGCGCGCCTTTGCATGGAGAGACGTGCACCGACGATCTCATCCTGACGCGTATCCTCACCCTCGACGGACTCGAGGACGGGATCAATCGCGGCTCCGGTCACGACTCGCTTGAACGCTACATCTATCTTCACGGCACCAATCACGAGGACCTGCTCGGCCGGGCGGCGTCGTGCGGTTGCGTGCGCCTTGCAAATGCGGATGTCTGCGCGCTGTTTGCCGCCGTCCGCGAAGGAGACATTGTGCTGATTGCCTCGCCCGAGACGTGCGCGATCCCCGACCCGAAAACTGGCCGCTTCCATTATGCGGGGCTCGGCGGCTCCGGCATGAGCGCCATTGCCCAGTTCCAGGCGATGACCGGCGGGAAGGTGAGCGGTAGCGACCGCGCCTTCGATCACGGCGAACGCGGCGCCTTGCGCGCGCAATTCGAGGCGCTCGGCATCGCGGTCAACCCCCAGGACGGCAGCGGGATCGGCGCGGACTGCGCGGCACTTGTGGTGTCGACCGCGGTCGAAGAGAAAGTGCCGGACTTCGCCGCGGCTAAGGCGAAAGGAGTCCCGATCATCCACCGCTCGGAGATGCTGGCCCATTTCGTGGCCGCGCACCGCTCCATCGCCGTAACGGGCACGAGCGGCAAGTCGACGGTGACCGGCATGATCTTCGAAATTTTGCGGGGTGCGGGCCGCGATCCTTCCGTGATCACCGGCGGCGACCTGCCGCTGCTGCAGGCGGAGGGCCTGCCGGGCAACGCCTTTGCCGGCTCCTCCGACCTGCTCGTGGTCGAGGCGGACGAGAGTGACGGGTCGCTGGTGCGCTATGCTCCTGCCATCGGCGTGATTTTGAATCTCCAGCGCGACCACAAGGAGATGGACGAGGTGGCGGCGATGTTTGCAACCTTGCGGGCGCGCACGCGCGAGATGCTGGTCGTCGGCGATCAGGAAAATCTCGATCAATTCGCCGGTGGCGCGCTGCGCTTCGGCCTCTCGGCACGCGCCGATGTGCGCGGCGAGGACGTTGAGCTGGGTCCGGAGTCGAGCCGCTTCCGCGTCGGCGGTACGGTCTTTGATCTTCCTGTTCCCGGCGAGCACAATGTGGCCAACGCGCTGGCGGCGATTGCCGCGGCGCACGCGGTGGGCGTGCCCTTCGCTGACATGGCGGAGCCTCTCACGCGGTTTTCGGGTATCGGACGGCGATTCCAGACGATCGGCAGCGCGCGCGGCGTCGAGGTTGTGGACGACTTCGCCCATAATGCGGAGAAGATCGCCGCGGCGATCAAGACCGCGAAACTGCGCGCCAAGCGCGTGCTGGCGGTCTATCAGCCACACGGCTATGGGCCGACGCGTTTCTTGCGCCAGGATTTCATCACGACCTTCGCCCACGAGCTCAGCGGCGATGACCGTTTGTGGATGCTCGAAATCTTTTATGCGGGCGGCACGGCCACGCGCGACTTCTCGGCGGCCGACATCGTCGACGAGATCAAGATGCACGGCACAAATGCCGAATTCGCGCCCTCACGAGACTGGCTGATCCGCCGCATCGCCGAGGTGGCGCAAGACGGTGACCTCGTGCTGGTGATGGGCGCGCGTGATCCATCGCTCACGGCATTGGCGCGCTCCATTCTCGACGCGCTCGAAGCGAACAGCGACTGAGCGGCACACCACCCGTCAGTTGCCGAACAGCCCCGAGATCAAATCGTCCAGACCGCCGCCGCCACGGCGCCGGGCCGACCGGCCCTGATCGCGCGATCTGGAGTCTTCGGCGATGACCGCCGTGGCCGGCACCGGGAACCTTGCCGGGTTCTCGAATAGCTTCGCCGCCATGCGGTTGTCGATGCCGTAAATGTCGCCGAACCTATTCAGCCCGCCATTCTCGTCGATGGTCGCGGTGAAATAGGTCAGATGCACCGGCACTTTCCGATTTAGCCCGATCACCGTGCTCTCGTTCTTGGCCACGAGGCGCTGTATTTGCCCGTAGGACCAACCCTTGTCCTGGGCGAGGAGCAGTGCGGCGAAGCGGTCAGGCTCATGCACGCGGATGCAGCCATGGCTCAGCGTGCGGATCCTCTCGGAGAACAGCTCGGGCTGCACCGTGTCGTGCATGTAGATGGCGTGGCGGTTGGGGAAGTTGAACTTGAACTTGCCGAGGACATTGGTCGGGCCCGGGTCCTGGGTGAAGGTGTAGGTGTGAATATTGACATTCGCCCAATCGACGCTGTCGGCATCGACCGGCTCGCCCTTGTAGCTCACGCTCAAGCCATAACCCCGCAACATATCCGTCTTCGACTTACTGAATAGGCCGCCGCGCTGGGCCTGGAGCTTCGGCGCGAGGTCCTCCTTCACGATCGTCGGCGGCACGGTCCAGTTCGGATGGACGACGATGTTGCGCATCGGCGCGGAAAAGAACGGCGTGGCGTATTTGTCCTGACCGACAATGGTCTTCTCCAGATAGATCGGCTTGCCGCCCTTCATAACGCGGACGTTGAACTCCGGAACATTGTTCCAGACGTGGTAGCTGCCGAGATTGCGCGGCAGCCAGCGCCAACGCTCCATGTTGACCACGAGCAGCTGCACCTCGACGTCATTGCGGGGGTTCCTGCCGTTGGCGGCGGCGCGGGCGCGGGCCTTCACCAGCGCGGCGCGCAGCCGTTTGAACTGCTCGTGCTGGGGATGGAGCGAGGTCAGATAGGTCGCCGGGTCAGACGCAGCGGCGATCTCGGTGAGGAGCGTGTTGGTGCCGCGCTGCTCGGGCTTTTGGTCGAATAGCGGGCTGAAGCTCGATGGCGAGCGGGCGCCGCCTTGAGCATAACGCGCGTATTTCAGTACGGCCATGACGAGGTCGAGCTCGGCGACGGCTTGCTCGTCGTCCGTCGAGGTGCGCGCATCGGCCTTGGGCACATCGAAGTCGCGGGCATTGAGCCCCCAATCGTCGGCGTTGCCGATCTCGGCGATGAGCGCCTTCGCTTTGGGCGAGTAACCATCATCGGTGACCCACAAAGGCGGCCCCTCACGGGCGCCGTAGGAATCCTCTAACCCCTTGAGCGTGGCCGCGTTGAAGCCTTTGCGGAAGCCGGGCTCGGCCAGCTTGGCGCGGATCGCGGCGACGACCGGATGGGCTGGCGGCGGGGGCGGGACCTCGACGACGGCCGGCTCTGGTTCCTCGGCGTCTTCCGACCGGGCGCTTTCCACTTGTGCGTCATCAACATGTGCGTCTTGCGCTTGGGCGTCTTCCGCCTGGGTGTCTTCGGCGCTTGCCGGTGTCTCGGCATCATCGCCCGAAGGGGTCTCGACGGGTTTCGTCTCGGCCGCCTCACCGGGGTCCGCCGCGCTGTCCGGCGCGGCCTCGGCGGCTGCTTGCGTGTCGTCGTCTGCGGCGTCCGGGGTCCGGTCCACAGATGGGATGGCGGGCGTGGGCGTGGGCGCGGGCTCGCTCGGGGGCGTGACCGCCGCCAGCTCCGTCGGTTTGGTGTCGGCTTGCGGTTCGGCTTGCGTGGGCGGCGGCCGGACGTCGATCACCACCGTCGCGTCGTGCGACGGCACGGCGGCCTTGACCGGCTTCGTCTCCTCCGACTCAGGCGCGGCCTCGGCTTGCAGGCGCGCGGTCTCCTTTGGCTGGTCCGCGTCGGGCTCGACGACCGGCTCCGCCTCCAAACGGGCAGCCTCCTTGGGCGGCGACGATTCGGTGACGGCTGCGGCCTGTTCCGCAGGTTCTTCCGCCGGAACATCGTCCGCGGCCGCCTCGACTGTCGCGGCATCGTCGGTTTCCGCATCGGTGGCTTGGGGCGTCTCAGCGTCATCCGATGGGTAGACCGGTTCGGGTTGCCCGGCCGCCACCAACTCTTTCGGTTCTTCTTTGACCGCATTCGGCTCTGGCGCCGGGCCGTCGGAGGATGACGAGTCCTCCGCAGCGGAGGTCTGTTCCTCAGCCTCGGCGGCAGTCACCTCGTCCAAAGACGCATCGTTCGATGACGTTTCATCTGTGTCCGAGGTTTCGGCATCCGCGATCTCCGATGACGTTTCTTCGTCAGCGGCGGCGTCCTCGGCTGCCGGCGCCGCTGCACTATCAGCCTGCTGATCGGGGCTGGCCGCCTCGGAAGTCGACGCGGTGTCCTTGGTGTCCGCGGCGTCCGACAGGGCGGCGGTGGTTTCAGGTTCGCTTGCCGGGTCCGCGGCGGCCACCTCGAGCGGTGCCTGCGGCGGGATGCTGGCGCCCGCGACCGCGACGCTGAGCGACGAAGACGCGCCGGCCATGCCGGCCGCCGCCGACCCACTCGCCGAAAGCGGTGACGAGGTCCCATCGACCTTGATGCTTGCGGTGATGTCCGCCGACACGCGGGTCGGATTGCGTTGCGGCAAGGTCGGCCGGAAGGGCTGCCTGGCGCGCTTCACCGCTTTGGGCTTTGCACCCACCCCAGGCAGAGTCGGGCTGATCTGCTCAGCCAGCACCGCCCCGGAAGGCAGCGCCGCCAGCATCATCACCACAACCACAGCACGCAGGCCTGCAACTGGGGGTCGTCCGCGCATCCCCTGGTCCCCTCGATCCCCAAGAGTAGTGCTTGGGGCTCCCAACAGCCACTCTGAAATCCCTGACGATTTCGCGAGCGGCCTGACATGTATCGTAAAATCGGGGCGCTTCCAGGGCCCGCGGCACGTTTAGCCACAGAGCGCGGCCCGGGCGACACACAGTCAGCCGGAACAAAGGCCGTGATGGGGGAGTTTTCGTCGCAAGGTTGCCACCAACCTAGGCATATGCGCGGATTTCCCGCAGTCTTACTGATGCCCCGAATTTGATTGATGCTGTCATCGATGCAATAACATCACACATCAGCTCGAATCTAAGGCGTTGGCACCGTGACGCGGGTCTGCGTGACACCCGGCGAAAATCGGCCCCAATCTTGCTCGCAACTTAGCGTTTGCACGCGCGAGTGGCCTGAACAACTCACCAGAGGCTTTTTATATGTGCGGTTTGTGCGGCGAGATTACTTTTGACGGCTCGCCAGCGTCGGTAGAGGCCGTGAGCGCCATGACCTGCTCCATGGCGCCCCGTGGACCTGACGCCGAGGGCATTGTGGCCCGGGGCCGCGTGGCGCTCGGCCACCGGCGCCTCCAGATCATCGACCTGTCGGCCCGCGGCCAACAGCCGATGGTCGATTCCGAGCTCGGACTGACCCTGGTTTTCAACGGCTGCATCTACAATCACAAGGAGCTGCGGGCCGAGCTGGAGGGAAAGGGCTACCGCTTCTTCTCGACCAGCGACACCGAAGTGATCCTCAAGGCCTGGCACGCCTGGGGGGCCGAAGCACCCAAGTGGTTCAACGGCATGTTCGCCTTCGTGATCCACGAGCGCGACACCGGCCGGGTCGCCATGTGCCGCGACCGGCTCGGCATCAAGCCGCTCTATTACAGCCAGAAGGGCGCCCGCCTGCGCTTCGCCTCGACCTTGCCGGCGCTGGTCGCCGCCGGCGACGTGGACACCGCGCTCGATCCGGTGGGCCTCGCGCACTACATGACCTTCCACGCGGTCGTGCCGCCGCCGCATACGATCTTGCGCGGCGTGCGCAAACTGCCGCCGGCGACCTTGCGCATTATCGAGCCGGACGGGCGCAGCAAGGACAGCGTCTACTGGGAACTCACATTCGAACGGTCGAGCGAAGATCTGACGCTGGACCACGAGGTGTGGAAAGACCGCGTCGGCGTAGCCCTGCGTCAGGCCGTCGATCGGCGCATGATCGCCGACGTGCCCGTGGGCGTGCTGCTCTCGGGTGGCGTCGATTCGAGCCTCATCGTCGGGCTCTTGGCCGAGGCCGGGCAGAAACACCTCAAGACGTTCTCCATCGGCTTCGAGGCGGCGCATGGCGAGGCGGGCGACGAGTTCAAATATTCCGACATCATCGCCAAGCATTTCGACACCGACCACACCAAGATCATGATCCCGACGACGAACATGCTGGGCGCCCTGCCGGAGACCATCGCCGCCATGTCGGAGCCCATGGTGTCCTACGACAATGTCGGCTTCTATCTTCTGTCGCGAGAGGTGGCGAAGCACGTCAAGGTGGTGCAGAGCGGCCAAGGCGCCGACGAGGTGTTCGCCGGGTATCATTGGTATCCGAAACTCGAGAACTCCAACGACATCGTCGGCGACTACAAGGCGCTGTTCTTCGACCGCGACCGCGACAAGCTCGGCCGGCACCTGTCCAACCGCTGGATGGCGGAAGACGACGAGCCGGCGCGGTTCGTCGAGGCGCATATCAAACGCGCCGGCGCGGAGACGCCGCTCGACCGCGCGCTGCGCATCGACACCACGGTGATGCTGGTCGACGATCCCGTGAAGCGCGTCGACAACATGACTATGGCGTGGGGGCTGGAAGCCCGCGTGCCATTTCTCGACCATGAGCTCGTCGAGCTTGCCGCTCGCGTGCCACCGGAACTCAAACTCAAATATGACGGCAAGGGCGTGCTCAAGGACGTGGCTCGCGACGTCATCCCCTCGGAAGTGATCGACCGGCCCAAAGGCTATTTCCCGGTGCCGGCCCTGAAATATATCGACGGACCGGTGCTCGAGATGACGCGCGACGCGCTCACCTCGCAGGCGGCCCGCGACCGCGAATTGTTCAAGCCGGACTATCTCGGGGCTCTGTTCGACGATCCGAAATCGCACATCACGCCGTTGCGCGGATCCGAGCTGTGGCAGTGCGCGTTACTGGAACTGTGGCTTCAGGCCCACAACATCTAGGCATGGCGGTGAGCATGGAAAAGCATAGCAAGACGCGGCCCGACGACGCCGCCAAGCCTGCACCCCATGTGCTTGCGGCCAGATCGGAGTCTCTCATGCCCGGCACGGAAGCGTTGGCCGAGAAGAAGAACGTGGCGCTCGATTGCGGCTGGGGCCGGCTGCTGTTCGGCCAGACCTTCGAGAGGGCGCCGGAGCTGGCGAAATGCATCCGCGCCGAGGGCCCAGGCCGCCGTGACATCGCGTTTTATATCAGCGACCCGCATGTGGTGCTGGCCGCGGCGCCGCAGGAGCTGTTTCTCGATCCGTCGCACACCTACCGGCTGAACCTCGCCACGTACAAACCCGCCAAGGACGGCCCTCGCGGCTTTTATGTTCGCCGCCTCAGCTCGGTTCAGGATGCCGAGGAGGTGAACCGCATCTACGCCTCGCGCGGCATGGTCACGGTGGCGCCGGACTTCTTCTGGTCACGGCGCGACAGCCGGGCGATCACCTATTTCGTCGCCGAGGACGAGGCCACCGGTGGCATCGTCGGCACGATCACCGGCATCGACCACAGCGCCGCGTTTGGCGACCATGAGCAGGGATCCTCGCTATGGTGCCTGGCGGTCGATCCGCAGGCAACGCAGCCCGGCGTCGGCGTGGCTCTCGTGCAGCGGCTGGCGGAACATTTTCGGGAGCGCGGCGCGGCCTTTCTCGACCTCTCCGTCATTCATGACAACGAGCAGGCCATCGGCCTGTATGAGAAGCTCGGCTTCGTGCGGCTGCCGACCTTCACCATCAAGCGCAAGAACGTCATCAACGAGTCGCTGTTCACCGAAGAAGCGTTCGACGGCGAGGCTCTCAATCCTTACGCGCGGATCATCATCGCCGAGGCGCGCCGGCGCGGCATCGGCGTCGACATTATCGACGCGGAGGGCGGTTTCTTCCGCTTGACCTATGGCGGACGCTCCATCGTCTGCCGCGAAAGCCTAACCGCGCTCACCACGGCGATCGCCATGAGCATTTGCGACGACAAGCGGGTAACGCGCCGCATCGTCCAAGCGGCGAACGTGAATGTGCCGCTACAGGTCAGCGCCGCTGACGAAGAGAAGGTGCGCGCCTTTGTCGAAACTCACGGCTCCGTGGTGGTGAAGCCGGCCCGCGGCGAGCAAGGCAAGGGCGTCGCCGTCGACCTCAAGGACTGGGATGAGACGCGCGCGGCGATCGAGACGGCGCGCAAGCTCTGCAACGAGGTGGTGGTCGAGGAGTTCGTCAAAGGCTCCGATCTGCGCGTCATCGTCATCGACTATCGCGTGGTCGCCGCCGCCGTCCGCAAGCCGGCCGCTGTCATCGGCAATGGCCGTTCGACCGTGCGCGATTTGATCGAGCACCAATCGCGCCGCCGCGCGGCCGCCACGGGCGGCGAGTCCCAAATTCCGCTCGATGCCGAGACCGAACGCTGCGTGGCCGAGGCCGGCTTTGGCCTCGAGGACGTGCCGCCGCCCGACAAATACATGGTGGTACGCAAGACTGCCAATCTCCACACCGGGGGGACGATCCACGACGTCACCGGCATTCTGCACCGGACCTTGATCGAGGCCGCCGTGCAGGCGGCGCGGGCGATCGAAATTCCGGTCACCGGAATCGACTTCATCGTGAAGGCGCCGACGGAGCCGGACTACTGGTTTATCGAGGCGAATGAACGGCCCGGGCTGGCTAACCACGAGCCGCAGCCGACGGCCGAGCGCTTCGTCGACCTGCTATTTCCCCAGTCAATGCCCGCCGCCGTGCGCGAAGCGCTTCAAATCTAGCGCGCATCATATTACCCATCTCTACGACGCCCCCTCGGGGGGCTCTTGTAGTGTCCATGTTTCCTCCGGGAAGGTGCTCCTATGACGATGCTGCATATCGACCTCGATTACCTTGCCGGCCAGCTGGAGGCGCTTCTCGCGATCCCGAGCCCCACGAGTTACACCGACAATATCGTGCGGTATTGCGGAGCCGAGCTGGATCGGCTCGGCGTGCCCTTCGAGGTGACGCGGCGCGGCGCCATTCGCGCGATTCTGCGGGGCACGGAGCGGCGCCCGGCCCGGGCGGTTGCCGCCCATCTCGATACGCTCGGCGCCCAGGTCAAGAGGATCAAGGAAAATGGCCGGCTCGCCGTGGTGCCGATCGGTCATTGGAGCGCGCGCTTCGCCGAAGGGGCGCGCTGCACGATCTTTGCGGAAGCCGGCAGCTACCGCGGCACGATCCTGCCGCTCAAGGCCTCGGGCCACACCTATGGCGATGACGTCGACGACCAGCCTTGCGGCTGGGAGCATGTCGAGATTCGCGTGGATGCGCGGTCGTCCAATATCGAGGAGGCGCAGAAGCTCGGCATCGACGTCGGCGATATCGTCGCCATCGATCCGCAGCCTGAGTTCCTCGAAAACGGTTTCATCTGCTCCCGCCATCTCGACGACAAGGCCGGCGTGGCCGTCATGCTGGCCGCGCTCCAGGCGCTGATCTCCTCCAAGCAGAAGCTCCCCGTCGACGTTTATTTCCTGTTCACCATCGAGGAAGAGGTGGGAGTCGGCGCCTCGAACATTCTGACCGAGGACGTGGCCTCCCTCATCGCCGTCGATAACGGCACGACGGCGCCGGGCCAGAACAGCGCTGAGTTCGGCGTCACGATTTCCATGGCCGACCAGAACGGCCCGTTCGACTACCATTTGACGCGCAAACTGGTGAAGCTCTGCGTGGAGAACGAGATCATTCATCAACGCGACGTGTTCCGCCACTACCGGTCGGACGTGGCCTCAGCGGTGGAAGCCGGCCATGATGTGCGCACGGCGCTGATATGTTTTGGCATCGATGCCAGCCACGGCTGGGAGCGCATTCATATTCACGCCCTGCGCTCGCTAGCCGAACTCATCACCGCTTATCTGTTGAGCGGGGTGGCCTTCACCCGCGACGTGCAGGAGACCGGTACGCTCAAGGACTTCACACACCAGCCGACGAAGAAGGCAAAGCAGGAACTGACGTCCGACGTGCAAATCGACGACTAATAGCCTCGTCTCGCCTAGCGCGACATCCGCACGGCGCCATCGTGGTTGGCTTGAACCTCGATGAACACCCGCCTGACTTCGGGATAGGTCTTCTTGATCTGCCCCTCGAGCTGGCTGACCGCCTTCTCGACGCTTTGCGAAGACATGCCGTCGGCAAAGTCGACGCTGAGCGCCAGCAGGATCTCGTGCGGCGCAAGATGCATGGTGCGCAACTCGTTGATGTGGAGAACGTCCGGCGCCTCGGCGATGATCCGCCGGATGCCCCGGACCACATCGCCGCTGGCGGCCTCGCCAATCAATAGACCCTTCGTCTCGCGCGCCAGCATGACCGCGGCGCCCGCCAGGATGCAGCCGATCGCAATGGACGCGGCGCCATCGGCCCATTCGACGTCCAGCGAATGGGCGGCGAACACGCCCGCGGCGGCGACGATGAGCCCGAGCATGGCGGCGCTGTCCTCGAACAGCACAGTGAAGGTCGCCGGGTCCTTGGATTGGCGCACGGCTGTCAGCAGATGGAACGGCCGCTCCGTCCCTTGCGCCTTGCGGAATTCCTTATAGGCGATGGCGCAGGCGATCCCTTCAAACACGAACGCGCCGGCGAGCACGATGTAGTTGATATAGGGGTCCGTCATCGGATGCGGATTGAGCAGCTTGGCGACACCCTCGTAGAAAGAGATGCCGGCACCCACGGAAAAGATCAGAATGGCGACGACAAAGGCCCAGAAGAAGATCTCCGCGCCATAGCCGAAGGGGTGTGCGGCGTCGGCCGGCCGCTTGGCGCGCCGCATGCCGAATAGCAGCAGGCCCTGATTTCCCGTGTCGACGACGGAATGGACGCCTTCCGACATCATCGCCGACGAGCCGGTGAGATAGGCGGCGACGAATTTGCTGATGGCGATGAGCGTGTTCGCGGCAAGCGCCGCGTAGATGACCTTGTGGGAATTGCCCTGTTTCACCGCTTATTCCTCTCGATGCCGGCAACGTCCTGTAACGCTCTCGCCCTTCAAGAACGTTCGCGCCTTGCGATAGTTGCCCACCGCGATCGCCTGCGCTCCCGGCGCGGCGGTGATAACCAGCCCTGGTGATAGACCATATCGGCCAATCCGCAATTCTCGGCATGATCGCCATCGGCGCCGCCGTGATCGTGCCGGCGGATCGATCAGCCCTGACGTCCTCTCCATTTTGACGCAGTCATGCGCATTCGAACCGTCACATTTGCCGGTTATTGCTGCATTGCATCTCAACTGTCAGAGGTCCATTTGTTTTCTCTCGCCGGCAAGAAGGCGCTCATCATTGGCATCGCCAACGAGGACTCCATCGCCTTTGGCTGCGCCAAGGCGTTTCGCGAGCAAGGCGCCGACCTCGCCATCACCTATCCAAGCGAGAAGGCTGAGCGTTTCGTGCGGCCCATCGCCGAAGGCCTCGGGGCCGACATCATCCTGCCGTTGGACGTGCGCGAAGATGCGCAATACGCCCAGCTGTTCGACCGCATCGGCGCGGACTGGGGCCAGGTGGACATTTGCCTGCACGGCGGGACCTGCATGACCATCTCGTATCTGGGCGCCGACAGAGTCGTCGAGCACTACAACATCATGGGACCGGTCAAGGCGGCACTCGAATCCGCGACCCGCTACATGGCGGCGGAACTCGGGCCCAAGGGCATCAACGTGCATGCCCTGTCGCCGGGACCGCTCAAGACCCGCGCCGCGTCGGGCATCGAGCATTTCGATGAGCTGATGGCCCAGACCTCCGCGCGCGCGCCGACCCATCATCTGGCGACCAACGGCGCTGTGGGCGCCTATGCGGCGTTCCTGGCGAGCAGCGAGGCGACCAACGTCACCGGCGGCGGCGACTATATCGACGGCGGCTATCACATCGTCGGCTAGACTCGTCGGCGTCGGCCCTCAGCCTCCCGCGATGCGCGCATTCCTCATCGCCTAAACCTATAAAAATACGCCGATTTCGTGCCTGAAACCGACTATCGCCGCGCTGCTGGCCATGCAACACTCGCCACAAGAGTCGTGATGCGCAAGGCCACGGGGCGGCCGGCATTCACGCGATAATGGCAGGGAAATTTCGAATGTTCATGTGGCGTGATTGGGCGGTTCGGCAAACCGCCGGCGTGGTGTTGGCCGGCATGGCGGCCGCCGTTGTCTCGGCGTCGCCTGCCGTCGCGGAGCCGGAAGCCGGCAGAACGATCGCGCTCGGCGGCTCGGTAATCGTCAAACCAAAGTACGAAGGCTCGGACGAGTTTGAGTATATCCCTATCCCAATTATCATTCCCCGGTTCTCCGAGACGCCTGACGAAGACCCGTCAACATTCAAGAAATTCCGCAAGCGGGTAAACTTTCGCGGTCTCGATGACATTCGCATAAGGGCGCTCGGCAGCGAGAGACTGCAGCTCGGCGCCGTCACCGGCTACATTACCAACCGAGAGCAAAACGATGGTGACAAGTTGCGCGGATGGGGAGACGTCGAAGGCGGATTGGTACTCGGTGGCTATGCCGGGTTCAGCGTCGGCGCGATCCAGTTCGACGCGGCGATCCTCGATAAAGTCACCGGTGACGAATCCGGATTCGAGCTAAGATTCGGTGCCGAGACGACGCAACAACTCACAGAGCGCACGACGATCGTCGCCCGCGTCGGCACGACATTCGGCAGCGAAGACTACATGCAGACCTATTTTGGCATCACGCCGCAGCAGTCCGCGCGCTCGAAAGCTGATGTGCCAGTGTATTCTGCCGACGCCGGCATCAAAGACGTCTTCCTAGCGATCGGCGGCACGGTGGACCTCACCGATCGGTGGCTGCTGAAAGCCGGTGGGCGCTATGGGCGCCTGGTCGGAGAAGCGGCCGACAGCCCCGTCGTCGAGTCGGAGAACCAACTCTCCGGCGTGCTCGGCCTGGCCTATCGCTTCAACCTGCCGCGCTAGGCGCAGCCGCCACTCTGCTCTGTCAGGGAAGTGGTGCCGCAGGAGGGATTCGAACCCCCGACCCCCGCATTACGAA
>DATKYG010000024.1:0-98631 GCA_035528655.1 Methyloceanibacter sp.
TTTATTTCCAACCTCATCGCGCGCCGTCAGAAATCCATCAAGCGCCTGTTTCCTGATGCCCTTGACCTTCTGCTGATTTGCGTCCAGGCAGGCATGTCGATTGAATCGGCAATGATTAAAGTGGCCAATGAAATTGGCTCCCGCTCGATTGAACTCGCCGAGGAACTTAGCGTCACCACGGCGGAGCTTTCCTATTTGCCGGAGAGGCGGCAGGCCTATGAGAATCTCGCCAAGCGCACCGGTTTGCCTATGGTGCGGGCGGTGGGCACGAGTTTGATCCAGGCCGAGCGCTACGGCACGGCGATCAGCCAGGCGTTACGGGTCCTCTCTAAGGAAAGTCGCGAGATGCGCATGGCGGATGCTGAGAAAAAGGCGGCGATGCTGCCGCCCAAGCTCACCGTGCCCATGATTGTATTCTTCCTGCCGGTCCTTTTCATTGTGATTCTCGGGCCAGCGGCCATCAAGGTCATGGCCGTCCGCGGGGGTGGCTAAACCGAACGTCGGGGCCCAGACCTAGGGTGTAATAGGACGAACGTAGAAGGGAGAGCCTCTTTGCGTTCCACTGTGTGGCTATTGTCTGAGTAGGCTGGTCGGCGTGATCTGAGTCGGCACCCCTGGTGCCGTGTTAGATTTTGCCTCAGGCGCTTGGTTAGTCTCTACCGCCACTGCCGTTTTGACCGGCTTTACGATCTGTGTCTTCGCGAGCTCGGTCTGTGCTGGCGCCGGGTTCGGGTTCGCCGCGCTTGCGGTCTTGACGGCCGGGGCCTCGACCTTCTCGACCGGCTTCACCACTTCAACCTTGGCCGAGCTTGGCATGGGCTTCACGGCGGAAGCCGTCTGGACCGGAGCCTGTACCCTGACGGGCGTGTTGGAAGCAAACGGTGACCAATCCTCGGCGGATCCCTGATCGTCACTAGACGCCTTAGGATTAGCAGAGGCAACCTTTGTCGGGCTCGACAGCATGTTGCGCAGATATGACATGCTCGATTTGGCCTGCATGTCCGTCATGTCGACGGAGGCGACTTGGCGTGCATCGTCAAACTTGCCCTGGAGCCCAAGCACAAGCGCCAGGTTCTGGCGGACGCGTTTGTTCTCGTGGCCACTTGCCACGGCCTTTCTCAGCAAGTCTTCCGACTCCTTCGCCTTGCCGTCGAGCGCGTAAGAGAGGGCCAGGTTGTTGATCACCGAGACGGCGTCGGGCTTCTCTTTCAGCGCCGCGAGGTAATATTTCTGGGCCTCGCCGTGCTCGCCTTGTTTGGCGTGCAGGGTGCCTTGCGCAGAAAGCGTCTTCCAGTCCTGCATGCCCTGCACCTCGGCTGCGTTCAGCGCCTGCTTGGCGATGTCGATGCGTCCGACCTCGAGCGCAAGGCGACCGAGCTCCGCAGCGACCTCGCCATTGCCCGGGTTGGCCTGGTAGGCGGTCTTCAAGATCTCAAGCGAGCGTTCCTTGGAGCCGATCGCCTTCAGCGTCTGGGCATAGCCGAGCGCCATTTCCGGGTCTTGCGGGTTCTTAGCGTAGGCTGAGGCCCATTTGGAGGTGGCTCCTGCTGCCTCCGCAGCTGACATCTGCATTTCGGTGGGGGCGCTGTTCCTTGAAAGCAGTCCATTCGTTTGGTTGCAGGCACCAAGTAGCGCCGCGGTGGCGGTGGTCGCCAGCAGCGCGAGCACCATGGAGCGGCTTGGGCGGTAAAATTGGGCCATCACTTATGCAATCCTTAGCGAGCGCAAGCAGGCGCTCGGGTCTGCGCGTTTGATTGCTGTTATGATGTGAGACAAGCATCAACAAAGTATTAACCATAGGGGCAAGCGCCCGGTGCTGCTGCCCCCTGGGACATGGCCGCGACGCGCAGAGACCTAGCCGTAGCGCGCCTGCATCTCTGCCTCGGCGCCGCTCGTCCATTCGGCCATGGCAGGCAGGGCGTAGATCGCATCCACATAGGCGGACGCGGTGCCGTCGTCGCCGAACTGGGCGAGGTCGACCCCATAGGTGCGGAACCGCGTCGCCACCGGAGCATACATGGCGTCGGCGTTGGTGAAGCCCCCGAACAGAAACGCGCCCTCCGCGCCGAACCGGGCTCGCGTCTCCATCCAGATGGCCACAACGCGCTTGGTATTGGCCTCGAGCGCCTCGCTCATGGCTGGGTGGGGGAACTGCGATAGCAGGTCCATGGGCATGTCGTTCCGCAGCGCGACGAAGCTCGAATGCATCTCGGCGGAAACACTACGCGCGACCGCGCGCGCCTCGCGATCACTAGGCCAGAGATGGGCTTGCGGGTGCTGTTCGGCGAGATATTCGAGAATGGCGAGGCTGTCGTGGATAATGCCGATATCGGTCTTCAGTGCCGGCACCTTGCCGGACGGCGAATGGCGAAAGATCTCCGCCTTGCTTTTGGGCTGGCGCAGCCGGACACGCTCCTCCTCGAAGGGGATGCCGCCCGTTTTGAGCGCGAGCCAAGGCCGCAAGCTCCACGACGAGTAGTTCTTGTCCCCGATTACGAGCGTGTAGCCTGTTCCTGCCATCGAAGCGCCTTCCGCCATTGTCATGCTTCCGCTCCCCTGCCATTAATGCGCGGCTCCTTCAAGACACTTGCGGATTTTTCATGCCCACCAAAGCTATGACGCTCGAGACCACACGCCAGCACCTCGAAGACTCGCTGCTCGATCCTGGCGCGCCCGCCATTCCCATCAGGCTCATTACATCTGAGAGCGATCTCGACGCGCTTGAGGGTGCGGAGCGCCGCTGGGTCGAGGCGCGCGGCTGGACCCTGGCGCCAGGCGCGATTCTGGCGCTGCCCGATGAGGGCGGTTCCATCGGCGGGGTGCTGTTCGCCACCGGCGGCGAGGACTGGGCGACGACGGCGCCCATGCTCACCGGCGTTCTGCCGGGCGCGCTGCCGCCGGGCGATTACCGTTTCGACGCGAAGCTACCCGATCCGGAGCTTGCCGCGCTCGCCTTCCTCGCCGGCGCCTACCGCTTCACCCGCTATAAGACCTCGAACGGTCGGGAGCCGCGCCGCCTTGCCCTCCCCGAGGGTGCCGACAGGGCTCAAGTGTTGGCCCTAGCAGAGTCGCTGTATCTCGGCCGCGAACTCATCAACACCCCGGCCAGCGACTTCGGGCCCGCGGAGCTCGAGACGGCCGCGCGCGAGCTCGCCACGGCTTTCGGCGGCAGCATCAAGGTCACGGAAGGCTCGAGCCTTCTCGCCGACAACTTCCCCATGATTCACGCCGTCGGGCGGGCCAGCGACCGGCTGCCGCGGCTCATCGATTTGCGTTGGGGGTCCGAGCATGCACCCAAGGTGACCATCGTCGGCAAGGGCATCTGCTTCGACACCGGGGGACTCAATATCAAGCCAGGAGCCGGCATGGGGTTGATGAAGAAGGATATGGGCGGGGCAGCCTCGGCGCTCGCCTTCGCCCTTCTCGTCATGCGGGCGGGGCTTCCGATTTGTCTGCGCGTGCTCATTCCCGCCGCCGACAACTCCATCGCCGCCAACGCCTTCCGGCCGGGCGACGTGCTCACCAGCCGCAATGGCATGACAGTGGAGATCGGCAACACCGACGCTGAAGGCCGCCTCGTCCTTGCCGATGCGCTCAGCCTCGCCGACGAGGAGGCGCCCGACTATCTCATCACGCTCGCCACTTTGACCGGCGCCGCGCGCGTAGCGCTCGGGCCCGAGTTGCCGCCGCTCTATGCCGATGACGACGACTTCGCCGGCAAGCTCCTCAACGCCAGCCACGCCGTGGGCGATCCGCTGTGGCGCATGCCGTTCTGGGCGAATTACGACAAGCTGCTGAAGAGCAATATCGCCGATGTCAGTCATATTTCCGAAGGTGCCTTCGCCGGCTCGGTGACCGCGGCGCTGTTCCTCAAGCGCTTCGTGAAGGACGCCAAGCACTTCGCCCATCTCGACATCTATGGATGGGTGCCGCGCGATCAGCCCGGGCGGCCGCAAGGCGGCGAGCCGCAAGCCGCCCGCGCCCTGTTCGAGTTCTTCCGCCAAGAACTCGGGTCATGACCAAGCTCGATCCGCGCCGGCATGTCTATCGCGGCGATCTCGCCGCCGAGACGCTGCGCGGGTCGGTCGACGCCAAGCGCTATGTCGCGGGCGAAACCCGCCAGGTGGCGGCGCCGTCATTACCTTTGCGCCGGGAGCCGCGTTTCGATGCGCCCCTCGACACCGAGGTGCTGCATGGCGAGACCGTGACACTCTACGACGAACAGGAAGGCTGGGCCTGGGTCCAGCTCCATCACGACAACTATGTGGGCTACGTGCCGAGCGGTGGCCTGGTTACGGATGTCACCGCGCCGACCCACCGCGTCTCGGTGCTCCGGACCTATGTCTTCCCGGAGCCGGATTCAAAGGTGCCTCCTTTAGCAATGCTCAGCCTCAATGCGCGGATCCCCGTTGAAAAAATAGCGGGCCGATATTTGCGCCTGCGTAACGGCGGGTTCGTCTATGCCCGCCATGCGCTGCCCGTCGGGGACCTTGCCCAAGATTATGTGACCGTGGCGGAAGGCTTCCTCGGCACGCCTTATCTATGGGGCGGGAGGACCAGCGTCGGTCTCGATTGTTCAGGTCTGGTGCAGCTCGCCGCGGCTGCCGCCGGCCACGCGGTGCCGCGCGACGCCGATATGCAGGCGGCGGAGGCCGGCCACGCCGTAGATTGGCAGGCGGCCGCGCTTGAACGCGGCGACCTCGTGTTTTGGGACGGCCATGTGGGGCTCATGACGAGCCCGGAAAGCTTCCTACACGCCAACGCGCACCACATGGCCGTCGAACGAGAACCACTCAGCGAAGCCCGCGACCGCATCAAGGCGGCCGGCTTCGAGGTGACCGGCGTGCGCCGGTTGCCGCGTGGGCGCCACGGCTAAAATACGCCGAACAGATAAAGCAGAATGATGGGGATCGGGATGCCGATCAGCCACAAGAGAATGCCGCGCATGTTGTTGTCCTCCGTTGCCGTGAAACCTGCAGGGCATAAACGTGAGGACCGGGATTTAGGTTCCGGCGCTTTAGGTCGAGACCGCTGCGCCGCCGGTTGCTTCGAGCTCGAACGCGGCCGCCAGCAACGCCTTGGTGTAGTCGGTCTTCGGCTTGGAGAACACGGTCCGCGCCGTGCCCTGTTCGACCACCTTGCCGTGCCTGAGCACGATGATGGAGTTGGCGAGTGCACGCACCACTTTGAGATCGTGGCTGATGAACAGGTAAGCCAGCTTGTGCTTGCGCTGCAGCTCGCGCAGCAGATCGACGATCTGCGCCTGCACCGACACGTCGAGCGCCGAGGTCGGCTCATCGAGAATGAGGAATTTCGGCTCGAGCACCAACGCCCGGGCAATGGCGATGCGCTGACGCTGGCCGCCGGAGAACTCGTGCGGGTAGCGGTCGCGGACAGTGGGGTCGAGCCCGACCTCGTTCAGGGCCCGGGTCACCCGCGCGTCGCGCTCGGCCCGGCTCAAATCGGGTGCCTGGATGCCGAGCCCTTCCTCGATAATCTGGCCGATGGACAGGCGCGGCGAGAGTGAGCCGTAAGGATCTTGGAACACGATCTGGATGTCGCGCCTCAAGGGTCGCATGCGCTTTGAGTCGTAGCCGTCGATGCGGTTGCCGAGATAGATGATCGGCCCATCGCTCGACACCAGCCGCAGCAGGGCGAGCCCCAGCGTTGTCTTGCCCGACCCGGACTCGCCGACGACCGCAAGCGTCTGCCCCTCCTTGACTTCCAGGTCGATGCCGTCCACCGCCTTGATATGCCCAACCGTGCGGCGCAGGAAGCCGCGCTTGATGGGGAACCACACGCGCAAGTCTTCCGTCTTGAGGATGACTTTTGCTTTGGCGTTGGCCGCGGGCGGCGAACCCTTGGGCTCCGACGCGATCAGATGCTTGGTATAGGCGTGCTGCGGATGATCGAAGACCTGATGCGTGTCGCCGCGCTCGACGATCTCGCCGCCGTTCATCACGCAGACCCGCTCGGCCATTTTGCGCACGATGCCGAGATCGTGGGTGATGAGTAACATCGCCATGTTGAACTCGGCCTTGAGGTCGAGGAGAAGCTGCAGGATCTGCGCCTGGATGGTGACGTCGAGGGCCGTGGTCGGCTCGTCGGCGATCAGCAGGTCCGGCTCGTTGGCGAGCGCCATGGCGATCATCACGCGCTGGCGCTGGCCGCCGGAAAGCTGATGCGGGTAGGAGGCCAGCCGGCCTTCCGGATCGTCGATGCCGACCTTGGTGAGCAGGTCGATCACCCGCGCCCGGCACGCCGCGCCCGACAGACCCATATGAATGCGCAGCACCTCGGCGATCTGCCGTTCGATCGTGTGTAGCGGATTGAGCGAGGTCATCGGCTCTTGGAAGATCATGGAGATCTTGTTGCCGCGCACATGGCGCAGGCCCTCCGGCGGCAGCGCCAGCAGATTCTCGCCTTTAAAGCGGATGGCCCCGGACGGATGCGACGCGGCCGGGTAGGGCAGAAGCTGCAGGATCGACAGCGCCGTCACCGTCTTGCCCGAGCCGGATTCGCCCACCAGCGCCACGGTCTCACCCTCGCCGATGTCGAACGACACATTCTTGACCGCATGCGTGACCGTGGTGCCCGCGGAGAAATCCACGCTGAGATCGTCCACCGAGATCAGGGGCTGGTTGCTCATGCCTTCGCTTTCTCCGGCGTCTCATCGGCGCAAGCGCCCCGCTCGATCTCGACCGTGGCGTGGTTGAGGCCAAATTTGTTCTTCAGTCGCGCCTTTATGGCCTTCACCAGCCTGTCGGAGTCTTCCGTGTCGCAGATCTGGGCGTGCAGCGTCACCATGCGCCGGGACTGCGTGATCGACCACACATGCACGTGATGCACCCCTTCCACGCCTGGGATGCTGGCGGCGAGGTCGGGACCGATGTCGCGCGTGTCGAGTTCCTTCGGCGCGCCTTCGAGCAGGATATGGGCGGAGGCCGCGACCACGTGCCAGCCGCTGCGCACGATGATGGCCGCGACCAGGACCGACAGCAGCGCATCGATGGGCGTCCAGCCTGTGAGCATGATGACCGCGCCGGCGACCAGCGCCGCCACCGAGCCGAGGAGGTCGCCGAGCACGTGAATGGCGGCTCCGCGTACGTTGAGGTTGTTGCGGTCGGCGCCATGCAGCAGCCAGAACGCCACGATATTCACCAGCAGCCCCGCGGCGGCCACCACAACCATGATGCCGCCCGAGATATGCGGCGTGCCCATCAGCCGGTCGGCCGCCTCGTAGACGACCCACCCGGCGATGACTAATAGAGCCAAGCCGTTGGCGAAAGCGATCAGCACTTGGAAGCGGTCGAAGCCATAGGTGCGCTGCCAATCGGCCGGACGCCGCGACAGCCGGAAGGCGAACCAGGCGAGCGACAGGGAGGCGAAGTCGGTGAGCATGTGACCCGCGTCGGCGATCAGCGCCAGCGATCCCGCGGCGATGCCGCCCGCCACCTCGGCGAACATGAAGCCGCCGGTGAGCAGCGCCGCCAGCCCCATGCGCTTTTCGTTATTGGCGTCGACGTCGCCGGAACCGTGGCTATGTCCGTTATCGTGTGAGCCGTGCATTGTCTCGCCTCAAACCATGGTCTTGCGCGGATCGAGCGCATCGCGCACCGCCTCGCCGACGAAGATGAGCAGGCTCAGCATGAGGGCGATGACGAAAAACGCGGTCAGGCCGAGCCACGGCGCCTGCAGATTGTCCTTGCCTTGCGCCAGCAGTTCGCCGAGCGAGGGCGAGCCAGGCGGCAGGCCGAAGCCGAGGAAGTCGAGCGAGGTGAGCGTGGTGATCGAGCCGTTGAGGATAAACGGCATGAAGGTCAGCGTCGCCACCATGGCGTTGGGCAGCAAATGCCGGAAGATGATCTTCATATTGGACAGGCCGAGCGCGCGCGCCGCGGTGACATATTCGAAATTGCGGGCGCGCAGGAACTCCGCGCGCACCACGCCGACCAGCGCCACCCAGGAAAAGGCGAGCAGGATGCCGAGCAGAATCCAGAAATTCGGCTCGATCACCGCCGCCACGATGATGAGCAGGTAGAGCTGCGGCACGCTGGTCCAGATTTCGATGAAGCGCTGGAACAGCAGGTCCGTCCAGCCGCCGAAATAGCCTTGCACCGCGCCGGCCGCGACACCGATGATCGACGAGAACAGGGTCAGCACCAGCCCGAACAGCACAGACAGGCGGAAGCCGTAGATGATGCGGGCGACCACGTCGCGCCCCTGATCGTCGGTGCCCAGCCAGTTCCACTCGAGGCTGGCATTGCAAGGGTGGAAGCCGCGCTCCACCGCCAGCCTGCAGTCTTCCTTGGTGAGCAGCCAGGTCGGCTTCACCGGGAAGGCCATGGGCGGGTTCTTGCTCTGGGTGTTGTAGGAGAAGCGGATCGGCGGCCAGATCATCCAGCCGCCACTGTCGGTGATGAGTTCCTTGACCACCGGATCGCGATAGTCGGCTTCGGTCTCGAAGATGCCGCCGAAATCCGTTTCCGGATAGGCCTTAAAAATTGGCCAGTAATACTGGCCCTCATATTCGACGAGGATCGGTTTGTCGTTGGCGATGAATTCGGCGCACAGGCTGATGCCGAACAGGACCAGAAAGATCCACAACGACCAGTAACCGCGCCGGTTCTTTTTGAACGTCGCCCAGCGCCGCCAATTGAGCGCCGACAGCCACGGGCGCGGGGTTGGGATGCCTTCGGCGGCGACTTCCTCGGTAACGCTGACGTCGGTCGGAGCGTCCATCGCCTTAGACCTCCCGCGTCTCGAAATCGATACGCGGATCGATCCACGTATAGGTGAGGTCGGAAATGAGATTGATGAACAGGCCGAGCAGCGAGAAGATGTAGACGGTGGCGAACACGACCGGATAGTCGCGGTTCACAATCGCCTCGAAGCCGAGCAGTCCGAGTCCGTCGAGCGTGAAGATCGTCTCGATGAGCAGCGAACCGGCAAAGAACGCGCCGATAAAGGCGCCGGGGAAACCGGCGATGACGATCAGCATGGCGTTGCGGAACACATGGCCGTAAAGCACTTTGTGTTCGGTCAAGCCCTTCGCCCGCGCCGTGGTGACATATTGTTTGCGGATTTCCTCGAGGAACGAGTTCTTGGTGAGGAAGGTGGTTGTGGCGAAGGCCGACAGCGCCATGGCGGTCAGCGGCAGCACCAGATGCCAGAAATAATCGAGGATCTTGTCGTACCAGGGCAGCGACCAGAAATCCTCCGACACCAGACCGCGCAACGGAAAGATCTGGAAGAAGGAGCCGCCGGCGAACAGCACGATCAAGAACACGGCCACAAGGAAGCCGGGAATGGCGTAGCCGATGACGATGACGCTTGAGGTCCACACATCGAAGCGCGAGCCGTCGCTGACGGCTTTGCGGATGCCGAGCGGGATAGAGATCGCATAGGCGATCAGCGTCATCCAAAGCCCGAGCGAGATGGATACCGGCATGCGCTCGGCAATGAGGTCCAGCACCTTGGTGTCGCGGAAATAGCTCTCGCCGAAATCGAGCGTGATGTACTTCCACAGCATCATGCCGAAGCGCTCATGCGCCGGCTTGTCGAACCCGAATTGCTTTTCCAGGCTGGCGATGAATTCGGGATCGAGCCCTTGCGAGCCGCGATATTTGGAAGGCGCCGCCGAGACGTCGCCCGGCATGCCCTGATTGCCGGCCCCGCCGGCGAAATCACCGCCCCCGCCGCTGAACTTGGCGGTGGCGCCCGGGTCGGTGCCGGCCAGTTGGGCGACCAGCCGTTCCACCGGTCCGCCTGGCGCGAACTGCACGATGACGAACGTCACCAGCATGATGCCAAGCATGGTGGGAATGATCAGAAGGATGCGGCGAAGGATATAGGCGGCCAATGTCGCTAAGATTCCTGTCGCTAAATTTTCCGGCCGTTGCCCCGCCCTGGCGGTCCGGAGATCGTCTCTGAACCCTGATGCTTACTGGATTCTGCTCGGGAGTGAAACCCGGTATCCGGGCCCTTTTCCGTGGGCGAACGCGGCTGCGCCCTCAGAGCCATAGCAGACTCTGAAGGGCTTCGGAACAGCGACAGATGTGGCAGGAAAGTTCGGAAAAGCGCCGGCCTCAGAGGACCGGCACCACGCCCTGATCGGTCTTGAAGGCGATATCGGCGAACTGGCACTTGCCTTCCGTCTGCTGGAAGATGCTGACGGCGATCAACCAGACGCGCACGATCTTCGCCGGCATCGGGCCGCCGATGCGCTCGACATAGTCGGCATAGACGTCGCGCTCCTCCGAGACCCACTTGCCGAGGTCCCCAAGCCTGCTACGGGCGACCACATGGGGCTCGCGGTGAGTCCAGCTCGGAATTGGGCAGCGGAATGTGGTCTCCGGCGGCAGTTCGCAGCTCCAGAAATAGGTAATGTCCTGCCCGTTATCGAACTCCACGGCGACGCTCAGATAGTCGTGGGTCGGAAACGTATCCTCCGCCACCTTCGACGGGAGCTGTTCCATAAGCCACGACCAGGACAGCCGCGTCCCGGGCCTGAACGGCAGCTCGCAGTCCTTGATCAGCAGCGCGCCGTTATTGTCGCTATGGCAGCAGATGGCGTGGTCGCGGCCGTGGTCATCGCAGTCTTTGTAGATCTCGGCCGGGCCGATGAACCAGAGATACTCCCACCCTTCCGGCGCCGGCACCTGGTTGGTGAAGCGGTCGATTTCGGTGGCGATGAGCCCATCCACGTCGCCCGCGGCCGCGAGTCGCTTCAAGGCGTCCAGCGGCTCCGTTTGCCAGCGCTCCACGAGCAGGCTCAAGTTTCCTTCCGCCATGTCATAGGCCTCGACAGGCGTGGCCAGCGTGCCGGTGCGCGATGCAAACTCGCCGGGGAACATGGTGCCAACGCAGAGCCTTCCCCCCTTGTCGACCTTGAAGCTATTCGAGGCACGCGTCCCGCGGAAGATCTCGCCGTCCTCGCCAATTCTGCACCACAGTTGAAGGGCGGTAGGGAACGAGATCGGCAGGCGCTTCAGAGAGGTCTTGCCGGTCGCGAAGGTCGAGACCTGATCGCCCGCTTCCAGATCGATCCCCGTGTCGAGCCATGGCGACTGATCGGACGGCACCTGCAAGAAGTGAGACTCCTTGACGAGCCCGCTTGGCGCCTCCGCCAGAAGTGCCTTGAATTGGACCTGGAACGCGCTGTCATCCAACAGGGGAAGATCTTGCATGAAGTCCTCCCGATAAATGCCTTCCGATGCTCGGAGCGACCGACTATCGTCGGGACCGCTCGGCTTCGGTGTGGGTCTCATCTTTCGGAGGCGACCTTAGCCGAGCCGTCCCGCCAGAACTTGCATGAACCGGCTATGCAGAAATTTCATCCGTTTCACTCGCAACTCTATGTCGGCAAGGGGCGCGCGCTGTATTGCGGGCCGCTTCAGCATCTTGAGGCGCATGGCGACGTCGCACCGGTTCTGCATGTCGGCATCTACGGCCCGTTCAAATTAAAGCTCGGCGATGGCGCTTGGCGACCCTATCGCGTGGCGGTCGTGCCGCCGGGCTTGCGCCACACGCTCGATCTCGCCGGTGGCGTGCAGGGCAAGCTGTTCGTCGACATCGACAGTCCGTCGGCGGGCGCCTTTCGCCGCCGCTTTCCCTATCGCAAAGGGATCGTCGGCGCTTTCCACGATCCCGAGATCGTCGCCGACTTCCAATGGGTGTTCGAGGAGAACCCGCGCCAGCCGGAGGTGGAGCAGCGTTTGGATCTTCTGCTGCCGGCACGCGAGGACGAAAGTCTCATCGACCCGCGCATCCAGAAGATCGTCGCCCTCATCAGAAATGAGCCGGACCGCAATCACACGCAAGCTGAGCTTGGGACTGCACTTGGTCTGTCGCCCTCGCGCGTGCTGCATCTCTTCAGCGAGCAGGTCGGCGCGCCCTACGGCGCTATCGCATGTGGAAGCGGTTATGGCTGAGCGCGGAGCGGCTGCATGCCAGCGACAACATGACCATGGCCGCCATGGAAAGCGGCTTTGCCGACGCCACCCATTTCAGTCACGCCTTCCGCGACACGTTCGGCGTCAATCCGGCGCCAGTATTCCGCAAGATCGAGCGCTTCGAGCGGCTGGTCTAGGCCGGCGTGGTTTGCTGATCTCAGGACTTGGGCTTGCGGCTCGCCCGCATGACTAGGCTAACGACGATCCCCGCCCCGAGCAGCGCGGCTAGGATTAGCCATAGCCGCGTGCCGCCGGCCTCCGTTTCCTCGGCCTTGGCCGCGCCCGCCGAGGGTTTGGTCGTGTCGATCTGCGCTGCTTTCGCCTCGTCGAACCACCAGGTATCGAGAATGCCCCGATCGTATTTCGGTTTCGTCTCGGGCCGCGAGAACTTTTCCCAATAGGCGACCGAGTTCGAGCCCTTGTACCAATGGGGCACCCAGTAGTGCCCGGCCCGCAGCACGCGGTCGAGCGCGCGCGCCGCAATGGTCATGTCCTCGCGGGTCTTGGCCGCCACCACGCGTTCGATCAGCGCGTCCACGGCAGGGTCCTTGATGCCGGCGAGATTGAGCGAGCCGTCCTGATCCGCGGCCTGAGAACCGAAATAGCTCCTGAGCTCGACGCCCGGCGTGTTGCGCATCGAATAGCGCTGGCTGGTGATGTCGAAGTCGAAGTCCTTCAGCCGCTGCTGATATTGCGCGGGATCGACCATGCGTAGGCGCGCATCGATGCCCAGCAGTTTGAGGTTTTTGACATAGGGCGCGGCGATACGCTCCATGACCGGCTCGAACATCAGCAATTCGAGCTTGAACGGCTCGCCCTTGCCGTTGACGCGGACGCCGTTCTTGACCGTCCATCCCGCCTCGTCGAGCAATTTTCCGGCCTCCACGAAGAGCGCGCGGTTCCGGCCCGAGCCGTCGGTTTCCGGCGGCACATAAACCGGCCCCAGCGTGTCTTCCGGCACGGGCACGCCGAGCCCCTGCATCAAAGCCCGCTCGGCGTCCGAGGGCTCGCCTTGCGCCTTCATCGGCGAGTTCTCGAAGTAGCTCTGCGTACGGTCGTAGAGTCCGTAGAACATGTTGCGGTTGGTCCACTCGAAATCAAAAGCAAGATCGAGCGCCTCGCGCACACGGGGATCCTTGAGCGTGTCCCGGCGCGTGTTGATGAAAAAGCCTTGCGTGCCGGATGGCGTCTCGTCGGGCAGCACCTCTTTCTTCACGCGGCCGTCGCGGATCGCCGGGAAGTCGTACTCGGTCGCCCAGACTTTCGAGGTGAACTCCTCGCGGAAGTCGTAAGTGCCGGCCTTGAACGCCTCCATGCCGGCGGTGCGGTCGCGGAAATATTCGTAGCGGATCTTGTCGAAGTTCCAGCGCCCCTTGTTGACCGGAAGATCCTTGGCCCAATAGTCCGGGTTGCGCCGGTAAACGATGGTGCGGCCTTGCATCATCTGATCCACCAGATACGGGCCCGAGCCGAGCGGCACGTCGAGCGTGGTCTGATCGAACGGTCTGGTCGCGTAGTAGGCCTTGGACAGAATCGGCAACTCGGCCACGGTGAGCGGCAGGTCGCGCACCAGCTCGCCCTGGAAGGCGTAGCGCACGGTCTGCGGGTCCAGCGCCTCCGCCTTCACCACGTCGCGGAGCGTCTGGTGGTAGATCGGGTGGCCCTTCTCCTTCAGCGTCTCGAACGAGAACACCACATCGTCGGCGGTGACCGAACTGCCGTCGGCGAAGCGCGCCTCGGGCCGCAAGTGGAATGTCACCGACAGGCCGTCGTCGGCGACCTCGGCGCTTTCCGCCACGAGCCCGTAGACCGCGTCGGGCTCGTCCGTCGCGCGGACCATCAGCGAATCGAACAGCAGCTCCAGCCCCTGCGCCGCGTCGCCTTTGAGAATGTAGTTGTTGAGGCTGTTGAAGGTGGTGACGCCGCCCCAGCCCACCAGCGTGAAGGTGCCGCCCTTCGGCGCATTCGGATTGACGTAGGCGAAATGGTCGAAATCGGGCGGGTAGGCGAGGTCGCCAAAGGCCGACAGGCCGTGCGTGCGTTCCGCCGCCGTGCTAGGGTTCCCGGCCAGCGCCAGCAGCAGAAGCGCGCCGGCGGCGAGGCTTGAGACTGCGCGCGCGCCGCCCATCAACGCTTCGACGGTCCCGGCAGCCGCTCCCCCAATTTCTCGTCATACCACCACACCTGGATGAAGCCCGGCGTTAGCCCCGGCAGCTTCTCGGGCTGGCCGTAGCGATCCCAATAAGCGATGCGGACATTGGGCGAGAACCATTGGGGCACCACGAAGTCGTTCCACAGCAGCACGCGGTCAAGCGCGTGGGTGGCGGCGATGAGCTCTTCGCGGTTCTTGGCGTAGATGACATGGTCGACCAGCTTGTCGATCGCCGGGTCTTTGATGCCGATCATGTTCATGCTGCCTTCGCGGTCGGCCGCCTCGGTGCCCCAGAAGTCGCGCTGCTCGTTACCGGGAGAGTCCGACTGGGCGAAGGTCGAGACGATGATGTCGTAGTCGAAGCCGTTGAGCCGGCGCGTGTATTGCGCGGAGTCGACGAGCCGGATCGAACCCTTGATGCCGAGCCGCTCCAGATTGCGCAAATAGGGCTGCACGATGCGCTCGAACAGCGGCGACACGAGCAGGAACTCGACCGTCATGGTCTGGCCGGTCTTCACATTGGTGAGTTTGCCGTTCTTAACCTGCCAGCCGGCCTCTTTGAGCAGCGTCACCGCCTTGCGCAAGTTCCCGCGCATGTCGGCCTGCTCGTCGTTCACGGGATTCTTGTGGATCTCGGTGAACACCGCCGCCGGCACCTGATCCTTCACGCCATTCAGGATGTCGAGTTCGCGGCCCGTGGGCGGCGCCTGCGGCGCGGCCAGCTCGCTATTCTCGAAATAGCTGCCGACCCGCTCATACTGGCCATAGAACAAATTCTTGTTGGCCCATTCGAAGTTGAAAGCGAGATTGAACGCTTGGCGCACGCGGCGGTCCTGAAACTGCGGCCGCCGCAGGTTGAGCACGAAGGCCTGCATCGGCTGCGTGCGCTGGATCTTCACCTCTTGGCGCTCGACGTAGCCGTCGCGAACGGCGGGGAAGTCGTACCCCGTCGCCCAGTTCTTCGCGCTCGTTTCCTGCCAGTAGTCGAGATTGCCCGCCTTGAAGCTCTCGAACGCCACGGTCAAGTCGCGATAGTAGTCGAAGCGAATCTCGTCGTAATTCCACTGGCCTTTGTTGACGGCCAGATCCTTGCCCCAGTAGTCGGCCACGCGCTCGTAAACGACCGAACGGCCGGGCGAGGCTTCCTTGAGTCGGTAAGGGCCCGAGCCGAGCGGCGGCTCTAGCGTTGTCTTCATCGGATCGCGCGGCTCGCCGTTCGCGTTCTTCCCCGTCCAATAATGCTTCGGCAGGACGGTGAGCTGACCCATGATCATGGGCAGCTCGCGATTGCCCTTGCTGTCGAAATAGAAGGTGACCTCATTGTCGGCGGTCGCTTCGGCGCGGGTGACATTTTTGTAGTAGAGCCCCATGCGCGGGTTGGCCGTCTTGTTTACCTCGAGGCTGTAGATCACGTCGTCAGTCGTGATCGGCGTGCCGTCATGCCAGCGAGCCTCCTTGCGGAGCTTGAAGGTGACCGAGGAATAGTCGTCCGGATAGGACGCGCATTCGGCGATCAGCCCGTAGGAGGTCGAGGCCTCGTCGATGCTGTCGCTCATCAGGGTCTCGGTAACGAGGCTCAGCCCCGCCGCCTGCTCGCCGCGGTAGAGCACCGGGTTGAGGCTGTCGAAGCCGCCGATCGAGGCGATCCGAGCTCTCCCGCCCTTCGGCGCATCCGGATTCACATAGTCGAAATGGCTGAAATCGGCGGGGTATTTCGGTTCGCCGACCAGCGACACCGCATGGTGGCAGGTGGGCGTGTCCTCGGCGTAGGCCGGGCCGATGATGAGGGTGGTGAGGGCTGTGGCGAGGGCGAGGGCGAGGCGAAGCAAGGTCATGAGCGGCGGGACGGGCTCCATATGGATGGGATTAGCCTCTCTGGCTGCTCCTCAAGACGCGCCGTCAGGCAAGCGCCGGAAGCGCCGAAAGGCTCGGGAAAGCTAGCATGGCGCGGCTTTTGACCAAATGAATTATCGGTCATCTACTTGGGCCCGGGGACCGGCGGAGCACAAAAAAGGGCCTCCCGCGGGAGGCCCTTTCTGATTTGGTTTGGTTTGGGCCTAGAGGCCGTCCGGCGCCCCATCGGGATAGACCGGCTGGGGCTGGGACACCGAAGCGGGCTCGCCATTGGACGGCTCTGACGGCGCATCGTCGGCTACGGAAGGCGATACGACGATGACCTCGTCCATCTCTTCCATCACCCCTTCGACGGCCGGCTCATCGGCCGCCGCCTCGTCCGGATAGACCGGCTGGGGCTGGGACTCTGAAGCAGGCTCGCCAACCGACGGCTCTGACGGCGCATCTTCAGCGACGGTGGGCGACACGACGATGGTCTCCTCCATCACCTCTTCCTCCATCACCGCCTCAGGCTCATCGGCAGTTTCAGGCGCCTCGGCAGCCGGCTCTTCAGCAGCCGGCTCCTCGGTCGCCGCAGGCGCTTCCATTGCGGGCTCCTCGGCGGCAGGTTCTTCCGCTGCAGGTTCTTCCGCTGCAGGTTCTGCCGCTGCAGGTTCTGCCGCTGCGGGTTCTTCAGCAGCGGCGGGCTCCTCGGCAGCGGGCTCGTCAGCCGCAGGCAACGGGATAGGATCGTCGCTCAGCGTGCGCAGATAGGCGATCACCTCGGCGCGTTTCTGGGCGTCCGGAATGCCCGGGAAGGCCATGGTGGTGCCGGGAGCGAAATCCGCCGGTTTGGTCAGCCAATGATCGAGATTTTCGTAGGTCCACTCGTCGCCCTCATGCTTCTTGAGCGCGGGCGTGTAGGTGAAGCCCTCATGCGCGGCGATCTTGTGGCCGACGACGCCCCAGAGATTTGGGCCGACCAGCATGGCGCCGCCCTTGTCGACGGTGTGGCAGACCTTGCAGAGCGCGGCGCCGGCCTCGCCCTTCGCCGGATCGGCTGTGGCGACCAGCGTGAGGATCTCGGCCTGACCGGAAGCGGCTTCGTCGCCAGGCGCCTCGCCTGACTCTTCCGTAGCAGCCTCCTCGGCCTTGGGCTCGGGAATCGGCAGCGGGCTGTCGCTATTCTTGTTCAAGAAGGCGATGACGTCGGCGCGCTTCTTGACGTCCGGAATGCCCGGGAAGGCCATGCTGGTGCCCGCGGCGAAGGCCTGCGGGTTGGTCAGCCAATGGTCGAGATTCTCGAAGGTCCAATCGCCTTCCTTGCCCTTGAGCGCCGGGGTGTAGGTGACGCCCTCGTGCGAGGCGATCTTGTGGCCGACCATGCCATAAAGATTCGGCCCGATCATCGTGGGGCCGCCCTTGTCGAAGCTGTGGCACACTTTGCAGAGCGCGACGTCTTGTTCGCCTTGGGCCGCGTCCGCGGTCTGCAGCGCGGCGATGATCTCCGATCCGCCGCCACCGCCGGGCTTCTCCGCCTTGCCGTGTGGCGCCTCGCCCCCCGCAACCTCGAAGCCGGGCTTCTCGGGCGGGTGCTCTTCATATGCGATGTTGATGAGCGTTCTTGTACCAAAGAACAGCAGCAGCGCGACCAGCACTGCCATAGCGATTTTGTTGAGATAGTAATACTTCATGCCGATGTCCCCCCAGCAGGCAAAGGCCACTTCTTTGTAGCTCTTGCGACGCGGCGTGAGACTATAGGGGCGATCCGACTGTTGCAACTCAGAGAATTGTCGCGCTTGCGTTCTGTCACAAGGTCGTTGTCTCGAGCTAACCAACGGAAACTCATGTCAAATTCTCTCATTGTCATACCCGCCAGGCTGAGCGCGACGAGACTGCCCAACAAGCCCATGGCGGAGATCGCCGGAGAACCGATGATCGTCCATGTTTGGCGGAGGGCGGTGGAGGCGGATTGCGGTCCCGTGCTGGTTGCCGCCGACGCCCAGGAGATTTGCGATGCCGTGGCCAAGGCGGGCGGCGAGGCGGCGATGACCCGCCCCGACCATGCCAGCGGCTCGGATCGCATCCATGAGGCCGTCCTCACCGTCGATCCGGACCGGTGCATCGAGACGATCGTCAATCTGCAAGGCGACCTGCCGACGCTCGATCCGAAGCTGGTGCGAACCTGCGTCGCCGCCCTGGAGGAGGGGGAGGCGGATATCGGCACCATCGCCGCGGAGATCGTCCGCGAGGAGGAGCGCACCAACCCCAACGTGGTCAAGGTGATCGGCTCGCCGCTCGGGCGCGGCGGTGTCCTCAACGCGCTTTATTTCACGCGCGCCACGGCCCCTTACGGCGACGGTCCGCTCTATCACCACATCGGCATCTACGCCTACCGGCGCACGGCGCTGGACCGCTTCGTGGGGTTGCCGCCCTCGCCGCTGGAGACACGCGAGAAGCTCGAGCAGCTCCGCGCCCTGGAAGCGGGTATGCGCATTCATGTCGGCCTCGTTGACACTGTCCCGCTCGGTGTCGATACTCCCGCCGACCTTGCACGGGCGCGCGAACTTCTTGAATCTCGCAGCTAAAACGCGCCCACCCCAGAGCAAAAGACCCTCCTGAAAAGACCATGGCCAGATCGCGCTTGAACAAAATCGCCTTCCAGGGCGAGCCCGGCGCCAACTCGCATCTGGCCGCGCGCGACGCCTATCCGCGCATGGAAGCGATGCCCTGCGCCACCTTCGAGGATGCGCTGGCCGCGGTGAAGACCGGTAGGGCGAAGCTCGCCATGATCCCCATCGAGAACTCGGTGGCCGGCCGCGTCGCCGACATCCACCATCTCCTGCCCCATTCGGGCCTCTACATCGTCGCCGAGCATTTCGAGCGGGTGCGGCACCAATTGCTGATGCTGCCACGCGCTAAGCTGACCAGGCTCAGGACCGTGCACAGCCACATCATGGCGCTTGGGCAGTGCCGCAAGGCGATTGCCGCCCTGAAGCTGACGCCCGTGGTCGAGGCCGATACGGCAGGCGCCGCCCGTCATGTGAGCGAGATGGACGATCCGACCCAATCGGCCATCGCCTCAAAGCTTGCCGCGGAAATCTATGGGCTCAAGGTGGCCAAGAAGGATATCGAGGACGCCACCCACAATACCACGCGCTTCGTGGTGCTCGCCGCCAAGCCGCAGCGGACCAAGGCGGACGACGGTCCCATCATCACCAGTTTCGTGTTCCGCGTGCGCAACGTGCCGGCGGCGCTGTACAAGGCGATGGGCGGCTTCGCCACCAACGGCGTCAACATGACGAAGCTCGAATCCTACCAACTCGAGGGCTCGTTCAACGCCACCATGTTCTATGCGGACATCGAGGGCCATCCGGCCGAGCGCCGGGTCAAGCTCGCCATGGAGGAGCTCGGCTTCTTCACCAGCGAGGTGACCGTGCTCGGCTCATATCCGGCGAGCCCCTTCCGCGCCGACCTCAAGGTCTGACGTCAGAAACGGCCGTCAGGATTTGCGCATCTTCTTGGCGATGCGCTCAGCCTCGTTCAAATCCGCCTGCGGCATGAACGGCTTGTTGGTCCAGCCCGGCCGCGATGAGGTGGGCTTGTACTCGCCGGGCTCGCACTTCGTCACCGGATGAGCGGCAATCTCGGCCGCGAGGCGCGCCGCTTCTTCTTCGCGCGTCTCTCCCGTCAACACCCGCTTCGTCGGCCGCCGCACGAAATTCGGTCTCGTCTTTTTGTCTAAGCTCATTGAGTGTCTCCGGTTGGCTGTCGGACTTGGCAGGTGAGTGACATTCCGCGTTCATGTGGTCAAGGTCGGGCGCGTTTACCAGAAGCGGCCGCTCGCGCCCACGACGATCGTGACAAGCCCGAGCGCAAGATTGACCGCGACAATAAGGCGAATTTGATGCAACCGCTTGGCGGCGTCGGGAAAGTTCTTGTTTTCCACAGCGGCGCCAAAACGCCGCCAAGGTCCGAAGAAGAGATGTCCGAACATCAGCATCATCACGATGCCGATGCCCTGCATGACATGGATGTGCAGGCCGACGCCCGCGAACCCGCCGAGATAGCCAAAGATCATGCCGTAGCCGGACGCGAGTAGCGCAACGATGCACAGCCACACCCAAGGGAAGAAACGGCGGAACACGCCGCGCCAAAGGGTCAGCCGAATCTCAGGCTCAAGCGGTCCCGCGGCCGGGCGCAGCGCCACATAGGCGAAGTACATGCCGCCGACCCAAACGACGGCGGCAAGGATATGGAGCGCGATGAGCAGTGACACGGCGCGACGCTAGCACACCGTGCCGCGCGACCACGTCGATTTTTCGTCGCAACCCTCTCGGCATTGACGGCTAACGGTCTTTGTCAGGCTTGCCCTTCTTCTTCTTCTTTTCATCCGTCTCGGCCGGTGCAGCAGCGGTTTGTCCGCCGCGCGCCGCCGCTGCGCCCTGGCCGGGTCCTTTGGGGGGTTTCGGTGCGGCCAGTCCCTTGGCTCCCGATGCGCCGGACCTGCCGGGCTGCGCTTGTGGTCGAGCCTTGAGACTCGCCTCGGGCTTTGGCTTCGACTTCGGCTTTGCTTCCGCCTTTGGTGCAGGCTTTGGCTTCGGCTTAGCTTCGGCCTTTGGCTTCGGTGCCGCCTTAGGTTTTGCTTCAGTCTTCGGCTTCGGTGCCGCCTTCGGTTTCGGCGCAGCGTCGGGCTTGGGTGTCGCACCGGCCTGAGGCGCGGCCTTGGACTTCGCCTCAGGTCGTGGCTTGGGCTTTGCCTCGTTGTTTGGTGCAGGCTTGGGCTCGGCCTGCTTCGTCCCCGGCTCGGGGGGAGCGGCACTCGGTGCCGCGGGTGGTTCCGGTGCAGCTTGCGGCGCGACGGGCGCGGCGTCCGGCTCGGGCTTCGGCACGTCCGCAATCGGAGGCTTCGGCTGCGAGTCCTTCTCTGCGGGCTCTGCCTCTGCGGGCTCTGCGGGTGCGGGAGCCGCCGGAGGTTTGGGCGCGGCTTTGGGCAGCGCGTCGCTGTCTTCTGGAGGCGGCGGCGCCTTGCTCTTAGGGCCCGAAGGCGTTTTTGGGCCGTACTTGTCCGCCTCCGGCGCTGGTTTCTTGCGACCGGGTTTCTCTCGCATATCCGCCGGGGCCTGCTTTTGGGCGGGCGGGACGAGAGTTGGGCTCTCCGGCGTCGACTCGCTCTCGGGGGCCTTTTCCTCAGGAGGAGGCGCCGCCTCCGGACCGGGGCTCTGCTCCTCCGGCGCCGGCGTCACAGGCTCACGTGCCTCTGGCTGCTGAGCGTCGGCGTCTGCCGGCTCGGTGTCCTGAGCAGGTGCAGGCGGCTGTTCCGCGCCCTTCTTGTTCTTCTTCGCGTCCTTCGGCGGAGAGCTGGTCTCAACCTCTGGCGTTGAGACATCCTGCGCAGGGACTGGCGCAGGCTTCGGCGCGTCGGACGGTGGCGGCGGTGCGTCGGACTCGGCGCCCTTCGGCAGCGCGGGATCGAGCGGGGGCGCCGCATCCGCGCCGGGCTCGCCGGTCGCTATGCCGCCGTCGGTTCCTCCCTCGGCAGCCTTGCCCTTCCGGTCTTTGGCCCCTCTGCGCTTCTTGACCGCGTCCTGCACCTCCGGCGGGGAGAGCCTATCTTCGGTCGTGGCCTCGCCCTCGGCCTGCGCCTTGGTCTCGCTCGTCGCGGCAACCTCTTCGACAGTCTTCGCCTCGGGCGGCGCGAGCGCGGCGGGCGTGTCTTGCGCGTCGGGCTGATAAACCTCGATGGCATCGTCCTCGACCTTGCCGGCCGATGCCACATTTGCGGTCCGCGCGATCCGCCGCTTGACGACCTTCTTCTTCGTCTTCTGCTCGACGTAGTTGACGTTGACCACGTTGTTCACGATCGTCGTATTGTTGACGATGGTGGTGTGGCCGACCGGGCGGGTGCGGTCGAGATCACGACGCCGGTCGTGATCGCGGACGTAATAGCGCGGCAGATCGTCGGAGAGGAAGTCGCGCGACGGAACGACCGACCAGTAATAGTCGGGCACGTCGCCGAACGAGATATTGATCCCGCTACCGCTGCCGTTGCGGTCGTAGCCTCGATCGTAGCCGCGGTCGTAAGAGGGCGGGAGAGGGGCCCAGGCGAGGTAGTCGTCGGACTGGCGCCATGACACCCAGGCAGGGGCCCAGCGATTGCCCGGCACCCAGAACCAGCCGACGCGGTCCGAGAAGCCCCACCGGCCGTAATGATAGGTCGCCCAGCCGAACGGCTCATTGGAGACCCACGTCCATCCTCGGTCGGTGTAGACCCATCGTCCGCGCGTATAGGGACGCCAGTCTCGACCGACGCGGGCGGGCACCCAGACATATTGACCTTGGATCCAGGTCCACGACCCGTGCGGTGCCAGGCGGTTGTAGAAGACGTTGTCATCCACCCAGCCCTCCTCGCTGGGACGGTCCCAGCGTCCGCGATCGCCGTAGAAGGGCTCGTCGCGGTAATAGGAATCCCAGTAGGCGCCTATGTTGAAGGTGACGGGCTGATAGCCAAGCCGCGGTGCATAGTCGCGCAGCAGGTAGTAGTCGCCCTCATAGTAGCCCGACAGATAGATGGATCGCATCCAGCCGCGGTAGTTGCGGAAGACGCTGTCGCACCATGTGTAGTCCGGCAAGCAGCCGAGAATCGCGATCGGCGCATCGGCGGGCACGGTCATGATGACGGGATAGTCTGTGCCCGGGCCGGCGCGCAGATTGACGTTTGTGATGGGGTAGCCGTTGGGCTGCTGCGCCATGGCGGGGCCGGCGAGCAATGCCGTGAAGCCCGCGCCCGCGACAAAAAGCGCGCGAACGGCGGCTTTGAGGAGGATCATCAATTTTAAGCCTTTCTGGAATCCTGGACCGGCATGCGTCTAACGCGCCGTAACCCCTTAGGTTCGTTTGTACCGTCTGGATGGATTGGGGCGGGCCTTGGGCGCCGCTGGGGTCATATGGTGGACCGGGTTGCCACGGGGCCCCCGTTCCCCGATATACTGCCCCAGGGAGGTTGGCAGCAGGCGCGTGCCTCGCCAACCGGGTCAGGTCCGGAAGGAAGCAGCCCCAACGAGCGTTTCGCGGGTTGTTCGTCCAGCCTCCCACCTTGCCTCATGCGTCCAGTAGAGTGTGGCGGGGCGTCTGTTGCTGCCCCGAATCGTCCTGAAGCCGTGGCGTGAGTGCGACCCTCGATGGCCGAATCCAAAAATCAAGCAAAGAGCGCGCCTGAAAGCCATGCGGCGCTCGCCCGCAAATACCGCCCGCAAGTCTTCGCCGAGCTGATCGGCCAGGAGGCTATCGTGCGGACGCTGCGCAATGCCTTTGCCACGGGCCGCATCGCGCAGGCCTATATGCTCACCGGCGTGCGCGGCGTCGGCAAGACCACGACCGCCCGCCTCATCGCCCGCGCGCTCAACTACGAAGGCCCGAACGGCGAGGGCGCCACGCTCGACATCGAGACGGAAGGCGCTCATTGCCGCGCCATTCTGGAGAGCCGCCATCTCGATGTGGTCGAGATGGACGCCGCCTCCCATACCGGCATCGACGATGTGCGCGAGCTCATCGATAGCGCGCACTACAAGCCGAACTCGGCCCGCTACAAGGTTTACATCATCGACGAGGTGCACATGCTGTCGAAGCAGGCCTTCAACGGCCTGCTCAAGACGCTGGAAGAACCGCCCGAGCATGTGAAGTTCATCTTCGCCACCACAGAAGTGCGCAAGGTTCCGGTTACGGTCCTGTCGCGCTGCCAGCGCTTCGACCTGCGGCGCATCGAGATCGAGGTGCTGATGGAGCATCTCGCCCGCATCGTGAAAGCGGAGAAGGCGGAAGCCGACCCGGCGGCCTTGGCGCTCATCGCCCGCGCGGCGGAAGGCTCCGTGCGCGACGCCCTGTCGATCCTCGACCGCGCCATCGCTTTCGGCTCCGGCAAGGTAGAAGCAGGCTCTTTGCGTGAACTGCTCGGCCTTGCCGACCGCAGCCGCATCTTCGATCTGCTGGAGACCGTGCTCAAGGGCGACGCGGGGGCTGCGCTCACCACCCTCGATCAATTGAATCGCGACGGCGCCGAGCCCGGCCAGGTCGTCACCGATCTCGCCGACGCGGTGCATGCGGTGACGCTGGTCAAGGCGGCGGGGCCCGCGAGCGCCGATCCTGCCGCCAGCGAAGCCGAACGCGCGCGTACCGCCGATCTCGCCAGGCGCCTGTCCATGCCGGTCCTGGCGCGAGCCTGGCAGATGCTGCTCAAGGGCCATGACGAGGTCCGCAATTCCCCACGCCCGCTGGCCGCCGCCGACATGGTGCTGGTGCGGCTCGCCTATGCCGCCGACCTGCCGCCGCCGGGTGAACTGGCCCGCCAACTGAAAGAGGGCGGTAGCGCGCAGCCCAAGTCTATCGACAAGACTCCCGACACGGCGCCTGAGCCGGCACCGGCAGAAAGTTCGGCGCGCGCGCCAAGCGCTGCCGTCGAAGACAGCCCGGCACGGCACGAGAGTCCGCCATGGGACGAAGCGCCGCCCGCGCATGACGAGATCCCGGACACTCTTCCGGACCCCGACCTTGACCCGGACGCAGACTTCGCGCCGGAACCGCAGCCGCCGGCCTTGAACAGTTTTGAGGACGTGGTCGCGCTGGCCGAGGCCAAGCGCGAGTTGAAGCTCAAGAATGCCCTGCTGGAGCAAGTCCGGCTCGTGCACTTCAAGCCGGGCAATATCGAGCTCAATCCGCTGCCCACGGCGCCCCAGCAACTCACCCAAGAGCTGATGCGCAAGCTCAGAGCCTGGACCGGGCGGGTATGGATCGTCGCCGTTAGCGACCACGAAGGGGCCGAGCCGCTGGGCGCCACGCGCCGCGCGGCAGCCGAGCGCGAGATCGATCTGGTCCGCGCCCATCCGGCGGTCAAACAGGTGCTGCAACATTTTCCGGGCGCCCGTATCGCCGATGTGCGTCCGACCACGCCAGCCGCCGAAGATGACGGTGGCGACGGGGAGCCGGAGCAATTCACGGAGGACGGAACGAACTAGATGAAAAACTTCGCCCAGATGATGAAACAGGCGCAGGAGCTGCAAGGCCGGATGGCCGACATGCAGGCCGAGATGGAGCGAACCCTGTGCGAGGGCCGCGCCGGCGGCGGCATGGTAGTGGTGACCTTGAACGGCAAAGGCGAGATGTCCGGGGTCAAAATCGATGCCTCCCTGCTCAAGCCGGAAGAGGGCGAGATTCTCGAGGATCTGATCTCGGCCGCCCATGCCGACGCCAAGGCCAAGGTCGAAGAGACCATGAAGGAGAAGATGCAGGCGCTCACCGGTGGCCTGCCCCTCCCGCCCGGTCTCAAGCTGTTTTGACGACTGATCGCTGATGGCGCGCGCGGCGGCAGGCCCGGAGATTGAGCGGCTGATCCAGCTTCTGGCGCGGCTGCCGGGGCTCGGTCCCCGCTCGGCGCGGCGCGCGGCGCTGCATCTCGTGAAGAAGAAGGAGCAGCTGCTCATCCCGCTCACCGACGCTCTGGCCGAGACGCGCGACACCATCCTCACCTGCGACACGTGCGGCAATATCGATACCCACAGCCCGTGCACGCTGTGTTGCGATCATGTGCGCGACCGCTCGATGATCTGTGTGGTGGAGGAGGTCGGCGATCTGTGGGCGCTGGAGCGCGCCTCCGTCATCAACGGGCTCTACCATGTGCTGGGCGGTACCTTGTCGCCGCTCGACGGCATCGGGCCGGGCGATCTGCACATCGCCAAGCTGATCGAGCGCGCCCGCGATCCGCAAGTTACCGAAGTGCTGCTGGCGCTCAACGCCACCGTCGAGGGCCAGTCCACGGCGCATTATCTGATGGACCAGCTCGCCGGCTGCAACGTCGCGGTGTCGCGGCTCGCGCAAGGCGTGCCCATCGGCGGCGAGCTCGACTATCTCGACGAGGGCACGCTGGCCGCAGCCGTCAAAGCCCGCAAGGCCATGTGAGGCCATCGAGCCCGTCCCCAAATTCGCTCATGCCAAAACGCCTCGTCATCGTCTCCGACAAAATGCAGCAGGGTTATCGCTACGAATTGAGCGCGCCCACCGGCCGCCAGTTCGACCCGGAGTTCACGCCCGAGCTGACGCCGCGCGAGATGCTGCGGCTCGGCGTGTTCGGCGGCAAGTACATGACCGACACCCGCAAGGAGTTTCCCGAAAGCTGGTTCGCCGGCGCCAAGCTTGCGCAGAACGGCCGCGACCGCTCGCTCAACTATTTTGGCGTCGACGCCAGCCAGCCGCTATCGGTCTGGCGCGCGAAGGGCTGGATCCATCCCGACGATCCGCGCGGCTGGTTCCAATGGTATTGCCGCTATTATCTGGGGCGCCGGATGGCGGACGAGGACCGGCGGCAGATCAAACGCTGGAAGGCGATGCGCCGGCACGTGCGACAGATTGAGCAAAACTGCGAGCCGGGCGATCCGTTCTGCCGCCCGAGACAGCGGCAGGCGCTCCTGCATTGGGCCTATGACAGCCGCAAGATTTGACGTTGTCTCAGGCCAGCAGCCGGTCGATCGTCATGTCGACTTTTCCTTCAGGCGTTCGAGCTCCTCGAGCTCTTCGGCGTCGGGCTCGCCTTCGCTCCAGGGCGCCACCTTGAACAACAACAGCAGGCCGGGGACCGCGACGATGGCGCAGAGGATGAAGAATTGTGTCCACCCGACCGCTTCCACGATGAAGCCGGTCGATGCATTGGCCAGCGTGCGCGGAACGGCGATGAAGCTGCTGAACAGGGCGAATTGCGTGGCCGTAAAGGCCCTGCTGGTTTCCCTGGCCATGAAGGCCGTCAGCGCGATCGTGCCAAGGCCGACGCCCAGATATTCCCCGCTGACCACGACGAACAGCCCCGGCAGCGAATGCCCGGCCTGGCTCAGCCAAATATACGGAACGATGGTGAACAGCTGCACGAAGCCGAACAGCCACAGGGCCCGGTTGATACTCACCTTGAGCATGATGATGCCGCCAAGCACGCCACCGGCGATGCTGGCCCACAGGCCCGCGACCTTGGCCACGGAACCGATCTCGCTCAGGCTGTAACCCATGTCGATGTAGAAGGGCGTGGCCAGCGCCGTGGCCATGTTGTCTCCCAGCTTGTAGAGAAACAGGAAGGCCAGGATGGCCAACCCGGCCTTGATCCCGCCGTCGCGGCTGAAAAACTCCACGAAGGGATCGATCACCGCCTCGCGCAGACTGTGCGGCGCCAGCGCGTCATCGCTGACTTCCTTGATCATCAACGTGGTCACGATGCCGACCAGCATGAAGGCGCCGGTGACCCAGAACACCACCGTCCAAGGTTGGTGGTCGGCCAGGATCAAGGCCAGAGAGCCCGGCACCAGTCCGGATAGACGGTAGGCATTCACGAAGATGGACGTGCCGGTCCCCAGCTCGTCGTCGGCCAGCAGCTCGCGCCGGTAAGCGTCGATGACGATGTCCTGGCTGGCGCCAAACAGCGCGACAACGAAGACGACCGCCACGATGGCTTGGAGCGAGATGGATGGATCGAACTGGCCCAACATGCCGATCGCAACCAGCAGCACAAGCTGCGTCAGGATCGCCCAGCCCCGCCGCCGCCCCAAGAACGGCAGCTTGTAGCGGTCCATCAGGGGGGACCACACGAATTTCCAGGTATAGGGCAGCCCGATCAGGGCGAATAGACCGATGGTGGCGAGGTTCACGTCGTTGCTGCGCAACCAGGCCGGCACCAGGGAAATTAGGACATAGAGCGGCATTCCCGAGGTGAAGCCCAGGAAGATGCAGGCGAGCATCTTCCGGTTGAACAGAATCTTCGTCCAACTGCGCGGCGCTTCAGTCAAGTGGAGGTCCCCCGGTGGCCGTGATCGTTAACGCTCATAGCAGGCCGTTGCCGCGCCGTCATGCCTCCGCATGAGGGCGGGACTATGCTGAATGGATGCGAGCAGAGGCGTTCTGTACGGATCAGTGGAGTGCAAGGAGGACAGGACATGGTGCGCGTCGTCGGCATCGATCATCTCGCCGTCAGGGTGAGTGACTACGAGAAATCCAAGGCGTTCTACGGCAAGCTCTTCCCGTTCCTCGGTTTCAAGGTGCTGGGCAAGTACGGCGACATGATCGGCTGGACCAACGGCAAGACCCGTTACTGGATCGGGCAGGCCGAAGCGGAAGCCAAGGAGCGCGGCTACCGTATCGGCGATATCGGTTTCCATCACTATGCCTTCGAGCTCAGGAGCCGGAAGGACGTCGATGATCTGGAGGCTTTTCTTAAGCGGGAGGGCGCGGAGATCGTCGATCCCGCGGACGAGTATTACGATGACTATTACGCCGTGTTCTTCCTCGATCCCGACGGGCTGAAGCTCGAAGGTATGAAATGGGGCGAAGCGACAGCCAAGGCGAAGGCCGCGCGCAAACGCAGCGCAAAGCGCGGTAGCGCAAAAAGCAGCGCCGCGGCCAAGACGTCAGCCAAATCTGCAACGGCAGCCAACGCCAAGAAGACCGCCAAGCTCAAGAAGGCCGCCAAGACCCAAAAATTGACGAAACGCCGCGCGAAATAGGGGTGCGGCGCGAGCAAAACCACCGTTCCATATTTTAGTTGCGAATAATTTGCAACTGCATCTATGATTGATGCTATGGTGGCCGGAGAAGGCCAGAGCAGGAGTTTTCATATGGTGCAGGGGCTCGGGCGGCTCCGATATATCGGCGCCGTCATGGCGGTGCTGAGCTTGGGGTTTCTTGCCGGCTGCGGCGAGCCTACAGGCGACTCCGCCGGATCGGACGGCAAATTCCGCGTCGTCACCACCTTCACCATTATCCAGGACATTGCCCAGAACGTCGCCGGCGATCACACGGTGGTGGAGTCCATCACCAAGCCCGGCGCCGAGATCCACGATTACCAGCCCACGCCGCTCGACATCGTCAAGGCGCAGGACGCCGATCTCGTGCTGTGGAACGGCTTCGGCCTCGAGCGCTGGTTTGAGAAATTCTTCCAAAACGTCGAGGACGTGCCGAGCGTCGTGGTGAGCGACGGCGTCACCCCCATGGGCATCGCCGAGGGGCCGTATAACGGCAAGCCCAATCCTCATGCCTGGATGTCGCCGGCGAATGCGCTCATTTATGTGGAGAATATCCGCAAGGCGCTCGTCGACCACGACCCGGCCAACGCGGACGCCTATAACCGCAACGCGGAGGCTTACGCCGCCAAGATCAAGGCGCTCGACGAGCCCTTGCGCAAGCGGCTGTCGGCGATCCCCGCACCTCAGCGCTGGCTCGTCACCAGCGAAGGCGCGTTCTCCTATCTCGCCCGCGACTACGACATGCGCGAGGCCTATCTGTGGCCGATCAATGCCGATCAGCAAGGCTCGCCCCAGCAGGTGCGTAAGGTCATCGAGCTCGTCCGCGATAACGACATTCCCGTGGTGTTCAGCGAGAGCACCATCTCCGACCGCGCCGCCAAGCAGGTCTCCAGTGAAACCGGTGCGCGCTACGGTGGCGTGCTCTACGTGGATTCGCTGAGCGCAGAGGGCGGCCCCGTCCCGACCTATCTCGATCTCCTTCGGATCACGGTCGAGACCATCGCCAAAGGATTTGAAAATGGGCGCGCTTGATCTCCTGAACCGGGACGAGGCGCCAACGCGCGAGGCCAGCATCGTCGTGCGCGATCTCAGCGTCACCTATCCCAATGGGTTTACGGCCGTGCGTGATGCGAGTTTTGAACTCGGCCCCGGCACCATCTGCGCGCTGGTCGGCGTCAACGGCAGCGGCAAGTCGACCATCTTCAAGGCCATCATGGGCTTCGTGAAGCCGTCGGCCGGCGACGTGCGCCTGTGCGGGCTCCCCGTCGACCAGGCGGTGGGCGACAACATCGTCGCCTATGTGCCGCAGAGCGAGGATGTGGACTGGAACTTCCCGGTCCTGGTCGAGACCGTGGTGATGATGGGCCGCTACGGCCACATGAACTTCCTGCGGGTGCCGTCCCGCAACGATCGCCGCAAAGTGGACGAGGCGCTGGAGCGCGTCGGCATGAGCGCCTACCGCAAGCGCCAGATCGGCGAACTGTCCGGCGGTCAGAAGAAGCGCGTGTTTCTCGCGCGTGCGCTGGCCCAAGAAGGCCGCATTATTTTGCTCGACGAGCCCTTCACCGGCATCGACGTCACCACGGAAGCCGCGATCATCGATCTCTTGCGGGACCTGCGCGCCTCCGGGCACCTCATGCTGGTTTCGACCCACAATCTCGGCACCGTGCCGGACTATTGCGATCAGGTGGTGCTGCTGAACCGCACCGTGCTCGCCGCCGGCCCCACGGAAAAGGTGTTCACCCCAAAGAATCTGGAACTCACCTTCGGCGGCGTGCTGCGCAATTTCGAGCTGGGCGGCCGCGAGCTTCACGACGACGACGATGCCCGCAAGGTTACGGTCATCACCGACGACGAGCGGCCGCTGGTGTTCTATGGCGACGCGCCGCCTCAGCGCAAAGAGCGGGATCGCCCGGAATGAGTTCCTTCCTCGCCGAGCTCATGGTGCCGCTGGGCTACGACTATATGTGGAAGGCCATGTGGGTGAGCGCGCTGGTCGGCGCCGTCTGCGCTTTCCTGTCCGCCTATCTCATGCTCAAGGGCTGGTCGCTGATGGGCGACGCGCTCGGTCATTCCATCGTGCCGGGCGTGGCCGCCGCCTATATCATCGGCGCGCCATTTGCGGTGGGAGCGTTCTTCGCCGGCATTCTCGCCTCCCTCGGCATGGCCTTCGTCAAGCAGCACTCCCGGCTCAGAGAAGACGCCATTATCGGTCTCGTCTTCACCACCCTGTTCGCGCTCGGCCTGCTGATGGCTTCGCTGTGGCCGACCTCGGTGTCGATCCAGACTATTGTGCTCGGCAATATTCTCGCCATCCCCGATGAGGATGCGACCCAGGTTGCCGTCATCGCGGCCGTCTCCTTCGTCGTCATGGCCTTCCTATGGAAGGACCTCATGGTGACGTTCTTCGACGAGACCCACGCCAAGAGCATCGGCGTCAACACCCGGCTGCTCAAGATCGTGTTCTTCACGCTGCTCAGCGCCTGCACCGTGGCGGCGCTGCAGACCGTCGGTGCCTGCTTGGTGATCGCCATGGTGGTGACGCCCGGCGCCACCGCCTATCTGCTCACCGACCGCTTCGGACGGTTGATTCTCATCGCCATCGCGCTTGGCGCCGGTACTAGCTTCGTCGGCGCCTATCTCAGCTTTTTCGTCGACGGCGCCACGGGCGGCGTCATCGTCAGCCTCCAGACGGTGATCTTCCTCATTGCCTTTTACTTCGCGCCGAAGCATGGCGTGTTGGCCGCGCGCCGCAAGCGTCTGGCTGTCACCGAGGCCGCCGCGGCCGGGCAAGCTGCAAAGGCTGCCGCGTGATGGATGTCATCGCCTGGTTCACCGACCCCTTTGCGTATGCATTCATGCAGCGCGCGCTGGTCGTGGCCCTGCTGGTCGCCGCCGTCTGCGCCGTGCTGTCCTGCTATCTCGTGCTCAAGGGCTGGTCGCTCATGGGCGACGCCATCTCCCACGCCGTGCTGCCGGGCATCGTCATCGCCTATGTGGTGGGCTTGCCGCTGGTGGTTGGCGCCTTTGCCGCGGGCCTCGGCTGCGCGCTTGCGACCGGCTATCTCAAGGACAACAGCCGCGTCAAAGAAGACACGGTTATGGGCATCGTGTTCTCCGGCATGTTCGGGCTTGGGCTCGTCATGTTCACCAAGATCGAGACAGATCAGCACCTCAATCACATTCTCTTCGGCAACGTGCTCGGTGTCACCACCGCCGATCTCATCGAAACGGCGATCATCGCCGGCGGCACGCTCCTCATCGTGCTACTGAAGCGGCGCGATCTGCTGCTCTATTGTTTCGATCCGAACCATGCCCGCGCCATTGGCCTACCCGTGCGCGTATTGCATTACGGTCTGCTGGTGCTACTGTCCCTGACCATCGTCAGCGCGCTGAAAGCCGTCGGTATCATTCTCGTCATCGCCATGCTCATTGCTCCCGGCGCCACCGCCTATCTGCTCACCGATAGCTTCGGGCGGATGCTGGGAATCGCCGTTGCCGTGGCCATGGTCTCGGCCGCGCTCGGCACGCTGGTGAGCTTCCATATCAATGGGGCGACGGGCGCCTGCATCGTGCTGGTCCAGGCGCTTGCCTTCGTGATCGCCTTCCTGTTTGCGCCGAAGCGGGGCCTGCTGACGGCCCGGCGCGTTCGGCCACCACAGGTCGGCGGCGCGGCCGCGCGCGGCGGCGCCTTGGGGAGTCCGCGCGACAGCCTCAGTAGCTTTTCGCCGGGGATCCCGAGCGGTGCAAAATCTCGAAGATCAAGGCCGTCGACCAGCCGATCAGCATGACGCCGTTGAGCGCCGTCATGGGACCGAGCAGGTGCCATTTCGGCACCGGCACCACGTCGCCATAGCCGAGCGTGGTGTAGTTGCCGAAAGCGAAATAGACGAGGTCCGTGTTGGGCGGCGTGGCGCCGACGGCGGCATACGTATAGGCCCATAGCACCACCTCGCCGAAATGCCCGACCACGAGCAGCGTGCCGGTGGCGACGATCACCAGCGTGTATTGCAGGAAGCTCGGAAATGAGCCGTCGCTCATGCGCAGGCGTTGGACCACCCAGGCGATGGCGCCCAGCAGAATGGCGTGGACGATCAGATTGGCGAGGCTGGCGCCGCCGCCGACGATGACCTGATCGAGCATCGAGCCGTCCATGGTTTGCAGCATTATCCCCCCGCGAGTAGGTCTGGCTGTCGGATGATGCGCGCGCCTCCGTTGCGCGGTTGCGGGGCGGGCCCAGGCGCGGTCTTGGGCGTAGGCGAGGGCGCACGCGCGGCCCCGTTCGTCTGCGCGATCTCCGGCGCCGGCGCGGGCTCCTCCAAGTCCAAGGTCTCGATCTTCCGCCCGCGCGAGGCGATCTTCTCCGACGAGGTGAGGATCTTCTCGATATCGGTGTTGGCCTGGCCGAAATGCCGCTGGAGATCCAGCACCCGGTCGCGGAAACGGCCCATGTCCTCCATCAGCTTGGCGACTTCGGCCTGGATCAGATGGGCTTGCTCACGCATCTGCACGTCCTTGAGGATCGACTGCATGGTCTGCACCGCCAGCATCAGCATGTTGGGCGCGCAGATCACGATGCGGGCGCGATGCGCCTTCTGCACGATGTCCGAGAAATGCTCGGCAAGGTCCGCATAGATCGACTCCGACGGCACGAACAGGATGGCGGTGTCCTGCGTCTCGCCGGTGATGAGATAGCGCTCGGCCATCGCCTCGACGTGGCGGCCCACATCGGTGCGCACCTGCCGTGCCGCCACTTTCTTCTCATCGTCGCGCCGGGCGGTGCGGAACGCCTCGAAGCCTTCGAGCGGAAACTTGGCGTCGATGACCACGCCGGCCGGCGTGTTCGGCATATGGAGCAGGCAATCGGGGCGCTTGCCGTTGGAGAGCGTCGCCTGGAACGTGTAGGCGCCTTTGGGCAGCCCGTCCTGGACGATCGCCTCCATGCGCATCTGGCCGAAGGCCCCGCGCGCCTGTTTGTTGGCCAGGATCTCCTGCAAGCCGACCATGTTGCTGGAGAGGTCCGTCAGATTCTTCTGTGCCGTGTCGATCACCGCCAGCCGCTCGTTGAGCTTGGAGATCGACTCATGCGTCTTGGCCGCCGTGTCGTTGAGGTCGGTGCCCACCTTGTGGGTCATGCGGTCGAGCCGCTCGTTGACGGCGCGGGCCAGCTCGCCGTGGCGGCTGACGCTGATCTCGGCGAGCGTCTGCAGGCGCACCTTGAGCTCGCCCATCTGGGCATCGCTGGAGGCGGCTTCCTGTTTGCGCCGGCTCGTATGCACGATGAGCACGATCGCGAGCAGAAGCAGCGCAAAAACGGCGAGTCCCGCCAGCGCAAGCGCAACGAGAACCGGGTCGAGCGTGATGCTCCCCACCTGCACAGGCTCAAAGTTCATGAGACTCTATAGCCCGATTCGTTCTTTTGGACCAAAGCGGGAACATTAGGCGCTCGTGCCGGCGAAACGGGGCGTGAGATTGACCGCGAGGCCCCCCAACCTTATGTCAGCCCCTGAAATGGCCATTCATCCCATCATCACCATCCCCGATCCGGTCCTCCGCAAGGAGGCCGCACCGGTCGAGCGCGTCGACGACGATCTGCGCCGGCTGATGGACGACATGCTGGCCACCATGTACGACGCGCCGGGCGTGGGGCTGGCCGCGCCGCAGATCGGCATCTTGCGGCGGGTCATCGTCATGGATGCGGCCCGGGACGACGATGCGCCCGACCCCCTCGTCATGGCCAACCCCAGGATCCTGGCGCTCTCGGACGAGATGCGGACCCATGAGGAGGGCTGCCTGTCGATCCCCGAGGTCACCGCCGAGGTCGAGCGGCCGGCCGAGGTGCGCGTCGCCTTTCTCGACCGCGAGGGCAAGCCGCAGGAAGTGGACCTCGAAGGCATCTGGGCCACCATCGTCCAGCACGAGATCGACCACCTCAACGGCGTGCTGTTTATCGACTATCTGTCGCGGCTGAAGCGCGACATGATCGTCAAGAAATTCACCAAGGCCAAGCGCGTCGAGGTCATGTAGCCCGACTGCGCTTCCCTTCGCCTCCCAAGCAGAATAAGACGCGAACCCATGCGGATCATTTTCATGGGCACGCCGGATTTCGCCGTGCCGGCGCTTCAGGCGCTTCTCAAAGCCGGCCACGACATCGTGGCAGTCTACAGCCAGCCGCCGCGCGCGGCCGGGCGCGGCATGGCGTTGCGCAAGTCGCCGGTGCATAAGTCCGCGGACGCCGCGGGGCTGACCGTACTCACGCCGGAGAAGCTGAACGCACAGGACGACCAGGCGCACTTCGCGGCGTTCGAGGCCGACGCCGCCGTCGTGGTCGCTTACGGCATCATGCTGCCAAAAGCCGTTCTCGAGGGCACCAAGGCGGGCGTCTTCAACATCCACGCCTCGCTCCTGCCGCGCTGGCGGGGCGCCGCCCCCATCAATCGCGCCATCATGATGGGCGATACCGAGACCGGAATCGCCATCATGCGCGTGACCGAAGGGCTCGACGCCGGTCCGGTCTGTCTCGTGGAAAAGGTCAAGATCACCCCCGAGATGACCGCCGGCGAACTGCACGACCGATTGGCGCCGCTCGGCGCCGAGTTGATGGTCAAGGCTCTCGCCGCTCTCGAAGGGGGTACGCTCCATTGTCACGCTCAGCATGACGAGGCGGCCACCTATGCGCCCAAGCTCGACAACAAGGAGACACGCATCAACTGGCGGCTCCTTGCCCGCGACGTGCATGACCGCATTCGCGGTCTGTCGCCTTTCCCCGGCGCCTGGTTCGAGATCGAGGCCAAGGATAAGCGCGAGCGCGTCAAGGTGTTGCGCGCGGCGATGGCCGAAGGCGAGGGTGCCCCCGGCACACTGCTCGACGACCGGTTGACCATCGCTTGCGGCGAGGGGGCCGTGCGCCTCACCGAGATCCAGCGGGCCGGCAAGAAGCCGATGTCGGCGGACGCCTTCCTCAATGGCGCGACGCTGCAGCCGGGAACGGTCCTGGACTGACAATGTTCCGCTACAAGCTCACCATCGAATATGACGGCACGCCCTTCGCCGGCTGGCAGATGCAGGACCGGCCGACGGTGCAGGGCCGCCTCACCGAGGCGCTCAAGGCTTTCTCCGGCGAAGACATGATTCCGCGCGGCGCCGGGCGCACCGATGCCGGGGTGCATGCGCTGGCTCAAGCGGCTCATGTCGATCTCGCCAAGGAGTGGCCGGCCAAGAAAGTGCGTGACGCATTGAACGCCCATCTGCGGCCGGACCCGATCAGCGTTCTCGCCTGCGAGCAGGTCACCGAAGGCTTCGACGCGCGCTTCTCGGCCAAGACCCGGCATTATCGCTATCGCATAATCAATCGCCGCAGCCCGCCGGCCCTCGAGCGCGACCGCGCCTGGCACGTCATCTACCAGCTCGACGCGGATGCCATGCATGAGGCGGCGCAGGTCCTGGTCGGTCATTACGACTTCACCACGTTCCGCTCCACGGAGTGCCAGGCAGCATCGCCGGAGAAGACCTTGGACCGGCTCGCCGTCAGCCGGCATGGCCAAGAGGTGTGGATTGAAGCCTCGTCCCGCTCCTTCCTGCACAACCAGGTGCGCTCCATGGTGGGCTCGCTCAAGCTCGTCGGCGACGGCAAATGGACCGCCGGCGACCTGAAAAAGGCCCTGGAAGCGCGCAGGCGCACGGCCTGCGGCCCTGTGGCCCCTGCTTGCGGCCTTTACCTGGTCAAGGTCGACTATTAAGCCAGACGGACCCACAGGGGGAGCACGACATCAGCCATGATCAGGCGCATCGCCACCGTCGGCGGGCTCACGCTCGTCTCGCGCCTCTCGGGTTTCATCCGCGACGTGATCATGGCCGCCATTCTCGGCGCCGGGCCCATGGCCGACGCCTTCTTCGTCGCCTTTCGTCTGCCCAACCATTTCCGCGCCATCTTCGCCGAAGGGGCCTTCGCCGCCGCCTTCGTGCCGGCCTATGCGCGCACCCTGGAGGAGGCGGGCCTGCCGGCCGCCAAGCTGTTCGCCGATCAGATCGCAGCCGCCTTGGTCGCCATCAATCTGGTGCTGCTCGCCATCGCGCTGTTGTTCACGCCGGAAGTGGTGGCGCTTCTCGCGCCGGGCCTGACCGACGATCCGGAACGCTACGATCTGGCCGTCGCGCTCACCCGCATCACCTTTCCCTATTTGGCGCTGGTGTCGCTCGAGACTCTGTTCGCCGGCATCCTCAACGCCAATAACCGCTTTGCGGCCGCCGCGAGCGCGCCGGTGCTGCTCAATCTTTCGATCATCGCCACCCTGTTGCTGACGCCGTGGTTCGCCGATGCCGGCCACGCGGCGGCGTGGGGCGTGCTCATCGCCGGCGTGGCGCAAGCGCTGCTGCTCGGCGCCGACGCCGAGGCGCACGGCTTCGGCATCCGGTTGCGCATCCCGAGGCTCGATGAGCCGACGCGCAAATTCTTGAAGGCGCTGGGACCCGCCATCATCGGCGCCGGCGGCGTGCAACTCGCGCTGTTCGCCGACACGCTGATCGCCACCTTCCTGCCCACGGGTGCGCTGTCGGCGCTCTACTATGCCGATCGCATCAACCAGCTGCCCATCGGGGTCGTCGGCATTGCCGTCGGCACCGTGCTGCTGCCGGAGATGTCGCGGCGCCTGGCGGCGGGCGATGTGACGGGCGCAGCTTCCGCGCAAGCCCGCGGCATTCAGCTGGCGCTGCTGCTCACCATCCCTTGCGCGGCGGCGGCCATTGCCATCCCCGACCTCATCATGCGCGCGCTGTTTGCCCGCGGCGCCTTCACCTCCGCCGATGCGCTGGCCGCAGGGTCGACCCTTGCCGCCTACTCGGTGGGGCTGCTGCCCTTCGTGCTGCTCAGGAGCTTTACCGCGCCCTTCTACGCGCGCCGAGACACGCTGACTCCGGTCAAAGCGGCGCTGCTTGCCGCCACCGTCAATATCGCCTTGAAGGTCGTGCTCATGGGGCCGCTGGCGCAGGTCGGCTTGGCGCTGGCAACCAGCGTCGGCGCCTGGATCAATTTGAGCCTGCTCGCTTACTTCGCCCGCCGCCAGGGCTTCGCCGTCTCGGGCACCGCCATCGGCGGTCCCGTCGCCAGGCTGAGCATCATTGGTGTGGTATTCGCGGCCGCGCTATTCGCTGGCGCCTACGGGCTTCAGCAAGCGCTTTCCGGCCTCGCCCATTTCCGCGACGAGACGGCGCTTGGCCTCCTTGTCGTCCTCGGTGGGGCGCTCTATTTCGCGCTGGTGTTTTCGGTGCTGGGCCGGAACTGGTTCACGGGGCTGCTGAAAGAGGTCTCCGCCGCGGCGGATTCGACCGCGCCCGTAAATCTCCAGGACCCGGACCTGACCGACGATTCCGAGGCCCTGCCGGACTCCGAGCCGCCGCCCAAGGGGTAGCTAGGCGTCGCGCAGGTCGACCAGTTCGACGTCGCCCTCGTCAATCTCCCGGCCCAGGAAGATCGCACCGACACGGGCAAAGCGTTTAGGGGAATCGGTGGCGAAGAAGCGGATCGCGCCGTCGCCGGTCTCAGCCGTCGCGAGGCCGCCGGTATCAAGCGCCTCCGCCACGGCGGCGGCCGTGGTCTCGGCCGAGTCCACCAATGCGATATCGGCTCCGATGGTGCGCCTGATGGCTGCCGCCAGCACGGGGAAGTGGGTGCAGCCCAGCACGAGCGTGTCGGGGGCGTCCGGGCCCTCGAAGAGCGGCGCAAGATAATGCGCGGCGGTGGCCAGTGTCGCGGGCGTTTCCGCCCAGCCTTCCTCGGCCAGCGCCACGAACACCTGGCAGGGCTGCTGCACCACATGCGCTCCGTCCATCAGCCGGTGAATGGCCCGGGCATAGGCGCCGCCGTTCACCGTGCCCTCGGTGGCGATTACGGCGATACGCTTGTTCTTGGTGGCCGCCACGCCCGCCCGCGCGCCTGGTTCGATCACGCCGATCACCGGCACTGGGGCCCACGATTCTTGCAGGACGTAGAGCCCCACGGCGGACGCCGTGTTGCAGGCGATCACCACCATCTTCACGCCCTCGCCGAGCAGCAGGCGCGTGGCCTGCAGGGCATAGGACTGCACGGTTTCCGCGCTCTTGGTACCGTAAGGCAGGCGCGCCGTGTCGCCGAGATAGACGAAACGTTCATGCGGCAAGCGGGCGGCGAGTGCGCGCAACACCGTCAAACCGCCCATGCCGGAGTCGAAGACCCCGATCGGCCGGCTGTCACCTGCCATCGGGCGCTCCCGCGAAGGCCTCGAAATAGCGTTCGATGAAGCGGCGATAGATGGCGGTGAGCTGCTCGAGATCGCTGACCTTGGCGTTCTCGTCCGCCTTGTGGATCGTTTCGGTGGTCAGCCCGAACTCGACCACCGGGCAGTAGTCCTTGATGTGGCGCGCATCCGACGTGCCGCCGTCGGTCGAGAGCGACGGGGTGAGGCCCGTGATCTCGTTCACCGCTTCGCTGAGCAGCGCGTCGAGCGGTCCCGGCTCGGTGAAGAAGGCCTGGCCCGGCGGCTCGAAGTCGAGCGTGAAGCTGAGCTCCATCCCGGCCAGCGCCTGGGTGACCTCCTCCTGCAGCAAGGTATGCAAGCCCTCTGGCCGTTGCCGGTCGTTGAAGCGGATATTGAAGCGTGCCTCGGCGGAAGCCGGGATCACATTCGTCGCCGGATTGCCCACGTCGATGCTGGTCACTTCGAGATTGGACGGCGAGAAATGCGCGCTGCCGTAGTCGAGCGGCGTGTCGTAGAGCTTCGCCAGAACCTGCACGAGACCCTTGATCGGGTTCGCCGCAAGATGCGGATAGGCCACATGGCCTTGTTGACCCGTGACCGTCAGCCGCCCGTTCAGGCTGCCGCGCCGGCCGATCTTGATAGTCTCGCCGAGCTTGGTCGAATTGGAGGGTTCGCCGACGATGCAATGGTCGGGCTTCAGACCCTTCTCCGCCATCCACTTGAGCACCTTGGGGGTGCCGTTGATGGACGGGCCTTCCTCGTCGCCGGTGATGAGCAGGCTGATCGTGCCCTCGATCTCCCGGCCTTTCGACTTGGAGTAATCGAGCGCGGCGGTGACGAAGCAGGCGATCGCGCCCTTCATGTCGGACGCGCCGCGGCCATAGAGCACCCCGTCCGCGATCTCCGCGGCAAAGGGGGGATGGGTCCACAGCCCCTTATCGCCAGGCGGCACCACGTCGGTATGGCCGGCGAAGCACAGATGCGGCGGCCCGTCGCCGATTCGGGCCACGAGATTGTCGACGTCGGTCGTGCCCTCCTCGCTGAAAGTGAGGCGGTCGCAGATGAAGCGCGCCTTCTCCAGCTTCTCGATGAGCACTTGGAGCGCACCTTCGTCGCGCGGCGTGACGCTGGCGCAGCGGATCAAGCCTTGCGCGAGCGCGACTGCCTTCTCGCCGAGCGTGGTCATGGGATCGATACCTTAAGCCTTGCGTGGCGGTGCGCCACCGGCCGCAACATGACGGCCACATGTCAGCCTGGCAAGCGGGTGCTAAGCCGCGACGCTTCAGTTTTTGCGCGATGTGCTTTACCCGGCGGTCAAACCGGGCCGGCGTGGCCTAATGGATGGCCGCCAGCGGATCGCCGCCAAAATGGTTTTGCCCCGGCGTGCCCTTGAGAATTCCGAGATCGATCACGAACCACAACGACACACCCCAGAAGATCAGGATGCAAATCCAACCAATGGCATTCGGTTCCTGAGGTGCCCCTGTCGCGCCGACAGCCTCCAGGAAATTCCCCAGTAGCAAAGGCACCAGGCCGTAAAGAGCGGTTTTTCCCGGCCGGTCGCGGTCTCGGAAGCGTTTCGCACAAACGGCGTAGCTCGGATAGAACAGCGCGAGCATGATGAGGATGAACAGGATCGCGCCGAAGACGCCGAACCCGAAAATGCCAGCCACCAGGAAGTTGAGTACCAGGCTGACGACGCCGAGGATGACCATCGCGGCCCACCATTTGGCCCGATTGATGCGGCCATCAAGCGACGTGAAGATGTACTGCAGGTCCATTAGTCCCCCCTTGGCGGCCCGGCTTTTTTAGCAGTTGTAAGGCCGAACGGAGCCTTTGCGAAGCGAGATGTGATCGCATCCTCGTGAATTGGCGCAAACCCGCTAACCCGCGCCTGCGTCGGCCTTAGAACACGCGTCAGTCCCGCAAAAGCTCGTTGATCGAGGTTTTGGAGCGGGTTTTCTCGTCGACGGTCTTCACGATCACCGCGCAATAGAGCGACGGTCCCGCCGAACCGTCCGGGAGCGGCTTGCCCGGCATCGCGCCGGATACCACCACGGAATAGGGCGGCACGCGGCCCTGATGCACGAAGCCCGTGGCCCGGTCGATGATCTTGGTCGACTGGCCGAGATAAACGCCCATGGACAACACCGAGCCCTCGCCGACGATGACGCCCTCGGCCACCTCGGCGCGGGCGCCGATGAAGCAATTATCCTCGATAATCACCGGGTTGGCCTGCAGCGGCTCGAGCACGCCGCCGATGCCGGCGCCGCCGGAAATATGCACATTCTTGCCGATCTGGGCGCAGGAACCGACGGTGGCCCAGGTATCCACCATGCTGCCACTATCGACGCGCGCCCCGAGATTGACGAAAGACGGCATCAGCACCACGCCCGGCGCGATATAGGCGGAGCGGCGCACCACGCAGCCCGGTACGGCGCGGAAGCCCGCCTCCTTGAAGTCCTTGGCTTTCCACTTGTCGAACTTGACCGGCACCTTGTCCCACCAGGACGAGTCGTCGGGACCGCCTTCGATCTTGCGCGGGTCGTGCAAGCGGAATGACAGCAAAATGGCCTTTTTCAGCCATTGATGGACGATCCACTCGCCGCCGACTTTCTCGGCGACCCGCAATTCGCCCTTGTCGAGCAGGTTCAGCACCTCCTCGACCGCGTCACGCACCACGCCCTTCGTGTCGGGTGAAATCTCCGAGGCATGATCGAATGCGCCGTCGATGAAGGTCTTGAGATGGTCGTACGTCATGAGGCCCCGTCAGGTCAGGCAGAACTGCGCTTGCGGCGGACGCGCGGTGGCGTCCGTCTCTCCGGCAAGAGCGGCTCCAATGGCGGCAAGGAAAGGCTCTAAGGCCTCGGTGCGATGGTGGATATGGGCAGGCAGCTCCGTCCAGGCGGTGCCGGTTTGGTGCTCGGGCCGCTGGGTGGTGCGGCAGTCGACCAGGACCGTGGTCATGCCGAGCGCGTGCGCCGCTTCGAGATTATGCGCCAGGTCGTCGAACATGACGGCGCTTGCGGGGACGACTCCATGGGCAGCAACGAAGCGGTCATAGGCTTCGCGCGACGGTTTCGGGTGGATGTAATCGAGCGCGTGGATGTCGAAGATATCCTCGAAGCGGTCGAGCAGCCCGAGCCGGCCCGCCACGGCCTCGGCATGCTTGCGCGAGCCGTTGGTGAACACGAGCTTGCGGCCCGGCAGCGCATCGATCGCAGCTCCGAGCGCCGGCGCCGGCAGCACCGCGTCCAGGTCGATGTCGTGCACATAGTCGAGAAAGCTGTTGGGGCAGACATCGTGCAACCGCATCAGCCCGGCGAGCGTCGTGCCATGCTCTGCATAATAGCTCTGTCGCAGCTTCTGCGCTTCGTCGAGCGGCAGGTCGAACGCGTTGGCGATGAACTCGCCCATGCGCTGGTCGATCTGGGCGAACAGGTTGCAGTCGGCCGGATAGAGCGTGTTGTCGAGATCGAAGACCCAGGTTTCGACATGAGCAAACCCCTCGACATGGGCGAAACCGCTGCCGCCTTGCGCCTTCATCGCGCCGCCCTCGTGCGCCGCGGCTTGCGCCGCTCGATCAAGGTGCCGGCGCCATGGGCGGTGAACAGCTCGAGCAGCACCGCATGCGGCACCTTGCCGTTGATGATAACCACCGCCTCGACGCCTTCGGCTATCACGTCCATGCAGCTTTCGATTTTCGGAATCATGCCGCCGGAAATGGTGCCGTCCTCGATCAGCGCTTGCGCCTCCGCCGTTGTCATTGAGCGGATCAGCTGGCCGTCCTTGTCGAGCACGCCGTCCACGTCGGTGAGCAGCAACAGCCGCTTCGACTTGAGTGCCACGGCGAGCGCCGCGGCAAACGTGTCGGCATTGATGTTGAGCGTCTCGCCGTCCGGCCCCACGCCGATCGGCGCCACCACCGGGATCAGGTCCGAATGGATAATCACGTCGATGATATGCGGTTCGACCAAAGCCGGTTCGCCGACGAAGCCGAGATCCATCACCGTCTCGATATTGGAGTCGGGATCGCGCACCCGCCGTTCGAGCCGCTTGGCCCGCATCAGATTGGCGTCCTTGCCGCAAATGCCGACCGCCTTGCCGCCCTGGTCGTTGATGGCCGACACGATCTCTTTATTGACGGAGCCGGCGAGCACCATCTCGACCACGTCCACGGTTTCACGGTCTGTGACCCGCAGGCCGCCCTTGAACTCAGATTTGATGTTCAGCCGTTCCAGCAGCGCGCCGATCTGCGGGCCGCCGCCATGCACCACCACCGGGTTCACGCCGGCCTGCTTGAGCAGCACGATGTCCCGGGCGAAATCTTTCGCTAATGCGGCGTCACCCATGGCGTGGCCGCCATATTTCACCACCACCGTCTGGCGGTCGTAGCGCTGCATATAGGGCAGCGCCTCGGACAGCACCTTGGCCTCGGCATGTACGCCGACGAGCGCGTCCGCCAGGCCGCCTGCGCTCTTCGCTGGGGCGGCGTCCGTCGGCTTTGCCTTGTATGACTTCGTCTTGGCCATGTGCGCCTTATACCGGCGCTTTGCCTCAAGGCACAACGCCGATTGGCGCACAGGCCGCCACGGCGGCGCGCAATTCCGGGATGCCCATGCCGGTGCGCGACGAGGTGGCAAGAATCTGCGGATAGGCCGCCGGGTGCTTGGCCAGCTCTTCGGCCACCTTGGCGATGACCGCGTCCAGTTCGCTTTGCTTCGGCTTGTCGGCCTTGGTCAGGACCGCCTGATAGGACACGGCGGACACATCCATCAGCCTCATGGTTTCCCGGTCGTTAGCCTTGGTGCCGTGGCGGGCGTCGATGAGCAGGAAGACGCGCTTCAGTTCGCGGCGGCCCTTGAGATAGTCGCCGATCAGCCGCGTCCAGCCGCGCACGGCCGTTTTCGGCGCCTTGGCATAGCCGTAGCCCGGCATGTCCACGAGATAGAGCTCGGCCTGATGGCCCAACGTGAAGAAGTTGAGCTCCCGCGTGCGCCCCGGGGTGACGGATACCCGCGCCAGTGTCCTGCGGCTCGTGAGCGCGTTGATCAGGCTCGACTTGCCCACGTTGGACCGCCCGGCGAAGGCCACTTCCGGCTTATCGTCCGCCGGCAAGTCGTCGATGCTGGTGACGCCCTTGACGAACACGCATGGTGCCTTGAACAGCGCTTCGCCGCGGTCGATCTCCTCGGGGGTGAAGTCGGGTGTGTCGGCGCTGGTCATAGGGAAAGCCCTAAGCCGGGCGCTCCTCGTCCGGCCCCGGCTTCGCAGTGTCCTCGGCGGGCTTGTCGCCCGATTGCTTTGCCGCCCGGCTGGCGCGCCGTGACGCCTTGGCGCTGCGCTTCTCCTCGGCCTCGGCCTTGCCGGAATCGGTACCGCTGTCGGCGTCCTTCTTCGGCTTGATGCCGATATTCTCCAGGAGCGGAATTTCCACCCCCTGGCGGGTCATGATCACCGACTGCTGAACCACCGAAAGGAAGTTGTTCCACGCCCAGTAGATCACCAAGCCCGCCGGGAAGGATGCGAGCAGATAGGTGAAGAACACTGGCATCCAGGTGAAGATCTTCTGCTGAATGGGATCCGGCGGCGCCGGGTTCAGCTTCATCTGCACCCACATGGTGATGCCCATGATGATCGGCCACGCGCCGATCATCAGGAAGGTGGGCGGATCGAAGGGTAGCAGACCGAATAGGTTGAACACGCTGGTCGGGTCCGGCGCCGATAGATCCTGGATCCAGCCGAAGAACGGCGCGTGCCGCATCTCGATGGTGACGAACAGAACCTTATAGAGCGAGAAGAAGATCGGAATTTGCACGAGGATCGGCAAACAGCCGGACGCCGGGTTCACCTTCTCCTTCTTGTACAGCTCCATCATCGCCTGCTGCTGGCGGGCGCGGTCGTCGCCGTAACGCTCCTTGATGCGCTGCATCTCGGGCGCGAGCTTCTTCATCCGGCTCATCGACACATACGACTTGTTGGCGAGCGGGAAGAGCACGAGCTTGATGAGCACCGTGACGATGAGGATGGCCACGCCGAAATTGCCGACCAGCTTGTAGAAATAGTCGAGCGCGTAGAACATCGGCTTGGTCAGAAAATAGAACCAGCCCCAGTCGATCAGCAGGTCGAATTTGGGAATGCCGAAGTTCGAGGCGTAGCCGTCGACGACGTTGACCTCCTTGGCGCCGGCGAACACGTTGGCGGTCACTTGGGCCGTGCCGCCGGCGTCTACCGTGAGCGCGCCCATCAGGTAGTCGGTCTGGAAGCGCGTGCGCTCGCCGGTAACGGAGCCGGCAAATTTCGCGTCGAAGGTCTTGCCCCGCTCGGGGATCACCACCGTCGCCCAATATTTGTCGGTGATGCCGAGCCAGCCATTCTCGCTCTTGAACGTGGCCGGCGGGTCCTCCACCGCGTTCTTGTAGCTGATCTCCTCGAGTCCGTCGTCGACCACGCCGATCAGGCCTTCATGCAGAATGTAGAAGCCCTGCACCTTGGGCAGCTCGTGACGCGAGACGAGGCCGTAAGGGTAAAGCGTCACCGCCTCGGAGCCCGTATTGGTCACCTTGTCGTCGATCGTGAACATGTATTTGTCGTCGATCGAGATCGTGCGGGTGAAGGTGAGGCCCTTGCCGTTGTCGTAGGTCAGGGTGATCGGCGACGACGGCGTTAGAGTGCCTTGGCCTTCGGCGGTCCACAGCGTGTCGCCCGTGGGGAGCGCCAGATCGCCGGAGCCCGACCCGACATAGCCGCTTTCGGCGTAATAGGCGTGCGGGTCGCCGGCTGGCGACAGAAGCGTGACCAGAGCGCTGTCGGGCTCGACGGTGATGCGGTAGTCCTTGAGGATCAGGTCGTCGATGCGTGCGCCTTTGAGCGCGATGGACCCTTTGACGCTAGGCGTGTCGATGGCGATGCGCGGCGAGGCGGCCAGGGCCTCTTCGCGGGTTAGTCCGGTCGCCGTGCCCGCGGGCTCCGGCGCCTGGCTTGCGCCCGGTTGCGGCACACTGCCGCCGACCTGGGGCGTCTCGCCGCCGGCGCCGGGTTTCGGCAGGCCCTGATCGCTCTGCTGCTGGTCCTGCGCCAGTTCCTGGTCGGACGGCGTGTCCGGCACGAAAAAGAACTGCCAGGAGAACAGCACGACCATCGACAGCACGATGGCGAGGATAAAATTGCGGTTGTTCTCGTCCATGTCGCTTTCAGCTCAAGGGCCGCTTGGTCCGCGATGCGCGAAGGGAAGAAGCTTGTTGGGTCAGGATTTGCGGCGCGTCTTTGTCGAAGAAGGCTCGTGTACCTTGGCTAGCGCGCGTTCTAGATCCTTGATCAACTCGGTGAAGGGCCGTTGTACCGTGCCTCCCCGTGCGATCAACACATAATCATAGCCTTCTGTCGCGTGAGAGGGCCCGCTGAGCCGCACCGCCTCTTTGAGACGGCGGCGCGCCCGGTTGCGGACGACCGCCCCACCGAGGCTTTTGGTCGCGGTAAAGCCGAAGCGGGCGAGCGGGGCCGGCCCCGCTTCGGGCGCAGCCCGGTGGCGCGCCTGCAGCACGAGCGAGGGCGTGGCGAAGCGCGTTCCACCCTTCACATAGAGGAATTCTGAGCGGGTCTTGAGACGTCCGATGGCCGTCACCGGGGTGAGGCGGCGTGCCGACTAAGCCGAAAGGCGCTTGCGCCCTTTGGCTCTGCGCCGCGAGATCACCTTCCGGCCGGCTTTCGTTGCCATCCGGGCGCGAAAACCGTGACGCCGCTTGCGGACGAGCCGCGATGGTTGGTAGGTGCGTTTCAAGGACTTATCTCCTGCCTGCCGTCCACGCCACGGTGATTTTCGGGCGGGCCTTGGAGGCTTAAAGCTTCGGGCAGCTTATAGGTTGCCGACCGGCGCAAGTCAACAAACCAAGGGGCATTTCCGCTGTCGCCATCCCTGCCGACCAGGTGTGCCGCCGCTGCAAACTCCGTTAATTGGGTTAAGGCCCCGCCAACGCAGCTGCCGCGCCAGCCGCCCAAGCCAGCCCATTTGTTGCCGGAACCGTCAGGCGGCCAAAGGCCGGTTTGTGCATCACGCCGAGTGACGGACCATCACAATGGCGAGAAAGGCCATTACCGGCGCCTGTGGCGTCTGCCTATGTCTTGGCTTAGGGCAGGCAAGGAGTAGTCTTGAGCATGGATACCGTATCGGACATGGCACGCGGCGCCGCGGGCTGGCTTAAGCGCCTGTGGCCCCTTCTGCTGCTTCTGGCCGCCGGCAGTCTCATCCTCGCCATGGGCTGGCACCGCTACCTCACGCTCGAGCACCTGGCCGCCAACCGGGAAACCTTGCGCGCTATCATCCAGGGTCATCTGTACCTGTCGCTGGCCGCCTTCGTCGCCCTCTACGCCGTAACGGTCGCCTTGTCGCTCCCCGGCGGCGCGGTCCTGACCATCGCCGGCGGCTTTCTGTTCGGCTGGTTCGTGGGCGGCGCGACGTCGGTGATCGGGGCTACCCTCGGGGCCACCGTGGTGTTCATCGTCGCCCGGAGCACGTTGCGGGACGTGCTCGTGGCGCGGGCCGGCCCGGCACTGAAACGGTTCGGCGAGGGTTTTCGCGAGGACGCATTCAGCTATCTTCTGTTTTTGCGGCTCGTGCCGATCTTCCCGTTTTGGCTGGTCAATCTTGCGCCGGGTCTTCTCGGGGTGCGCTTTGCCACCTATGTTGTGACCACCTTCCTTGGCATTATCCCGGGAACATTTGCTTTTGCGCTGGCTGGGAACGGCCTCGACAGCGTTATCGAGGCGCAGCAATCTGCTCACCAATCCTGCCTTGCAAAGGCTGGCGAGGGGGCTCAAGAGTCCTGCCCATCGGGGCTCGACCCGAATGCATTGCTGACGCCTGAGCTAATTGCTGGATTGGTGGCACTTGGCCTCGTGTCGCTGATCCCGGTGGGGTTAAAATGGTTCAGGCGCCGGGCCGCCTAACGCGTTTATGGGGGACTAGACGATCATGGAAGAGGTTCTGAAGCCCGACCTCTGCGTCATCGGCGCGGGCTCAGGGGGCCTTTCGGTAGCATCGGCGGCGGCCCAGTTCGGCGTGCCGGTCGTGCTCATCGAAAAGGGCCTCATGGGGGGCGACTGCCTCAACTATGGCTGTGTTCCGTCCAAGGCGCTGCTCGCGGCGGGCAAACGCGCGGACGCGGTGCGCACCGCCGCCACCTTCGGCATCGAAGTGCTCGAGGCGCAGATCGACCATCGCGGCATCTACGACCACGTCCATGGTGCCATTGCCGCCATCGCGCCGAATGACAGTGTTGAACGCTTCACCGGGCTCGGCGTCCGCGTGATACAGGCGCAAGCGAACTTTCTCGACAAGTTCACCGTGGAGGCCGGCCGCGTGCTGGTCCGCGCCCGCCGCTTCGTCATCGCCACCGGCTCCTCGCCGACGATCCCCTCGATCCCGGGGCTCGACGAAGTCCCCTATCTCACCAACGAGACCATTTTCGACGTCAGCGAGCGCATTCAGCATCTGATCGTCTTGGGCGGCGGCCCGATTGGGCTTGAGCTCGGCCAGGCCCATCGTATGCTCGGATCCTACGTCACAATTTTCGACACCGCCGATTTCCTCGTTCACGAGGATCCGGAGGCCGCCAAGGTGCTGCTCAAGCGGCTCGAGGACACCGAGGTCGTGCTCTATCCCAACACAAGGGTGGAACGCATCGAGCCGTCCGTGCAGGGCATCGCCGTGCATTTCCATAAAGACGGCGAGAGCGTCATCATCAAAGGCTCGCATCTCCTCGTCGCGACCGGCCGTAAGCCGAGCCTGAAACAGCTCAGTCTCGACCGCGCCGGCATCGCCCACACCGCCGACGGCATCAAGGTCAACGAGCAGCTCAGGACGTCCAATCGCCGGATCTATGCCATTGGCGATTCGATCGGCGGGCCGCAGTTCACCCACCTCGCCAACTATCATGCCGGCATCGTCATCAAGAACGCGCTGTTCCGCCTCAAGCCTGATGTCAGCGCGGCGACCATTCCCCGGGTCATCTACACCGATCCGGAGCTTGCGCAGATCGGTCTCACGGAAGCGGAGGCTCATAAGAAGTATCGGCGCATCCGCATCTTCCGCGCGCCTTACTCGGACAACGATCGGGCCCAGTGCGAGCGCAAGACCGAAGGCTTTATCAAGGTCATCACCAAGAAGGATGGCACCATCCTCGGCGTCACCATCGTCGGCGCCGAAGCCGGCGAGCTGCTCCAGCTGTGGATCGTGGCCATGGCCAAGGACATCCGCATCGGCGACCTGATCTCCCTGGTGCTGCCCTATCCGACACTGTCGGAGCTCTCAAAAAAGGTGGCTTACGCCTATTATCAGCCCACCCTGACCAAAGGCTGGCTGCGCACCATCATCGGCTTGTTGCGCCGTTTGGGCTAACCGCCAGATTTGCGGAAAACCGACTGATTTTCGGCTAGAATTAGGGCTTCGGCGTTAGACTCCGCGCCTGACGGCCCGAGATGACTTTTTGCGAGCGTCCTGACGTGAACGACGAAGCTCCACGCAAAGTGCCGGCAACCGCGCATCTGTCCCGCCATGTGCCGGGGTTGTCGGCCAAGCTGCTGCTGCTCACCATCCTCTTCGTCATGGTGGCGGAGGTGCTTGTCTTCGTGCCGTCGGTTTCTAATTTCCGCCGCCAATGGCTGATGGAGCGGCTGGCCGCGGCGCAGATCGCCTCGCTGGCGGCCGAGGCTGCGCCAGGCGGCAAACTGCCCGACACGCTCCGCGACGAGTTGCTCGACAGCGCCAAGGTGAAGGCCATCGCCGTGAAGCGGGCGAACTCCCGCGTACTCATCATCGAGATGGACATGCCGACCGAGATCGGCGCCTCTTTCGATCTTCGCAATGCGTCTTGGCTCAGCCTGATCACCGATGCGCTGATGGTCTATGTCGGTCCCGACGATCGCGTCATCCGGGTCGTCGGCGAACCGGGCTTCAATAAGGGTGAGACCATCGACGTGGTCATGGGCGAGGGGCCGCTCAAGACGGCGATGCTCGGTTACGGGCTCGATATTCTTGGATTGTCGATCCTCATCTCGATCATCACCGCGACGCTGGTCTATCTCGCCCTCGATGCGCTGCTGGTGAAGCCCATGACCAAGCTCACCTGGAACATGGTGCGCTTCGCCGAGAAGCCCGAGGATCCGAGCCGGATTATCGCGCCCTCGTCGCGCCGCGACGAGATCGGCACCGCCCAGCGCGAGCTCTCGGCCATGCAGCATGAGTTGTCGGAAACGCTGTCGCAGAAGACGAGGCTCGCAGCGCTGGGCCTGGCCGTCAGCAAGATCAGTCACGACTTGCGCAATATGCTGTCGAGCGCCCAGCTCCTCTCCGACCGTCTGGCTGAGGTCAACGATCCGACAGTGCAGCGGCTCGTGCCCAAGCTGATCGCTTCGCTCGACCGCGCCATCCGGCTCTGCGTCCATACGCTGGATTTCGGTCAGGCCCAGGAGGCGCCGCCGCGGCGCCGGCGCTTCGAACTCGGGCCGCTGGTGAGCGAGGTCGGCGACAGCCTCGGTCTGCCGCGCAAGGACCTGATCGCCTGGAACCTCGATATTGAAGACGAACTCGAGGTCGACGCAGACCGCGACCAGCTCTATCGGGTCTTGAGCAATCTCTGCCGCAACGCCGTGCAGGCGCTGGAAAGCGATGGCGGCCGCTCAGGTGAGATCATGGTCGTGGCCCGCCGCGAAGGCGCCGTGGCCATCGTCGACGTGACCGACACAGGGCCCGGCGTGCCGGAGAAGGCGCAGGCCCGCCTGTTTCAAGCGTTTCAAACGGTCTCGCGAAAAGGTGGCTCGGGTCTTGGGCTGGCCATCGCCGCCGAGCTGGTGCAAGCGCATGGCGGCCAAATTGAGCTGCACCGGAACAACGGCGGCGCCACCTTCCGCGTCACCATTCCCGACAGTGTCGTCGAGCTGGGACGGGCAAGGCAGCGCCGCGCGTAAGCGTCAGGCGTCCAAGTATCAGGCGTCCAAGTATCAGGCGTCGTTACTCGACCTTCTTGGCGGCCACAGGCTCGCCGTCGGCGGTCCCGCCCTTGTAGGCGGTCTTGGTGTAGGTATCGCCGTCCTTGGCGATCTTGGTGGCCCAATCGTCGGACCAAGTAACCATCACGCCGCCGCCTTCTTCTTTCCATGAGCCCGTCAGGGTCTCATCCGCGCGGGTGCCGGAAGCCGCGCCGTCTTCGGCGAGGGTGATGGTCATCGGCTGGCCTTGGGTATCCGTGGTCTCGTATTTGCCGGCGAAGGCGCTGTTTGCCCCATCGCAGCTCGCCAGGCCGAGGGCGAGGACGGCGGCGAAGAGAACGGCGGAGGCATAGCTAAGAAAACGGTGCATGAGTGCTTCTCCCTAATTGTTGTCGGCGCAACATAGCTGAAAACTATTTCGATTCGGCCAAGGTTCCCAAGTTCTGCAAGGTTTCCAATGATTGGCCATCGGACCCGGCGCCGGTCGTCAGTCTTGCCTTCGGTCGTCCGAGGTATTAGGTAGCCCCCTGCCTGCCCCACGCCCTTGTGGAGCGGAACGGTCGGCAAACGCGCCCGTAGCTCAGCTGGATAGAGCACCAGACTACGAATCTGGGGGTCAGAGGTTCGAATCCTTTCGGGCGCGCCATTACCCACCATTCTCTCCAAAAAAGGCCATGAGAATGCCGCGTGGGGCTGTAGACTGACCGTACATCCAGCGATGGGCGAATCGCCGAGAGACAATGGGGCGCTTAGGTCCGAATGGCACACCGCGGTAAGCACAGCGGATTAGCCGCCACGCGCACGATCAGTCTGGCCGGTTCGGCCCTGACCTGTCCTTGCCATGTCTGCGCCTTTTATGACGGCACCGACGAGCAATATGACGTGCTCTTGCCATTCCTCAAAGAGGGACTGGAGGCTGGCGATCGGGCGCTGACATTTGTTGACGCGCACCAACGCAAGGATCGGATTGAGCGGCTTCGCCGTGGCGGCGTCGACGTTGCGGAATCCGAGCGCAACGGTCAGCTCAAAATCGAGACTTGGGACAATCTGTATTTGCGCGGTGGCCGGTTCGAGCCGGCGGCCATGATCTAGCTGATCCAAGACACGATCAACACCGGACGCCGGCGGGGTTTCAAGCGGACCAGGGCTTGGGCCGACATGGAATGGGCGCTGCAAGATGCGCCCGGTGTGGAGAAGTTGGCGATCTATGAGAGTCGCCTGAATTTCGTCCTACCCCTCTACAGCGACGCCGTCGTCTGCGCCTACGACACGTCCCGCTTCTCCGCATCCGTGCTCGAGGACGTGGCCCCCGCCCCCCCCCATTTGCTTGCCGACGGCGTTGTGCAGGCGAACCCGAATTATGTGCGGCCCGAACTGCTGGTGCCGGAGCTCGAGAGCCGGCTGGCGTAATCGCGTCTATTCGCCGGGGGCGGGCGACGTCGCCATGGCGGGTGACTTTTCCTTCGCGCCATAGCCCGCAATGCGGAACACGGCGATGGACAGTGCCGGCAGGAAAGTCAGCGTGATGATTGCCGTGCCGAGAATGCCGAAAAGCACGATGGCGCCGACGCCGCGATAGAGTTCCGTGCCGGCGCCGGGGATGAACACCAGCGGCGCCAGCCCGCAAATGGTCGTCACCGTGGACATGGCGATCGGCCTGAGCCGCGACGACACCGCTTCCATCACCGCCGCCTTCGCATCGAGCCCCATGTCACGCACATTGTAGAGCGCCCGATCGACGATCAGGATCGGGTTGTTCACCACCGTGCCCATGAGAATGAGGAAGCCGAGCATGGTGATCATGTCGAAGGGCTGGATGATCGGATCGAGGCCGAAGCGCGGCAGGAGTGCCCCCACCCAATTCATCAGCGCCAGCCCCACGAGACCGCCGGCGACACCAAGCGGAATGGTGGTCATGATCAGCAGCGGATAGCCCCAATTGGTGAAGATGGCGACGAGCAGCAGATAGATGATGACCACCGCCACGATGTAGTTGCTGGCGAGCGCGCTGCGCGTCGCGTCGAGCTGATCGGAGGCGCCGGAGATCGTCATGCTGACGTCGAAGGGCACTTCGCCGTTGCGCCGCATGTGTTCCACGAGCTGGTTGCGGACGATCTCCACACCGGTTTCCAGCGCCACGTTCTCCGGCGGGATGATGTTGAGCGTGACGGTCCGCTTGCCGTTGATGCGCCGGATGGTGCTGGTGTCGACCGTCTCCCTGATGTCGGCTACGGCCGAGAGCGGCACGATGGCGCCTTGCGGGGTGTAGACCGGCATCTGGCCGAGCGTGTCGAGCTCGGTGCGAAGGGCGTCCTTGTTGTAGAAATAGATGTCGATCTTCTCGTCGTCGCGGAAGAACTCGCCCACATAGGCGCCGTCGGTCAGCGCCGCCACCGTGAAGCCGACATCGTCCGCGGTCATGCCGAGCTCCGCCGCACGGTCCCATTTGGGGCGCACCTCGATCAACGGCTGTGACAGGGTCAGCGTCGGGGGATTGGCCTGGATGCGCGGATCTTCGAAAATCTCGCCGGCGCGGCGGTAAGCGGTCGAGGCGACGTTATAGACGTCCTCCAACCGCCGCCCCGAGATGTCCAGGCTGACGCTGCGCGTGCCGCCGTCATTGCTCGTGATGATCGAGCCGCGCGACACGAAGGCGCGCATGCCGGCATAGGTCTGGTATTTGCGGGTGAGGACCTTCATCAACGCATCGATGTCGCCGGTATCCACGGTCTCGGCGACGATCCGCAAGCCGTCGGCCTCGACCCGCAGGAACAGATACCGGAGAGCCGGGACCTCGACCTCACCGCGTTTGAAACGCTCGGGATCGTCTTTGACGAACGGCAGGAGATAGGCTTTCAGGTCCTCGCCGATCTCCGCCATGGTCTCCAGATTATAGCCGGGCGGCGCGTTCAGCCGGGCGAACACCTTGGGTTCGTCACCTTCCGGCAGATACTCGGCCGGTGGCGTCAGCAGCAGGATCACCGCGGCGCTCGCGCCCGCGGCCCCGACAATACAGAACAGGCGGCGGAACCATCCCGCCATGAGCCACCCGACCGCCTTGACGATGGCGCCGTCGGCGCGATCGGCCGCCTTGTTGTCTTGTGGCGTCAGGTCGAAATGCGCCGCCGCGGTGGGCACCACGGTAATGGCCACGACCATCGAGGCGAGGATCGAGGCCGACACCGCGATGGCGATGTCGGAGTAAAGCTGGCCCGCCTCTTCGTGGATGAACACCACCGGGATGAACACCAGCACCGTGGTCAGCGTCGAGGCGAGTACCGCGGCCCACACCTTGCGCACGCCCTCGATGGCTGCACGCATGCGCCCCAGCCCGCGCCGCCGTTCCAAGTCGATGCTCTCGAGCACGACGATGGTGTTGTCGAGCGTCATGCCGATGGCGAAGGCCACGCCGGCCAGCGAGATGACGTTGACGGTGCGCCCCGCCAGCATTAGCCCGATAAACGCGGCGATGGTGCAGATCGGAATGCCGATCACGCCGACCACCGTTGCCTTGGCGGAGCGCAGGAACAGATACATCACCAGTGTCGCCAGCACCGCCCCGATGGCGAGATTGGTCCACACATTGCGGATCGAGGCATCGACATAGGTGACGTCGTCGGTGGTCAACTCGAGTTCCATGCCCGCCGGGCGAAGCACCTCACGGTTGATCGCGTCCATCTCTCCGAGCACCGCCTCCTTGATGGCGATAACGTTGGAGCCGGCCTCGCGGCGAATGGCCAAGAAGATGATGGGCCGGCCGTTCACATAGGCGCGCTGGTAGATCTCGAAATGGCCGAGCCGCACGTCGGCGACATCGGAGAGCCGTATAATGGTGCCGCCGCGCCGGGCGATGATCAGGTCCTTGAGCGAGTCGGGATCGTCGAAGCGGCCGATCGTGCGCAGGAGATAGCGCCGCTTGCCGCTCTCGATCTCGCCACCGGAGGTGTCGCGGTTCCGCGCGGCGACCGCGCGCCGCACGTCGGTCATCGACAGTTTTCGTTCGGCCAGCGCCGCCGGGTCGAACAGGATCTGGATCTGCTTCTCGGCGCCGCCGCCGATACGGACATTCGACACATCCGTCACGTTTTCGAGCCGCGCGCGGACATTGTCGTCGACGAAGTCGCGCATCATGTCCATGTCGAGCTGGCGCGGGTTGCCGGGCAGCGGCGACACACGGAAGAACATGAAGGCGTTGGCGCTGAACGAGCTGGCAAAAATCCTCGGCTGGTCGACATTCTCCGGATAGGACGGAACCTGGCTCAACGCGTTGTTGATGCGGATCATCGTCTCGTTGAGATCGATGTTGTAGGGGAACTCCAGCTCGATACTGGCGGCGCCGCTCGACGACTGGGAGATGATGCGCTCCAGGCTCGGGATCGAGCGCAGATACTCCTCCTGCTCGATGATGATCTCTTTCTCGATGTCCTGCGGCGTGGCTCCCGGCCAGCGCGTCTGCACCGTCACGGTCCGCACTTCGAGGTCGGGGATCATCTGCACGGGAATGCGGAAGGCGGCGACGACGCCGAGCACGCACACGATAAGTGTGGCGACCGTCACCAGCGTCCCGCGCTTGACTATTTTCTCGAGCATTCCACCTCGGACATCTCGGTTCCGCGCATCAACTGGCGAGCCTGACCGTCTGGCCCTCGCGCAAGGCTTCGTTGCCGCGCACCACGACGCGGTCGCCGTCCTTCAGCCCGGAACGCACCTGGACCACGCCGTCGAAGGCGAGCCCGATCTCGATCCGCTTCTCCGTGACGCTCATCGCCTCGCCGTCTGCCGTGACGACCCACACGGTGATGCGGCCGTCCGGATAGCGGATCAGCGCGTCGCGGCTGACCACGAGGTCCCGCTTGCCGGTGTCGAGATTGATCATGACGCGGGCCGACATGCCCGGCATGATCGGAATGTCGTCGCGCTGGGGCAGCACGCGCAAGGTGAAGGTCCTGGTATCGGGATCGCTCACCGGAATGAGTGCGCCGATCTTGGCCGGGACGGTCTCGCCCGGCAGTGAGTCGAGCGCCACCGACACCTCAGCCCCATCGCGCAACCGCGCGTAATAGTCCTGCGGCACCGGCACGTCGATACGGAAGTCGCGCATCGCCACCAACTCGAACACGGCCGTTCCCGGCTCCACCCATTGGCCCACTTCCACCATGCGCTTGGAGATGACGCCGTCGAACGGCGCCGGCAGCCTATGGCGCGCCAGCATCGCGGCGTGACGCTTCTGCTCGGCGATGAAGCTGTCATGGGTGGCGCCGTCGATCTCGACTTCGGCCTGGCCGGCCTCGACGGCGTTCTGGGGTCCGTAATTGCGCTTGGCCAGGCTCTCGGCGATGCGCAGGCGGCGCTCGGCGTCCTTGACCTCGGCGGCGGCCTGGAGGGCGCGTGCTTGCGCCTGGGCGTGGGCCGCCTCCTCAAGCTCGGGATCGAGCTCCAGCAGCAGGTCGCCGCGCTTGACCTCGGCGCCATTGTCGAAATGGACGGCGCTGACAAGGCCCTCCACGGAGGTCGATATCTGCGCGGCGTGCGGCGAGGTGACGGTGCCGGACAATTCGAGCTTGCGGATCACGGGCGCCTCGCGCACCACGTCCGTCTCGACCGGAGGCACGGCCTGCGCCTCGATGGAGGCGCCGGGATAGGCCAAAACCGCCAGAAACAGGGCGAGGCTCGTGCCCCAGCGCGACCGTCGCCGCGGGCAGGCGCCGTCTGTGGAGCGGGCTGGGCTGAAATCCATCACGGGCTTTACGATTCTGGCCCCTTGTTTCGACGCGAAATTGGCCACCGCGAGTGAGGCTGAGCTGCGGATTGGCCGGTGCCCTCAATCTAAAGAGAGAAAGTGGCCTGGGCTAGGTACCGGGCCCGGTCCGGGGGCGACCTCAAGGGGAATTGAAGTCCAAGCGTTAATGCCGGAAGCCCGGAAACCGATAGCCTTTAGGCGTCTACGCCGGCCTCAAGCCTCATTGGCCAGCAGCCCTTTGAGCTGCGCGTCGATGAATGCCGTATCCGTCTCGTTCTGGCCTGCGCCCGACATATGTCCCCAATATGAAGGGATTTCGATGAGGCGGCCGTCCTCGAGGTGCTGCAACTCCGCCTCGTTGTCGGCGGTGCGGAAATAAAGGTCCGTCATGCATGGCATGAGCAGCGTGCGGGCGGTAATGGCGCCGAGCGCCGCCGTCAGGTCGCCGCCGAACACTTCGTTGGTGCTGATATCGTTGTGAATCCAGGTCCAGGTCATGGCCATGAGATTGTTGGCGTCGCGCTGCTCGTAGAGCGCGTCCCAGTAGCCCGTGAGATACTCGTCCAGGGTCTGAAAGCCGAGTGACTGGTAGCCCTTTGCCCGGTACCAATCCTGCGAATAGGCCCAGCCCGCATAGATGCGCCCGACGGCCCGCAAACCCCCGAGCGGCGGGGCGTCGTAGAAGCCGTCCTTGAAGGTACAATCGGCGATGATGGCCGCCCGCAAGCTCTCCAGAAACACGCGGTTATGCTCCGCCGTCTTGGCCGTGCCGCACAAACAGGCGAGCCGCGGCACCATGTCGGGATAGAGCGAGGCCCATTGAAAGCCCTGCTGCGCCCCCATGGACCAACCCACCACCATGGCGAACCGGTCGAGGTTCAGCACCTCGGTAACGAGGCGATGCTGGAAGCGGGCATTGTCGTAGATGGTGACGTTGGGAAATCCGCCGCGTCCATTCGGATCGGGCGTGTTCGAGGGCGACGAGGATACGCCGTTGCCGGGCATATTGGGCACGACGATGAAATAGTGCTCCGGGTCGAGCGCGAGCCCCGGCTTGATCAGCCACTCATTCTGCTCATGGGTGCCGCCGAACCGCGTCGGGAACAGGATTGCGTTGGAGCGGTCGGCGTTGAGCCTGCCGTAGGTCTCATAGACGAGACGGGCACCGGGCAGGCGGGCGCCGGATTGCAGGTCGAGATCGGCGACGAACGATTCCACTTCACGTCTCCCCCGCTGACGGCTGTTTCAGAATGCGCGCGGCTAGAAGAACTTCAGATAGCGCGCCTGCGCCCAGTCGGAGACGTGGTTATGATAGCTCGACCACTCCTCGCGTTTAAAGTCGATCCATGCCTTGTGCATGCTGGCGCCGAACACCTCTCGGGTCAGCGGATCGGCCTCGAAGGCGTCGACGGCCTCCTCCAGAGTGCGCGGCAGAAGCTTGACGCCGAGCGCCTCGAGTTCTTCCGGGGACTTGCGGTACATATTCTCGCGATAGGGCTCGCCGGGATCGATGCGCTCGCGGATGCCCTCGAGCCCTGCGGCAAGCGTCAGCGCCGCCCCGAGATAGGGGTTGCAGGCACTGTCCGCCGGCCTTAGTTCGACCCGCCCGCCGGCCAGCGGAATGCGCAAGGAGTTGGTGCGGTTGTTGTTGCCGTAGCAGGCAAACACCGGGGCCCAGGTGAAGCCGGACATCGAGCCTTGCTTGATGAGCCGCTTGTAGCTGTTCACCATCGGCGAGCACACCGCGCAGATCGCCTCGACATGTTTCAGCACGCCGCCGAGGAAGAAATAGCCGAGCTCCGACAGCTTGTTTCCGCAGGCGTCCGCAGCGGCGGCGAAGAGATTGGCGCCGCTCGCAGGATCGGCCAGCGAGATATTGAAATGCGCGCCTGAGCCGGCCCGGTCGCCGAGCGGCTTCGGCATGAACGTGGCGAACGCGCCGTGCTGGCGCGCAATGGAATTGGCCATGAAGCGGAAGAAGACATAGCGGTCCGCCATGGTCAGCGCGTCGGCATAGTTGAAGTCGATCTCGAACTGGCCGATGCCGTCCTCGTGATCGAAGGAATACACGTTCCAGCCGAGCGTCTCCATGGCATCCACCAGCTCCGACAGCCAAGGCAGATTGTCCAGCGCGCCGTAACCGTCATAGCAAGGCTTATCCAGCGTATCGCGCTCCGACACCGGGATGGCGCCCGCGCCGCTGTCCTTCAGCACATAGAACTCCGCTTCGAGCCCGAGATTCATGATGAAGCCGAGATCGGCGGCCGCACTTGTAGCCCGGGCCAAGATGTTCCGGCTGCACGCCTCGAACGGCTGGCCCTCGCACCAATGATTGCTGGCGAACCAGGCGACGTCGCGTTGCCACGGCAGCACGATGCAGGATGCGGGGTCGGGATGCGCCGAGACCTCCTCGTCGCTCACATCTTGCGGCACGCCGTCGAGTGCTGCGCCCGTATAGAGTTCCGAGCCGGCCATCATGTCTTCGAGATGGGAAAGCGGCACCATCTTGGTTTTCGACACGCCGTGCATGTCGGCGAAGCTCGCCATCAGGAACTCGACGCCGGCGGTGTCGAGTTGCTCGCGAAGGGAGTGGAGGTCTTTGGTCGGCTTGAGCATCGCTGGCGCACCCTCGGTTGCTGGTATTGCCCCGTCCCGACGATGCTAGCCCACGGCGTTACGCCCTGAGAAATATCTTTTCCCGAAAACAAATCGTCGCGCTGTGATGTTGCGGCGGGTGCTTTACGGGCTCGCCGCTTTGACGAGATCCTCGCGCGCCGTCTCCAGATGCTCACCCATGAGCGTTTGCGCCAACTGCGCGTCGCGAACATGGATCGCGCGGAGGATGGCGCGATGCTGCCGGCTATAGGTGGCGATGACGTCGCGTGTCAGGATCTTCTCCTTCATTGCGTCCCACTGCGCGTGCAGCCGCACATGATTGATCTGGCGATAGACGCCGAGCAGCAGCGGATTGGCCGAGGCTTGCGCGATGAGCAGATGAAACTCGCCGTCCCACTTGGAGAACGCGTCCTTATCGTCCATCGACGCTTCCGAATGCGCCAGCACCGACTCCATCTCGTCGAGCGTGCGCCGCGTGGCGTGCAGCACGGCGAGCCGCGCGGTGAACGGCTCGATTGCCATACGCGCCTCGATGAGTTGCAGCGGGCTCAACTCGTCGACGAGGTCGGCGGGACGCCGGCCGCCGGCGATGGACGCGCCGACGAACGTGCCGCTGCCGAGCCGACGCGACACCAGCCCATCCTTCTCCAGCTTGTCGAGCGCGCGTCGCACCGTTGAGCGCGCCGCCTTGAAGGTCTCGGCAAGTTGCCGCTCCGGCGGCAGCCGGTCGCCCTCGCTGTAGGCGCCGGTCTCGATGGCGCGTTGCAGATAGGCCGAGATGGCGCCGACACCGGAGACCGGTTTTGCCAGCCGCGCGAAGGCCGCTTCGGCCTGCCTGAAAGACTCATTCGTCACCGCGGAATCTCCTCTAGCGGCTCTCTACCGGCACTGTATCGGCCCTCTTTGGGCTCGTAAACGAAAAATTGGTTTACAATGGTTCGAGACCGTGCGGTAATAAGCACAGTGAGTTTAACATAGCGCTGGGCATTGTTATGTCGCTGTTAACGCTGTTTTTGCGTTCAATTCGGCCCGCTGGCCAGGACCAATTGCGGACCAATTGGTCGATTGGTATGGCCCTCTCATGACCCTCCCCACCCACGTCAAATACGCGATTATTGGTGCCGGCATTCACGGTCTAAGCACGGCGTATCATCTCGCCAAGGCCTTGAAGGCGAGCGGCCGCGGTTCGGGCGCGGACATTTTGGTGTTCGACAAGATGGGGATCGGCGGCGGCGCCTCCGGCATTGCTTGCGGTGTGGTGCGCAACAATTATTTCCAGCCGGCGATGCGCGAGCTGATGGTTCAGTCCGTCGAGGTTTGGGAGAGCGATCCCAAGGCTTACAGCTATCATCCGGTCGGCTACATGCAGATCAGCCCCGAGGTGATGCACGCCGACGTGGGCACGATTTACGAGCAGCAGAAGGCGCTGGGCTACGAGTCGGCCTTTATCGAGGGCGCCGGTGACTGCCAAAAATATATGACGGGCCTGTTCGACGACTGGCAGGCGAAGAACATCACCTCGGTGCTGCACGAGAAGCGCGGCGGCTACGCCAACAACACCGCTTCACTCTATGGCTTGGCCGGCAAGGCGGAAGCCGAGGGCGTGCGCATTCTGAGTGGCGTTGAGGTGAAGGGCTTCGAATATGGCTCGAACTCCGGCGCCGTCACGGGCATCGAGACCGACAAGGGCGTGATCGCCTGCGAGACGGTGGTGGTCGGCGTGGGTCCCTGGGTCAACAAGGTCTGGGACATGCTCGAGCTGCCGAAGACCATCACGCTGAAGGATCTGACCGGGCAGGTGCATGAGAATGTGCCGATGTGGAAGTTCTGGTGCCTCGAGGAAGGCACGCTCGGGGTGGACCCCGAGATGCACAAGACCAATGACGGCCGCATGCCGCCGGTCATCCATGTGGACACCGACGCGCCGCTTTACTCCGACGTCGACGGTTCGCTGATCACCGATAAGCTGTGGGGTCTCTATTACAAGCCGGACTTCAATTTTGGCGGCATCCAAGGCGGCGCCTCGCCGTATAAGGTTGAGCAGGACGCCGACAGCGTGGCGATCGATCCTTACGGTCCGGACTCGCCCGACTTCATCGTCGGCGACGACTTCATCCATATGTGGTGTTCGATGCTGGCCCATTGCCAGAAGCGCTTCGAGGGCCAGATCAAGCACTACAAGCATAAAGAGAAGTCGGGTGGCCTTGGCTGCTTCACGCCGGACAACTTCCCGGTCTTCGATAGGTTCCGCGAGAACGTCTATGTCATCGCCGATTCCAATCACGGCTATAAGATGATCGGCGTGGGCAAGCTCGTGGCCCAAGAATTGATGGGAGAGAAGAGCGCGCTTCTGGAGCCGTTCCGCTTCGGGCGCTTTGCCAAGGGTGAGTTGCACCCGGTCTCTCACAGTCCGTTTCCATGGAGCTGAGTTAAAGGGGACAGTCGATGGATATCGAACGCTATGTAGACGATCCGGAGCGCCAAGAGCGCGTCAAGGAAGTTCGCCGCAAGATCGACGAGCTCGGCATCGAGTATCTTTACCTGCAGTTCGTGTCGATCACGGGCCGCATCATGGGCAAGGGCATCCCGGCCGATCATTGGGAGAGCGTCGCCCAGAAGGGCTTCCAGCTCGTCTACGGCGCCACGGTCAATCTGTTCCTCGACCGCCATGGCGAGTATCTCGGCTACGGCCCGGAGGCGGCCGAGCTCATCGGCATTCCCGATCCCGAGACCTTCATGCAGCTGCCCTGGGACAAGCGGGTGGCGCGCATGTACTGCACGCTGTTCCGCAACCGCGAGGAAAAGAAGGACCCGGGCGGGTTCCTCACCGCGGATTGCCGCGGCAATCTCCGCCGCCTGCATCAGGCATTCCAGGACAAGCATGACGGCCTGCAGCTGCGTGTCGGCACCGAGCCGGAGATGATGTGGCTGAAGAAGGACGAGAACGGCAAGCCGAACGGCGGCTACTCCAATCCCTATTGCTACCACATCGACCAGTTCGAGAGCCTGCGCCCGGTCTACATGAAGGTGATGGAGTACGCCCGCAAGATGGGCCTCGACATGATCCAGGGCGACCACGAGGATGCGCCCGGTCAGCTCGAGCTGAACTGGATGTATGACGACGTGTTGCGCAATGCCGACCGGCTGACGACCTACCGTCAGATCTGCGCGCAAGTGGCGCGCGAGTTCGGCATCATCGCCTGCTTCATGTCGAAGCCCTTCATGGGCGTGTCGGCGAATGGCTGCCACCACAATATGTCTCTGTGGCGCGGCGGCGAGGACAAGCTTCGTCCGACCGGCAACGACGTCGATAATTTGCCGGGCCTGGCCCACAACTACATGTATGTCTCCGGCGGCGACAACACTTTCATGCCTGACGGCGACGACGTGCAGATGCCGGGCAAGGCGGGACTGGCGGCGATCGGCGGCATTGTGCACCATTTGCGCGCGCTGACCGCGGTGGGCTCCTCGACGGTGAACTCCTATCGCCGGCTGTGGGACACGGGCTTCTGGGCGCCGGTGTTCGCCGACTGGGGCTTCCAGAACCGCACCACGGGCTTGCGCGTCTCCGCACCTGGCCGGTTCGAGTACCGCTCGGTGGATTCGATGGTGAATCCCTATCTGATGGGCTCGACGATCCTGGCGGCGGCCGACGACGGCATCGACAACAATCTCGATCCGGGGGCGCCAGAGGAGCGCAACATTTACGAGGCGATCCAGGCGGGCAAGCAGGTCAAGAAGCTGCCGATGACGCTGGGCGAGGCGCTCGAGGCTTTGGCCGACGACGAGGTCGTGCAGCGCGGCATGCCGGGCGAGATGTATCGGCTCTACCACCAATACAAACAGGACGAGTGGGAGCGCTTCAACCACACCGTCACCGAATGGGATGTGGACACCTATCTTGACTGCCTGCCGTAGGCTCCATGCGGGCGAATTGAACCACGGAGATTGAGACATGTGCGGGATTGCCGGAGTGATCCATCGCGGCGGCGCCACCGGCGTCGGCCAGGAGATGACGTCGATGCTCCAGAGCTTGAAGCATCGCGGCCCCGATTCCACGGGGTTTGCCGTCTACGGCGTGACCACGCCTGACGAATATGTCATGCGCCTCAAGCTGGCCGAGGCCGAGGATCTTGAGACCGACTACAAGATCCACGACAAGATCAGGGAGCGTCAGGGTCTGGTCGACAGCCGTCTGGCCGAGCTTGGCGCCGAGACCATCGACGTGGCCGAGCCGCGGCCTTACGCGTTCCGCTATCGCTTGCGCTATGCCGGCGACACCAAGCGGCTGGCCACCGATATCGAGCAGATCGAGGGCGCCGAGGTTCTGTCCTTCGGCAGCGCTCTCGAGCTGATCAAGGATCTCGGCGACGCCACCCAGGTGTCCGGACAATATGGTCTGGGGAGCTTCCGCGGCACCCACGCCATCGGCCACACGCGCATGGCGACGGAGTCCGACGTGGATATCCGCTCCGCCCATCCTTATTGGGCCTATCCCTATAACGACATCTCCGTGGTGCATAACGGCCAGATCACCAATTACTGGATCATGCGCCGCGAGATGGAGCGTCTCGGCCACCGCTTCATGTCGAATTGCGATTCCGAGCTGCTCGCCGTGTACACGGCCAACAATCTCGAGCAGGGCGCGAGCTTGCACGACTCGCTCAAGGCCTCGATCAAGGAGATCGACGGCGTGTTCACCTATCTCGTCGCCACCGACAGCGAGCTTGGTCTCGCCAAGGACACCATGGCGGCGAAGCCCATGGTTCTCTACGAAAGCGACGCTCTCGTCGCGCTCGCCTCCGAGGAGGTGGCCATCCGCGCCATCGTTCCCCGCGAGATTGACACGTCTGACCCTTACGATGAGGAGGTGCGCGTATGGCAGCGCTAACCCGGTCGGCGCCGACCGAGCAGGAACGCCTGTCCCATGAGATGGGCATGCACACCGAGAAGCTCTCCGGCCGCTCGATCCAGAAGTTCTTCGATATCGATCTCGGCGAAGAGCATCACGGCTTCTCGTTGCCCGACAGCTTCGAGGTTGACTTAAACAAGCGCGGCGAGGTTGACGCGGCCGACATGGACGCCAAGGCGGTCAACTTGCGCATTCGCGAGCTGATGGGCGAGGGTTACGGCACCATCGTGCTGAAGAATCCCGGCGCCAAGCACTCGCTTGCGGTTGGCATTCTCAACCGGCTCAATCTCATCGTCGAAGGTTCGCTCGGCTATTTTGGCCTTGGCCTCATTGACGGTCCGAATGTGCGCATCTCCGGCCGCGTCGGCTGGTCCTGCGCCGAGAACATGATGAGCGGCACGGTGCTCATCGAGAAGAATGCCGGCTCGCAGTTCGGCGCGGCCATTAGAGGCGGCGATCTCGTATGCAAAGGCGATGTCGGCTCGCGCACCGGCATTGACATGAAGGGCGGCAACATCATCGTCGGCGGCAACACCGGGGCCTTCACCGGCTTCATGATGCAGCGCGGGCGCATGGTGATCTGCGGCAACGCCGGCAAGAATCTGGGCGACTCCATGTATGACGGCGTCATTTATATCGCCGGCGAGCCGCAGAGCCTCGGCGTCGACGCTGTGTGGAACGAGATGACCGATCTCGACCGCGCCTGGCTCGAGAAGAAGCTTGGCCTATACGGCGTCGCGCCCAAGGGCGGCATCGAGTCTTTCCGCAAGATTGGCAGCGGCAAGCAGCTGTGGAACTACGACAATCTGGAGCCGAGCGAGAAGAAGATGGTGCTGTAGGCGCCGACGAAGGGGCTGGGTAAATGGCAAAGACCAAGAAGCGAAACGGAAACGGCGCGACGGAGCCGGCGGAAGCGAGCCGCTTTATCCTCGGCCAGAGTCAGATCTTCACGCCGAATGTGATGAACGACATTCACGTGAAGTCGGAGCTTGGCCGCTACCGCATGCGCGGCTTCTCGCTGTTCAAGAAGATCCCCCATTGGGACGACCTCACCTTCCTGCCCGGCACGCTGACGCGGTTCGTCATCGAGGGCTATCGCGAGAAATGCGACACCAAGACGGTGATCGGGCCGAAGGCCAAGCGCCCCATGGAGCTGGACATTCCGGTTTATGTGACCGGCATGAGCTTCGGCGCGCTGTCCTTCGAGGCGAAGATCGCGCTGGCCCGCGGCGCCACCATGGCGGGCTCGGCCACCTGCTCGGGCGAGGGCGGCATGATCCCCGACGAGCGGCGCTATTCCTCGAAATGGCTCTATCAGTGCATCCAGTCGCGCTACGGCTTCAATCCGCATCATTTGCGGTTGGCGGATGCCTGCGAGTTCTTCATCGGCCAAGGTTGCAAGGTGGGCTTGGGCGGCCATCTGATGGGCCAGAAGGTGACCGACCAGGTGGCCGAGATGCGTTCGCTCCCGGCCGGCATCGACCAGCGCTCGCCGGCGCGCCATCCCGACTGGCTCGGCCCCGACGATCTGGCGCTGAAGATCGAGGAGATCCGCGAGGCGACCAATTGGGAGATCCCCATCCAGCTGAAATTGGGCGCCGCGCGCGTCTATGACGACGTGCGCATGGCCGCGAAATGCGGGCCTGATTCCATCTATATCGACGGCATGGAAGGCGGCACCGGCGCCGGTCCCCATATCGCCACCGAAGATACCGGCGTGCCCGGCATCGCCGCCATTCGCCAGGCCCGCCGCGCCATCGACGAGCTCGGCCTGCGCGGCCAGATCAGCCTCGTCTATGCCGGCGGCATCAGGAACGGCGGCGACGTGGCCAAGGCCCTGGCGCTCGGCGCCGACGCCATCGCCATCGGCCACTCGGTGATGATGGCGCTCAACTGCAACAAGGAGATCCCGGAGTCCGACTTCGAGGCGGAGATCGGCGTGCCGGCGGGCCATTGCTACCACTGCCATACCGGGCGCTGTCCGGTCGGCGTGGCGACGCAGGACCCCGAGCTCAGGAAGCGGCTCGACCCGGACGAGGCGGCCGAGCGCGTCTACAACTTCCTGCACACATTGACCTTGGAAGCGCAGATGCTGGCGCGCGCCTGCGGCAAGACCAATGTCCATAGTCTCGAGCCGGAAGATCTTGCCGCGCTGACCATGGAAGCCTCGGCCATGGCGCAGGTGCCGCTGGCCGGGACCGACCTCACGGTCGGTGTCCCGAACTATCACAAGCTGGGTTGAGGGGAGCAAGACCGATGGCTAAGAATTTGAAGAACGGCAAAGGCGCAGACAAGGGTGCGAAGCCCGAGGACGTCGACAAATATCTGAAGGATGCCGCCGGCCTCGACACCGACCGCGAGAAGGTGATCGGCCAGCACATCGGCTACCGCTACGACGTCAATCTGCTGCCCGACTACGACAAGCTGACGCCCTTCCTCAAGGACTATCTGGAGTTCATGGGCTGGGACGACCTCAACTGGCTCGAGGACGTGCATATGGGCTACGAGGCGGGCGAGCCCGCCATCTTCGACCGCAACATCAACGGCTGGGTCCGCATCCCCAAATCGATGAAGCTGCCCGGCAACCAACAAGATCGCGACATGCTGGCGCGCGAGATGATCGTCCGCTTCCAAACCTCGCCAAACCACCCGCTTCACGAACTCAATAAGGCTTACCGAAAGTTCTAGGAATGGCCGGTCAACGCGCCCGTTACGAGACAAGACTGCCGGTATCAGCTTTTGGTCTTGGCCGCGTTCCAATCCGGCTTGAAAACCAGGACCTGCACCGTATCGGGCAGGGCGGGATTGAAGACCCGGTTGTGCCAGACCGCGGCGTCGCGGTCGGCCTCGGCCATCTTGAGCATCTTGACCTTGCAGGGCAGGCGGAAGGCATAGCGGCCTTGCGCGAAGTCGAGCACGCAGCTTTTGGCGGAAAGAAGTATATCGGCGAGCGGCGCATCCTCCGGCAACGTCGCCAGCAAGCGGCCACGGAACGCCTTAGCGTTCTGAAAATAGTCGGCCTGCAAATAGGCCAGCGCCTTCTGGTAGGTTTCCCGCGGGTCGGCATATTTCAGCACCTGAAAGCGGAAGAAGGCGGTGCTCTCTTCCGGCTTCTTCGGCACCAGCAGCATGGTCAGCGCCGGCGCCAGTTCGGCTCCCGTGTCGTCCAAGACGCGCGCCTGCATGCCGGGGGAGGGGCGGCCGCCGTCCTCGCGCATGGCCACCTGCCGCACTTGGCACTGCCAGGTGAGAAATGTGTCCCGGAGACGTTTGCGGTTCGATTTGCCCACCGTTTCTCACTGCCCCGTCAGGGGTCCTCTCGTCAAATTTCGTCTGTAGACTGGGCCTTGCGCGTTGTGCGGGCCACTAAGAGCAGATATTTCCTCGTAGGAAAACATATTTCATCTTGGTTGACGGGACGGGGGGCACCGCCGTAGCATTGCGCTACGATGGGGTGAACTTGGCCGGACGCCGTAGGCCAGGACCGGGAGGGCCTTCAAGCCTTCGCGGTATGCAGGAGAGGACGACAACGACGTAGCTGAATCAATCCATCGAGTCCGCGGGACGAAAGTCGCGAAACTAAGCGTCCGGCCGGTCATGAAAACCTAGGGGGGTTACACCAATGGGCAATAACTTAGACGCTCTGACGACCGTCTTCACCGAGTTCTACTACTGGGTGACCGTCGTCTTCATGTTTCTGATCCATGTTGGGTTCTGCATGTACGAGGTCGGCGTCAGCCGGAAGCGTAACCACATGCACACGCTGATGAAGAACACCATGCTGATCCCGTTGGTCACCATCACCTTCTTCTTCTTCGGCTGGTGGATCTATTGGGCATTTCCCAACGGGCCGGGGATCACCGGGCCACTGCTGAGCGAAGCCGCGGCGCCGAACTCGCCCGTTTCGGAAACCATGGCCACCAATCTCGGTGATCGTATCACCGGCGTCTTCTGGGCAGCCTTCCTGCTGTTCTCGTGGACGGCGGCGTCGATCGTCTCGGGCGCGGTAATCGAGCGCATTCGCTCGGGCGCGTTCTGGATCATCGCCGTGATGCTCGGATCGGTGACCTGGATTATCGATGCGGCTTGGGGCTGGCATCCGGAAGGCTGGATGGTGAAGCTGCTCGGCTATCACGATGCCTATGCCTCTGGCGTCATCCATGCCATCTCCGGCGGTACGGCGCTTGGCGTGCTCGTCGTGCTTGGGCCGCGGCTCGGGCGCTTCATGGCTGACGGTACGCCTCGCGCGTTCGTTCCGCACAATCCCTGGCTGGTGACGATCGGTCTGTTCTTGATCTACACCGGCTTCTGGGGCTTCTACGCCGCGTGTAACGTGCCGATCATCTCTCCGGAGGCGATCGGTGGCCAGATCACCGGCGAGACGTGGACGGCAACCACCATCTACCTGACGCCGACCACGCTGGGCGCTATCACCGTCAACTTCTTGATGTCCCTGTCGGGCGGCCTGATGGTTGCTTACATCATCTCAAAGGGCGATGCGTTCTGGACCTATTCGGGCGGTCTCGCCGGCGTTATCACCGCTTCGGCCGGCAACGACCTCTACCACCCGATCCAGGCCTTCTTCATCGGCGGTATCGGCATCTGGATTGCCTACAAGCTGCATTACTGGGTTGAGCGCAAGTTCAAGATCGATGACGCGGTGGGCGCCGTGGCGGTTCACGGTTATGCCGGCTTCATCGGCTTGGTCCTCGCCGGCTTCGTCCTGTGGGGGTATCCGTCGTCGCCCTTTGAGGGCTACGCCACGGTTAGTCCGTGGGGCAACACCATCGGTGCCGTCATCATGTTCTTCGTCCTCGGCTTCATTCCGGCCTGGATCGTTTCCAAGCTCTTGGATGCTGGCGGCCTCTTGCGGATACCGCGCGAGGTCGAACTCATGGGTCTCGACTTCAGGACGCTCCATGAGGAAGAGGAAGCACGTGAAGAGGTCCGGCGGGCCGAGAAGGCTCTCATCTGATCCGCGCCATAACCGAGACAAAGGAGAACCGAAATGGGTAGCACTTGGGCAGTCGACCTTGCCAATACCGGGGCGGTTTACCCCTGGCAGGGTTATGAGCTGATTATGGTGATTGTCGCCGTGGCCGCTTGGATCCTCTGGCACATCGTACAACTCCGCGAGGAGAAGGCCGAGTTTGCCGAGGACATCAAGAAATACGGCAGCAAGGAATCGATCAAGAAAGCTCTCGACGAGCATCCGGTCTGACCTAGCGGACGGTCTGACCCTCCAGAGGGGCGTCGGCTCAAACGAGCCGGCGCCTCTTTGCATTTCAGGGCTGAGTAACAGCCGGTAACGGACAAACTCTCCGCCTAGACGCAACTGTCGTAGAGCCGCCGTGCCGTTCGCTTGGTGCGTATGCCAATAGACCCGGGCCCAGCCCCGGTGGCGGCCGAGGGGCATCAGATCAACGATCAGCGCGCGGCCCAAGCCGTGCCCCGAGCTTGCGGATCGACAATCAGATCTCCCAGATGGGCTGAGGCGTGTCCAGAAGCCTGGGAGCAGCGCCGAGATGGTGAAGCCCACCACGGTGCCGTCAACCTCGGCGACCCGGCCGAGGTTGCCTGAGTCTGGATCGAGCAGCCGAGCGCAGGTGCGCGTTGTCACTTCGTTGCTGACCACGAATGGAGAAGTTGCAGCGCGGCCCGCGCCCGCCATTAGCAGTCGAGTGTGGTAGCCCGCTCCCAAGGCGTCAGCTGCCGCTGACATTCGTTCCAGTCTTTGGTCTTGAGCTTGACGTAGGAGTCCACGAACTCATCGCCGAGTTCCCGCCGCAAAACCTCCGACTTATCCGTCAGACGCAGCGCATCGAGCAGGTTGAGCGGCAGCTTCTTTACGTCGGCCGGGGCCTTGTGCCCTTCGGCATACATATCGATGTCGAGCGGCTTGCCCGGGTCGGTGCCCTTGGCGATGCCGTCGAGCCCGGCGGCCAGGACCGCGGCGGGCAAGAGATACGGATTGACGGCGCCGTCGGGGAGACGGAACTCGAACCGGCCGCCGCCCGGCACGCGGATCATGTGGGTGCGGTTGTTGCCGGCAAAGGTCACGGTGTTGGGTGACCAAGTGGCGCCCGATGTCGTCACCGGTGCGTTGATACGCTTATAGGAGTTCACCGTCGGATTGGTAATCGAGCACATCTCGTCCGCAGCGTTGATCAGGCCGCCAATGAAATTGTAGGCCTCGCCCGACAGGCCGAGCGCGTCGTTCTTGTCATCGAATGCGTTCTTGTCGCCCTTCCACAAGGAGACATGCACATGGCAGCCATTGCCGGTGAGATGCGCGAACGGCTTCGGCATGAAGGTGGCGCGTAGCCCGTGCTTCTCCGCGATCGCCTTCATCATATATTTGAAGAAGGCCATGCGGTCGGCCGTCTTGAGAGCGTCGTCGAAATCCCAGTTCATCTCGAACTGACCGTTGGCGTCCTCATGATCGTTCTGATACGGCCCCCAGCCAAGCTCGAGCATAGAGTCGCAGACCTCGCTGATCACGTCGTAGCGCCGCATCAGCGCCGACTGGTCGTAGCAGGGCTTGGACTGAGTATCCGACTTGTCGCTGAGTTCCTTGCCATCGGCGCTCACCAGGAAGTATTCGCACTCGACCCCGGTCTTCACCGAATAACCGGCGTCAGCGGCCTTTCTGAGCATCTTCCTGAGAATGTTGCGCGGCGCCTGGTCCACTTCCTTGCCGTGCATGTGAAGGTCGGCGGCGAGCCAGCCGACTTCCGGCTTCCACGGGAGCTGGATGAGGCTATTGGGATCGGGGATGGCCAGGATGTCGGGATACGCCGGCGTCATGTCGAGCCAGCTGGCAAAGCCGGCGAAACCAGCCCCGTCCTTCGCCATGCCGGTGATTGCGCTTGCCGGCGCGAGCTTGGCCCTGAGGGTGCCGAAGAGATCGACAAAGGAAATCAGGAAATATTTGATCCCGCGCTCGCGGGCCTCGATTGCCAGATCAATCGCCATGCTACTCCCCTTGGTTTACATTTGAGGGCGGGCTTCTCGCCGCGCCCTATTCGTGCGACTTCGCTCCCGGAACCCAGTCGGTGCCGGCCAGCGGCACCTTGGCCATCGCCGCGGCCTCGACCGTCAGCGCCACGAGATCCTCCGGCTCCAGATTATGCACATGACTCTTGCCGCAGGCGCGCGCGATGGTCTGCGCCTCGAGCGTCATGACGGACAGATAGTTGGCCAGCCTCCGGCCGCCCAGCAGCGGATCGAGCCGCGCCGAAAGCGCCGGGTCCTGGGTGTTGATGCCGGCCGGGTCTTGCCCCTCATGCCAGTCGTCGTAAGCGCCAGCGGTGGTGCCCAGCTTCTGATATTCCTCTTCGAGCGCCGGGTCGTTGTCGCCAATGGCGACGAGCGCCGCAGTGCCGATCGACGCTGCGTCGGCGCCGAGCGCCAGGGCCTTGGCCACATCGGCGCCGTTGCGAATACCGCCTGACACGATGAGCTGCACCTTTCGATGCATGTCGAGATCCTGAAGCGCCTGCACCGCCGGGCGGATGGCGCCCAGGATCGGCAGGCCCACATGTTCGATGAACACTTCTTGGGTGGCGGCCGTGCCGCCTTGCATGCCGTCGAGCACCACCACGTCGGCGCCGGCTTTGATGGCCAACGCCGTGTCATAATAAGGCCGCGAGGCGCCGACCTTGATATAAATGGGCGTCTGCCAGTCGGTGATCTCGCGCAGCTCCTGGATTTTGATCTCCAGATCGTCCGGGCCCGTCCAGTCCGGATGGCGGCAGGCCGAACGCTGGTCGATGCCCTTGGGCAGGGTGCGCATCTCGGCCACCCGGTCGGAAATTTTCTGACCCAACAGCATGCCGCCACCGCCGGGCTTGGCGCCCTGGCCGATGACGATTTCGATGGCGTCGGCGCGGCGCAGATCATCCGGGTTCATGCCGTAGCGCGACGGCAGGAGCTGATAGACGAGAATCGTTGAGTTCTGGCGCTCTTCCTCGGTCATGCCGCCGTCGCCGGTGGTGGTCGAGGTGCCGACCTGGCTGGCGCCGCGGCCCAGAGATTCTTTGGCCTGAGCGGACAGCGAGCCGAAGCTCATCCCAGCGATGGTGATGGGAATCTTCAAATGGATCGGCTTCTCGGCGAAGCGCGTGCCAAGCCACACATCGGTGGCGCATTTTTCACGATAACCTTCGAGCGGATAACGGCTCATGGAGGCGCCGAGAAACAGCAGATCGTCGAAATGCGGTACCTTCCGCTTGGCGCCGCCGCCGCGGATGTCGTAAATGCCACTCGCCGCCGCGCGCCGGATCTCCGACAGGCTGTAATCGTCGAACGTGGCGGACTTGCGCGGCGTGGTTCTGGGCGTCGCGTCCATCAATACTCTCCCGCGTGATCGACGTTGAAATTGTAAAGCGTCCGCGCTGAGCCGTAACGCTTGAATTCGCTCGGGTCGACCTCGCCGTCGAAGCCGGCCTTTTTCAGCATGTCATGCACGGTGACCTTATGCTCATCGCGCATCTCCTTCTCGATGCAGTCCGCACCGAGACTCTTGACCGTGCCGCGCACGAATAGCCGCGCCTCGTAGATGGAATCGCCCAGCGCGTCGCCGGCATCGCCGAACACCACGAGATTGCCGGTCTGCGCCATGAACGCGCTCATATGACCGACCGAGCCCTGCACCACGATGTCGATACCCTTCATGGAGATGCCGCAGCGTGACGAGGCGTTGCCGTCAATGCGCAACAGCCCGCCGCGCCCCGTGGCGCCGGCAGCTTGGCTGGCATTGCCGGACACATGGACGAAGCCGCTCATCATGTTCTCGGCGACGCCAACCCCGGCGCTGCCATGGACCAGCACGGTGGCGAGCTTGTTCATCCCGGCGCAGTAATAGCCGACGGGCCCGTTGATCTCGACGGTGATCGGCACCTGCAGGCCGGCGGCGATGGCGTGACGCCCAGCTGGATGCTCGATGACCCAGTGGCGCTCATTGGTCTCCGGCGTCAGATTGTGCAGGGTCCTGTTGAGTTCCCTGAGCGGTGTGACGCTGAGGTCGATATCCGGCATATTTAGCGTTCCCAGAAATAGACTGTGGCGGGCTCGGGCTCCCACACGCGGGCGTGTTCGATTCCCGGCAAGTCGGCGAGCGCCCGGTATTCGGAGCCGAACGCCACATATTGGTCGGTCTCGGCCATGATCGCCGGCTTGCAGGCAATGCCGTCGCGCAATACCCCGAAGCCGTTCTCGGTGCCAACCACGAAGGTGTAGAAGCCGTCGAGATCGTCAAGGCTCACCTTCAGCGCATCGCCAAGCGACAGCCCTTCGCGCATGCGCCAGGTGAGATAACCAGCGGCGACCTCCGTGTCGTTCTCGGTCTCGAATTTGAGGCCTTCGCGCTTCAGAGCGCGGCGAAGATTGTTGTGGTTGGAGAGCGAGCCGTTATGCACCAGGCATTGGTCTTTGCCGGTGGAATAGGGATGGGCGCCATCGGTGGTCACTGCCGATTCCGTCGCCATGCGCGTGTGGCCGATGGCGTGGGTGCCGCGCATGGAGGCGAGCCCGAACCGCTCCGCCACCTGCGCCGGCAAGCCGACCTCCTTGAAGATCTCCATGCGCGCGCCGCGGCCCACGATCTCCGTCTCCGGCGCCTCGCGCTCGAGCCATTTGACCAGCGCCTCAACCTCTTGTTTGGGCACCGAGATGACGGCATGAGTGTCGTGCAGGGCGGTTTGCGCACCCGGAAACGCCGCCTCGATTTCGGCAGCCCGTTCCTCGATGCTGAGGGGCGAAACCCCTCGGACGGTCACCTTGGTCTGGCCGGCCTCGCCGGCGCCATAGACGGCGAAACCGGCGCTATCCGGTCCACGATCCGACATGGTCGCAAGCATGGCGGCGGTCAGCCGGCCAAGCTCGGGCTCGAGCGCAGGGTCTTTGAGAAACAGTCCGACAATGCCGCACATGGCTGAAAAGCTCCGAGTTAAGCGCCGTTCACCATGCTACGGCGCTATGGGTGTCGTCAACCCACATGAAATAAAGTTTCCTTGAGGGAAAGTCCAGAGGCGCGTTCGAGGGAGCCTAGGGGCGGGGGTAAACAATGATGGAGAGATAGGTCATGGGCGGGTCGATCAGCTCCTCGGGCCCGTGTGGCGCGCCCGCGTCGAAGAACAACGCATCGCCCGGAGCCATGAGATAGAGCTTGTCGGCGTGCCGATAGATGACCTTGCCGGATAGCATGTAGATGAACTCCATACCGTCATGCTGGAACTGGGTGTAGGGGTTGGCGTCCGCGCTCAGCGTGATGAGATAGGGCTCGACGACGATGTCCCCGGACAGTGAGTGGCCCAGCAGCTCGTAGCGGTGGCCGGCCTTGGTGCCCCGCCTCTCAATCATCACGCCTTGCCCGGCATGGACATAGGAGCAATCGCGCCGCTCCTCGAAATCGGCGAAGAAGCTCGTCATCGGCACGTTGAGCGCCCGAGCAAGCGCTCTGAGGGTGGACAGCGACGGCGAGGTGCCCCCGTTTTCGATCTTCGACAACATGCCGGGCGACAATCCCGCTTCCGCCGCCAGTTCGGTCGCGGTCAGCTGCAAGCGCTGACGAAGATGCCGAACCCGCCGCCCGATCGACACTTCGAGGTTGAGTTCGCCTATCGTGGGGGCGTTGGAGCCGGTGGCGTAGGTGGCGTCGTCCTTGGCCCTCCGGCTGTCCTTAGCGGGTTTGGTCGGCTTGCCCGGCCGAGAACGCTGCCGCGCCTGAGCGCGTTCGCGAAGTTGTTTGGACGTCAGTCTCGTCGTCGCCATCAGGCCTCCCCAATGCGAGCATTTCGCCCGGTTACAACAAACCTAGCACCAAAAATTTCGCGGGCCACCGTTTAGGCGTTTGCACGGGTGCGGCTCGGGGGCTCGCCGAAGGCCCGTGAATAAGCCCGCGCGAACTGGCTCGACGAGGCAAAACCTGTGGCCAGGGCCACGTCCAGGACCGGCAGCGCGGTCTCGCGCAGGAGCTGACGGGCGCGCTCGAGCCGCAGCCAACGGTAATGCTGGTGGATGCCATGGCCCACATGCGCGTTGAACAGCCGCTCGAGCTGACGCAGCGAGATACCTGCTTGGCGTGCCAGTGCCGCGCGGGGCAACGGCGTCTCCAGACTCATCTCCATGGCGCCGAGTACGCCGAGCAGCTTCTCGTCGGCGATGCCGAGCCGGTAGCGCAGATCCATGCGCTGCGGCCCGTAGCCCTCGCGGACATGGGTATGCAGGAACCAGTCGCCGACGGCCGCCGCCAACTGCCGGCCGTGGTCGCGCTCGATGAGCGCCACCATCATGTCGAGCGCCGAGATGCCCCCCGAACAGGTGATGCGGTTGCCGTCGATCTCGAACAGCGACGGCACCACGCTGACATCCGGAAACGCTTCGCGGAACGCCGGCAGATGCTCCCAGTGGAGCGTCGCGCGCCGCTCGTCGAGAAGCCCGGCACGCGCCAGGATGTAAGGGCCGCCCGAGATTCCGCCGAGCGTGGCGCCTTTCCGCGCCAGCCGCCGCAGCCAGGCGAAAGTCGGCTTGTCGACGAAGGTCGCCGGGTTTCCGCCGGCGCAGACGAACACCATGTCGGCTTTGCGATCCGTGCTGGTACCGCAGTCGGGAATGATGGCGACACCGTTCGATGCGGTGACCGGCTCGTGCCTCGGCGCCGCATGCCACCAGCGGTAAAGCGGCTTACCGGACAGCAGATTGGCGGCCCGCAACGGCTCCATGGCCGCCGCGTAGGACATCAAGGCGAAGCCCGGCACCAGCAAAAAGCCCACCGTTATGGTATCTCTCTTGGGGTATGCCGTCATGGCGCAAAACGTCAAGTAAGCGGCGCGAAATGTCAACAGTCCCTTAGAAAACGGCGCAAGCATGTGCCATGCGCTACTCGCTCGGCAGCCTCCTCACGAACGCCCTGACCGGTAACCGGAACTGGAAACCGGTGTGGCGTGAGCCTGAGCCCAAGCCCCAATACGATGTGATCATTATCGGCGGCGGCGGCCACGGCCTCGCCACCGCCCATTATCTCGCCAAGCAGCACGGCATCACCAATGTCGCCGTTCTGGAGAAATCCTATCTCGGCTCCGGCAATGTCGGGCGCAACACCACCATCATCCGCTCCAACTACATGTTGCCCGGCAACGCGCCATTCTACGAATGGTCGATGAAGCTGTGGGAGGGGTTGGAGCAGGACATCAACTACAACGCCATGGTCAGCCAGCGCGGCGTGCTCAACGTCTTCCACTCCGATGCTCAGCGCGACGCCTTCGTGCGGCGCGGCAACGCCATGCGCCTGCACGGCATCGACGCCGAACTCTTGGATCGTGAAGCGGTCAAGAAGCTCGTGCGCTTCGTTGATTTCGACAACGCCCGCTTTCCGATACGCGGTGGACTGATTCAGCCGCGCGGCGGCACCGTGCGCCACGACGCGGTCGCCTGGGGCTATGCCCGGGCCGCCGATAGTCGCGGCGTCGACATCATCCAGAATTGCGCCGTCACCGGGTTCCGCATTGAGGACGGCCGGGTCATTGGCGTCGAAACCGAAAAGGGGTTCATCGGCGCCAAGAAGGTGGCGATGTCCGTCGCCGGCAGTTCTTCCCGCGTCGCCGAGATGGCCGGCTTGCGGCTTCCCATCGAGGCCCACGTTCTTCAGGCCTTCGTTACCGAAGGCATCAAGCCGCTCCTTGACACCGTTATCACCTTCGGTGCCGGACATTTCTATTGCAGCCAGTCCGACAAAGGCGGGCTCGTGTTTGGCGGCGACATCGACGGCTACAATACCTACGCTCAGCGCGGCAACATGCCGGTCGTCGAGGATGTCGCTGAAGGTGGCATGGCCCTAATGCCGATCATCGGCCGCCTGCGCATCCTGCGCTCCTGGGGCGGCCTGCTCGACATGAGCATGGACGGCTCGCCGATCATCGACGTGACGCCGGTCAATGGCCTCTATCTCAATGCCGGCTGGTGCTATGGCGGCTTCAAGGCCACGCCCGCCGCTGGCTGGTGCTTCGCTCATCTTATCGCCACCGGCCAAACCCACCCCTACGCCGCCGCCTACCGTCTCGATCGTTTCGCGCAAGGGCGCGTCATCGACGAGAAGGGCATGGGCGCGCAACCGAACCTGCACTGAGGCGAGGCCATGCGGATCAAATGTCCCTATTGCGGTGAGCGCGCGCTGGAAGAGTTCACCTATCGCGGCGATGCCACCGTCACGCGGCCCGAAAGCCTGGAACCGTCCGCCGCCGGCGCCTGGGTTGATTATGTCTATCTCCGCGACAATCCCGCCGGGCCGCACAAGGAGCATTGGCAGCACAGCGCCGGCTGCCATTCTTGGCTCGTGGTGACCCGCGATACGCGCACCCATGAAATCCTCGCCATAGAATTCGCACGCGAGGGGAACTGACATGTCGCCTCCACAAATCAATCGCTTGCGCGATAAGGGTCTCGTTGACCGCAAGAAGGTTCTGCGCTTCGACTTCGACGGTACCCGGCTCACCGGCCATCCCGGCGACACGCTCGCCTCGGCCCTTCTGGCGAACGGCATTCGCTTGGTCGGACGCTCGTTCAAATATCACCGTCCGCGCGGCATCCTGACCGCTGGCTCCGAGGAGCCGAATGCGCTTGTCGAGTTGCGCACCGGCGCGCGCCGCGAGCCCAACACTCGGTCCACCACCGTCGAACTGTATGACGGCCTCAATGCCGCGAGCCAGAATCGCTGGCCGTCGCTGAAATACGATCTGCGGGCGGCAACCCAGCTCGCCGGGCCGGTGTTCAGCGCCGGCTTCTACTACAAGACCTTCATGTGGCCCGCCGCCTTCTGGGAGAAGGTTTACGAGCCGCTGATCCGGCGCTCAGCCGGCCTCGGCCGTGCCGCAGACGCCGCCGACCCCGATCATTACGAGAAAATGAATGCCTTCTGCGACGTGCTGGTGATCGGCGGCGGTGCGGCCGGGTTGTCCGCGGCGTTGGCTGCCGGCCGGGCCGGCGCGCGCGTCATCCTGTGCGACGAGGACTTCCGTCTCGGCGGCCGGCTGCTCGCCGAGCGCGACGAGATCGACGGGTTGCCGGCGCTCGAATGGCTGAAGGCGGCGGAAGCGGAACTGGCAAGCCTTCCCGATTGCCGCATCTTCCGCCGCACCACAGTGTTCGGTGTCTATGACGGCGGCACCTATGCGGCCATCGATCGCGTCAACGAACATGTGCCCGTGCCGCCGGAGCACGCGCCACGCCAGCGCCTCTGGCGGATCGTCGCCAAGCAATCGATCGTTTCCGCTGGTGCCATCGAGCGGCCGCTTTTATTCGGAGACAACGACCGCCCCGGGGTTATGCTGGCGGGCGCCGTGCGGACTTATGTCAACCGCTTCGGCGCGGCGCCGGGACGTCATGTGGTCGTCTTTGCCGACAACGACGCGGCCTTCCGCACGGCCGCCGATCTCGCCGAAGCGGGCATCAAGGTCGAAGCGCTCATCGATGCCCGCCGCGATGCCTCGCCGATCACGCAAGCCGCCGCGGAATCCGCTCGCGCCCCGTATTTTGCCGGTGCCGCGATTGCCAGCGTGCGCGGCGCCCATGGCATCAAGTCGGTCCTGGTCACCGAGGCGAACGGCCATACGCAGCAATTCGACTGCGATGTGCTCGCCATGTCCGGCGGCTGGAGCCCGACCATCAACCTCACCACCCATCTTGGCGGCAAGCCCGTCTGGGACCACGCGCTCTCGGCCTTGGTGCCTGGCGATCTGCCTCCCGGCATGGCCGTGGCCGGCGCCGCCGCCGGAAAATTTGCCCTGACGGCTTGCCTTGCCAGTGGCGAGGGGGCGGGGGCCGAGGCCGCCCGAGCTTGCGGCTACTCTCCTTCGGCTCCCGCTCGCCGCTCCCCTGCCGAAAAGACTGAGCCCGCGAGCCCGCTCTGGCAGGTGGAGAAGAGCCGCGGCAAGGCCTTCGTCGATTTCCAGAACGACGTCACGGCCTCCGATGTGAAGCTCGCTACACGCGAGGGCTTCCGCGTGCCCGAGCACGTCAAGCGTTACACCACGCTCGGTATGGCCACCGACCAGGGCAAGACCTCGAACCTGAATGGTGCGGCGGTGATCGCCGGACTGACCGGGCGCTATGTCGGCGCCGTCGGTACGACCACGTTCCGGCCGCCTTACACGCCGGTGGCGATTGCTGCGTTGGCCGGCCATCATCGCGGAACGGATTTCCGTCCCACGCGCCTGACCCCGTCTCATCTATTCGCCACGGAGCAGAACGCCGTCTTCGTCGAGGCCGGCGCTTGGCTCCGCGCGCTGTATTTTCCGCAAGCTGGAGAGAAGCCGCAAGAGACGGTCAATCGCGAAGTGGCGACGGTACGCACGAAGGTCGGGGTTTGCGACGTGTCGACTCTCGGCAAGATCGATGTGCAAGGCAGCGATGCCGGAGCATTCCTCGACCGCGTCTATGCCAACACCTTCTCCACGCTCGCGATCGGCAAGGCCCGTTACGGCATGATGTTGCGCGAGGACGGCTTCGCCATGGATGACGGCACCACCGCGCGGCTCGCCGAGGACCACTACTTCATGACCACCACCACCGCCAACGCGGTCAAGGTGATGCAGCATCTCGAATTCTGCCATCAGGTGCTATGGCCCAAGCTCGACGTGCAGACCGTCTCCGCTACCGAGCAATGGGCGCAATACGCCGTCGCCGGCCCGAAGGCGCGGCACGTGATCGAGGCGCTGCTCGACTCCGGCCAGGACATCTCCAACGAAGCCTTCCCCTATATGGCCGCAGGCGCCTTCACGGTGTGCGGCGGCGTGAAAGCGCGTCTCTACCGGCTCTCCTTCTCCGGCGAGCTCGCTTATGAGATCGGCGTCCCCGCGCGCTATGGCGACGCCTTGATGCGCGCGATAATCGAAGCGGGCACACCCTTTGGCATCGTGCCTTACGGCACCGAGGCGCTCGGCGTGATGCGCATCGAGAAAGGCCATGCCGCCGGCCCTGAACTGAATGGTCAGACTACGGCGCACGATCTCGGGCTGGGCAAGATGGTGTCGAAGAAGAAGGACTTTATCGGCCGCTTCATGGGCGAGCGGCCCGCGCTCACCGAAGTGGAGCGGGCCTCGATGGTCGGCTTGCGGCCCGTCGACAAGGACGCGAGCATTCGCGCCGGCGCCCATCTCGTGCCCAAGGATGCCGACGCGACCGCGGCCCACGATCAGGGTTTCGTCACCTCCATGGCCTATTCGCCGGAGCTTGGCACCTGGATTGCGCTGGGGCTGCTCGCCCGCGGCTTGGAGCGCCATGGCGAGGTGATCAAAGTGTGCGATCCCTTGCGCGGCACCGAACTGCTCGCCGAGGTCGGTTCTACCTGCTTTGTTGATCCAGAAGGAGCGCGCCTCCGTGGCTAAGCTCGCAACAAAAATTGCGCTCACGCCGATGTCGGCGCTTCATGGCATCGCCACGCCCGGCCGCTTCGGTAAGGCCGATGGCGCCCCCGGTGTCACCATCGACGAACGCGGGAATCTCGGCCTCGCCACGGTCGCCGCCCGCAAAGGCCAGGACGACGCTCTGATGGCCGCCGCGCGCGAGGCCTATGGCGTCGAACTTCCCGCGCACTCATCGTTTGTCCAAGGCAAGACAGTGAGCTTCATCGGCTATGGGCCGGGCCAATGGCTCGCGGTGTCTGAGGCGCTCGAGAACGAGGCGCTGGCCGAAGATCTGGCCCCGCGCTTCACGGGTATCGCCTCCGTCGCGGACCAGTGCAGCGGCCGCGCGGTGTTGCGCGTGAGCGGGCCGCGGGCCCGCGACGTGCTCGCCAAGGGCCTCGCCATCGATCTCGACCCCCGCGTCTTCCCGGCCGGCGGCGCCGCAACCAGCACCATTTCGCATATGGGCGTGCAGCTGTGGCAAGGAGAGGCGGGGAGTTACGACATCGCCATCTTTCGCAGCATGTCGGCAAGTTTCTGGCGCTGGCTGACGGCGAGCGCCGCAGAGTTCGGCTACGAGGTCGTCACGACATCGTGACCCGAAAGGTGCCGCTTTCCGCGCAAAATAGGGTCTTGGCGCGCATTTTGGCCTCGAAAGGCGCTTTGGGATTTGTGACAAGAACAGCTAGGATATCATTCCGTTCATAAGCGGGTTTGGGGCGACGCGCTCCACGCGGCACCGGCCGGCCGCAGGCGAGGCTAGACCATAACTAGACCATAAAGAGCACGGCCGTCGGCTCTTGAAAGAGTGAGACGTCGCCATGATCCGTCATTTGATTGCCGCGCTTGCGCTGGGCCTCGTCGCGTGTGGTCCCGCGGCCGCCGTCGAGCCAGAACCCGCCGAGCCCGAGGCGCAAGATCAGGCCGATCCGTCACGGCCGACACGCATGGGCGAGGAGAAAGAAAAGACCGTTTACGTGCAGCTCATCGTCAAGGCCTGCCATCGGGCCGAGACGCCGCTCGAGCCCACTGGCCAAGGCAAGATTTACGACAACGAACAGTCGCTGACGCTCGAGGAGCGAAAAGCCGCCTTGACCGCCTTAGGCTGTATCGACGTGCCGGTGCCTATGGAATTTCTCGCCGATCTCATGTCGCCCAATGCCTGCATGGGTCATGCGGGATTTCTCGCGGCCATGCAGTTTCTCGAGCAGCGGCAAGATCTCTCCGAGTTTCCGGCTGTCGGCGCATGGCAATGCGTGATCACCGACCATGAGGTGATCGGCGCGACGACGATGTAACGCCGCCGCGCCTTGATCTCTATACGCGCTTTAGCGTGATCTTGACCGCCACGGCCCGAGTCACTTCCAGGACGACCATGTCGCCGACTTCGATCCCGTCGAAGCCCGGGACGCCCGGGTCGATGTAGATGGTGCGGGTCTTGCCGCCGGTGCCGGCAAACGTGACTAGGCGTTTTTGACGGTTGATGGCGCTGATGGTATCGGTCACCTCGATCGTGGTCAGGTCGCCCTCGCCGCCCGACGGCGTCGTCTCGACCCAGTCCTGCTCCGCCACGGTCGGCGTGTTCATGCTCATGCCGGCCTCTTCCTCGTTGACCATGCCCTCTTCCTTGGTCTGAGGCGGTTCTGCAGACTGCTGCACCGACGTCGCCAAGTCTTGCGTGTACTGGATGGTGACCGTGTCTTTCAGCTTGATCTCTTTGATGTCTTTAACGTCGGGGCTGATGATCGCCGCGACCGTGTTTCCGTCAGGTCCAATCACCGTGATCAGCCGCTCCGGCACCTCGATTTCCTCGACCGTGCCGGTCATCGTCATGGTTCCGGAGTCGTCATCGATGGGCATTTGCGCTCTTGCGTCGTCGATGAAGAGCATCGCGACGCCGACAGCCAACACACCCTTCACGGCGGTGAAGAGAACTTGCATGTAACTACCTCCCAGACAGAGCTTGGCTTTAAAACGGCGACTTAGGACCGGATCCAATATTGCGGCCGGCGCCACACTATAGCGGTGCCGCGCACGAGTGAACCGTCGTCGCGCCGCCCGGGAACAGGGGCCGGCACCCAATAATGGGAAATTCGCGCGGACTTCGTCCGCATCCGAGGCCGTGCCTAAGAGGCCTTGGCCTTGGCTTTGACTTTGCCCGCCCGGGCGATCGTCTTGATGGGGGCCCGGGGGCTGCCGGACATCTCGCCGATCTTGAGGTCCTGGGTCTCGACGAAGCTGCGCGCCGGCGCATCTCCGTCCAAGCCGCCGAGCTCGGTGACGGGCACCTTCCGGTTCGAAGTTTGCGTGCCGTCTTCGTAAAACACGTCGAATAAGACGAAGCCGCTCGGCCGCGCCTGCTGTTTCTTAGCCATGATACTCCAACCTTCGGCTAGGCCTCGTCCGTGCCCTTCTCGGCATCGGCGCTCGTCTCGGCGGTGACCGGTTCGGCCTCGGCCGTATTGCCAGGGGCCGTCCCGTCTTCGGGTGCGTCGCCGCGCGCTTCCTGCTTGCGCTTCAGCTTTTCCTGCTTCTTCTGCAGCTTGGCCCGGTTCCGCTCTGCTTTTTGGAAGTTGTAATTGGGTTTGAACGCCATCCTCGCTCAGTCTCCTTGTCTAGTCCGTCGCTACTTTTGCTTTCCGCGGCTTGCGCGCCTTAGGCGGGGCGGCGGCTGCCGCTTCCGCATCTGCGGCCTCTTTGGCTAGGCGCAGCTCCCGCAACCGCTCAGTCTTCAACATCATGGCGTCGTGCGCAGTCTTTTGGTCGAGTTTGAAGCTCTCTTGCCGCTTGCGGCTTTGGCTCAGGATGGTCTCGGCATTGCGCCGGGCCGCCGAGACGCGTGGTGTCGTCTTACTCATATGCGTGCCTCCGGTTGACGTGGTGCCCTGCGTGGCTTGCCGACAGCGGCAGCCGCGCCGTCCGGACGGCGGCCGCGAGGCCGTCTCCGACGTTTGTTAGCTGACGGCCGGTCCGCCGCAGTCCGCGCCGGCTGACGCTGCGCCGCCTCTTCCCGCGTTTCCGCGAGACGATGCTCGGCGACGGCCACATCCGTGCGCATCAGCCGTTCGATGGCTCTGAGATATGGCCGCTCGCTGGGATCGCAGAGCGACAGGGCGATGCCTTGCGCCCCGGCCCGCGCCGTACGCCCGATACGGTGCACATAGCTCTCGGGCTCGTTCGGCAACTCGTAGTTGATGACATGGGAGATGCCGGGAACGTCGATGCCCCGCGCGGCGATATCGGTGGCGACTAGGATGCGCACACGGCCCGAGCGAAACCCGTCGAGCGCCCGCACCCGCGCGTTCTGCGCCTTGTTACCATGCAGCGCGGTCGCTTCAATCCCAGCTTGGACGAGATGGCGGCAAACCCGGTCGGCGCCGCGCTTGGTCCGCGTGAACACGATCGCCTGACCCGTTTCCTTGTCTTTGACCAAGTCAGTCAGAACCGTGCGTTTGTCGTTTGCGCTGACGAAATAGACCCGCTGCTCGATGCGCTCGACGCTCACTTTGACCGGCGAGATGTCGACGCGAACCGGGTTGTCGAGGATGTCGTGCGCCAGCTTGGCGATCGTCGGCGGCATGGTCGCGGAGAACAGCAGCGTCTGGCGGTCCTTGCGGCAGGAACCGACGATCTTCCGCACGTCATGGATGAAGCCCATGTCGAGCATGCGGTCCGCCTCGTCGAGCACGAGGATCGAGACCTTGTCCAGCCGCACAAGGCGCTGGGAGACGAGATCGAGCAGGCGGCCTGGCGTGGCGATCAGAACATCCACGCCGGCTTTGAGCGCCTTGACCTGAGCACCCTGGCCGACGCCGCCAAAGATGACGGCCGAACGCAGGTTGAGTTGGCGCCCATAGGCGCTGACCCGCTCGGCGATTTGGCCGGCGAGTTCGCGCGTCGGCGCCAGGATGAGCGCACGCGGGGCGGATGGCGTCCGCGGCTCGGAATTGAGGGAAAGGCGGTGTAGCAGCGGTAGCGCGAAGGCTGCCGTCTTGCCGGTGCCCGTCTCGGCGACGCCGAGCAGGTCATTGCCCTGGGTGAGAATGGGAATCGCCTGCACCTGAATGGGCGTCGGCGTCAGATATTTTTCAGCTGTAAGTGCACGCAGTAGCGGCTCGGCCAGGCCGAGCGTATCAAAAGTAGGTGTCACGTATAATTATTCCTTGAACGCCGAGCACGGCGCACGGACGTGCGCGATCGTGAGGACGCTTGCCTCACCCCACGCGCTTCTGGGGGCAGACGAAACTCGGGAAATTGTCTCGGGATGAGGCGCCGCACACGTTGCGGCAGCTACGCGCGATCGCGAGCAATCAGTGTGCTTGCAACATGGAGGCCAGCCGCCGCGGTGTCAAGGAGAGATGCCTAACGGCGTAAACGCCTTATGGCGCTTCGATGGCGCGCAGACCCGGTATTGGCGCTTTGTGCCAATCGAGGGATTGTCGCCGCCACAATTCGTTGTCACCCTAGGAAACGTTGGCCGTCCAGGTCGCCACGCCCGAGCCAAAGGCCCTCGATGCTACATGTGCCGCCACTCGTTTCGACGCTGACAATCGGCCTCGTGCTGGCGTTCAGCCTCGGCTTGCTGGCCCATCGCCTCAAGCTGCCGCCGCTCGTTGGTTATCTGGTGGCCGGCATTGCCATCGGCTTTACCCCCGGCCTCGGCACTGACGTGAATATCGCCAATCAGCTGGCGGAAGTGGGCGTTATCCTCCTCCTGTTCGGCGTCGGGCTGCATTTCTCGGTGCAGGACCTCATGTCCGTGCGCGCCATAGCCATTCCCGGCGCCATCGTCCAAGGCTTGGTGGCGACCCCGCTCGGTATGGCTGTCGGCTGGTCGCTCGGCTGGAGCCCGGGGGCCGGGTTCATCTTCGGCCTCGCCCTGTCGGTAGCTAGTACTGTGGTGCTGTTGCGCATGTTGCAGGAGCGCCGCCTGCTGGAGACCGAGCGCGGCCGGGTCACCGTCGGCTGGCTGATCGTCCAGGACATCGCCATGGTCCTCGCTCTCGTCCTGCTGCCGGGGCTGACCGGCCTGTTTCAGGAGGGGCAGGCGGCGCCGGATCTCGCCGAGATGGCCCGCCAGACCGCCGAAGTGCTCGGCAAGCTCGCCATTTTCATCGTCGGGATGTTGCTGATCGGCAAGAAGCTGATTCCGATGTTGCTCCACTATGTCGCTCATACCGGAAGCCGCGAGTTGTTCCGCCTCGCGGTGCTGTCGATCGCGCTCGGTTTCGCCTTCCTCGCCGCTGAGCTGTTCGGCGTCTCCCTGGCGCTTGGTGCCTTCTTCGCCGGCATGATGCTCAGCGAATCGCAGTTGAGCCAGCAGGCGGCAACGGAGTCGCTGCCGTTGCGCGACGCGTTCGCCGTGCTGTTCTTCGTGTCGGTGGGCATGTTGTTCCACCCTGCAATCATCGTCGACGCGCCGCTGGCGCTCATCGCCACGGTGCTGATTATCATCGTCGCCAAGTCGGCGGTGGCCTTCGGCATCGTGCGCCTGTTCGGCCATGCCCGGGCTACCGGGCTGATCATCTCCGCCTCGCTGGCGCAGATCGGCGAATTCTCCTTCATCCTGGCCAATCTCGGCATGCGGCTCGGCCTGCTGCCGGGGGAGGGGCGGGATCTGATCCTGGCCGGCGCCATTATCTCCATCCTCCTCAACCCAATCCTGTTCGCCGTGCTTGACGCCTATTTCGCCCGCCGCGAGAAAGCCGCGGCCGAAGCGGCGGAGGCGGCATCGCCGGCGGAAGTCGAGGAAGAAGAGGAGTTGCCGACGCGCGAGCCCATCCGCCCGACCACCCTCGAGGACCATGTCGTGCTGATCGGCCATGGCCGGGTCGGCAAGTTCATTTCGAACGCGCTGCGCGAGCGCGGCACCCCGCTCTTCGTCATCGAGGACAATGCGGACGACGTCGCCTTGCTGAAGGAACAGGGCATCGAGGCGGTGAGCGGCAACGCGGCCGATCCCGAACTCGTCCAGGCGGCCAATCTCGGCGCGGCGCGCTGCCTGCTGGTGGCCATTCCGGATGCATTCGAGGGCGGGCAGGTGGTGGAGCAGACCCGGGCCATTAACCCCGTCCTGCCAATCATCGCCCGGGCCCATTCGGAAGCCGAGATCGAGCATCTTATCAAGCTTGGGGCGAATCTCGTGGTCATGGGCGAGCATGAGATCGCCAAGGCCATGATCGGTGATGTCGGCGATGTGCGTTCGCCCACCCGGGCCGACGCTGGCGACGCCACGCCGTCCCCGCCGGACGCCAAAGTGGTGGTGGTCTCGGCCGACGAGGTGCAGTAGCGGCCGAAGGCGGGAACTTTGGCGCGTGTGGCGGCGTTCTATCCATTCAGCTCTGCCGGCGGAGAACGGGCCTCTGTCCCGCGCGCGCCGGCCGCGATCCTGGTAGTGTGCAAGCTCCTGGAGATTTGATTGACGCGCTTCGCGGAGGAACGCGCCATGCCGAGCACGACCGGTAGAACTCTCGGGCTCCCATTGCTCGCGGCCTCATGCCTCGCCCTCCTGCAAGTTTCGGCCGCGGCCGAGAAGGCGGGCAACGCCGAGACGATTGGGCCCTGGGAGATCGAAGCTACCTACAAAGCCGATAAGTTCGATCGTTGCACCATCAGGCAAAACCTCGACGACGACATCGTCGTCACCTTCATGCGTGTGGGCGACGGGCTCACCCTGCTGCTCTCCTCGCCGAACTGGAAGCTCGAGCGCGGCAAACAATATCCGGTGACGATGAAGCTCGGTGTCCAGAGCTGGGATCGCGAGGTCGCGGCGGAAGCAAGCTCCGTCTCCATGAATGTCGACGACGCGAAGTTCGAGCGCTCCTTGAAGTCGGCGAGTGCGCTGAATGTGGTCGCCGCCGGCGCCACCATCCGTGTGCCGCTCGACAGCAGCACGGCGGCTTTCGATCGCCTCGATCGATGCGTCGAGAAGAACGAGAGGGCGGTCGAAACCAACCCTTTTGTGGTCCCGGCACGCCGGCCTTAAAGGCCGGCGTGCCGGAGGGCCAAGCCCCGGCGTGCAAAGAAAATACCAGCACCACGGCGGTCGACCCGCAAAGCACGGCGTCTGTGGACGCCGCGGTTGACGCCCCGCCACCGCTCGACGCGAAGCTGGCCAAGGTCCAAGACAAGGGCGAAGAAAACGCCGAGGCCAAGCCCAGGCCGAAAACCAAGACGGTGAAAAAGCGCGCCCGGAGCTTGCGCCGCGAGGTCGAGCGCCTGTTTTCGGTGCCCGGAAAATATCTTTCGGGCGACTAGGCCGCGCCTCGAGAACTAACCGGCGGCCGCCAGCGTGTCCACTTCCTCGTCGGTGAAGACCCGGCTCCGCGTCAGGAAGCGCAAGCCCTCGGGAGCTTCCAGGGAAAAGCCCGAGCCGCGTCCCGGCACTACGTCGATGATGAGCTGCGTGTGCTTCCAATAGTCGAACTGGTCGGCGCTCATATAGAACGGACTGCCGCCGATCTCGCCGAGCTTCACGTCGCTGCCGCCGACCTTGAACTCCTCGGCGGGATAGCACATGGGCGCTGAGCCGTCGCAGCAGCCGCCGGACTGGTGGAACATCAGCGAGCCGTGAATTTCTTTGAGCTTCTCGATCAGGTCGAGCGCGGCGTCCGTCACCAGAACTCTATCGACCATTTGCCGGATCTCCTTCGCTGAGTGCGTCATTCGCAGCCGGCTCAATTGTACCGCGTTGTTGCAGCCAATGGAAAACCGTCCAGCAGATGGCGGCCCAGCCGGCGCCCACGCACCAGCCCGCGAGCACGTCGGTCGGAAAATGCACCCCGAGATAGATGCGAGTGACGCCGACCAACACAGTGAGGGCAATGGCGACGCCTAGGAAAAATATTTTCAATCGTCGCGACGTTTGCATACTCGCGAGTAACGTACCGAGCGTGAGGAAGGTTACGGCCGACAGCATGGCATGTCCGCTCGGAAAACTTGGGGTGAACACGCGCGTGGTATGCGCCACCAGATCCGGCCGTGGCCGGTCGAAGGTCAGTTTCAGCGCATTACTCAATAGGACCCCGCCAACGGTGGCGACGGCGATCCACAGCGCCGCCGACCGTCTTTGCGTCATGAGCAGATAGGCAAGGACGGCGATGAACACGATGCCGAGTACCGCATAGCTGCCGAGCGCGGTGATGTCGCGCGCCGCTTCCTCAAGCCAGGCCGACCCGAGCGGATCGGCGGAGTCGGCCGGGTTGCGTAACGCCAGCAGGACGGTCTGGTCGAACTTTGTGGCGTCGCCTTCCAGCACCTCCTCGGCGATATGCACGAAGGTGAAAAGGAGGAGCCCGGCGAGAAAAATCCCGCCGAGCAACCACAATTCCGGTCTGTTGCGCCAAGCCCAAGAAGGAAGGCTTATGGCCAGCGCGAAGGCGCCGTTGGGCTTATGCTCCGTCACGCCTTCTAGAAGAACCCAAGTGCTTTGGGGCTATAGCTCACCAGCAGGTTTTTGGTCTGCTGATAATGGTCGAGCATCATCTTGTGGTTCTCGCGCCCGATGCCGGACTTCTTGTAGCCGCCGAAGGCCGCGTGCGCCGGGTACAGGTGATAGCAGTTGGTCCACACCCGGCCGGCCTGGATGCCGCGGCCCATGCGATATGCGCAGTTGATGTCGCGGGTCCACACGCCGGAGCCGAGGCCGTAGAGCGTGTCGTTGGCGATCTCAAGCGCCTCCGCCTCATCCTCGAAGGTGGTCACCGACAGCACAGGGCCGAAGATCTCCTCCTGGAAGATGCGCATCTTGTTGTGGCCCTCCAACACCGTGGGCTTCACGTAATAGCCTTCGGCGAGTTCGCCCTCCAACACGTTGCGCGCACCGCCGGTGAGCAGCTTGGCGCCTTCCTTCTCCCCGATATCGATATAGGAGAGGATCTTCTCCATCTGATCGTTGGAGGCCTGCGCCCCGATCATGGTGTCGGCGTCGAGCGGGTTGCCTTGCTTGATCTTGTTGACGCGGGCGACGGCCTTCTCGATGAAGCGGTCGTAGATCGACTTCTGCACCAGCGCGCGCGACGGGCACGTGCAAACCTCGCCCTGGTTCAGCGCGAACATGGCGAAGCCTTCGAGCGCCTTGTCGAAATAGTCGTCGTCCTCGGCCATCACGTCGGCGAAGAAGATGTTCGGCGACTTGCCGCCGAGTTCGAGCGTCACCGGGATCAGGTTCTCCGATGCATACTGCATGATGAGCCGGCCGGTCGTGGTCTCGCCGGTGAAGGCGATCTTGGCGATGCGCTTGTTCTGGGCCAGCGGCTTGCCGGCTTCCACGCCGAAGCCGTTGACAATGTTGAGCACGCCCGGCGGCAGGAGGTCGCCGATGACGTCCATCAGCACCATGATGGACATGGGCGTCTGCTCGGCCGGCTTCATGACGATGCAATTGCCGGCGGCGAGAGCCGGCGCCAACTTCCAGCAGGCCATGAGGATGGGGAAGTTCCATGGGATGATCTGCCCGACGACGCCGAGCGGCTCGTGGAAGTGATAGGCGACGGTGTCGTGATCGAGCTCGCCGAGCGAGCCTTCCTGTGCGCGAATGCACGCCGCGAAATAGCGGAAGTGGTCGATGGCGAGCGGAATGTCGGCGGCGCGGGTCTCCCGGATCGGCTTGCCGTTGTCGATGGTCTCGACCGTCGCGATGAGCTCGAGATTTTCTTCCATGCGGTCGGCGATCTTGTTGAGGATCGCGGCGCGCTGGGCCGGCGACTGGCTGCCCCAGGCGTCCTTCGCTTTATGTGCGGCGTCGAGCGCCAGCTCGATATCGGCCGCCTGCGAGCGAGCAATCTGGCACACCGACTTGCCGGTGATGGGGCTGATATTGTCGAAATACCGGCCGTCGGTGGGGGCCACCCACTCGCCGCCGATAAAGTTGTCATAGCGGGAGCGCATAGCCACCCGCGAGTTCAAGGTCTCAATGACCTGGTGAAGCATGGAATCCTCCCTTACACGTCTGTCTCTTATGGTTATTTGCCGTCAATCAGAGACCCGTCCTCGACGCGGGTCAAGCGGCGATTGGGCCTCGAAAAGACGAGCTTGGGCTGGAGCGTATGCGCCGCAAGAGCTCGGGGGAATTGTACTTTGGGCTAACTGCCAAGGTGAGGCAGACGGGATCGAAAGGAGCAGGGAGAACGCACGCGGCAGACCATAATCGCCAGGCGTTTTCGCAACTTAGACAGCCTATCGGCGCGAAATTGGGGGTGGTACTCTACTTCTGAGCGATAAGACACTAAGCACCCCAGCTTGGCGTGTCGAACCGACGGCAACGAGAAAAAGACCGGGCGATGGGGGCGTGAGAGGAAGTCCGTGCACCACGGTGCCCAAGCGAAACGTCATGTCTGCGGCGTCCAAACCGCATGGACCGGAACGGATTCGCCCGAAATCGCCGTCGCCGAGATCGCCGAAATCCTCGACCGGTCCGACCTTGGACAGCTCCTGGTCTTCTTTTCGAACCGCTACGCAGCCGAGGCCCTGAGCGACGCCTTTTCCCGCTTTTTCAAGGACATCCCCGTCGCCGGCTGCACCACGTCGGGCGAAATAACCCCTGACGGCTTCACCGACGGTAGTCTCCTCGTCGTGGCCTTCCCGAAGAAGGGCTTCAAGTTCGTCAGCGCGCTCATTCCCGACGTGCGCGGCCTGACTGTTGAGCGTGGAACGGAGGCCGTGCGCTCCTTGCGGGCGAAGCTCGATCGGCTTGGCGCAGGGCCGCATGCCAATCGTTTTGCCGTGTCCCTCATTGACGGACTATCAAAATGCGAGGAGGTGATCGTCTCCGCGATCGCCTGGGCGCTCGACGACATTCCGTTGGTCGGCGGCTCCGCTGGAGACGACCTCGCGCTGACGGGGACGAACCTGCTCCATGACGGTCAGGTCTACAGTGGCGCGGCCTTGCTGCTCCTTGCCGAAACCGACCATCCGGTCCGCAGCTTCAAGCACGACCATTTCGAGCCAACCGGAACAAAGTTGGTGGTGACCGCGTCCGACACGGAGAGCCGGACCGTGTACGAGCTCAACGCGGAGCCGGCGGCCCTTGAATATGCAAGTTCTGTCGGTCTTGAACCGTCCTCCTTGGCGCCGATGAGTTTCGCGGCGCATCCGGTGATCGTTCGGGTCGGCGGCGACTATTATTGCAGGTCGATCCAGCGGGTGAATCCCGATGGCTCGCTGTCATTCTTCTGTGCCATCGACGATGGCGTAGTGCTTACGGTGGCCGAGCCCCGAGACATGGTTGAATCCATGACCTGCGAGCTCCAGCGGCTCGACGAGGAGATCGGTGGGGTCGATCTGATGCTCGGATTCGAATGCGTCTTGCGTCGGCTCGATGCCGAGAACCGACAGGTCAAGCATAAGATCAGCGATCTTTACCGACGCTATCATGTGGCCGGGTTTCACACCTATGGCGAACAGTTCAACGCAATGCACCTGAACCAGACTTTCACCGGTGTCGCGATCGGCTGCCAGGGGGGTTGAGCTGTGTCCATCCAGTGGAATGAGAGGGAGCCCGGGGACGATCCAGCGGCGCTCGAGCGCCGGTTGGAGAAGCTCCTCAAGATCAACGCGGTGCTCATGGACCGTGTCGAACGGTCCATGGACCAGCAGGGCAATGCCTTCTCGCTGTTCCAGACGGCGATCGGACTCGAGGCGAAGGTGCGCGCCAGGACGGAGGAGCTGACGTCGGTCCTGCGCCGGCTCGAGCGCTCGAACGAAGAACTGGTGATCGCCAAAGAGGAGGCGGAGCGGGCGAATCTCAGCAAGACGCGCTTTCTTGCGGCCGCGAGCCACGATCTACTGCAGCCGTTGAACGCGGCGCGGCTGTCGATTTCCGTGCTCTCGGAGCTCCAGACCACGGACGATGCGGGGTCGCTGGCGGGCCAGATCGACCAGTCGCTCCAGACCATCGAGGACCTGATCAAGACGCTCCTCGATATCTCCAAGCTCGACGCCGGCGTGGTGAAGCCGGAGGTGAGGGCATTTCCCCTCGACGAAGTGCTGTCGATGCTTGAGGCGAGCTTCCACCCGCAAGCCGCCGCCAAGGGGCTGAAGTTCAAAGTGCGGCGTTGCGGACTTCTCGTGCACAGCGATCCCATGCTGCTTTTGCGGGTGCTACAGAACCTCGTCTCCAATGCCGTGCGCTACACGCAAGAAGGCGGCGTCCTGCTCGGCGTGCGGCGGCGCGGCGAGCATTGCGTGATCGAGGTCGTTGATACCGGAAGCGGCATCTCGGAGAGCGAGCGCGAGACGATCTTCGAAGAGTTCTACCGCGGCAAAGCGGCGGCCGGCGGCGCGCATGCCGGATTGGGGCTCGGGCTCGCGATCGTGCAGCGCACGGCATCGACGCTTGGTCATCCGCTGGTCCTCAAGTCGGAGCCCGGCAAGGGGTCGACCTTCCGGCTCACGCTGAGCCATACGGGTCCGGTCCCGAACGCTTTCGCGGTGGCGGAACGCCGGGAAAACCCCGATGCGGCGACGGATGCCGTCGTGCTGCTCATTGAGAACGATGCCGATGTCCGGGAGGCCACGCTGCAGCTGCTTAGCCGCTGGTCGTGCCGCGCGGTGACCGCGGAGCGGCTCGAAGAGATCGCGCCGTTAATGGAGGGCCTGGACGGTCTGCCGGATATCATTCTCGCCGACTACCATCTCGACGAAGGCGAGACCGGGCTCGCAGCCGTGCAGGCGGTGCGGCGGCTTGCGGGGCAACAGATCCCCGCGGTGGTCATCACCGCGGACCGCAGCAGCGCGATCGTCGACGACGTTCAGGCGGCGGGCTGCGAGTTGATGCACAAACCCATCAGGCCCGCGGAGCTTCGTGCGCTGATGACCCATCTCTTGGCGCAGCATCGCGCCTCGCGGGTTTAGTCTCTGTTGGGTTGACCGCCGCCGCCGAGGATCGCCCCGAAATCGAGCTGCGCCGTTTCGATGACCGCTTGCGTGCGGCTCACCACGTTGAGCTTGCGCAGGATTTCCGACACATGCGCTTTCACCGTGGTCTCGCTGATACCCAGCTCATGCGCGATCTGCTTGTTCAACCGGCCGTGCCGTAGCAAATGGAGAACGCGCATCTGCGCCGGGGTCAGTTCCGCCAAGCGCTTCCCGATATCGCCTGACGCATTGCCGGTGCGCGCGCCGGATAGGGCCGGCGCAAGCTCGGGGGGCACGAACACGGAGCCGCCCAGCACTTCGGACATCGCTTCGGCAAGGGTGTTCTTGTCCACGGATTTGGAAACGAAGCCGGCGGCGCCGAGCCGGATCGCTTCCTGCACGATCCTGGGATCGTCGAGGCCGGACACGATCATGATGGGGATACGGGAAAAGGTGGAGCGCAACAGCATCAAGCCATCGAAGCTCGATGTTCCAGGCATGGACAGATCGAGCAGAATGATCTCGATGCCGGGCTCGCTGCGAATGGCCCCGCAGGCGGCGTCGATGCTCCCCGCCTCGAACACCTCCACATCGGCCAGCGCAAACTTAACGGCGCCCCGCAAAGCCTCGCGAAACATCGGATGATCGTCGACGATCAGGACCTTGGTCATAGAAACCGGCGACCGGCGGCCTCCCTCAGTTAGACCCCCAAAAAAATGTGGGCCGCGATCCCCATAGTAGACCTGCCGTCATTTCAGGCGAGTACTCTTTCGCGCGAGTCGCTGTATGACATTGAGGACGCGTCCTGAGCGGAACCTCTGGCTGACAGGGGGCGTTCAGTTCCAGGTGATCACCAGGGAGGTAATATCAATGACCGATGCCAACCGAAGCGGGACCAATCCGGTCCTTGTCGTCCTGCTTGCACTTGCGGTGATCGCCGCGGGCGTGCTGGGCTATCTCTACTATCAGAAGCAGCGGGAGGTGGTGAAGATCGACGTGCCCGGATTCGAGGGCACCATCACCAAGGACGACGGCGTCGACATCAAGGTCAGCAAGGACAAATAGTCCTTCTCACGGAATGAGCACCGCGGCGCCGGACAGCTCGCCTTGGCGCAAGGCTTGAAGCGCCGCGTTGGCGTCCGCCAATTTCATCGGAACCACGCTGGTCTTGACCGGAATGGTCGGCGCCATGGCAAGAAATTCGCGCGCGTCGTCGCGGGTGAGATTGGCCACCGAGCGCACCACCCGTTCCTCCCACAGGATGTCGTAGGGGAAGCTCGGGATGTCGCTCATATGGATGCCGCCGCACACCACCACGCCGCCTTTGCGCACGGCTTTGAGCGCGGCGGGGACGAGCGCGCCAACGGGCGCGAAGATGATCGCGGCGTCGAGCAGTTCCGGTGGGGCTTGGTCGGACCCGCCCGCCCATACGGCGCCGAGCGAGCGGGCGAACTCTTGCGCCTTGGTGTCGCCGGGGCTGGTGAAGGCGTAGATTTCACAGCCTTGCGCGCGCGCAATCTGCGCCACGATATGCGCCGCTGCGCCGAAACCGTAGAGGCCGGGCCGCTTGGTCTCACCCTGCAAGGCCGCCTCCGCCATCTTCAGGCAGCGATAGCCGATCAGCCCGGCGCACAGCAGCGGTGCGGCCTCCGCGTCCGAATAGCCGTCCGGCAGGGCGAAGCAGTAGCGTGCGTCCGCCACCGTGTAACCCGCATAGCCGCCGTCGATCTGGTAGCCGGTGAAGCGCGGGTCGTCGCACAGATTCTCGCGGCCCTCGCGGCAATAGGGGCAGGTGCCGTCGGTGAAGCCGAGCCACGGCACCCCGACGCGCTCCCCGATGGCAAAGCCCTCCACGCCGGGGCCTAAAGCCTCGACCCGGCCGACGATCTCGTGGCCGAGCACCAGCGGCAGTTTCGGCTGGGTCAACTCGCCGTCGACAATGTGCAAATCGGTGCGGCACACCCCGCACGCCAGAACCTTCAACAGGATCTGATCGGGTCCGGGACGAGGCACCGGCAGTTCGGCCGCCTTGAGCGGCGTCCCGGTCGCCTCCAGGACCATGGCCTGCATCGTGGCGGGCGGCATGACGCGCAAGCCCTACTGGACGCCGCTCAGGATCGCCGCCTGGATGGCGGGGTCGGGCCGCCCGAGCCAGGTCCGCTTGTCGCCGGGGCTGATCAACAGGCCCCAGGCTTGGCGTGCCTCCGGCGTGAACAGCACGTAGATCTGGTTGTCGCCGCAATCATGCGGCTTGCAGATCCAGCCGAGAGTATAGGGCTGGCCGCCGACCGGTACGGACTTGGCGGGCGCCGAGGTGGCGTTCTGCGTCTTGGTGAAACTTTCGACCCACGGCGGCACGGTCTCGCCCGCCAGCATGCCCTTCCACGCCGCGAGATAGGCGGGCTGCCCCATCAGATCGAAGAGATAGGGCGCTTCCTCGTCGGCTGCGGAGGCCGCGACAGGGGCGAGGAGCAGGAGAACGAGCAGCAACCGGGCGAGCATGGGACACTCCTTATGGTTGGGCTTAAGGGTCGAAACGGCATCCTATTTCCGCAACGCTTCGGTGATGGCGTCCTGGATTCGCTTGTCGGGTTTGCCGAGCCAGGAGATGCTGTCGGCGTTCGCCAGCATGCCCCAGGCGTCGCGCCCTTGCGGCGCGAACAGCACGTAGAGCTGGTTGGCCTCGCAGTCATTGGGCTTGCAGGTGAAGCCCAGCGTATAGGTTTCGCCGTCGAGCGGCACCGGAATGGTCGGCGTCGGCGGCCCGTCCAACGTGGCGCCAAAATCCGTGACCCATTGCGGCGGCGTCTCGCCCACCACCATGCCTTGCCAGGCATAGATATAGGCCGGCAGCCGCATCAGGTCGGCCATGGGCGGGGCCTTTGCGGGGTCTTCGGCGGGGGCCTTGGCGGCGTCAATGGGGGCGTTCTGGGCAAGCGCCGGCGCGGCAAAGGCCAGCAGCACGGCAAATAGCAGTCTCGCAATCATGATGGCTCCGAAGCGCGTCCTGAAGATCCAGCCGCGGAGGATCGCATGGCCAAGCGCGAACGTCATCCTTAGCGGGCGCCCGAGCGCGCGGGCCGCCCCACAATGACTATCAATATGAGAGTTTAATGACACCCCGCCGCGTGACGGGGCCGCCGAGTGACGCACCGGCCGAATGACGGAGCGTCCTGGCGAGGGAGCTGTCTAGTGGCGTAGCTGTCTAGTGACGAACCAGCGGCCAGCCCTGGACGTTCGGGCGCAGCGCCGTGATCGGAGCGTCTTGGGCCTGCTCATACGCACCGGACGGCTTGGCGCCGGTGCGGGCCAGCAGGTGGCGCTCGGGCACGGACACCGAGGCGCCCCACAAAGCGGTGAAGGCGCGCGTGCCGAGCATCGCCGCCTCGGGCGCGTCCATGTCGAACAGCACCAGCGGATTGCGCTTGTCGGCCTCGCGGCGCATGGCGTCGCCCGACCAGCACATATCGGCGCCGTAGGTCACTTGCTCATGGGCATCGAGCAGGCGCGGATTGCACGCCCAGCGGATCAGCGCCGTGGCCGGCGCATCGGGGGACAGCGCCGAAAGCGTGGCGAAAAGCTGCCGGAGCGCGTCGTCCGGCTCGACATGAGCGAGGATGACGGACACGCGCACGCCGGCGTCGGCAAGCGCATCCTTCATGAGGATGAGGGCTTGGGCCGGGGTCGAATGGGCCGAGCGCAGGACCATGGTGCAGGCCGGCGAGGGCGCGCCGGACGCGCGGGCGCGTTCGACAAATCCCGACATGGCGTCGAGATGCCGATCGAGCTCAGCCTGCTTGAATTCGTTCTGGAGTTCCGAACCGACCACAAGGCGCATGAAGTCCCCCCGCTGCTGTGGAAGTGGGTCGTTGGGCAGACGCTATGGCCGCCGCCCCCGTCGCAGACAGAAATAGCCCGCACGAGGTTAAGGAAGCCTTGACCGCCGTGCTTTTTCGCGACGCCAAGGCTTTTTTTCCGATGCCAAAGGTTAACGTCCACCGGCTCACCTGCCGGGCGGGTCCTTCCATCTGGGGGTCGTTGCGTAAAGCGAGGATCCCGTCCTCGAAGGCTCGTCAAAGACCGGCCGCGGCGCTCCCTCCCGGCTGATCCATGCCTATTGAAGGCGTCAAATGTGACGGGGGTGGGACGGGCCAACCCTAAGCCGCCTTGGACTCTCCCGGATGGCTGCCCGCTCTTTGCAGAATCAGGAGAATGCAGCCGATGATGACGGCGGCGAGGACCGCGGTGGCAATGGGCCGGCTTAAGGCGAGCCCGCCCTGGTCGAGCGGCTTGTCGAGGAAATCGCCGACCGTGGCGCCGAGCGGGCGCGTAAGGATGAAGGCCGCCCAGAACAGCAGCACCCGCGACAGGTTGGTCCAGAAATAGGCGGCGGCCACCAGCGCGAGCGCCGCGCCGAACAGCAGCGCGCCCCCTTCATAGCCAAGGCCGGCATCGGCGACCCAATCGCCGAGCGCGGTGCCCAAGGTCTGGGAGACGGTGATCGCCGTCCAGTAGAAGACTTCCACCTTGGGCGTGCTCACCGTGTCCACCGACACGGAGCCTTGCGACCAGTACCAGATGGCCAGCACGGCCATCAGGCTCACGAACAGGATCGACGCGCCGCCGAGATAGCCGATGCCGAGCGAGCGGTCGGCGAAGTCGGCCATGGTCGTGCCGACGGTGGTCGAGGCGACGATGGTGGCCCAATAGAGAAAGGGGCGAAATGTCTTGGCGGCGATCTGGAGGACGACCAGCACCACCAGGATCGACAGAAAAATGGCCGTGCCGATGAGATAGCCGAGATCCATCGTCATGCTGACGGTGTCGCCGCCGGTCTCGCCCAGCGTCGTCGCAAGGATTTTGATGATCCAGAAGCCAAGTGCGACCTCGGGGACCTTGCTGGCGGTGGCCTCGGCGAGACGGTTCATGGCAGGCCTCCTAGTGGGCTCAAGATGCATCCATGACGCCCTCAAATTAAGACATAGGTCAGGGCTTGAGCCGAAATGAGGCCCGTTTGACCCCGCGCAACAACGTCGCATGCCAGTGTTTCCAACCGGATTGCGCGCCGCTGTAGCAGAGCTGTCATATTGCGCCGCTAGCGTCTGAGGCTCCTGATAAACGAGCCTGTCAAAAAGCCCCGGCCCCGCCTTCACCTGCGGCCGGGGCTTTTCTTTTGGCGGATTTTCGGGGCGGAAATTTTTTGCGCAAACCTCGGAACCATCAGGCCATGTCCACGTTCGGCTCTTACGGACCCGGCGCGGCGCGATGAGCCCCCCAGCCCCAAGCCGCCCCGGTGCTCCAGAACTTCCCTCATCCAAGCCCGGCTCTTCGGCCGGGCTTCTTTTTTGGGGCGGGGAAGGATTGGGTTCGCCTTCAACCCCGAGCGCAGTCAGCCGCGGCGTCA
>DATKYG010000025.1:0-2454 GCA_035528655.1 Methyloceanibacter sp.
ACCCGCGCTGATATTGGAGGTTGCCCGTCTGGCCCGGTTCAACCGTGCCGCCATCGCTGCTGTGCAGTCGGAGGATACGATCAAGGAAATAGGCGCCAACGGCATGATAAGCTCCACACCGCCGCGGGAGCGGTACATGCGGGCGCAGACGCCCCAAGCCATGGTTGCCGGCATACTTCGCCGCGGCCTGGCGTTGGCAGAGGAGCGAGGTATAGAGCTCACCGACGACGCCGGAGCGGCCGAACTGTTGGGCTTCAAGGTGACGGCGGTAGCCGGCCGCCGCAGCAACTTCAAGATCACAACGGCTGAGGACTTGGCGTTGGCGCGATTTCTCCTGCGCGAAGGCACACAACAATGAATATCCGCGTTGGTCACGGTTACGATATCCATCCCCTGGAAAGAGGGCGTAGGCTGCTGCTCGCGGGAGTTGAGATCGAGCACGAGTTCGGCCTGGGAGGCCATTCAGACGCCGACGTGATCGCCCACGCCGTCATCGACGCCCTGATGGGCGCCGCGGGGCTCGGCGATATCGGAACGCTTTTCCCCGACACCGATCCGAGATACAAGGACGCCGACAGCATCGGCCTGCTGCGCGATGTCGGCAAGCGGCTGCGCGATGAGGCGTGGAAGATCGGCAACGTCGATGTCACGGTCATCGCCGAGCGGCCCAGGCTGGCGCAGCACATCCCCACGATGCGGGAGAACGTCTCCTCGGCCTTGCAGATCGGCGAAGCGCAGGTTTCGATAAAGGCCAAGACCAACGAGGGGATGGATGCCACAGGGCGGCAAGAGGCGATCGCCGCCTACGCCGTGGCGATGCTGCACCGCTTCCTGCTGTTCAGGGAACTCTAGCCACCTGATTTATCAAGCAGCCCCGGCTCAACGAAGTGCGGGTAGAGAAATAGTAATCGTCGTGCCCTTGCCGGGCGAAGAGTCCAGGGCGATCGAGCCGTCGTGCGCGGCAACCACCTCTTTGACCACGACCAATCCCAAACCGGTTCCTCCGGGCTTGCTGGTTACATAGGGGAGGAAGAGGCGGTCGCGCACCTCCTCGTCAATGCCCGTGCCCGTGTCGGCGAAGGAGATGTGAACCGTCCCGTTCTCGGCGAGAGCGGAGGAGACAGCCAGCCTGCCGCCATCGGGCATTGCATCGACGGCGTTGGAGATCAGGTTGGCGGCCATACGCAGGAGCGATTCGCGGTCGCCGCTGACACCCGGCAGATCGTCGGCCAGGTTTGCGATCAGCTCGACGCCGTTCTGCTCGGCGGCCCCGTGGAACGACGCGAGCGCCTCCTTCAATACATCGTTTACCGCCAGTGTAGTCATGTCGGGTTTGGGCAGCCGCCCGAAGCGGCTGAATTCGCGGGCAAGCGTGTCGAGGCGGTCGGCGTTCTTGATGATATTGGCCAAGGCGGTTTCAAGCTGCGCCTGCACGGTCTCCGGCCCGGCCTCCATCGCAGAGAGAAGTTGCTGGGCGGAGAGCTTGATCGGCGTGAGCGGATTCTTGATCTCGTGCGCGACGGTGCGGGCAAGATCTTTCCAGGCTCGTAGTTTCTCCGCCTGGATCACCTGCGAGACGTCGTTGAGGAGGAGCACCGTGCCGAGGCGGCGGTCGTCGGGTTCGCGGATGGCGGTGGCCGCCATGCGGTAGGTGATCGGCAGCCCGGCCTGGTGTAACGTCAGTTCCCGCTCGAGCGTTTTAGCCCGCTTCGATTCCAACTCCTGGAGCAACTCGACGGCTGCTTCGCCGCCCTCGAATCGGAATAGGCCCGAGATCTCGCGCCCGACTGCGCGCTCGCGGGGCAGTTGCAGGATTTCCAGCGCCGCATCGTTGATTTCGGCGACGTAGCCTTCGCCGTCAACCGCAATCACACCGGCGTCGACGCTGCGCACAAGGCTTTCGAGCAGGCGGCGGGAGCGCTCCGCCTCCCGGCGCAGCCGCAGCACGGTGACCTGGCGCTCAATGGCGCCGACCAGGTCGATGATCGAGAACGGCTTGCGGATGTAATCGCTAGCGCCGATCTTCAACGCCCTGATGGTGGCTTCCTCGTCGGCGAAGGCGGTGATCACGATGCCGACCAGCCCCGGTTGCTTGCGCTTCAGCCTTTCCAGCAGCTCAATGCCGTCGATGCCGGGCATCCTCACGTCGGTTATCAGCAGGTCGTAGCGCTCGGCTTCGGCTTTCTCCATCGCTTCTTCGCCGCTCGAGGCGGAATCGGCCCGGTACGCAGTGCGCCGCTCGAGAACCCGCATGATCTCCTCGCGCAGGTACTCGTCGTCCTCCACCACCAGAAGGCGCTCGGCGGCGGCATCAGCCGCCGGGCTGCTATTCGCTTTCTCGCTCATTCCCGCTCGCCCGGCTCAACCGGACCCGTGGGCGGAAGCGGGAAGCGGACCTTTACGGCCGTCCCCCTCCCCGGGCTGCTCTCGACATTTATTTCCGCGCCGTGGCTC
>DATKYG010000026.1:0-2798 GCA_035528655.1 Methyloceanibacter sp.
GTGCAGCTCGCCAGCCTGCTTTCCATCAAGACCGGCGCCTGCCCCGAGGACTGCAAGTACTGCCCGCAATCGGCGCATTACACCAAGGAGACGGGGCTCGAGCGTGAAGCGCTGCTCGACGTCGACGACGTGCTGGCCAAGGCGCGGCTTGCCAAAGACGCCGGCGCCACCCGGTTTTGCATGGGCGCCGCTTGGCGTTCGGTGAAGGACGGGCCTGCCTTCGACAGCGTGTTGGACATGGTTCGCGGCGTGCGGGACCTCGAGATGGAGGCCTGCGTGACGCTCGGCATGCTCACCGAGGCCCAGGCCAAGCGTCTCGCCGAAGCCGGGCTCACCGCCTACAACCACAATCTCGATACCTCGCCAGAGTTCTATCGCGAGATCATCACCACGCGGACCTACGAGGACCGGCTGGAGACACTGGCCCATGTGCGCGGCGCCGGCCTGCAGGTCTGCTGCGGCGGCATTATCGGCATGGGTGAGACCATCGAGGACCGGGCGCGGCTCCTGCAAGAGCTCGCCACGCTCAACCCGCATCCCGAAAGCGTGCCGATCAACGCACTCGTGCCGGTGCCGGGCACGCCACTCGAGGATCAGCCGCCGGTCGAGCCGCTCGATCTGGTGCGCATGGTGGCGACAGCGCGCATCCTCATGCCGACATCTTTTGTGCGGCTTTCGGCCGGGCGCGCGGCGCTGACCCGCGAGGCGCAGATCCTGTGCTTCCTCGCGGGAGCCAATTCCATCTTCTATGGCGACAAGCTGCTGACCACGGCTAACAACGACGTGGACGACGACCTCGCCCTCATCGAGGAGGCCGGCTTACGGATCAAACCGGCCTGCTCGTCGTAATCAGCGCTTTTTCTTGAGCTTCGGCGGCTCGCCGGGATTGGTGTGGTAGGTGATCATCAGCATCGCCAGCAGCACCGCCGAGAACAACCCCGCCAGAGCGCCGATCCCGACGGGCGCGGTGAGCTCGCTGTGGTCGAGGACCTCCTTCGCCGCCAGACTTCCGGCCAGCGAAGCAATGATCGCGTAGAGCGCCACCAACGCGGGAGTCTTCGAATCGTCAGGCCCGACGCCCGCCCCTTTGGTAAGAATGACATTGCGGATGACGACCCCGGCAACGGCGCCAAGGAAGCCGGCAAGTACCGCCAAATAGACAGCGCCGAAGCTGCCGCCCACCACTAGGCCGGTGACGGCTCCAACGACCGTCCCGACAAAAAGCACGATTAAAAGACTAGCTGATGTCATGTCCTGCCCCCGTTTTTTCTGACTTCCTTTGAGGAATCAGCCCTTATTCCGGCGGGAGTTGAGCATGTGGCGCGAATTAGGGCAAGAAACAGAGCCACGGCTCCCGCTTGCCTTCGAACCCCTCGAACGATAGGCAAGCTCAACTTTTCTCAATAGCCCGCTAGCCATGTCCCGCATCGTCTATGTGAACGGCGCCTACGAGCCGGAACAAGAAGCGAAGATTTCGGTCTTCGATCGCGGGTTTCTATTCGGCGATTCCATCTACGAGGTCACGGCGGTGCTGGGCGGGCGGCTCGTGGATTTCGATGCGCATCTGGCGCGGCTCGACCGGTCGCTAAAGGAGATCGAGCTTCACTTGCCTGTCCCCCATGAGGGCCTACGCGAGCTGCACGAGGAACTCATCGCCGAAAACAAGGTCGACGAAGGCATCGTCTATTTGCAGATCAGCCGCGGGCCGGCCGAGCGCGACTTCGCCTATCCCGAGCCTGCCACGCCGTCCGTTGTCGCCTTCACGCAAAGTCGCCCTCTCCTCGACAACCCCTATGCCGAAACCGGCATCAAGGTCGTGACCATCCCCGACATTCGCTGGAAGCGGCGGGACATCAAGTCGACCTCCATGCTGGGGCAGGCCATGGGCAAGCAGACGGCGAAGCGCCAAGGCGCCTACGAGGCCTGGATGGTGGAGGACGGCTTCGTGACCGAAGGCACCTCATCGTCGGCATTTATCCTCGACGCCGAAGGCGTGCTCCGCACGCAACCGCTGGGGCCGCACATTCTACCGGGTGTGACGCGCCGTGCGATCCTCCGGCTCGCAGAGGACGAGGGCCTGCGCGTGGAGGAGCGTCCCTTCACTGTGGACGAGGCCTATCAGGCGCGTGAGGCGTTTCTCACGGCGGCGTCGGCCTTTGTGCTCCCAATTGTTGAGATCGACGGACACGCAATCGGAGACGGGGCACCCGGGCCGGTCGCGCGCGCCTTTCGCGCCCATTACATTGCCGAAGCCAGGGCCGCCTAGACCTCTTGCACCTGCAACGAAAGGCCGGAGCCAAGGGCCCCGGCCTTTCGTTGAGAAACAACCAGCCTATTTCCGCGCGGTCTTCCGCTTCGCGGGGCCGGTCTTACGCTTGGTCGTTCCGCTCCTCGCGGCGGCGCGCTTGAGCGGCGCCTTTTTCTTCGCCCGCGATGAAGACGATGGGCGCTTGCCGGTCGAGCGCTTCGCCGCCGGCTTGCCGGTCGCCCGGCGGTTCACCTTGCGCTCGGCCAGAGCCGTGAGTTTCTTGTCGGCCGCCTTCTCTTCCTTGAGGTTGGCGTTAAGCAGGCTGACGACGCCGTCGTGGCCGATCTCTTTCGCCCATGCGATCAGCGTGCCGTAGCGCGACATCTCGTAGTGTTCGACGGCTTGGGCACTGCCGAGGATGGCGGCATCGAGAACTTTACTGTCGTCCACCTCACCGGCGACTTCATCGGCCTCCTTGATGAGCCCGTCGATAGCCGGGCAATCGACGCCCTTGGGATCCTTGCCGAGCTTGGCGAAGACCTGCTCGAGC
>DATKYG010000027.1:0-3741 GCA_035528655.1 Methyloceanibacter sp.
ACCATGAAGCGCCCGATGGGCCCTGGCGGGCCTGGTGGCCCGGGCATGATGGCGCCGGACGGCAACGCCGAGCCGTTCTCCCTGGCCGAGCACTTCGCCGACAACACGATCGAGCGCGCCGAGAGCGCCGAACAGCTCAAATCGGCGATCGCCACGCTTCTCACCACGCTGACGCCGGAGCAGCTTGAGAAGGTCAAGGCGATTGAGGCGCGCCTCCGCGCAAAGATGGCCAGCCATCATCGGGGGCAGCACGGTCCCCATGGCAAGGGCCACGATGGCAAGGGGCGCGAGGGCATGGGCCCGCATGGCGGCCCGCCGGCGCCGGCTGCGTCCGAGACCGGGCCGGGCGACACGCCCGACGCGCCCGACGATGACTCGGACGATGACGGCGAGGACGAGTAGAGAACCGCTTTAAGCGCTAGCCGAGTCTCTCCGTCGGCTAGAAACACGAAAGGCGGGAGCGCGTGCTCCCGCCTTTTTCATGGCTAGGCTCAGTCTCTTGAAAAGGCCGCCTATGAATCCGGAAAGCCGAGCCGCGTCTCGGCGCGCTCGAAAGAGCGGTCCATCGCATAAGAGCGCAGGAAGCCGAATGGGAGATGTCCGAAGAAGGGCGTCAGCTGGAACTCGGCGTAGAGCTCGGAGCCGCCGGCAATGCCAGCAACATAGAACGCCGAAACGATGCCTGTGCGATCCGCCCCGCTGTGGCAATGAACGAGGATGGGGCGCTCGGCCTTCGACAGGATATCGAGCAATGTCTCCACCTCGCCTGCGGGCACATCGCGCTGCGCCGACATTTGATGGTCGATCATCGTAATGCCGTTGGCCTCGGCCGCCGCCTTCTCTTCCTTGTACCAAGCAGCCTTCGGATGTGCGCCCATCAGGTTGATGATGGTCTTGATCCCGTAACGCTCGTGCCACTCGACGACCTGCGCCGCCGAAGGCCGCGCAGACCGATAAAGCTCGCCATCGATGACCGTATGGAAGTTGTTGGTCGCCACGATGTAGAGAGCAAAGACGCCAATGGCGCCGAGCATCACTAGCAAAGGGCGAACAATTCTTTTGCGCAGTCTGGGATTCACTGGGATCCCCCCGGATCGATTGCTGATATTGGAATTAATGCGGGAATGAGGCTGTTTGGCGGCGTCGAAATGGGGCCCTCCGTCGCAGGGGTGACCTATGTCGTCCCTTCGCGACGAAACCACACGCTCTAGGCGAGAAGCCAGCGAAACGCACGGGCGAGCTCGCCGGCGCCATTCTCCCGATACCAGCGGCCATGCGCCAGGATGACGCGGACCGGGTCCCACGCGATCATCTGCTCGACGGCCGCTTTCAGTTGCGGCTTCTGTTTGGCGTAGGTGAGCCGCAAGTCGCGCGGCATCTGCCCGTCCGGGTCCTGCACGCCGCCGAGCTTCGTCAACAGGCGCATGAGGAACGAGCCAAGCTTGTTCGGCTCGAAATTCTCGATGAAGTCGGTGAGGAGAAGCGTCCGGCTCGGCCGGTGGTAGAACACGATTTCGGTCATGTAGCTGCCGCGCACGGGAAGCGTCGCGATTTCCGTGTCCCACTTGTAGCCGCGGTCGCGGTCGAGCGGAACATTCTCACACGCGATGTGACCCTTGGCTTGATCGAGGGTTCGCGGCGCGAGATAGACGCGCGCATCGGGAAATGCCGCCTTCCATTCGGGCACCCACCAATAGTGAATGCGGTTCGGCCCGATGATGAAGCGCACCCGCCCGGCCTTCTCGATCTCGGCTTTGAGCTGAGGTACGAGCGGCGTCGGCGAGTGGATGAAGAGATCGCCGCCGGCCAAGCGGATCACGGTCATGCGCGTCGGGAAGGGAAGCTTCGGCCATGGCATGCCGAACGCGATGACCGGCCCGTCGACGATCCACACATTCTCGCAGACCGGCTTCAGCGTGTTCAGGGGCGGATAGGTGCCATGGCCGGCGTCACGCATTGACTGCCCCCTCGCCGAGATCAGGTGCCCATCGGCACGGCATTGGCGAACAGCGTCTCGCCCCATGGGTGGAGCGGCCGGCCGAAATCAGAGTCCGTGTGGATCGCCTTGCCCTTCCGCTCCGTCCATTTCTTGCCGTAGGTCTCAAACGGGAAATGGCGGATGTAGTAGTCGCACGTCTCCTCCCAATGGGCGACCGACAGCGACTTGCCGTAATGCTGGCAGTGGAGGTCGACCTTGACGTTGCTCATGCCGCGCGGCGTGCGCCCGTCGCCTTCCGCCCAACCGATCTCCGGCCGGTTGCGCAACAGCATCAGAATGTCCCGCTGCTCTGGCCCGTAGAAGCGGCGGAAGCCGAGCAGCGCCCGGTCCGAGCTATAGGGCGCGTGGTCGTCCGGCGTCATATAGGCGTCGAACAGTCTCACGCGCACCGCGTCGCACGCATCGTCGCCCAGGCCTTCGACGAAACCGCGCAAATTCCCCGTCACCCGCTCATCGGGATCGAAGCACAGCATCCAGTCATGCGGCAGCTCGCGGCGCGCCATGTCGAGCAGCAGCCCCCGGTGCCGTCCCTCGGCCAGTCTGCGCGCGTCGACATCCTGCTCCCAGACCTGATTGGCGACGACGAACGCCACCTTGGGATGGGAGCGCAGTATCTCCACGGTGTCGTCGGTGCTGGCGTCGTCATAGGCGACGATCGCGTCGACATGCTCGGCGAGATAACCGAGGGTGTCGGGCAGCAGCAGCGCCTCGTTGCGCATACGCGTGAGCCCAACCAGGAGATGCTTCTTCCCGAGCAGCGCGTCATTGCCTGTGACGATCGCTTCCGAGTCGCGGAGCTGCCAATTGCTCGTTACGGTCATGGGGCGCGATCTTGCACAACATCGACCGGCGCATACACGGCCTGCGGCTCGCCGACCCCCTTGAGCGGGAATGATCCGATCGTTTTGAGCTCGTGCTCGGACAGGTGACTCTTGAACGGGCCGGACAGCAGCAGGCTTTGGCCGAGCCGGGCGCACAGATCGGCGATACGGGAGGCGAGATTTACGTCGCGGCCGATCACGGTGTAGTCGAGCCGCGCGCCGGAGCCGACATTGCCGTAGGCGGCGTTGCCGAAATGAAGCGCGATGCCGACCGTGAACCGAGCCGCGCTGCTGGTGGTGTCGTTGCGCCGCGCCACCTTGAGCAGTCCGGCGCGCGCGGCGGCAAAGGCGCGCATGCAGGCCTCGATCTCGCCGCTCCGCTCGTCGATCGGCGGCACGATGCAGTCGTAATATTCGTTGACCAGCGCCGTGGCCGCCTCCTCCGACAGATGCGCGGTCAAGCCGGTGAAATCGCGCATGTCGGCGAACAGGATCGCGGCGCGAATGCGCAGCACTTCGCCGCGCCGCACATCGCCGGACAGAATCCGCAAGTGCGGCTCGTCGCCGACATACATGCGCATGACTTCGCGCATGACGCGCTGAAGCGCCAGAACCTCCTGAAGCGCCGCCAGCGTCGGAAAGATCGACCTGAGGAGGGCGATGTCCTGCTCCGAGAACCCGTCCGGCGCGCGCGTGGCGAAGGTGAAGCCGTTATGCATGCCGTTCGGCAGCACCACCGGGACGGCGATATGATGGGTGTAGCCGGCCGCCTTGAGCGGCGCGACGATGTCGTAGGCGTCGTCCGGCGTATCGGGCAGCCAGGTGAAGAGCCAGTCGTTGCGGCGATGAGCCTCCGCCAGCGGCCGCTTGCCGCTCGCGTCGGAGCCGCGCTCATGCGCGTAGAGATGTTCCCGGGCGGAA
>DATKYG010000028.1:0-3091 GCA_035528655.1 Methyloceanibacter sp.
ACTCGGCACGGCCTATGACAGCGATCTCGATGTCCAAGGCTGGACGGATTTCGGCGGCGGCCTCGTCTCGCCCCCCGTCTATGTCCGGCACTATCAGCGCGAGGACGGCACCTCTCTGATCCTGACCAGCAAGCACACCCCAAACTCGTCCACGCGCTATGTGGTGATCGATGCGCTGCTCATCTCCAAGCCGTGGGCGGGTTACGCGATCTCGATCGCCTGCACGAAAGGCGAGGACTTCACGCTGCGCTTTATTGGCGAGGCCCGGGGGCCGGACGAAAAGGAGTGGTGGACCGAAGTGCGCCGGGCTTGGGACATCGAAATCAAACCCCTACCTGCGGCCGAGCCAGAGACCGACACAGAGACAGAGACAGCGACACAGACAGCGCCAGAGAGCGCGCCCGAACCCAACACCGAGCCCAAGCGCGAGATCGGCTCGCTCTCGAAGGCCGACACCAAGGGCATCAAGTGCACCAATCCCAACTGGTAGGATCGGCTTCGCGAATCGCGTCACTTCTGGAAAAGGCCGCCGAGTTGGCTGCGGCAATGGAGACCGCCTGAATGGACCAGTTCATATTCGTGGTGACGATGCTGGCGGCGCTCGGCGCCGCGCTGCTCGCCGGCAATTTCTTCGCCTTCTCCACCTTTTTGATGCGTGCGCTGTCGCGTCTTTCCGCCGAGCGCGGCATCGTCGCCATGCAGGCGATCACCGCCTCCATCAAGAGCCTCGTGTTCCTCGTGGTGTTCTTCGGCACCGCGGCGGCCTGCGCCATCCTCTCCGGCAGCGCCATCCTGCATTGGGGCGAACCCGGGTCCTGCTATCTCCTCGCGGGCACGCTGTTCTTCCTCATGGGCGCCTTCCCGGTGACCATGATGCGCAACGTGCCGCTCAACAATCAGCTCGCGACGGTCACGCCCGACACCAAGGACGGCCGCGATTTCTGGAAGCGGTTTCAGTCGTCCTGGGCGATGTGGAACCACATCCGCACGATCACGTCGCTGCTCGCCTGCGCCGCCTTGATCTTGGCGCTGGTTGAGATGGGCAACCCGTTCGGCCCGCACTGAGCCGCACACGCCGAGTGTCAGGGACAGACCGCACTTCGGCGCGCCGTCTGGTCCTTGATGTAATGCGGCTTGGCGGAGAACGAGCGGGACAGATTGTCGATCATCGTCCAGCCGTCGAAGGCGCCGTCGTCGTCATAGTCCACGCGAACGAGAACGCCGTTATGCTCGCCGACGCGCGCCGTGTTGGCGTAGCAGATTTGCGCCACGACACCCTTGGTCAGCCGCGGCTCGCAGCGCTGATAGGGCCTGCCGCAATGCTCGGTGCTGGCCAGCGGTCCCGGCGGCAGCTCGCCCGTGGCGCGGATCAGCGCATGGCCGTTGCAGGCGAACCGGCGTTGAGCGTAGATCGCCTCGGTCCGCGCCTTGGGCACGACATACGGCCCCTCCCGCGTCCAGAAGCCGATCGACTTCCCGGCGAAGGCCGCGTTCTGGATGTCGGTGTCCAGATGCAGCGCACCCACGCATTTGCCATTCGTCTTGCGCGCGAACCACGTGGTGTCCGTCCAGTTCTGGAAGAGATGCCACTGGCCTGAATTGTGAAACTGGGGCGAGCCTGCGAAGGATCGCGACGCGGAGAGCCAGGTGAAGTCGATCAGCTTCTGTTGACGCAACAGCATCAGCGCGTCGCCGCTGCCGTAGGCGCCCACCAGATAGCCGTCCGCCCGCAAGGTGCGGCTCACCAGCGTGAAATACTCGATCATCTTCTTCGCCGTGGCCACGTCGGACCGGTCGAAGTTGAAATCGACGCCGAAATAGATCGCGCTGTTGGGCGGCTGGCCCATCGCCTTGGCCTGCGCCACGGCCGCGCGCGCGTCATGCGTCGCTTCGGTCGCGGTCGGGTGCGGCGGGTTCGCCGCGCGCCCGCAGTTGGCGTCCTTGAGCGTGAACAGCTTCCCTTTGCTCGTGAGACTCTTGCCCTCGAACTTATATTTGCTGCTTGAGAGATATTGGTAGATCGACAGCACCGCGAAGCCATGATCGAGGATCGCATCGATCTCGCTGCCGGGCTGGCCGGCCACGCCATTGTCGATGAGCCGCTTGCCCTCCCATTGCTTGCAGCGTCCGTAATAGCGGCCGATCACCTTGACGCCGGCGGCGCGAAGCTGCGGCAGATACGGCGTCACGTTGGTCGAGGTGTCGATGATGGCGATGCGGCCGAGATCCTCCTTGGCCGCGGCGCCGAACGGCGCCAGCAGGACAGCGATCACCAGTGCAAGTCCGTAACGGGGCAAGAGCACGACCCTCCTTTGGCAGCGAATCTGCCCCGAACGGTTGGTCGAAAAGTGGCAGGCGTCAAGCGTGGGGGCTCTATTCCCAGGCGGGCTTCTTGTCCTCGGCGCCGAGCGTGGTCATGGATTTTTCCAGCGCCGCCACGAACTCGTTGTAGCTGCCGGTGCCGTGCAGCGCCTCGCCGACATTGGCCGTGCAGTTGAACGGCACGAGCAGCGAGGAGCCCTTGGGCAACGCCTTGCCGAGCCCATGCATGGAGATCGGAATGACGGGCACGTTGGGCCGGGCGGAGGCCAGATGCCCGATGCCTTTCTTGAGCGGTCCCAAGGTCTCCGGATCGCCGCGAGAGCCTTCCGGGAACAGCACCAGGATTTCGCCGCGGTCGAGCGCCTCTTCGCAAAGCAAAAGCGGGTTACCGCCCTTCTTGGCGCTGCCGCGCTCCACCGGGATGATGCCGATGATGTTGGTGACGAACCAGCCCTTCGCCTTGCTGGTGAAGAAATAGTCCACCGCCGCCACGGGTCGGAGCTTCGGCAGCAAGCGCAACGGCATCAGCGACATCAGCGCCAGCGCATCGAGATTGGAGTTGTGGTTGGCGGCGAGCACCGCCGGACCGTCCTTCGGCAGCCGCTCGCGATGGCGCACGGTCAAGCCCAGCGCCACCAGGATCACCGCGCGCACCACCACGGCGAAAAACAGAAACCGCAACAGCCTGATGAACGGGTTCTTGCTCATGGGCTGCGCGTCATGGCGTGAAGAAATAGCGGAAGAAGTGGAAGAAGGCGGGCGCCGCATA
>DATKYG010000029.1:0-3463 GCA_035528655.1 Methyloceanibacter sp.
GTGCCCGGGTTGCGTTTGAAAGCTTCGATGTAGGATTGGCGTGCCAGTTGATGCCGGCCGGCAATGTCGGCGATCAGCGCGCGGTGGTAGCGCTGATAATACTGCGCCCAGTCGGCGCTGCTCAGCGTGTCCAGCGTGGCAAAGGCCTTGTTATGTTTGCCGGCGGCCTCCTCCACCCAAGCGCGGGCGAGCGTCGAGGTCAGATCAGCGATGGGCCCCTGGCGCGCCGCGGCAAAATGCTCATCGGCACCTGCAAAATCGCCCTGCTTGAAGGCGTGAATCCCGAGGAGGAATTGGGCGATGCGGTGGGACGGCTCGACCTTGACCAGCTCCTCGGCAAGTTCGATGGCGCTGCCCCAATCAGCCGCCGCGGTCTCCAGCAAGAAGGCCTGCTCGAGAATGACCTCGTTCTTGGGATCACCGGCTAGCGCCTTGGAATAGAAGTCCGCTGCCGCGCTCGTATCGTGATTGCCGCGCGCGACGCGCCCCGCGAGGTAATTGCCGAGAAGCGTGCCGGGGTCGGTATCTCCCGGATCGGTCGGAATGACTTCGGAATAGGCCGCGGGCGCTGCAAGGATCGCAACGAGGAGCAGAGACCTCCACGCCCATCTGCGCGGAGACACCCTTTTGGAAATCATCATGTCGTCGGTCCGGCCGTGTGCCGCCCCAAGTGCTTGTTGGTCGAAACCCCGCGGGCAAGGTTATGTGCTTTTCCCGACCCTGCAAACCATAAAGCTTTTTGCGGGTTAAACGCGGCGCGTTTATGGCTCGATCATGTGTATCGAGGGCGATTTGCCGCGCTCCGAGGGACCTACATGTTGGCGTAGTTCGGCCCCTCGCCGCCCTCGGGTGGCACCCAGGTAATGTTCTGCGCCGGGTCCTTCACGTCGCAGGTTTTGCAGTGGACGCAGTTCTGCGCGTTGATCTGGAACCGCACGGTGCCGCCCTCCTCGATCACCTCATAGACGTTGGCCGGGCAATAGCGCTGCGCCGGCTCCGCATATTCAGGCAGGTTCTGCTCGATGGGGATCGAGGGATCGGTGAGCACGAGATGCACCGGCTCGTCTTCGCGGTGATTGGTGTTCGACAGGAACACCGAGGACAAGATGTCGAATGAGAGCGCGTTGTCGGGCTTCGGATAGTCGATGGGCTTCGACTCCGCGGCCGTGTCCAGGCTCGCAAAGTCAGGCTTCTTGTGTTTGAGCGTGTGGCCCAGGAACGGAAAGATCGTGTTCAGCCACATGTCGATGCCGCCCAGCATGACGCCGAGCTTTGTCCCGAACCGCGACCAGAGCGGCTTCACGTTGCGCACCTTCTTCAGCTCCTTGGCCAGCGAACTCGATTGAAGCGCTTCCGGGTAGGCGGTGAGCGTATCGCGCGACCGTCCCGCTTCGATCGCCTCGAAGGCCGCTTCCGCCGCCATCATCCCCGACAGCATGGCGTTATGTGAGCCCTTGATGCGCGGCACATTCATGAAGCCCGCACAGCAGCCGATCAGCGCGCCGCCCGGAAAGGCGAGCTGCGGAATGGCCTGCCAGCCGCCCTCGGTCAGTGCGCGCGCGCCATAGCCGATGCGCTTGCCGCCTTCGAGATGCTGCTTAATGCGCGGATGCAGCTTGGAGCGCTGAAACTCCTTGAACGGATTGAGGTAGGGGTTGGCGTAGTCGAGATGGACGACGAAGCCGACCGACACCAGATTGTCGCCGAAATGGTAGAGGAAGGACCCCCCGCCGGTCTTGTCGTCGAGCGGCCAGCCCATGGTGTGCTGCACCAGGCCGGGCTTGTGCTTCTCCGCCGGGATCTCCCACAGCTCCTTCAGGCCGATGCCGAATTTCTGCGTGCCGCTCTCCCTGTCCAGGTCGTATTTCTTGATGAGCTGCTTGGACACGGACCCGCGCGCACCCTCGGCCAACAGCGTGTACTTGCCCACCAACGCCATGCCGGGCGTGTATGAGTCCTTGTGGCTGCCGTCGCGGGCAAGCCCGAGATCGCCGGTCAACACACCCTCGACCTCGCCGTCAGCGCCGATGATCGCCTCGGTCACCGAGATGCCGGGATAGACCTCCACGCCGAGCGCTTCGGCCTGTTCGCCGAGCCATTTAGTGAGATTGCCCAGGCTGCCGGTGTAGCAGCCGTGATTGCTCATCAGCGGGGGCATGAGAACGGTCGGCAGGCCGATGCCGCCGGTCTCGGAGGTCAGATAATAGAAGTGGTCCTCGCTGACCGCGTCCTTGACCGGGGCACCCTTGTCGCGCCAATCGGGAATGAGCTTGTCGAGTCCGGCCGGATCGAGCACCGCGCCGGAGAGAATGTGAGCGCCGACCTCGGAGCCCTTTTCCAAGACGACGACGGTGATCTCCTTGTCCTTCTCGGCGGCGAGCTGCTTCAGCCGGATCGCCGCGGCAAGGCCCGCGGGGCCTGCGCCGACGATCACCACATCGAACTCCATCGTCTCCCGTTCGACTTGCTCGCTCATCTCGCCCCTTTCATTCCAACACCTTAGTCCCGTGTCCGCCCACCCCGCGGCCACGGAAAAACAATGCTAAAGTCGCTGACGCCCAGCAGCTACGCCATTGCCCGGATGCGCCGGGCAATGACAAATAGAGGATCAACCCGGGCATCGCAAATGACTGGAAGCCAAGCAAAAGCCGCCGCCGACCTGCTCTCCTGGTATGAGGCCATGGGCGCGGACGAGGCCATCGGGGACGTGGCCGTCGACCGGTTCGCGGCCGCGCCCGAAACACGCGCGGAAACGCCGGCAGCCTCCCGCCCGCACCGCACGCAATCTCGCCCCGAAGCCCCGGCGACACGCGCGAGACCCCGCGCCGCACCCATAGACTTAGCCGCCGCGCCCGCCTCGCTCGAAGCGGCAAAGACCCTGGCCGAGCTCGAAGCGCTGGTCGCTCAGTTCGAGGGCTGCGCGCTGAAGCGCACGGCGAAGACCACGTGTTTTTCGCGCGGCAGCGACCAGGCCAAGATCATGTTGATCGGCGAAGCGCCGGGCCGCGACGAGGACATCCAGGGCAAGCCCTTTGTCGGCCGCGCCGGCAAGCTGCTCGACCTCATGCTCGCCGCGATCGGCCTCGACGAAAGCTCCGTCTACATCACCAACACGATCTATTGGCGCCCGCCCGGCAACCGCACGCCGACGGCGCAGGAGATCCAATCGTGCGCGCCGTTTCTCGCGCGCCAGATCGAGCTGCTCGAGCCGCAGGCGATGGTGCTGCTCGGCGGCGCGGCGGCGAAGTCCATTCTCAACGTGACCGAGGGCATCATGCGCTTGCGCGGCAAGTGGAAGCTGTACAATTGCGGCGACCGCGAGATTCCTACGCTGGCGACGCTGCATCCCGCCTATCTGCTGCGCACCCCCGACGCCAAGCGCTATGCCTGGCGCGATTTGCTGATGCTGAAGACACGACTCGAGGAGCTGGAACAATGACCGCGCGCATCGACGAGAGCCGTC
>DATKYG010000030.1:0-2298 GCA_035528655.1 Methyloceanibacter sp.
GGAGCCAACGTCAATTCGGGCCATCGAATTTTGGGGGCTTAGTTCATGTCATCAGCCGCAGCCACGCTTGACGCCCTGATCAGCCGCGTCGGCGGAGTGACCACGCCCTTCTCGGTCGAGCTTCCGAGCGGAGAGCAACGACAGATCGGTGAGGGTGAGCCCGAATTCAGCGTCGGACTTCGCAATGATCGGGCGCTCAAGGCGCTCCGCACGCTCGACGAAGGCGATATCGCCGAGGCCTATTTGCAGGGCGACATCGATCTCGAAGGCGACATGCTGAAGCCCTTCACGCTTCGCGCTATTCTCGACGATCGCCACCCTCTTGTTGCCGCGTGGCGATTCATCCAGCCGCTTCTGTTCGGCCAGGTCTATACCAACAAGCGCGCCATCGCCTCTCACTACAACGCCGATCCCAAGCTGTTCTTGAGCTTCCTCGATCCGGTGTTCCCGGCCTACAGCCAGGGCGTCTACGCCAGTGACGACGAGCCACTGTCACGCGCGCTGGAACGGAAGTTCGATTGGGCCATCGAGAAATGCGAGCTCGGCCCGGGCAAGCGCGTGCTCGAGATCGGCCCCGGCTGGGGCGCCTTCGCCGGCCATGCCCTGCAGGCCGGAGTGCGTTTCACCGGCGTCACCAATTCGGAGGTGTCGCAGTCCTATCTCCGTTCCAAGCTCGCCAATTTCGGCGATCGGTTCGACATCCAACTCACCGATTTCTACGACTATGAGCCCAAGGAGAAATTCGACGCCATCGTCATCATGGGCGTGATCGAGCATCTCCCCGACTATGAGCGCGTGCTGAAGAAATTTGCGGCGCTACTGAAGCCCGGCGGCCGCGTGTTTCTCGACGGCAGCGCGGCGCTGAAGAAGTACGAACTATCGACCTTCATGGTCCGTCACATTTATCCCGGCAACCACTCATTCCTCGTGCTCGACGATTTGCTCAACAAGCTCGCCAAGACCGAGCTCGAGCTGATGGAGGTCCAGAACGACCGCTGGAGCTACTACCTCACCTTCAAGCAATGGGCGCTCAATCTCGAGGCCAACAAGGACTATGTGCAACGGACCTTCGGCGATTTCGAATATCGTAAGTTCAGACTTTACCTCTGGGGAGCCACCTATGAGTTCCTCACCCGCAACCTCGATTGCTACCGGTTGACCCTCTACAAACCCAAGGCCGCAGCCTAACTCGAAGGAAACAAGCCAATGTGCAATGCCTGCGATTCAACGCCTCTGCGGCTGTCGCGGCGCCATTTGATGGTCGGCGCCAGCGTGAGCCTTGCTGCGGCTGCCTGGTCGCCACGATCGGCTCACGCCGCCGACGAGCCCCCTCAAAACGCCATCGGCCCTGACGCCGCCCTTGAGCGGTTGATGCAGGGCAATGCGCGTTACGCCGCCAATGAGCGGGAACAGAGAGACTGCCAGGGCCGCCGCGCCGGCCTCGTCGCGGCGCAATTTCCGATTGCGGCGATCCTGAGCTGCTCCGACAGCCGCGTGGCGCCTGAGCTTGCCTTCGACCAAGGGCAGGGGGACATTTTCGTCGTGCGCCTCGCCGGCAATTTCGTCAGCGACGACGGTCTGGCGAGCCTGGAATACGCGGTCAAGTTTCTTGGCGTACCGCTGCTCATGGTGCTCGGCCACTCCAATTGCGGGGCGGTTGCCGCTGCCATCAAAGTGGTGAAAGAGCGAGCCGAGCTTCCCGGCCATCTGCCCGAGCTCATACACTCCATCGAGCCGGCGGTGATCGCGGCGCACGCGCGGCACCCGAGCGATCTCCTCTCCGCCGCCATCGAGGAGAATGTCAAGGTCAACGTCAAGCGCCTGCAGGACGACGCGCCGATCCTGTCCGAAGCGCTTGCGGCGAAGAAGATCGCTGCCGTGGGCGGCATCTACGATCTCAAGACGGGCAAGGTGAGTTTACTCTCCTGAGCTCGGCCGGAGGGCATCTCTCTCATGCAGGAGGCGCTCGAGCGCTGGCGTTCGGAAAAGACCGCCGCCTATCTTTCCGGCGCGGTCGCGGCGGCTGAGCCGGACCCGGGGAACGCGGCTCTGTTCAAGCAGATGGCCGCGGCGGCGGAGGAGCAGGCAGCCATCTTCGCCGGCGACCTCAAGCGCATACCGGATTTCGTACCGCCGTTCCGGGCGCGCCTCATCGCGGGCCTCGTCGGTATTTTCGGCCCTCGGGCGATGCGCCCGGTCCTGTCCGCCACCAAGGTCCGCGGCGTCTCGGTCTATGACGGCAAAAGGGCGGCACCCGCTGGCCACCCCTGGCCCAAGACCGTCGAAGAGGTCGGCAAG
>DATKYG010000031.1:0-57602 GCA_035528655.1 Methyloceanibacter sp.
GGTCCAAGCCCGCCTGAGGCTTGTGAAAGAGGCGGAGCAAGGTTATCTCTGGAACGAGGACGCTCAAGGAGAGGGGCAAGAGCCCCCGATTGCACATTAAGACCGCCATGCAAAAGGAAGCTCCCAAGAAGGGATCGGCACGTGTCCCGGTTCTGTCGGTCCAGGACGTGTCCTATTGGTATGGCGACAAGCGTGCGCTCGACGACGTGAGCTTCGATGTCTATTCCGGCAAGGTCACCGCGCTACTTGGACCCAACGGCGCGGGTAAGAGCACGCTCTTCTCGCTGATCACGCGCTTGTTCGACGCTCCCACCGGCCGTATCGAGATCGATGGGCTGTCGGCGGCGGAACAGGGGTTTAAGGCACTTGGGCCGCTCGGTGTCGTATTTCAGCAGCCGACGCTCGATCTCGACCTCACCGTGAAACAGAATCTGCGCTATTTCGCATCGCTCCGGGGCCTTAAGCACAAAGAGGCGGACGAGCGCATGAACCGCGCGCTCGATGCACTCGACATGAAGGAGCGCATCACCGAGAAGGTGCGCTCGCTCAATGGTGGCCATCGGCGCCGGGTGGAGATCGCCCGAGCGCTGCTGCATAGCCCCAAGTTACTGTTGCTCGACGAGCCGACGATCGGCCTCGATGACCCGACACGGGCGGCGATCGTGAAGCATATTCACGCGCTCGCGCGGGCCGACAATATCGGCGTGCTGTGGGCCACGCATCTGTTCGACGAGATCGAGGCGGACGACGATCTGCTGGTGCTCGACCGCGGGCGCATCGTGGCGCGGGGCGAGGCCAAGACGGTGGTGGCCGAGACCGGGGCCAAGGACTTGGGAGAGGCCTTCAGGCTCCTGATCCGCAGTGCCGGAGAGGATGTCGCCGTATGACGTTCATGCATTATTTCCGCGCTTTCCGGGGCATTGTCTGGCGTGAACTCCTGCGTTTCCTGCAGCAGCGCGAGCGGTTCTTCGCGGCGCTTGTGCGCCCGTTGATCTGGCTGATCATATTTGCCGCTGGCTTTCGCGCGGCCCTGGGCATCTCGATCATCCCGCCCTATGAGACCTACATCACCTACGACGTGTACATCACGCCGGGTCTGCTCGCGATGATCCAACTGTTCAACGGTATGCAGAGTTCGCTCTCCATGGTCTATGACCGGGAGATGGGTTCGATGCGCGTTCTGCTGACGACGCCTTTGCCGCGCTGGTTCCTGCTCGTATCGCGGCTGTTCGCCGGCGTGCTCGTCTCACTCTTCCAGGTGTATACGTTCCTGTTGGTCGCGTGGTTATGCGGCGTCGAGCTGCCGCCCTGGGGCTATCTGGTGGCGCTGCCCGCGTTGATCCTGTCGGGCATGATGTTCGGGGCGCTCGGCATGCTGCTGTCCTCGACCATCAAGCAGCTTGAGAATTTCGCCGGCATCATGAACTTCGTGATTTTCCCGATGTTCTTTGCGTCGTCGGCGCTCTATCCCTTGTGGAAGATGCGCGAAGGCAGCCTGACGCTCTATTATGTCTGCCTCTACAACCCCTTCACCTGGGCGGTCGAGCTGATCCGCTACGCTTTTTACCTCAAGGTGAACTGGGAAGCGCTTGGCGTCGTCTCAGTCTGTACCCTGGTGTTCCTGGCCGTGTCGGTCTGGGCCTACGACCCCTCGCGCGGCATTCAGCAGCGCAAAGCCGTGGCGCCAGCGGCCGGCTGAGCCGTGCGCGGCTCCTAGAGCCCGGAGAAATTGGCCGGAAAGCGCTCCAAGAGATCGGTGTGCAAGGCCTCGATCATCTTGGGATCCCGCTCGGCTTGCGGCACATCGATGGTCTCGATCGCGGCAACGTGGGTCGGACGCGGCGCCAGCAACACAAGCTGATCGGCAAGCAGGATCGCCTCGCGTGCGTTGTGGGTGACCATGACGGCCGTCGTGGGCCGTGCCGACCAAACTTCGAGCAGCAGGCGGCGCAGCCGGTCGGCGGTTTTCTCATCGAGCGAGACAAAGGGCTCGTCGAGGAGCAGAAGGTCGGGCCTGGTCGAGAAGGCGCGGGCCAGGGCCACACGCCGCGCCAGTCCGAGCGATAGCTCCAGCGGGTAGCGGGGCAGCATTTCGGTGATGCCTACGGCATGCGCCAGTTTGTCGAGATCGTCGGCCGTGAAGCTGGGTGCGGCGACCAACTCGATATTCTGGCGCACTGTGCGCCAGGGCAGCAGGCGCGGCTCCTGAAACATGAAGCCGATGCGCGCATCGTTGGGGAACTCGACCTCGCCGATGAAACGGTCGTCGAGGTGGGCGATGATCCGCAGCAATGTGGTTTTGCCACAGCCGGACGGCCCCATGAGCACGGTCATGCTCTCAGGCTTGAGATCGAGCACAAAGTCGCGGATGGCTGTCAGCTCGGTGCCGTCAGCCCCCACATGGGTCTTCTCCTCGACGCGGATCTTAAACTGGCTTGTTACGCCAGCGTGTTGAATATCGTTCAAGAGGTTGCACCAGTAAGTATTCGATTGCCAGCATGACCGCCACGAATGCCAGCGTATAGCCAAGGATGGCAATCACGTTAAAGAGTTGGAAGTTGAGGTGAAGTTCGAAGCCGACGCCGTTCGGGCGGCCGAGCAGCTCCACCACCAGTACGATCTTCCAAATCAGCGAGATGCCGGAGCGCGAGGCGGCGGCGAAATAGGGCTGGAGCTGCGGCAGCGTCACATTGCGGAACTTGCTCCAGGGAGACATTCGGTAGGCCCGCGCCATCTCGTTGAGGGCGGGATCGAGAGCACGCGCGCCCTCGCGCAAGGTGACCACCACATTCGGGATCTTATTGAGGGCGACCGCGCCGATTGCGGTGGCCTCGCTCAGCCCGAACCAGACGTAAGCGAGGATGATGATGACGAGGGCCGGGAGGTTCAGGAGTACGATCAGCCAGGGATCGAGCACCCGATTGACCGCCGGCATCTGGCCCATGATGAGCCCGATGGCGCTACCGATAATCATGGCCACGAAGAACGAAGCGACCACGCGCCAGAGCGTAATGCCAAGTTGCGTGAGCAGGTTCCCGTGCAGCGACTCGTCGTAAATGTATTCCAAGACGGCGACCGGCCCCGGTAGCAGCCGGCTCTGAGCGATCTCGGCGCCGATAAACCACACCAGCACGAAGCCCGCCACGGAGAGAATCGGCATCCAGGGGACGCGCGAGAGGCGCAAGGACCGTCCGGTCTCGGTGCGGGCGAAGGTTACGCTCACTGCGCGTCACCACCGTGCCAGAAGGTGCCGGGCGCGAGCTCGGTCCCGGAGCCGACCAGTTTCTTGCCGCCCAGCTCACGCAGGAACTGATAGAGCACCTTGGCGTCGGCTTCATCGGCGGCGCTCGACCGCTCCGGAATGCCCTCGCGATAACGCCGCCGCAGAGCCTCGAAGGTGGCGTCGGTGAAGGACGGGTCGTTCTCGCCCATAAGCGGTTTTAGCCTGTCCCACTCCGCATCCGAGGTCGCGAGCAGCTCGTTAGCCTTGGCCGCCGCGCGTATAAAGCCTTGAATAGCTTTGAGATTTTCGTCGGCCCAATCTTGGTTGAAGACGTAGCCGACCATGGCGACCTCGCCCTTGGCGCCCAGTTCGCGGACCACGTCTTCGATCCCGATCAGTTGGGTGAAGCCGACTGCCTCGAGCCTCGCCGCATACGGCCAGAAGTTGAGCACGGCATCAATAGCGCCTTGTTTGGCCCGCTCGGCGAGGAGTGGTGGCGCGCCGAATTCCTGCGTCGTCTCTGTGCGCAGGTCGATATTGGCCGTGCGCAGCGCGTAGGCGACGATGAGAAGCCAGCTCTTGTCGAGCGGCCCGCCGGCGACGCCCAGCGTCTTTCCCTTCAGGTCCGCGAGAGTCTTGATGGGAGAATCCGGGGGCACCATGATGGCGCCAAGCGCCGTGGTGAAGGGCACGAAGGTGAAGTCGGCTCCGCTGCTGCGCTCGCGGGAGACCCAGAGCCAATCGGTGGCCGCGATGTCGACCGAGCCCGACTGCAGGCCCACCGTGGTCGCCTGGGTGCTCGCCAAAGGCACGATCTCGAGCTCGATGCCTTCGGCTTTGTCGAGACCGTTGGCCTGGATGGTATCGAGGGCCCAGCTAACCGTGCCGTATTTGAGCACGGCGATCTTGAGTTTGCTCGCCGGCTCCGCGGCGTGCGCGATGGCACCACTCGCCAGGACGACAAACAAAAAGGCTAACAGACGTGACCGCAACGGGCGCTCCTCCACGTGGGTTGATTCAATCCAAGGCCTCTGGGACTAGCCACGCATCGCGCGCCCGAGGCTCAAGTCGCCATTGGGCAGGCGGGACCGTGGCCCTCTGGCGAGGCCCGGAAGATTTATGGCGCGTAATCAGCGAGAGTGGCGGGGCATAATCTACCGATCCGTTCTCACTTAGCAAGGTTCCATTCCCGGTTTGCCGGTGATCGACCGCCTGACTGGGACATGTTGCGCTGTGTCCGCTCTGCATCAGCCTTGCGCCTTCAGACGGTAGCCGTGGCCCCGCACCGTTTCGATGAGAGGCTCACGGCCTTCCGCATCGATCTTGCGCCGGAGCCGGGCAATGTAGACGTCGACCACGTTGGTGAGTGGGTCCTCGCTATAGCCCCAGACCTGGTTGAGGATCCTGGTGCGTGAGAAGACGCGGCCGGGCGCCCCCATCAGAAGCTCCAGGATGGCAAGCTCCTTGGCTGTAAGCTTGATGGCCTCGCCGCCGCGCGTCACCTCCAGCAAGTCCCGGTCGAGCTCGAGATCGGCCACTTTCAGCACGTTCGAGCTTTGCGCGAAATTGTGTGAGCGGCGGACCAGCGCTTCAATGCGGACAAGGAGTTCGTCGAAGTCGAACGGCTTGGTGAGGTAATCGTCGGCGCCGATTTTGATGCCCTTGATCTTGTCCTCGAGCGCATCCATGGCGGTCAGCATCAGGATCGGCGTGTGCTCCCCGTCCTGGCGCAGACGTTGACACACGTCGTAGCCGTGCATGTCCGGCAGCATGAGATCGAGGATGATGACGTCGAACTCGCCGGTCTTGGCGAGTTCGACCCCGGCCGCGCCGGTGGCGGCGACGGTCACACCATGATTCTCGGCGCGCAGCCCGCGGTCGATGAAATCGGAAACGCGCGGTTCGTCCTCGACCAGCAGCACGTTCACGCTTGTCTCCCTTCGGCTTCCGCCGGCAAGACGACCGTCACCGTCGTTCCCTTGCCCATACGGCTCTGCATTTCGATCCTGCCTTTGTGCGCCTCGACGATGGCCTTGGCGAGCGGCAGGCCCAGGCCCATGCCTTCCTCGTTCATCTCGGAGGCGTTGCCGCCCCGCCGGAAGCGCTCGAAAATCCCCTCGAGCTCGTCCGGTTCGATGCCCACGCCGCGATCGGAGACGTGAACCATGACCTCTCCGTCGGCTCTTTCGACTGCCACCTCGATTGCCCCCTTGGCCTTGGAATAACGCACCGCATTATCGAGCAGCACCAGCAATAGCTGTCTAAGCCTGGCCGGATCGCCGCGCACCATTTCATGGGTCGAGCCATTGGCCAGGGCAATATCGATGGCCTTGCTGTGGGCGATCACCTTGGCATCGCCGCAGACCTTGCCGACGAGAGCGGTCAAGTCGATAGGCTGCAGATTGAGCTTGGCGGCGCCGGCGCCTTGGCGGGCGATGAACAAGAGGTCGTTGACCAGCACCGAAAGGTGCTTGGCCTGTTCGACGATGCGCTCCATGGAGTGCTTGTACTCGGTAACGCGCTTGTTCTTGCCGCGCAGCGAGATCTCGCCCTCGCCGCGAATGACGGTGAGCGGGGTGCGCAGTTCGTGGCTGATATCGGCGAAGAACCCCCGGCGGGTCTCGTCGATCTTGCGCAAGGATTCGTTGGCTTGGCGTAACTCTTCGGTGCGTTCCTGCACGATGGTCTCGAGATTGGCGTGGGCGTCCTTGAGAGCCTTCTGATGGGTCTGGAGATCCGCCGCCATGCCATTGAAACTCTGGCCCAGCTCGGCGAACTCGTCGCGGCCGGAGACGGCGATACGGTAGGAGAGATCGCCTTCGGCAAGCTTGCTTGTGCCGTGCAACAGCTCGGCGAGTGGGGCGCGCAAGCCACGCACCAGCAGGAAGAGGAGCGCCAGGGTCGCCAGTATGGCCAGTGCGGCATGAATTTGGCTGATGCGCTCAAGCCGGCTCAAGAGACGGCTCGCGTCGGCGTCGATCCGCAAGACCTCGGCCGTCTCGTCGGCGACGGCAACCTCGATCAACTCGTTGAGTTTCTGGTCGATGCCGCCCCGCAGCAACTCGATCAAATTCTGCCAGGCCATATCGGGCCGTCCGCGGCTGCGCAGTTGCTCGACCTCCGCCAGCTGGTCGAGCGCGTGCTGATACTCTCGCCGGATCGCGGCCAAGCGGTCGATTTCCGCTTCCTCGGCGCGTTGCTCGTCGGGGCCGACAATGGTGAGCTCTTTCTCCGAGAGGTCCTGGAGCGCCGAGAGGTCGGATTCGATGACCTTGTTCAGATAGGCCGCGCCCAGAGGCCGGTCCGTCATCCCCGTCAACAGGGTGTCGGTCCAGACCTTGAACAGCTGCTGGCTGTGGCGGGAGAGCTGCAACTGCCGCTCGAGCTGCTCATGGGAGATGCGGGACCGGGTGAGGTAGCGGTGCGACTGGGCCACGCCCCAATAGGCAAGCGCCGCCGCCGACAGGGACATGGCGAGCAGCAAACCGGCCGCGATCATGAGCTTCGTGCGATACCGCATCAGATGCCTAGATTGCCCCGGCGCGGCATGTCGGCGGCCCGGGCGAAATCAACCCTCCCTCGTTGGCGGGCGGCGCTCTCCAGGCGCCGGTGCCCGCCAGAAACAGCTTCTACCTATACTGTATTTTCCGGCAGGCTACCTCGCTCCCGACCGTTCTCAGGATCCGCTCAGGAAAGGCTTGGCGTTTCAGCACAATAGATCGAGGCGCCGGCTTTGGCGCTTGGCAAATAAGGTACCAAATCTTCCCGAAAAACATGCCCCGGCCGGTAGTTAACCGGCCTATTCAATTCCCCCACCGGCTGGTTTAGGTTAAATGTGGTCGCCGCAATTTGCTTCGGTCGCGAGGGGGAACGAATACCCCCAAAAAGGCGGAGCGGTAGGGGAACGTCGAATTCGCCAGCCTCAACGTGCAGGTCTCGGTCAATTGGGCCTCTGCTCGAGGGATATAAGCAGAGTTTAACTTGGGGGACGACTCTTGCGACATTTTCTGAACGCACTGCGCGGCGTGCAGCATCTGGCATTCGCTGCGGCAGCCTTGGCCCTGGCGATGGCAGGCTTCACCGTGGCTGTGACCAAACCCGCTCTGGCCGAGTTCGAGATCCAGGAATCCGAAGTCGAAAAGGGTGAGGTCGAGCTCGAATATCGCGGCGCCGTCCATTGGGGCGTGCCTAATCCTGGGGGTGAGGAGGCCAAGGGCGGCGATGATGACGAAGCCGTGGTCGGCGCCTTGGAGGAGGAAGAGGAAGAGCCGGGGCTTCGGCAAAGCCACGATTTTGAGATTCAATATGGCATCACCGAGCGGTGGATGATTTCAACGTCGGTGAGCGCCGACGAGCCGCTCGATCAGGATTTCAACGTGAGCGAAGTCGAGATTGAAGGCCAATACGAACTCATCGAACGCGACGGGAACGGGATCGGCTTGGCCTTCGCGGCGGGCTACGGCTTTGCCACTCGCTCCGGGGAAGCCGATGAACTCGAGTTCGCTCCGATCGTCGAATTGGCGAGCGGCCCCCTGCTGCTGACGCTCAATCCATATTTCGGCACGCAGGTTGGCGAAAACAAGCAGAACGATGGCCTCGGGTTCGAATATGGCTGGCGGGCCGAATACAAGATCGCCGAGCGTTGGGGCGCTGGCGTCGAGATGTTTGGCGAGATCGAGGATCTCTCCAACTCTGGTCCGTTCGAGAGTCAGAATCACAGCATCGGCCCGACCCTGTTCTACAATCCAGGCGCCGATGACGACGATGTTGGCGGCCAAGGAGACGAGGATGAGGACGAGATCGCCGGCGCGCCCGAGATGGAGCTGTCCTTCAATGTCGGCGTTCAGTTCGGTCTTACTGACATGACCTCCGATACCGCGCTCAAGTTTCAGGGTGGCATCTCTTTCTGAGCGGTGCACGGTCGTCGCAATGTTCCTAGCTATGACGGTCTTCGTCTTCCTGACGAAGACCGTTCTTTTTGCCTTGACGGGGCAGGGCCCCAGCCGCCATTGACCTTTGCATGTTGATCAAGGTCATCGGCGCGGGCGCAGGCGGCGGTCTGCCCCAGTGGAATTGTAACGGCCGGAACTCGGCCGATGCGCGTCACGGCTTGCCAACAGTCAAGCCGCGCTCACAAGCCTCGGTCGCTGTCAGCGCTGACGGCCGGCAGTGGGTTCTGCTCAACGCGGCGCCCGATCTCAGACAGCAAATCAACGCGACGGTTGAGTTGCAGCCGGACCGAGACGGTCCGCCGCGCAACAGCCCGATCAAGGCCGTGGTGCTGACCAATGGCGATGTGGACGCGGTCGCTGGGCTTCTGTGTTTGCGCGAAAGTCAGCCACTAACGATTTATGGCAGCGCCCGGGTGCTCGACGTGCTGGCGGGTAACAGCATTTTCGATGTGCTCAACCCCGATCTGGTCAAGCGCAAACCCATGGAACTCGCCAAGTCGTTCGCAGTGCAAGGGCCTTCAGGAACTGTGGGGCTTACGGTCGAAGCCTTCACCGTGCCGGGCAAGATCCCGCTCTATCTCGAGGACGAGGAGAAGGGCACCGGCGGCAGCTTCGGCACCGAGGAGGGCGACACGGTGGGCTTGAAGGTCACCGAGGACGCCAGCGGCAAGCACTTCTTCTTTATTCCGGGCTGCTCGCAGGTCGACGACGTCTTGCGCGCGCGGCTAACGGGGGCGCCCCTCCTGTTCTTCGACGGCACCCTCTACACCAATAATGAGATGATCGAGCAAGGCCTTATGCAGAAGTCAGGCGATCGTATCGGTCATATGAACATGTCGGGTCCCGAAGGGACGGTCGAACAGCTCGCGCCGCTTGGTATTGGTCGGAAGGTCTTCATCCACATCAACAATTCCAACCCGGTGTTGCGCGACGATTCGCCCGAGCGGGCCGCCGTCGAGGCGGCCGGTTGGGAAGTTTCCTACGATGGGATGGCTGTGAAGCCTTAGCTCTGGCCCGCGCGTCCGGTGCGCGCGTTGGTGATCGCCACGACATTGCCCGGCTGAGGCGGCTGAACGACGGGCTTGTCAGCGCCCACTGCGGCAGTCGTCCAATAGGCGTGGATGCGCTCGGTAAACGGTCCGGGCTTCTCGACGAACAACCTCTCGCCCTTGATCCTTGCTTCCTTCCGCAGCGCCTTGTGCCGCTTGCGGCAGCGCTTCATGAAGGCGCGGGTCTCCTCGGGACTGCCGAATGTCATGGTCGGCGTCGAGACGAGGTGGATGAGCATGGCAATGTCATGGTCGTCGCCGAGCAGCTGGGACAGCGCGTGCGCGGCTTCCGCGCGGGCGGTCAACTCGGACGGCCAGCACGGGGCCAGCAGCTGCATATGCCGCCAGTGATGCTGGACGCCTTTCCGCCACTCATGCAGCTCCTCGGCCTCGCCGGTCCCGAAGGCGATCTTGAAGTCCTTGCGCGTGGCGCGGTAGCAGCGCTCCAGACTCTTTGCGAGCGGGTTGAAGTCGTCGGGATAGACCGCTAGACCGGTAAATGCCGGGCGCAGTTCAAGCAGCCGGCGCAGCGCGTCGGAAGCCGTATTGTGCTCGAGATTCTGCTCGGCGGTTTGCCGGCGCTTGTGAAGCCAGCCGCGGACGGATTGGATCGGACCTTCGCCGGAGCCCGGCTCGGTGTTGCGCTCGAGCTTATCGACGGCATCGAGCAGCGCTTGAGCGTCGCGTGCGGCGGCGAGCCCCTTGCCAATGCTGGCGACGCGCGCGGTCAGATTGCTGAAAACCGGCTCGGGCATGCCGGGACGCGCCAGCAGAAGCAGGGACCTAAGCTTTTTGAAGCACTTACGGGCGCTGTGAACACCGGAATGGCGGTTTGGCGTCGAGGACAGAGAGGCGTGGGCGATCTCGATCTCGGCGAGCGCAGCGCCTCTCAAGGCCTCGCTCATTGGCAAGGCTGGATCAAGCTCGTAACTCATCTCTGCCCTGCTCTAATCTCAAAATCCCCGCTGTCATGATTCCCGCCATGCGGGACAGGGTCAACCCCAAAGTGGGCAGTCAGGCTTGTGGATAGCCTGTTGATAAGCGGCGCCACGGCTCTGTGACAGCGATCCAGTTTCTTGTCCTCAGCTCAGGGTCTTGGTTGGTCACAATATCGGTTATGACAGCTACGGCGTCGGCACCGGCCGCAAGCGCGATCGGAGCGCGTTCGGCCGTGATCCCGCCGATGGCGACGAGGGGGCATTTGACCTTTGTCCGCCACTCGGCAAGGCGCGGCAGCCCTTGCGGATCCCACGCCATTTTCTTGAGGGTGGTGGCGTAGATGGGCCCCAGCGCCACGTAGTCGGCGTGCGCGGCAAGCGCCGTCTCGAGCTCCGCATGGCAATGGGTGCTGACGCCGATCTTGATGTTGGCCGCCCGGATCGCGCGCAGATCGGCAGCCGCCAAATCCTCCTGGCCCAAATGCACGAAATCGGCGCCGGCATCGATTGCCTCGCGCCAATAGTCGTTGATCACGAGCTGGCAGTCATGCGCTGCGCACAGCGCCATCGCCTTGTCGATCTCGGCGCGGACCGTCTCGGCATCCTGTTCCTTGACCCTGAGCTGCACAAGCTTGACGCCTTGCGGCAGCAGGCGTGCGAGCCAGCCGGTGTCGGAGACGATGGGATAGAACGGATCGAGATGAATCAAGCGAGCACCTCAAAACCACGGTTGCCGATCAGGAGGCGTGATCGATCTTGAAAAAGGGCGTGCCCGCTACCGGTGTTGACGGGGAAGCCATGTCGCGCGGCTCGACGAGCCCGGCCTCGAAGGCGAGCCTTCCGGCTTCAATCGCCTGGGCGAAGGCCTTCGCCATCTTGATGGGGTCGCCGGCCTTGGCGACCGCCGTGTTGAGCAAAACCGCGTCATAGCCCAACTCCATCGCCTCAGCCGCATGCGAGGGCGTGCCGATGCCGGCATCGACAATGAGCGGCGTATCGGGGAAATATGCGCGCATCGAACGCAGCGCCGTCTTGTTGATAAGCCCGCGCGCCGAGCCGATGGGCGAGGCCCACGGCATGAGAACTGTACAGCCGGCGGCAAGCAGCCGGTCGGCGGCGCTCAAGTCTTCCGTCGTGTAGGGCAGCACGTCGAAACCCTCGGCGCAAAGCACGGTGGCCGCCTCGACCAGTCCGAACAGGTCGGGCTGCAACGTGTCGTCATTGGCGATGACTTCGAGCTTGACCCAGGACGTGCCGAACAGCTCGCGGGCCATTTGCGCCGTGGCGATTGCCTCCTTGGCCGTGTGGCAGCCGGCGGTGTTTGGCAGCACGCGGCAGCCGAGCTCTTCGATCAGCGACCAGAAGCCTTGACCGGTACGGGCGCGCGCCGATTCCCGACGAAGCGACACCGTTACGATCTCGGCACCGGCCGCTTTCACCGCCTGGCGCAAGATGTCGGGCGAGGCGTATTGCGCCGTGCCGAGCAGCATGCGCGATGTGAAGCTCTTGCCGTAAAGCTCAAACATCAGCCGCCTTGCCTCGGCGCTACGATCTCGATCTCGTCGGCTTCGGCGAGGTGCGTCGCGCTGCGCTTGGCCGCGGCCACGAAGCTGCCGTTGACGGCGGTCGCGACCTTGGCTTCGGCGAAGCCCAGCTTGGCACAAAGCTCATCGAGATTGCTGGCATCGGTGGCGAAGCGCTCACCGTTGAGCAGGATCTGCAACGAAGACCTCCGGATCGATGGCGCCGGTCTCGAGATAGGCGGCGACAAGTTCGGCCATGACCGGCGCGAGCAGAAAGCCGTGCCGGTATAAGCCGTTGACGTAGATATAGCCCTTCGCGACGATAATCCTAGGCCGATTGTCCGGGAAGGCGGGGCGCACGCCGGCCCCCAGGGCCATGATCTCCGCCTCGCCAAACGCCGGGTCGAGGACATAGGCGGCGCTCAACAGCTCGAGTGCTGAGCGTAAGGTGACCGGCCCCGCGTCCTCTCGTTCGATGGCTGTCGCCCCGACCATGAACAGGCCGTCGCCCCACGGTACCAGATAGAGGGGAAAGCGCGGATGGAGCAGCCTGACGGGCCTTGAAATAGCGATATCGGGTGCGCGCACGATGATGCGCTCGCCGCGGACGCCGCGCAGCGACGGCAGCGCGTCCTTGGCGGCAAGGCCGCGGCAATCGATGACGAGATCGGCGCCTTGCGGCACTTGATCCACGCCGAGCTGGATGATGACGCCGGCCTTCTCCACTTCGGCGAGCAGGAAGAGGAGCGCGGCATTCGGGTTCAGATGCGCCTCGCCGGGATAATAAAGTGCCGTACCGAAGCGAGGGCCGAGCTCGGGCTCGAGCGTGGCCAGTGCGTTGCCGTCGAGGCGTTCCGCTCCTTGAGTCATGCGCGCGAAGCGGTCGAGCAGGCTGCGGTCGCGTGGCGGGGTGACCACGAGGCTGCCTTTGGCCACGAGTCCGGGATAGACGGCCTTCCACAATGCGATGCCGCGTTCGCCGAGCTCGCGGATGACCGGTTCGGCGCTCTCCTCCTCGCAGCGGGGCGCGAGCATGGCCCCGGCATAGGGACTGCAGCTTTGCGCGAATGGCGCGGTCGAGCGCTCGACAAGCATCACCCTGTGGCCGCGGCGGGCAAGCGTGAGCGCCTGCCAAAGGCCGGTGATGCCGGCGCCGCGGATGGCGATAGAGAGGGGCTGGCTCATCCTCAATTGGGTGCCCCGGACGGCCGCGCCTGTCTAGCCCTCAGGGTGACGCTGTCGCGCAAGACGGCTAGTCCCCGACCGCCATGCTTTCGCGGCGGGGGTCGGCGCCGCCTTCGAGCCCGTCAGGCGTGACGGCGATAATGTGCTGACCGCTGGTCATGTTGCGGCGGCGCACCGCGTGCCCCTTGGCCCGAAGCTTCTCGGCGAGCGGGTCCCAGGCAGGTTCCGGCTCCATGAGAAGCATATTTTCCGTGCTGCCGAAATTGACCAGCGTGGCGGCTTGCGCCGCGTTCATCCGCCAATCGATGAGCGCAAAGAGGGCCTTGAGGTTGAACATGATGATGCCGGGACCGCCCGGCGACCCGAGCACGTAATTGAGCTTGCCGTCCTCGCCGAAGACCATGGTCGGGTCCATGGAGCTGCGCGGACGTTTTCCGGGCTCGACGCGATTGGCGATCGGGAGTCCGTCGGCATCGGCCGGGAGAAACGAGAAATCCGTCAACTGGTTGTTGAGCAGAAAGCCGCGCACCATCGTCCGGGCGCCGAAGGCATGTTCGATGCTGGTGGTCATGGAGAAGGCGTCGCCCCAGGCATCGACAACCGAGATCTGGCTGGTGCCGCCGCGCTCCTTGGTGGCATCGCGGCCAAATGCGCTGGGCGGCACAGTGCGCGGTGTGCCCGAGGACACTTCACGTTGGGCGCGTTTCGGATCGATCAGGGCGCGACGCTCGGCGAGATAGTCTTTGTCGAGCAAATCGGTGATCGGGACCGTCACGAAATCGGGGTCGGCGAGATAGCGCGCGCGGTCGGCAAACGCGAGACGTTCCGCCTCGGCGATCAGGTGGGCGGCATCCGGTTCGAAGGGGGTCGTGCCGAGATCGAAAGCTTCGACGATGCCGAGCACCTGGCCGACGGCGACGGCGCCGGACGATGGCGGGCCTGCGCCGCAGACGCTGCGGGCGCGATAGGGAACGCAGAGGGGCTGGCGGGTTGCCGCGCGATAGTTTGCGAGATCGTCGGGCGACAGCGTGCCGGGCGTCCGAGGATCGGTCTGGACGGCCTGGACGATGTCACCGGCGATCGCGCCTTCGTAGAAAGCGTCCGGCCCTTCTGTGGCGATCGCCTCGAAGGTTTCGGCGAGCGCCGGATTCTTGAGCTTGTAGCCGACGGGCCAGGGACGGCCGTCAGCGTCGAAGAAATAGGCGCTGGCCGACGGCGCGAAGCTTTGCGGCTCGACCTGGCTGAGCATCGTGGCGAGACGCGGGGAGACGGGGAAGCCTTCGCGGGCGAGCTTGATGGCGGGCTGGAACAGCGCCGCCCAAGGCAGCTTGCCGTATTCGTCATGCACGAGCTTGAGCGCGGCGAGCACGCCCGGTACGCCGACGGAGAGCCCGCTATGCATTGCCGCGTCGCGGGACAGGGGCACGCCATTCGCGTCGAGGAAGAGTTGTGGCGTGGCGCCGGCCGGCGCGGTCTCGCGGCCGTCATAGCTGGTCAGTGTCTCGGCGCCGGCCTCCCAATAGAGCATAAAGGCGCCGCCGCCGATGCCGGAGGATTGCGGCTCAACAAGGGTGAGAACCATTTGGGTTGCGATGCCGGCGTCTATTGCCGAGCCGCCTTGGCGCAACATGGCAAGGCCGGCTTCCGCGGCGAGCGGATGGGCGGCGACGACCATGTGCTCCTTCGCCTTGACGAGGGGCTTGGGCGTCAGACCGCTCTCGCCCTCGGGCATGTCGAAGGCGAGCGCGGGCGCGGCCAGCAGAAGCAGCGCGAGTGCGGCGGCGAAGGGGGTGCGTGACATGCGGCGCAGCATATCCGGTTTCCTTAGGCTGACCAGTCGCGGCTAGCCAGTCAATGGAAGTCGCGGGATTTGGGGATGATGCGTTCCTCGCGCGGATGACAGTGCGGATGACAGCGCGGATGCCATCTTGGATGGCGCCGGTCGCCGTCGCGCGTGGGAGCCTCCCCGCTCGACGGGCGCCACGATCCAGGGTCGGGCCGGCGGACCTCGTCGGCATGGGCGACGGCCAAGCTCAGATTTTCGCCGTCCTCGCTGAGAAGATGCAGCCAGTCGCTGCGGTCCTCCAGCCGCGTCGCCACCACATGAATGATGTCTTCGTGACGCTGCACGCGGCCATGCACGACGATGAGCCGCGCGCCCATCACCACCTTGCGCTCCCGCTCCAGCACTTTGGGCCAGATCACCGCGTTAGCGACGCCGGTTTCGTCCTCGATGGTCATGAACACCACGCCGGCTGCCGAGCCCGGGCGCTGGCGTACGAGGATGACGCCGCCGACGCTGACCCGCGCGCCGTCCTGCGTCGATTTCAGCGCGGCACACGCGACAACATGCGCGGCCGTGGCGCGGGCGCGCAGGAAGCTCATCGGGTGGGCTTTGAGGGAGAGCCGCAAGGTCCGGTAGTCATTCACCACATGCTCCGATAGGGGCATGGCGGGAAGGGCGGCGTGCGGTTCATCACCGGTCTCGGCCGCATTGGCATGCTCGAACAGAGGTAGAGGGATCTCTTGCGGCAGGCCGCGGACTTCCCATAGCGCCTGGCGGCGGTCGAGCCCGAGCGAGCGAAAGGCGTCGGCGCTGGCGAGTTTCTCCAGGCAGGCGCGTCCCACCCCGCTCCGCCGCCACACATCGCGCATATCGCTATAGGGGTGGCCGCGCGCCGCGACGAGTTTTTGCGCGTCCGCCGCGCGTAGTCCGTCGATCTGACGCATCCCGAGTCGGAGCGCGAAGGTGTCTTTTATTTGCGCTACCGCGCTTCGCGCTACTTGAGCGCGTGCTGGCTCGAGCGTGCAGCCCCACTGGCTGTGATTGATGTCGACCTCGCGCGCTTCGACGCCGTGGTCGCGGGCGCAGCGCACGATCTGCGCCGGGGCGTAGAAGCCCATGGGCTGGGAATTGAGCAGGGCGCAGGCGAACACCGCCGGGTAATGGCATTTGAGCCAGGCCGAGGCATAGACGAGATGGGCGAAGCTCGCGGCATGGCTCTCGGGAAAGCCATACTCGCCGAAGCCCTTGATCTGGTTGAAGCAGCGTTCCGCGAAATCGACGGGATAGCCGCGCGCGGTCATGCGGCCGACCATCTTGTCTTGCAGCGTACCGATGGTGCCGCGGCGGCGGAACGTTGCCATGGCGCGGCGCAGCTCGTTGGCCTCGGGCCCGGAGAATTTCGCCGCCACCATGGCGAGCCGCATGGCCTGCTCCTGGAACAGCGGCACGCCCATGGTCTTGCCGAGCACCTGATGCAACTCGTCGGCAGGCCCATGGCTGGGATCGGGCGAGGGAAAGTCGACCGGCTCGGCGCCGGAGCGGCGGCGTAAATAAGGATGCACCATGTCGCCCTGGATCGGCCCCGGGCGGACGATGGCGACCTCGATGACGAGATCGTAGAAGCATCGCGGTTTCAGCCGCGGCAGCATGTTCATCTGCGCGCGGCTCTCCACCTGAAAAACGCCGATGGAGTCCGCGCGGCACAGCATGTCGTACACGGCGGGGTCGTCGCGCGGCACGGTGCCGAGCGCGATGCCCTTGCCGTAATGGTCTTTGAGCAGCGCAAAGGCCTTGCGGATGCAGGTGAGCATGCCGAGCCCCAGCACATCCACCTTGAGCAAGCCCAGCGCGTCGAGATCGTCCTTGTCCCATTCGATGAAGGTGCGGTCCTCCATGGCGGCGTTCCCGATGGGCACGACCTCGGATAACGGTCCGCGAGTCAGCACGAAGCCGCCCACATGCTGGGAGAGATGGCGGGGAAAGCCGATCAGCTCCGCCGTCAGTTCGAGGCAGCGGGCGAGCAGCGGATCGGTGGGGTCGAGCCCCGCCTCGCGCACATATTTCTCCGGCAGCGATGAATTGCTTAGGCCCCAGATGGTGGTGGCCAGCGCGGCGACCGTGTCTTCGCTCAACCCCAGCGCCTTGCCGACCTCACGCACCGCCGAGCGGCCGCGATAGGAGATGACGGTTGCCGCAAGGCCTGCGCGGTCGCGGCCATAGCGGGCATAGATATATTGGATCACCTCCTCGCGCCGCTCGTGCTCGAAGTCGACGTCGATGTCTGGCGGCTCTTTGCGCTCGGGCGAGACGAAGCGCTCGAACAGAAGATCGATCTCGGTGGGATCGACATTGGTGATGGCCAGGCAATAGCACACGGCCGAGTTGGCGGCCGAGCCGCGGCCCTGGCAGAGAATGCCGAGACTGCGCGCGTAATGCACGATGTCGTGCACGGTGAGGAAATAACGCGCGTAGTCGAGTTCGGCGATGAGGACGAGCTCTTTCTCGATCGTCCCGCGCACATTATCGGGAATGCCGTTCGAGAAACGCCAGGCCGCGCCTTCCCAGGTCAAATCTTCCAGATGCGATTGGGGGGTCTTGCCCTGCGGTACCGGCTCGTCCGGATATTCGTATTTCAGCTCGTCGAGGGAGAAAGAGCAGGCTTGCGCAATCTCGATGGTGCGCTCTAGCGCCGCCTCATGGCCTTTGAACAGACGCCCCATCTCGGCCGGCGATTTCAGATGGCGTTCGGCATTGGCTTCCAGCCGAAAGCCCGCATCGTTGATCGTGCATTTCTCGCGCACGCAGGTGAGCACGTCTTGCAGCGGCCGGCGGTGGGGGGCGTGATAGAGCACCGCGCCGGTGGCGACGAGCGGGATTTGTGTACTGGTGGCAAGTTGCGCTAGCGCTTCGATGCGCGCGCGATCGTCGCCACGATAAGAATGCTTTGCTGTGAGATAGAGGCGCGCGGGTAGGGCTGTCTTGATGCGAAGGAGTTGCGCTTCGAATTTGTCATGCCCGCGCAGGCGGGCATCCAGTAACCCAGGGCCTTCGTGATCGAGATGGCGGGGGTTACTGGATCGCCCGGTCAAGCCGGGCGATGACAGGTCGGGGGGCAGGACAATTAAGATCAGGCCTTCGGCGTGGTCCGCGACGTCATCGAGAAGCAGCGTGCACCGGCCCTTCTCGGCGCGGCGTTGGCCGAGCGTGAGAAGACGGCAAAGCCTGCCGTAAGCGGCGCGATCCGTCGGGTAGGCGAGAAGGCTAGGGGCATCTTGCAGGTCGAGACGCGCGCCGACGATCAATTTGATGCCGACCTCATGTGCGGCGATATGCGCGCGCACCACGCCCGCCAAGCTGTTCGCGTCAGTGATGGCGATGGCCGCATGCCCCAACGCTTTCGCCGTCGCCACCAGCTCTTCGGCGTGCGAGCCGCCGCGCAGGAAGGTGAAGTTCGAGGTGACGTCGAGCTCGGCATAGCGGGCGCTCATGCGAACACCCCGTGCAGGAACCAGCAGGGGGCTTCGTCCTCTCCGTCCCGATAAAGGCCTTCGCGGAACACCCAGTAGCGGCAGCCGTTCTCGTCCTCGAGGCGATAATAATCGCGCGGTCTCGGGTCGGAGAGGAGGGTGAGGGCCCGCCACCATTCGGGTGCGATGCGCTCCGGCCCTTCCGCCTTGACTACGCGGCGGCTCACGTGCCGCCAGGTGAAGCGCGCGGGCGGCCCTTCTGGGACCTCGGCAAGGACCGTCACCGGCTCCGGCCGGCTGAGCAGCAGCAGCGGCCGTGGCGGCTTGGCGGAAGCCTCATCCGGCCAGACGGGCAGGCCGGCAAAGGCGCCGCGTGCGATTTGTGCGCGCTCAGGGATGTGGCTCGCCCGGGGAAAGAGCCGGCGTGCCGCGCCGGTGCCCAGGCGATTGACCAGAGCGTCGATCAGAGCCTCGGGTGCCGTAACGGCCGCGGTCTCGGTGAGGCTCGTCTGGGCCGGGTGAAGCGGCTCGGTGACCAGCGCGGCAAGCGCCATGAGGTCGACGCCGAAGCCCATGTCGATGGTCTCCACCTTGTCCTTCAGCAGGCGCATGAGGTGCGACGGCGCATGGGAGGGTGCGCTCAAGCCGGCTGTGATCTCGGCCGAGGAGCCATCGGCGCGGGCCACCCACAGCGCCACGCGGCGGACTCCGAGATTGGCACGCGCCAGGATCCGGCAAAGCTCGGCCGCGAGATGGTCGAGGCCGGCGATGACTCCGTCATGGGTGATGAGCGGTTCGGCAAAGGCAATCCGTGCCACGAAGTCCGGCGCCGGCAGGAGCGGCGCGCGCGTCTCGGCTCGTTGTCCCAACGCCTGATCGAGACGGCGCAGGACGGCTTGCGCGGTATCGCGTGAATGGAAGCGCCGCTCGAGGTTCGACCGTGGCACATCGGTAAGTTGGCCGATCCGTTTCAGCCCGAGCCGGCGCAACAGCTGCGCGGTCTCCGGCTGAAGGCGCAAGGCCTCGATGGGAAGCCTCGCCAGTGTGGTTTGAAGCTTTCCGTCCATGACGATGCAGGGCGAGGTCTGCGCGAAGCGGGCAACGGCGTGCGCCCCGCCGAGGGTTTCGGCTGCCCCGAGCCGCACGGTGAGTCCCGCGCGGGCCAACCGGTTGGCCAGATCGGCGAGCAGGGCGTTCTCGCCAGCGAAAAGATGGGAGACGCCGGTGATGTCGAGCCACAGACCATCGTCGCTGTCGGTGTTGAGGGTGGGGCTGTAGCGGGACGACCAGCGGGCGAGCGCCAGTAGCATGTCGGCATCTTTGTCCGGCGCGGCCAGCGTGGTGAGAAGCTGCGGGCAGATGGCGCGGGCGTCGGCTAGCCTCAAGCCGGGCCGCAGTCCGTCGCGCCGGCTGCTTGCGTTGACGGCGGTTAGTGTGAGCCCCCGCGCGTCGCTGCCGACAAGGGCGAAAGGCCGGTCATCCGACGGCGGTGTGTTGTCCGTCCTCGCGCGCTCCCCCTTCAGCCGCTCGATGGGAAGATGCGGCAGCCACACGGAGACCATCCTGCTCATGGCCGGCCTCCACGTGAAAGCACGCGCCCGGCGCCCCGCCCCGGCACCGCTCGAGGGAGAGGCGCCAACAAGCGGCGCCGGGGGCGCCCGTGTCGAAAGGGACATGGGCGCTTGCCTCTGTGGCAATGCGCCAGCGGGTGCGTATGCCGGGCACGCCGGCCGTCCCGTGGGGGGAGAGGAGGAAACACGGGGTGCGGGCGGCCTGCGCGGCGAGGCCGAGGCGGCGGGCGGCAAGCGGGGTCTTGATCTCCAGTTGGGCGAGGCACCCGGCGAGCGCGCCGCTCTTCAGGCCTTCTTCCAGGGCCCAGGCGCTCTCCTCGTCGGTGCGCGTCTCGACAACGAGGAAGCGTGCGGGATCGAGACCGGCGCGCAGAAGGCCCGGCCCATAGGGGCGGCCCCATTCCTGGCCTGCGGCCCGTGTCAGACACCACAGCACGAGCCCGCGACAATTTGTCAGAGCCTGGGCGATGACCGAGAGGATGAAGCCGAGGCCTGCGGGCGTGTCGCGATAAGCGTGCGGCTTGATCTCGTGGAGCCCGCCTTGGCACAGGGTGGCCAGGGGGCTGTCCCGGTTGTCGTTGGAGAGCTGAGAAGAAGATAAAGAGCAGGCGGGGCGGGGATGGGCCGCGCCCGGTGTGGGGGGTGGGGCCAGGGACACGGGAACCTGCTCAAGCGCACGCACCGAAGCGCGTAGTTGCTCAATCAGGACCCTCCCCGGAAACCCGCCTGCTCTGTCTTCAACGCCAGTCAGCGGAACGAGGTCACCACTATCGCCGTCTGGAACGTTGTTACGCACGACTTCAACTCCACGCTTACTCACTCATTCTCGTTCCTGTTTTGTTCTAGATAGAGTCGCACGGGGAGTCAAGGAGGAGCCGCTCTCACCCGGGATTTCGGGCCTTCGTCGCCCCTCATGGGACAGACATTTGCATTTCGCTAACCAGAATCACCCGACAAAGGACGGACAGTAAAACGGGGGTTTTGTTATGCGTATCCTCGGTCCCCGGCTCACGGCGCCTGCCGTGGCCGCAGCAGCCATGCTTCTTGCCATTCTGCCTGGCCAACAAGCCGCCGCCGGGCTCTTCGATGCCTTCGGCGATTCCTACCAGCCCCAGCGCGTGGCCGGCCGGCATCTCGTGGCCATGCCCGCGGGCTACGAGCCCGGTTCCGTCATCGTGCAATTCAGCCAGCGCCGTCTCTACTTCGTGCTGCCGCAGCAACGGGCGATCAGCTACCCGATCGGCGCGCCCAAGGGCGACGCACGGTGGTCTGGAACGACCTATGTCAGCGAAAAACGGGTCAATCCCGGCTGGACGCCCACACCCGACATGCGGCGGGAAAATCCGGATCTCCCGGCCTTCGTGCCGGGCGGCCATCCGAGGAATCCGCTCGGGGTGCGGGCCCTGTATCTCGGCAAGACCACCTACCGCATCCACGGCACCGATGCGCCCTGGACGGTGGGCCAGGAGGTCAGCCACGGCTGTGTCCGGATGCTCAATCAAGACGTCGCCGACCTTTACCAGCGAGTGCCTGTCGGCACCCGTGTTGTTGTGATGTGGTAAACAGACGCTAAACGCAAGATTTCGTCCCGACAATCTGGAAACAAAAAACGGCTAAAGTTGCGCGATTATTGCATTTTTTTATTTTGTATTTGTTTACCCTAAGATCCCCGACTCTGTTGGATCGATTTAAAGCGGGTCAGGGCTATCTTGTGCATCAGGTTCCACCGATGAACACGGTGACGCGGTGCGGGGCCTTTTGTGAGTTCGGATCCAAAGGGAGTGTCGAAATTGCACGTTTCGTGAACGACGAGTCGGGTGCCACGGCCATCGAGTATGGCCTCATCGCTGCCGGCATTGCCGTCGCCATTGCCACGGTCGTCGGTACCGTGGGCACGAATCTGACCAGCCTGTTCTCGAATGTCGCCAGCAAGCTGACCGTCAGCTAGGCCTGCGCATCTGAACAATCTGGGCGGGATCCAACTCCTTCCGGAGTGGGGTCCCGCCTGCTTTGCGCTCGCCGCAATCGTCCGGCGTTGCAGGGCTAGCCCCCAATCCTCCATAATTCGCGCTTAAGCACGGGCTCACGTTCGAGGGAGCTTAGCCTTGTCGCGACGGGGTCCTCAGGGCCGCCAGTTTTTCCCGATGGCGCTCGTCATAAGCGCAGTCGTCGGCGCAGCCGTGTTCGGCTATGCGCCGCGCGCCGATGCGCATCCCCATGTCTGGGCGACGGTGCGCTCGGAGATCGTCTTTAGTCCCGATCATGCGATCACCGGCATCCGTCACGCCTGGACGTTCGACGAGTTCTATACCGCCATGGCGGTGCAGGGCCTCGATGCTGACGGGGACGGCGTCTATTCGAAGGAAGAGCTTGATCCGCTGGCCAAGGTGAATATCGACTCGTTGGAGGAGTTCGACTATTTCACCTTCGTCCGGCTTGCTGGCGACGACAGTTTCCTGCCGCTCGAGCCACCCGTCGATTACTCGGTCGAGTATGACGGCACCGTGCTGACTTTGCATTTCACGTTACCCCTCAAAACCCCGCTCGACCCGCGACGCAAGGACGTGTCCATCGACGTGTACGATCCGTCCTTCTTTGTCGCCTTTGGCTTTGCCGAGAAAGTCCCGGTCAAGGTCGCCGGGACGCCCCCCGAAGGCTGCGCGGCCGCGGTCGACAAGCCCGATCCGGAGAGCGCGGAGGCGGCCAAGGCGCTAACCGAAGCCTTCTTCAGCCAGCTCGGACCCAATTCGAGTTACGGCTCGCAATTCGCCCAGACGATGCATGTGAAGTGCAGCACCCAATGATCTTGGCTGAGCTGGTCACACGGTGTCGATCTGTCCTTTGTCTGGCGGCTGGTCTGGCAATCGTCGCATTCGCAATGCTTTTGCTCGCCGCTTCCGCTTCGGCGCAGACGAAGCCGCCCTCCGCCTTCGGTCCGCCGTCCCAGCAGCAGACCGCGCCGCCGTCTTTCGCCGGGCCCAAGACTATGCCGCCGAAGACGGTTCAGCCGACAGCCGCGCCCCTTCGCGCTAAAGGGCCCTTCGGCAGCGTGCTCAGCTGGGTGGCGCAGACCCAACAGAAGATGCAACGGCAGCTTGCCGGGGCCGTCAAAAGCCTCAAGGGCGGCAACGCCCTGGGAGCCGCCCTGTTCCTGGCAGGCCTGAGCTTCGCCTACGGCGTCGTCCATGCCGTCGGCCCGGGCCACGGCAAGGCAATCATCTCGTCGTATGTCGTGGCGAACGAGGAGACGGTGCGGCGCGGCATTCTGATCTCCTTCCTCGCCGCCGGGCTTCAGGCGCTGACCGCCGTGGCGCTTGTCGGCCTGTTGCTCGTTGCGCTGAACGCGACGGGGTTTCAGGTCAATGCCTGGACGAATCAGCTTGAGACGGTGAGCTATGCGATGATCGCACTGGTCGGCCTCTATCTGCTGGTGACCGAGCTCGTGCGTCTGTGGCGGCGCTGGCGGGGACCGCAAGACGCCGCGCACAAGCACGCGCATCACTACCATGACCATGACGAGCGTGACCATCACCACCATGCCGCTCACCATCATGACGATGGCGAGGCCTGCAATCACATGGTGGACGCGCGCGACATCGCCGGACCGTTGTCGTGGCGGAAGGTGGCGGCGGTGGTGGTCTCGGTCGGCATCAGGCCCTGCTCGGGCGCGATCCTCGTTCTCGTCTTCGCGCTCACGCAAGGCCTGTTCTGGGCTGGCGTCGCGGCGACCTTCGCCATGGCCTTTGGCACCGCCATCACAGTGGCGGTCTTGGCGACCCTGGCGCTCGGCTCGCGCGAGCTCATGCTGAGGCTGGGTGGTGGCAATCAGCGCTGGGCCGAGGCGGTGTGGACCACATGCGCCATCGGCGGCGCGCTTGTGGTGCTCATGGCTGGATTGCTCTTGTTTGCCGCCTCGCTGGGACCCGCCAGACCTTTCTAAGTCCAAGGTAATTTACGACCTCCGAAACAATTGGCCAGCGTGGGGCGTTGATTATCCAAGCCACAGCCAAACTCATAGGAGGTCACATGGCTGACATCGCCGACAAAAGAATTATGATTCTGGCAGCCACCGGCTTCGAGCAGTCGGAGCTGATGGTGCCGAAGCAGAAGCTCGAACTAGCCGGCGCTAAGGTCGATATCGTTTCCCTCAAAGTCGGCCATATCCGGGGCTGGAACGATGGCGATTGGGGCGAGTCCGTTGATGTGGACCGCACGATCGACGCGGTCACCGTCGATGAATACGACGCGCTCGTCATTCCCGGCGGCCAGATGAACCCCGATTTCCTGCGCGCCGATGAAGACGCAGTTGCTTTCGTGCGCGAGTTCTTCGACAGCAAGAAGCCGATTGCGGCGATCTGCCATGCGCCTTGGGTGTTGGTGGAAGCGGGCGTGGTCAAAGGTCGCCAGATGACGTCCTACCACTCGATGGCGACGGATTTGAAGAACGCCGGTGCTCACTGGGTCGACAAGGCAGTCGTCGTGGATGAGGGCCTGATAACGAGCCGTAACCCGGACGATCTCGATGCGTTCAGCGCCAAGATCATCGAGGAGGTCGAGGAAGGCCGCCATGAGGATCGGAAGGTCGCCTGACCGCAGGTTCAACCGACTTACGACATTTGGGCCGGAACACGTGTTCCGGCCCAATTTCGTGAGGGCCGCGATTGCATGATTTCAGCCAGACCGGCAAGCCGGTTGCCGCCTGGGTGTCGTGCCGAGAATGGTATTCTTAATTGTCGCACCGCAATTGCGGTCGGGGCATAAGACGCCCTACATCAGAGATCTCAGACGCCGCCCCCAATGTGAGGAGAGTAGTCATGGCGCTTCAACTCGGCGATACCGCCCCGGATTTCGAGGCCGACACCACCGAAGGCCCGATCCGGTTTCATGATTGGCTCGGCGATTCTTGGGCGGTCATGTTCTCTCATCCGAAGGACTTCACCCCGGTCTGCACCACCGAGCTCGGCTATATGGCCAAGATTAAGCCCGAGTTCGACAAGCGGGGCGTGAAGCTCATCGGCTTGAGCGTCGATCCCGTGGAGATGCACAAGAAGTGGATGGCCGACATCAAGGAGTCGCAAGGGAGCGCGGTCAACTATCCCATGATCGGCGACCCGGACCTGACGATCGCCAAGCTCTACGGCATGTTGCCGGCAAGCACCGCCGGCACGTCGGAGGGCCGCACCGCCGCCGACAACCAGACCGTCCGGAACATTTTCGTCATCGGACCGGACAAGAAGGTCAGGTTGATCATGGTCTACCCGATGACCACGGGGCGCAATTTCGACGAGGTGCTGCGGGTGATCGACTCCATGCAACTGACGGCCGAGCACCGCGTGGCGACGCCGGTCAACTGGAAGCCGGGCGACGATGTCATCATCGGCGGCTCGGTGTCCGACGAGGAGGCCAAGACCATCTATCCCGACGGTTGGAAGGCGCCTAAGCCGTATATTCGGATCGTGCCGCAGCCCAAGGATTGAGCGCCATCACGATCTTCAGACGCTGGTTCCGTTGGCTACGTCAGATGCCAGTGGACCATTGCCAATTTCGATTGGATGGGCTCAGCGGCTTCGTGCTAGAAGCGGGTGCCTACAAATCATACCGGTTCGTGGCCAAATGGAACGCAGCGTCGGTGCCTTCGGGGCCGGCCGGAACACCGGGCGAGAAATAATGTCTGATCCAAGCAGTCGGGCTTCGCCCGGAGGCGGGGAAAGCCCGCGCGAGTGCGCTAAGCAGATCGCCGACCAGATCGCGCCTTTGATGAAGGTGGCACGGTCCAAGCGATTTGACTTTCTCGCCTATCTCCTCGCCATGGCCCTCAGGGAGGCCCGGCGGCTTTCGCGCGACGATCGCTGAGCCGCCGTTCGCGGCTCGTCAAGGGCTTGCGAGACTTTGCCCATGGGACCGACAGACCAGGGACTGCCGAAGACCCCTGCGCTTACCGTGGATTGCGTCATCACCGATCCGGACGGGCGCGTGCTCCTCATTCGCCGCAAGAACGAACCGTTCAAGGGCGCCTTCGCGCTGCCCGGCGGTTTCGTCGACATCGGCGAGACCGTCGAGGCCGGTTGCCGCCGCGAGGTGCGCGAGGAAACCGGCTTGGAGGTCGGCGATCTCGAATTGGTCGGGGTCTACTCGGATCCTGGGCGCGATCCGCGCGGGCATACGGTGAGCGCGGCGTTCGTGGCAAACCTCCCGAAGGCCGTGGCGCCGACCGCCGGCGATGACGCCGAAGCCGCCGAATGGGTGGCGGACTGGCGGGGCCAGCAGCTTGCCTTCGATCACGCCCAAATCCTTGAAGACGCAGAACATTTGGCGGTGAAGCGGGCCAGAGACTAGGCGCGTCCGGTCCGATGGCCTATCTAGGGGTTGGATTTCACGGCTCTTGGAGCTTTGAGGAATGGCCGAATGAATGAAACGCCGCCAACGGGCGCTGTCGCCGACCCTGGTGAACATGGTCCGGCCGGCTTCGGCAAGATCGGCGTATTGCTGGTCAATCTCGGCACCCCGGACAACACCGACTATTGGTCCATGCGGCGCTATCTCAAGGAGTTTCTCTCCGACCGCCGCGTGATCGAAGTCAATCCCGTGCTGTGGTGGGTGCTTCTGAACGGCATCGTGCTCACCACGCGGCCGTCGAAGAGCGGCGAAGCCTACCGCTCCATCTGGAACGAGGAACTCGACGAATCGCCATTGCGCACGATCACGAGGGCGCAAAGCGAGAAGCTCGCGACGGCGCTCGGGCACCGCAGCGAGATCGTCGTCGACTGGGCCATGCGTTACGGCAAACCGAGCATCGCCTCGCGCGTGGCGGTGCTGGCGCAAGCTGGCTGCGACCGGCTGCTCGTCTTCCCGCTTTATCCGCAATATTCCGCGGCAACGACGGCGACCGTCAACGACAAGGTCTTCGACGAGCTGAAGACCATGCGTATGCAGCCGGCGTTACGCACCGTTCCGCCTTATCCGAAAGATCCCGTCTATATCGCGGCGCTGGCGGATTCCATCCGGACCCATCTGGCGAGCCTCGACTTCGAGCCGGAAGTGATCATCGCCTCGTTCCACGGGCTGCCTAAGGCCTATGTGGACAAGGGCGATCCGTATCAGTGCCAGTGCATGGATACGGTCGACGCCTTGCGCGTGGCGCTCGGGCCGCTTGGCGACAAGCTCAAGCTGACCTTCCAGTCGCGCTTCGGCCGCGCCGAATGGCTGCAGCCTTATACCGACAAGACGGTCGAAGCGCTGGCCCGCGACGGGGTGAAGCGGATCGCCGTCCTCACGCCGGGCTTCGCCGCCGATTGCGTCGAGACGCTGGAGGAAATCTCGGGCGAGGCCAAAGAGATATTCCTCGAGCATAGCGGCGAGAGGTTCAGCTTCATTCCCTGTCTCAATGACAGCGACGACGGGATCAAAGTTCTCGTCCATCTCATCGAGCGGGAACTCAAGGGCTGGATCTAGGGGCGACGATCAGGGGGCGGGCGTCATGCGCGGGGGAAGGCTTCTGCCTTATGGCCCAAGGCTTCTAACCTATGGCCCGAGGCGTCTGCCATTTGCCTAAGCCTCCTCCTCGCCGGCTGCGCCACGCCCATGACCATGCGCGAGATCGATGCGGTGCGGCCCAATTGTGCGCGCATCGACAAGCAGATCGCCACCCTCGAGCAGGAGAAAGCCCAGAACGATCAACGGCTTCTGGCCGGCGTGCAGTCCGTGGCGCCCGCGCTCGCGGCGCTCAACATTATCGGCGGCACCTACGGCACTAATGTCTCCATTGCCACCGGCAATTGGGCGCGCGCCATCGACCGCAAGCTCGTGACACTGCGCCAAGCCAAAAAGCGGTGTTAAGAAGCGGTGCTAAGTCGCACGCCTACCAACCACCGCGCCTAAGGGTTGGAGAGGCGGCGGCGGACGCGTATCTTGCGGCCGTGTTTTTCCCGAGGAGGGGGCGAGGGTGCGCGCGGCCATCTTAGGACTTGCTGTTGGTCTGTCAGTGCTGGCCGCCGCGGCGCCGGCGTGCGCGGCCGACGAATCGGCCATCGAACAGCCCGCGGCTGAAGAGGTTGCCGCCTTCATCGACGTGGCCGGCGCACCCGGCGATGGCGAGCAGGCGCTCGAACTCGCTCTGTCCAACCGCCTGCTGAACGAGGGTTTCGCGGTGACCGGCACGCCCCAGGTCAACGCCTATGAAATCCAAGGAACGGTCAGGATGTTGCCGGCCAAGCGCGGCAAGGAGAACATCCGCATCGATTGGACGATATTCGGTCCCGAGGGCACGCGGATCGGCAACGTCACGCAAATCAAGGAGATCCGCAAAGGCTCGCTCGACCGGCACTGGGGCGCGGCCGCCGACGCCGCGGCCGACGCGGCAGCGCGAGACATCCTCAAGCTACTGCCGCAGTGAGTGATGCACCGCACAAAGCCGGCGCATGAGCTGGCGCGCCCCTTAAAACGCCGCGAACTCCCTACCATTTATGGACTGCCGCAATCGGCGCGCGCACGATACGCTTAAGCCCAACCGGCAGCGCCGCCGGACACCTGGGGAGAGTGCCATATGTTCGGCTTTGATATTTTCGTTCTTGCCCTGCTGGTTCTGTTCGTCGTGCTCGTCATCGCGGCGGTCAAGATCGTGCCGCAAGGCTACAACTACACGGTCGAGCGCTTTGGCCGGTATACGCGCACACTCCATTCCGGCCTCACCCTGATCATCCCGTTCATCGACCGCATCGGGCGCAAGCTCAATGTGATGGAGCAGGTGATCGAAGTGCCGAGCCAGGAGGTCATCACCAAGGACAACGCCATGGTGCGGGTCGACGGCGTGGCCTTCTTCCAGGTGCTCGACGCGGCGCAAGCGAGCTATGAGGTGACCAATCTCGAGGTCGCGATCCTCAACCTCACCATGACCAACATCCGCACGGTGATGGGCTCAATGGATCTGGACAAGCTTTTGTCCGAGCGCGACGAGATCAATCATCGGCTGCTGAAGGTGGTCGACGACGCCACGCATAATTGGGGCGTCAAGGTCACCCGTATCGAGATCAAGGATATCGAGCCGCCGCGCGACCTGGTCGATTCCATGGCGCGGCAGATGAAGGCCGAACGGGACAAGCGCGCGGCGATCCTGGTGGCGGAGGGAGAGCGCCAAGCGGCGATCCTGTCCGCCGAAGGGGAGAAGCAGGCCCAGATCTTGGCGGCGGAAGGCCGGCGCGAGGCGGCTTATCGCGATGCCGAGGCGCGTGAGCGCGAGGCCGAAGCGGAGGCTAAGGCCACGGCCATGGTCAGCGAGGCGATCAACAAGGGCAGCGCGCAGGCCATCAACTATTTCGTGGCCAACAATTATATCGATGCTCTGAAGGCGCTGGCAGAGTCGAAGAATCAGAAGATTCTGATGCTGCCGCTCGAATCCACCTCGGTGATCGGCGCCATTGCCGGCATCGGCGAGATCGCGCGGGAGGCCTTCGGCAAGGGCGATGACGAGGCCCCGGCGAAGCCGCAGGGTGGCCAGCGCGGACGCGGGTCCGTGCCGAGCGTCTAGCGGGGCCGAGTGATGATCGAAGCGATCCTCGAGCTTGGCGCCTGGAGCTGGATGATCCTGGCCGCTGTCCTGTTCGTGCTCGAACTGGTGGCGCCCGGCATTTTCTTCATGTGGTTCGGCCTCGCCGCCCTGGTGACCGGGCTCATCATGTTCCGCTACGACCTCGCCTGGCAGTGGCAGCTCATCTGGTTTTGTGGACTGTCGTTGGCCGCGGTGCTGATTGCCAATCGCTATCTCGGCAAGCATCCAACGGAGAGCGAGCAGCCGTTGCTGAACCGGCGCGCCGACCAACTGATCGGCCAGACCTACGATCTTGTCGACCCGATCGTGAATGGGCGCGGCAGCATCCATTCCGGCGACACGATCTGGCGGGTGGAGGGTCCTGCGCTGCCCAAGGGTACGCGGGTCACGATTGTGGGCGTCGACGGATCGGTGCTCAAGGTGGAGCCGGCAGGCGACGCCGCCGCGGAGACCTAGGCGAGCTTCAGACCTCGATCTGCCCGATCTCGTGAATCTCCCTGATCTCGTCGGGGATGTCGGCCGACTGCGCCGGGTGCGGCCAGGAGCCCTTGGCGGCCCGCGTACGTCCCGATCCTATGACGACGACGTCGGTGAAGCCAACCTCGCGAAACTTGTCGGCGACTATCTCGTTGGAAGCCGCGCTTTGGAACAGGCCCAGCATGACCGTGGCCTCGTAGCGTTTTCCCTGGCGGACGGTGAAGCGCGGCATATCCCGTTTCCCTTCAAGATAGCAGATATAATAACTTACACGCAATGCGTGTGTACGATCAAGCTTTGGCGAACCATTCCCTTACAGCCTCGCGTCCCGCCTCGTCGAGGAGGAGGTGGAGCTTGGTGCGGCGGAGGAGAAGGTCTTCCGCCGTCATGGCGTCTTCGGCGTCCACGGCGTAGTCGAGCTCGGCGCGGGGGAGGCCGGGCGCGATCTCTTCAGCGGCGGCGGAGTCCGATGCGACGCGCGCGAACAGATCCTCGATCTTGTCGCCATAGGTGAGGGCCCAGCGCTGTCGTGTCGCAAGCGGCAACGCCGCCGGACCCTGCTCGGCGCGGGCCAGCAGGGCGGGCCGGCTCATGCTGCCGCCATGGAGCGGCACATCCTTGGTCCAAGGGCCGCTCATCTTTAAGCCAAACGTGTTGAGCATGAAGAGCACGTCCTCGGCCAAGGCGCGGTGGGTGGTGAGCTTGCCGCCATAGAGAGTGATGAAGCCGCCGGTGCCTTGCGCGCAGGCCGCCAGCGAGGGACTGCGGCTGATGCGGCTCGGCTTCTTCTCCCCCGGATCGCCATGCAGGGCGCGCACGCCGGACCAGGTGAAGACGATGTCCCGTTCGGTGACCGTTCTGCCCGGGTTGGTGAAATAGCGGTTATAGGCATGGACCAGATAGGCCTTCTCGTCGGCGGAGCAGTGGGCCGTGCCCGGATCGCCGTAATGTGGGACATCGGTGGTGCCGACGATCAGGAAGCGCGCGTCCAGCCACGGGATGACGAAGACGATACGCTCGCCTTCGTCTTGCAGCGTATAGGCGCACAGTGCGGGCGGGTCCGGCATGGGCAGCACAATGTGGCTGCCGCGTATGAGCTGCAACGGATGCGGTTCAGGTGCGGCCTCGGTCAGGGCGTCGACCTGAGGGGCGAACGGCCCGGCGGCGTTGACGATAAAGCGCGTCTCGACCCGCCGCCTCTGCCCGCGCTCATCGAGATCGACGGCATAACCGTTTTCCAGCGCGGTAATGGCGGTGACGGCCCGGCGATTGAGGATGTCGGCGCCGCGGGTGCGCGCATCGAGCGCCACGGCCAAGGTGAGGCGCGCATCGTCGGTCTGGCAATCGTGGTAACGCAGCACGGCGCTCAGATTGTCTTGACGTAGCCGCGGGAGGCTTGCTGCCTCCGCAGACGAGAGCCGACCGCTTGCCGGCAAGCCGTCGCCCATGGAGAGCAGGTCGTAAAGCGCCAGGCCGGCATGGATGGTCCAGGCTTTGCGCATCTGCCAGTTATAGATGGGCAGGAGGAATTTCAGCGGTGCGACGAGATGGGGGGCGGCGCGCAACAGTTCGGCGCGCTCCACCAGGGATTCGCGCACGAGTTTGAGCTCCAAATGTTCGAGATAGCGCAAGCCACCATGGATGAGCTTGGAGGAGGCAGATGAGGTGGCGGATGCGTAATCGCCTTTTTCTGCCAACAGTACCTTGAGCCCGCGGCCTGCCGCGTCACGGGCGACGGCGGCGCCGTGAATGCCGCCGCCAACAATCAAGATGTCGAACGATTCCGTGGCCACGACGTTCTGATCCTATGGCTGCCGCCATGCCGTCCAAGGCACGGGGGAAGGATTAACTGCCTTGTGCAAGGCTTTTGGGAGCTTCCGGCGTGCTATCGCCATGTTGCCGTGCCTACTCTACACTGGCTGGCGTTCTCCACGCTCGCCCCGGAAGGAAAAATGGCAGATATCGTCATCATCAATCCGCGCTTCGACATCTCGTTCTGGGGGTTGGAGCATTGCATGCCCCTGTTCGGCAAGCGCGCCAATCTGCCGGTATCCTGTCTTGCGCTGCTGGCGGCGCTCGTGCCCGACCACCACCAGGTCACGCTCATCGACGAGAATGTCGAGGAGATCGACTTCGATCGTCTCGGCCGCGCCGATCTCGTCTGTCTGACGGGCATGAGCATCCAGGGCACGCGGCTTTTGGAAATTCTCGACGAGGTCAAGTCGCGCGGCGTCATGGTCGTGGTCGGCGGTCCCATGGCGACGGTCGAGCCTGAAATTTTGGAGGGCGAGGCCGATGTCATCTTCGTCGGCGAGGCGGATGAGACGTGGCCGCGCTTCTTGCGCGAGTGGGAACAAGGCTCTCATCAGGAGCGTTACGAGCAGACCGAGAAGACTGACATGGCGAGCCTGCCGCTGCCGCGCGTCGAGCTGCTGAAGGCCGACCGCTACATGTTTGGTAGCTTGCAGATCTCCCGCGGCTGTCCGTTCACCTGTGAATTCTGCGACATCATCGTGACGTTCGGCCGGAGACCGCGCCTCAAGACGAGCGAGCAGGTCTTGGCCGAGCTTGAGTCCTTCGAACGCGCCGGGCTCAAGATCGTCTTCGTCGTCGACGACAATCTCATCGGCAACAAGAAGGCGATCAAGGACGTGCTGCGCGACATCATCGCCTGGCAGCAAGAACGCGCCTATCCGCTCACGCTGTTCACCGAGGCGTCGCTCGATCTCGCCGAGGACGACGAGCTGATGGAGCTCATGGGTCTCGCCGGCTTCCAGAGCGTGTTCATCGGCATCGAGACGCCGAACGAGGACTCGCTGAAGGAGACAAAGAAACTCCAGAACGTCCGGCCCAATGCCGGCTCGCTGCTGGAGCGGGTGCATCGCATCCAGGCACACGGCCTCGACGTATGGTGCGGCATGATCGTCGGATTCGACCACGACGATCCTTCGATCTTCCAAGTGATGCCGAAGTTCCTGGCCGAGTCGCGGATCTCGGCGGCGCTGATCGGTCTCCTGCACGCCATCCCAACCACGCCGCTTTACGACCGGCTCAAGCAGGCCGGACGATTGAACGATCACGATGCGGCCGACCTCTACGGTACGAATGTCGTGCCGCTCGGCATGTCCCCGGAAGCGTTGCGCGACGGGTTCATCCAGGTAATGCAGGAATGCTATGCCCCGGATGCCTACTTCGAGCGTCTCGACGACCAGTTCTTCGGCGAGGACTTCAAGTTCGTCATGCATGAGCTGCCCTATTGGAAAAGCCATCGCTTGGCCTGGATCAAGCGCAGCTTCTTCAACTACGTGAAGTTCGGCGCGGTGGCGTCACGCCTGCTGTCGGTGGTCAAGGACGACGCTCTGCGCGCGCGATACAAGCAGCAGCTTTCGCGCGTGGTGCGCCAGCGCTGGCGCGAGCCACATATCCTGTTCATCTACACGATCAAGGTGGCGATGCATTATCACTACTCGGCGCTCGCCCATGCTCTCGCCCAAGTCGACGATAAGACCGGCGCCATGCCGGATGCGGGACGGTCGTTCTCGCGGGCCAAGCGGCCGGTCAAGGAACGCGCGGTCGCCTGATCGGGTGGCTTAAGCGACGCCGGCGCGCAGCAGATCGTGAACGTGAATGATGCCGACGGGCCGTCCGTCCTCGACGACGAAAAGGGTGGTGATGGCCGAGGCGTTGATGACCTCCAGCGCCGCGCTGGCCAAAAGATCGGGCGTTACCGTTTTGGGCGCCGGGGTCATGATCTCCACCGTGCGCTTGGCCAACAGCGACGAGCCCATATGGCGGCGCAAGTCGCCGTCCGTGATGATGCCCTGAAGTATGCCGTTGCCGTCGACCACGCCGAGGCAGCCGAGGGCTTTCTCGGTCATGACCACGATGGCTTCCGACATGACGACGTCGACATGGGCGAGCGGCAGCCGATCGCCTTTGTGCATCAAGTCGCCGACGAATTTCAGCCTTGCGCCGAGCTGGCCGCCGGGATGCAGTGCTTTGAAGTCGATCGCCGTGAAGCCCTTGCTTTCGAGCAGGGCGATGGCGAGGCAGTCGCCAAGTGCGAGCTGCATCACCGTCGACGTCGTGGGCGCCAGCCCGTGCGGGCAGGCTTCCTTGGCGTGCGGCAGGGCGAGCACCACTTCCGCGGCCTGGCCGAGGGTCGAATCGGGGCTCGACGTCACCGCGATGAGCGGCACGGCGAAGCGCCGCGAATAAGAGACGATGTTGCCCAGCTCGACGGTTTCGCCCGACCAGGAGAAGGCGAGGATCGCGTCGTCGCGGGTGATCATGCCGAGATCGCCGTGGCTCGCCTCGCTCGGGTGGACGAAATAGGCCGGCGATCCGGTGGAGGAGAGGGTGGCGGCGACCTTCAGGCCGACATGACCGCTCTTGCCCATGCCGGTGACGATGACCCGGCCGCGGCAGGCGCGCAGCATTGCCAAGGCCTCGGCGAAGCCTTCAGCGAGATGGCTGCCGAGGGCCGCTTGCAGCGCGCTCAAGCCTTCGGCCTCCAGTTGAAGGGTCCGCGTGGCGGAGTTGACCGCTTCGTTGCGGTCCTCGAGTGGTGACGGATCCCGCTTCAGGCCGACCGGCATTTGGTGTTCCCCCTCTGTAACATCGGGATTTTAGCACGGAATGAGGCGGCGAAAGGTCCAAGGCGGGGTCATTTCGAAACAGCCCTAAACCGCTCGTTAACCCTCTTGCTCCTAGGCTTGGGACGTCAAACGGGCCTGGGACTGGAGACCACAATATCGTGGATTCCGAGCATTCTCCCAGCGCCGATCGAGGGTGCGTCCTTGCCGCGTCGCCACACGCCCAGCGCAGCGGGCGCTCTCGCTGCAGCCCTAACCGTCGCCGTCCTGGCGCCGGCCGCCGCTCAAGATGCGGCAGGCCCGCCGTTGCGCGGCAGTATCGTCGCGCAAGACGCAGAGGACAATGCGGCGGACAGCGCCGCCAGCCGCCGCCGCCGCGAGTCTCGCCAAGACGACACCGGGGCCGCGCTCAATAACCTTGCCGACGACACCTCTCTCACGCCCGCGCCGCCGGCACCGCCGCCGCCTCTCGGAGGGATGGGAGACGAGCAAGAGGAGCCAGTCCCGGCCGTCCCTGGATTCGGGATCACCGACGCGGCAGGACAGCCGCTGGTCGAGCCGCCCAGTATCGACGACGACCTGGAGCAACTGCCGCTGCCGCCCAAGGGCCATGAGCTCGATCCTTACGTGCCGATCGGCATGAAGCTCGGTAGCTTCCTGCTATTCACCGAGGCGGAGGTCGGCACCATCCTCACAGATAACGTGCTCGGCACGCGCTTAAGGCCGCAGGCGGACGCGGCCTTCGAGTTCGCCCCCAATGTCCGCCTTGAGTCCAACTGGAGCCGGCACTCCTTCACCGCTACGTTCGACGCCGACCGGAGCTGGTACAATGACTTCAGTGTCGAGGACGACAAGACTTATTTCGCCCTGCTCAGAGGCCGTCTCGATGTGACGCGGCGCACCTATCTGGCGCTCGCGCTCGGAAAGTCCGAGACCCAGGAAGGCCGGAATTCGGTCAGCCTCACGGATATCTCGGGCCTCCAGACCAGCATTCAAGAAGAGCACATCACGGCCGGGGCCGATCATACTTTCAACCGGTTGACGGTTGCGGTTGAGGGCAGCGTCACCGATTACAACTACGCCGATCTGGCCGGCACGCAATTCGGCATCATCGATCCGGTCGTGCCGACCATCATTCCGACGCGGGATATCCGCGACTATCGCGAGGACGAACTGAAGCTGCGCGGCACCTATGAGTTAAAGCCTCAACTGGGGGTCTTCGTGGAGGGCGGCATCAGCCAGGAAGTTTACCGGCAGCCGATCAGCGTGGACGGCGTCACACGCGACTCTTCCGGTTATGAGCTTCTGTCCGGAATGACCTTCGGGATCAACAGCACGCTCACCGGCGAGTTCAGCCTCGGTTGGGGCGAGCAGACATCGATCGACGAGTCCGTGGCGCCGATCGAGGGCGTGCTGCTCAATGCCGACATCATCTGGCGGCCGACGCCGATGACCATGATGGAATTCCTGGCACGCTCGGAAGTGAACACCTCGACACTGGTGGACTCGCTCGGCGCCATCGATCGCTTCTATGAGCTGTCGCTACAGCATGCGTTCTGGCGCTATCTCGTGGTGGGCGGCTTCGTGTCCTATGAAATCGCCGACTATGCCGCCAGCCCTCAGGTGGATGAGCGGATCAAGGAGGGCGCATCCGCCGAGTATTACTTCAACCCGGCGCTATCGGTTTATGCCCGCTACGAGCACACCGACTTCTTCTCCACCGACCGCCTCAGCGACTTCGACCAAAACGAAGTGCGGATCGGTATGCGCATCCGGCACTGAGCGCGCCAATCAGATGAGTTTCTTGATCTCGGCAAGGACGGCGTCGCGCAGCTCGGGCCGCTCCAACGCGTAGGCGAGATTGGCGGCGAGAAAGCCAGGCTTGGAGCCGCAGTCGAAGGCGCGGCCGTCATATTCCAAGGCATAGAACGGTTGCTTGGCGAGCAGCGCCAGCATGGAGTCGGTGAGCTGGATCTCGCCGCCCGCACCCTTTTCCTGCGCCGACAGCAGATCGAAGATTTCCGGCTGCAGAATATAGCGGCCGAGAATGGTGAGGTTGGAGGGTTCGGTGCCGGGCGCCGGCTTCTCCACCATGCCGGTGATGGGAAACACCTTGCCGTCAGCCTCGCCGACCGCGGCCACGCCGTAATTCTTCACCTGATCGTCGGGCACGGGCTCGACGGCGATGATATTGCCGCCGCGCTGGTCATAGACGTCGAGCATCTGGGCGAGGCAGCCCTTGCCGGGCGTCTGCACCAGCACGTCCGGCAGGAGGAGCGCGAAGGGCTCATGGCCGATGATGTCGCGGGCGCACCACACGGCGTGGCCGAGCCCCAAGGGTTCCTGCTGCCGGACGAAGCTGGCGCATCCGGCGCCGGGCAGGTCCGCAAGGAGCGCTTCGAGCTCGGCGGTCTTGCCGCGGGCGGCGAGCGTCTCTTCGAGTTCCGGCTGCCGGTCGAAATGGTCCTCGATGGCGCCTTTGTTGCGGCCGGTGACGAAGACGAAATGCTCGATGCCGGCGGCGCGGGCCTCATCGACCACATGCTGAATCAGCGGCCGGTCGACCACGGTCAGCATCTCTTTCGGCATGGCTTTGGTGGCCGGCAGAAAACGGGTGCCGAGCCCCGCGACGGGGAATACGGCCTTGCGAACGCGAGCAGGCATTCAGTCCTCGTTAGGCTTAACGGATGGTTACCGGAGGCCGGGACAGCCCGGCGCTTAGAAGTCCTTCAACCTCTTTGCGATAGCTAGCAGTGAATTGCAAATCGATTGCGGGGAACGGATATCGTGAGCGTTCTGGTCACCGGCGGCGCCGGCTTCATTGGCAGTCATATGGCGCTCGAGCTGCTCGATGCCGGCGAGGACGTGCTTGTCCTCGACAATCTCTCCACCGGTTTCCGCTGGGCGGTCCCGGACGGGGCTAAGTTCGTCGAGGGCAATGTCGGCAACCACAATCTCGTGCGTCGGCTCCTGCTGCGGAACTCGATCGACGCCATTTTTCACTTTGCCGGCTCCATCGTCGTGCCGGAATCGGTCGCCGATCCGCTCGGCTACTATCTCAACAACACCTGCAATTCGCGGTCCCTGATCGCGTGCGCGGTGGAGACCAAGATTCCGAATTTCATCTTCTCGTCGACCGCCGCGGTCTATGGCATCCCGAAGATCAATCCGGTCGCCGAGGATGCGACGCTGATGCCGATCTCGCCCTATGGCAGCTCCAAGCTGATGACCGAAACCATGCTGGGCGATACGGCGAAGGCGCATCCGTTGCGCTTCGTGGCGCTGCGCTACTTCAATGTGGCCGGTGCCGACCCGCAAGGCCGCAGCGGGCAATCTTCCCCGCAGGCGACGCATCTGATCAAGGTGGCGTCGGAAGCGGCGCTCGGCATGCGGTCTTATCTCGAAGTGTTCGGCACGGACTACGAGACGCCGGACGGCACCTGCGTGCGCGATTACATTCATGTGAGCGATCTCGTCAGCGCCCATCTCGACGCGCTCCGCTATCTCAGGGAAGGCGGGGAGAGCATCGTGCTCAACTGCGGCTACGGCGAGGGCTATTCGGTGCTCGACGTGGTCAAGGCGGTGAAGCAGGCCTCGGGCACGGATTTCGCGGTCCGCACTGCTGAGCGCCGGCCGGGCGATCCGTCGGCGCTGGTCGCCGGCGCCGGCCGCATCCGCGAGGTGCTGGGCTGGGTGCCCCGGCGCAACAATCTCGACACCATCGTCGAGGACGCGCTCACCTGGGAGAAGCGCTTGCGGGACTATCGCGCCGGTTCACGCGCCGCCTCCTAAGGTTTCGCCGTTTTCGCCTTTTCAGCGTCCAATCCGCTCTGCACAATCAGGGTCCACGCGCCGAATCGCTGGGATCGCTGAAGGAAAACGCATGAATCTGCGCAATCGCGCGATTTTACGGACCGGACTTGCCGTAGCGCTGGCCGTTGGCCTCGCCGCGACGCTGCTCCCTCCATCGAGCGCGCGGGCCGCCGACGCGGTCACCACCTATAAGAATGCGGTCGAGACGCGGTTCGACCAATGGCTGCAAGGCCTGTGGCCCGAGGCGGAAGCGGCGGGCGTGTCGCGCAAGACCTTCGATGACCAGCTGAAAGGGCTCAAGCTCGACTGGTCGCTGCCGCAACTCGTTCCCCCCGATCCGGCATTTCCGGGCGGTCCGGCGCTGCCGGCGGCGCTCAAACCCAAGCCGCGCCATCAGGCCGAATTCGACGTGCCGGAGCGCTATTTCAGCAAGCGCAGCCTCGATGCTTTGGCCGCCACCGGGCGCAGCAAATACAAGCAGCTGGCGCCGCAGCTCACGGCGATCCAGAAGCAGTATGGCGTGCCGGCCAGCATCATCGTGGCCATCTGGGGCCGGGAGACCGGTTTCGGCGGCGCGGCGCTGCCCTATGACGCGATCTCGGCCATCGCCACGCAAGCCTTCATGGGACGCCGGCCCGATGAGTTCCGTCCGCAGCTCATCGGCGCGCTCAAGATCATCCAGCTCGGGCACGCCACGCGCGCCGAGATGAAGAGTTCCTGGGCGGGCGCCATGGGTCACACGCAGTTCCTGCCCGGCGACTTCGAGGACTACGCTGTGGATTTCGACGGCGACGGCCGGCGGGACATTTGGAGTTCGGTCCCGGACGCGCTCGCTTCCGCCGGCAACTCGCTGCACAGGCAGGGCTGGGACGGCAATCAGCCTTGGGCCTACGAGGTCGATCTGCCCAAAGGGTTCGACTGCACCTTGCAGGGGCCCGACAGGGCGCGGCCGATCAGCGATTGGGTGAAGCTCGGGGTGGCGCGCGTGCGCGACCGTCCCTTCCCGGAAGCACGGCTCGGCGACTCCGCCTTCCTGGTGCTGCCCGCCGGTCTCAAGGGGCCGGCCTTTCTCGCCACCGATAATTTCTCGGTGTTGAAGCTCTATAACAACTCCGACGTCTACGCGATCTTCGTCGGCCATGTGGCCGACATGATCGCCTACAACGCGCCGGCCGAATTCGTCGGCGCATGGCAGGCGGTGGAGCGCTTTCCCCGCGACCGTATCCAGCGCTTCCAGGAAGTGCTGGTGGCGCAAGGCCACGATGTCGGCAAGGTCGACGGTCTGGTCGGCTTCAAGACCCGGCAGAGCATTGGCGAGCAGGAGAAGAAATATAAGCTGCCGCTCACCTGCTACCCGAGCGGCGCCCTGGTAGACCGGGTGCTCAAGAGCGCAAGCGGGCCATAAGGGCGATGAAATATAGTTCTGCTCAAGGGTTGGGCTGCCTAGGTTTCGCCCGGTCTGATTGCTAAATTCGTCTGATGCGAATCGCCACTTCCCCTAAGACATTGATGTTTGGCGCTATATCGGCGTTCACCTTAGCCCTGGTGCCGCAAGGCCCAGCCTATGCGGACAAGTTCCAGACCTGCGTGAAGAGCTTCTGGCCAGCCGCCAAGCGCGCCGGGGTCAGTTGGAGCACCTTCGAGCAGGCGACCAAGGGGATCACCCTCGACACCGAGGTAATCGAATCCGCCAAGTATCAGCCCGAATACAAGAAGCCGATCGGCGAATATGTCGACCGGGCGATCTCGGCCAAGCGGTTGGAGAAAGGCAAGGAGAAGCTGATCGAGTACAAGCCGCTGCTCGACCAGCTCGAGGCCAAATACGGCGTCGACCGGCATATCGTCGTGGCGATTTGGGGCGTGGAATCCAATTATGGGGATAATCAGGGCGACAAGAATGTCATCCAGTCTCTGATGACGCTCGCCTGCTCCGGCACCAAGGCGAAGTTCGCGCGGGGGCAGATTGTATCGGCGCTCAAGATTCTTCAGCGTGGCGACGTTTCTCATGAGGCGATGAACGGCTCCTGGGCCGGCGCCATGGGCCATACGCAGTTTATTCCGACGACCTACTCGGCTTACGCCGTTGACCATGACGGCGACGGCAAACGCGACATCTGGGGCACCATTCCCGATGCGCTCGGCTCGACGGCGGCTTATCTCAAGGTCTCCAAGTGGATTCCCGGCCAGACTTGGGGGTATGAGGTCAAGCTGCCGAAGGGCCTCAATCCCAAGCGGATCAGCGAGAAGACCTATAAGTCGCTCGACCAGTGGCAGAAGCTGGGGATCTCCCGGATCAACGGAAAGCCGTTTCCGCGTCCCGGCGACAAGGCGACCCTGTTCGCGCCGGAAGGGACTAACGGTCCGGTCTTTCTCGTGCTCAACAATTTCCGTTCGATCCTTCGCTACAACCAGGCCACATCCTATGCGCTCGCGGTGGGCCATCTGGCCGACCGGCTTGCAGGCTATGGTCCCTTCGTTCAGCCATGGCCCACGGGAGAGGACCGCCTTTCGCTCGAACAACGTATGGAGCTGCAACAGGACCTGATCTCCCTGGGGCATTTGGAAGGCGAGGTCGACGGCATTATCGGCAGCGGTACGCTCGAAGGCATTCGATCCTATCAGCGCGCCAAGGGTCTGGCGGTCGACGGCTATCCGACGCTGACCATTTTGAAGAAGCTGCGGGCCGAGGCGCCACCACCACCTCCGCCGCCGCCTGCCGCCCCCCAGCCGGTTAAGGCGCAGACTCCGGCGGCACTGGCACCGGCAGCGAGTGCCGCGCCTCCGCCACCGGCGGCACCCGTGGCAACTCAGGTGGCACCGGGGACAACGGCCATGCCCAAAAGAGCTCCCGCACCGAATTAATGCTATAGGTGGTCTCTCATTCGCCGGGGCAAATTGAGGGAAGACCCGCCAAGAAGGGCCGATTGATCGATGTCTCGTACTGCGTCATGCCACCGCTCCAGCCGCCGCGTGCCTGCCTTGCGCGCTAGACTTTTGGCGCTCGCCGCGGTGCTCGTCCCAGCCTTGATGTTGGGCTTTGCGCCTCATCCCGTTGCCGCGCAGGACACCCCGTCGCATCGCAGCTACATCAATCCGTTTCCCAACGGCGACCGCTACCGCATCGTCGTGCTCGGCGACTCCCTCGGCGACGGCCTCTGGGAGGGGCTCTATCGCGCCTTCGACGACGACGCCACGTTGGAGTTCATCCAACGCTCGCAAAAGTCCACCGGCTTCGCGAACACGAGCCGCTACGACTGGAACGGCGAGATCGGCCAGATCCTGAAGAACGACAACTTCCAGGTCGCCGTGGTGATGTTCGGTGCCACCGACAGCCAGCCGATCAAGAAAGACGGAAAGACGCTCAAGGTCGGGACGGAAGAATGGCGCGAGGCGTATGGCGAGCGCGTGGAGAGTTTCATCAAGAAGCTGCGGGCCGCTAACATCGCCACTTATTGGGTCGGCCTGCCGGTCATGCGCGCACCCAACCAGACCAGTGACGCCGAGAAGCTGAATGACGTGTTCCGCGAGAAGGCGTTCATCAACGGCACCAAATATATCGATACATGGAATGGCTTCGTCGACGAGCAGGGCCGCTACAGCGCCTACGGTCCGGATATGTCGGGGCAGGTCAAGCGGCTCAGGACCGATGACGGCGTGCATTTCACCATGCGCGGCTCTCTCAAGCTTGCCCATTTCGTCGAGAAGGAACTGCGCAAGGATCTGGGCCTCGCCAAGGCCGAGCGGAATATTCCGCTCGCCGGCAATGAACAAGAGCAGGCCAAAGTCGCGAACCGATCTGGCCCAATGCCCCCGAAGCCGCAGCCGGCGGCGTCCGACAATGCCGAAGCCGACGAACTCGATGCCCCGTCGGCAGAGGACGAAGTGGCCGGCGGCGACCAGGATGCCTTGCAGCAGAATCAGGTCGGCGAAGTTAGCGTCGTGCGGCCAGCGCTTACCCATTCGACGTTTCAGGCCGCCGATCTGGCTTCCCAGCCCGCGAATATCGCGACCACCGAGCCTGAGGTGATCACCAGCGAGCTGCCCGGCGGGTTCACCGCGGTGGCGACAATCGCGGCTGTCACGGACTTGTCGCTGGCCTCGTCGCGGCCCCGGTTGCCATTGTCGCAACGGCCTTACTACAAGGTGCTCATCAGGGGTGAGCAGGTCGAACCCAAATCCGGCAGGGCCGACGATTTCGCCTGGCCACCGGGCTAGCCGGCGACTGGGCCGCTAGCGCGGCAGGTCCGTCCTGCCCATCAGGAATTTGTCGATGGAATGAGCCGCCTGACGGCCTTCGCGGATGGCCCAGACCACCAGCGATTGGCCGCGGCGCATGTCGCCGGCGGCGAACACCTTGGACCGCGAGGTGCGGTACTCGAGTTCATTCGCCTTGACGTTCCCGCGCTGATCGAGATCGAGCCCCAACGCCTTGATCATGCCCTCCTGCACCGGATGCAGAAAACCCATGGCGAGGAACACCAAATCGGCGGGGATCGTGAACTCGCTGTCCGGGATCGGCTTCATCCGCTCATCGAGGCGGATGCATTCGAGCTGCTCCACCTTGCCATTGCCGAGGAAACGATTGGTCGCCACGCTGAAATCGCGGGCGGCGCCCTCGGCCTGGCTCGACGAGGTGCGGAATTTGAGCGGCCAATGGGGCCAGGTGAGCGCCTTGTTCTCATGCGCCGGCGGTTGCGGCATGATTTCGAGCTGGGTCACCGAGATGGCGCCTTGGCGGAATGCGGTGCCGATGCAGTCCGAGCCCGTATCGCCGCCGCCGATGACGACGACGTTCTTGCCCTCGGCCAGGATCGGCTCAACATCGCCAAGCGGCTCGCCGGACACACGGCGGTTCTGCTGCGGCAGATAGTTCATGGCGAAATGAATGCCCGCCAGCTCGCGGCCCGGCACGTCAAGGTCGCGCGGATGCTCGGCGCCGCCGGACAGCAGCACCGCATCATAGTCGCGTTCGAGCTTCTGGATGCGCACGTCGTGGCCGACATTGACGTTGTAGTGGAAGGTCACGCCCTCGGCTTCCATCTGCGCCACGCGGCGCTCGACGATGTATTTCTCCATCTTGAAGTCGGGGATGCCGTAGCGGAGCAAGCCGCCAGCATGGGCGTGCTTCTCATAGACATGCACGTCATGGCCGACGCGGGCGAGCTGCTGGGCCGCGGCGAGGCCGGCAGGCCCTGAACCGACAACGGCCATGCGCTTGCCGGTCTTCTTGCTCGGCGGTAGCGGTCTGATCCAGCCCTCCGCGAACGCCTTGTCGGCGATGGAGCACTCGATGGTCTTGATGGTGACCGGCTCGTCGATGATGTTGAGCGTGCAGGCGGCCTCGCAAGGCGCCGGGCAGATGCGTCCGGTGACCTCGGGGAAGTTGTTGGTCGAATGAAGGTTCTGCGCGGCCTCGGACCAGTCGTCCTGGTAGACGAGATCGTTCCAGTCGGGGATCTGGTTATTCACCGGGCAGCCGGTGTGGCAATAGGGGATGCCGCAATCCATGCAGCGGGCGGCCTGGCGCGTGACCTCGGCGTCGCTCGCGGGGATCACGAACTCCTTGTAATGGCGCACGCGATCGGAGGCCGGCTGATAGCTCCGGTCCTGACGATCGATCTCCAGAAAGCCCGTGATCTTGCCCATGAGAGTCACGAATCTCCGCCCTAAAGCATCTCAACAACCAGGGAGCGGCGTGGCCAAACTCCCAGCATCTTCGTCAGCGTATCGCAGTTTCGCGTGGCAGGACCACAGCCTGGGACCGAAGCCCAGGGCATGGCCGCTTTCCTGCCTGGTTATTTGCCGTTGCCGCGCAAGCCGATCTCGATTTCCCCGAGGCCGGTTGTGTCGGCGACCTGCTGGCGGGCCATCTCCTCCAAGGCGCGGCGGTATTCGACCGGCATCACCTTGACGAATTTCGGCAGATAGTCGGCCCAATTGTCGAGAATCTCTCGCGCGCGCGACGAGCCCGTGTAGTGCAGGTGGTTCTCGATCAGTTGGTGCAGGCGCTCCTCGTCGAAGCGCGTCATGTCGGACAGATCCACGAGGCCGTGGCTTTCCAGATCGCCGCCTTGATGGCGCCTGTGCTCCATGACTTGGTTCTCGCTCGGCACCGGCTCGAGATCTACCATCGCCATGTTGCAGCGCTGCTCGAAATCGCCGCTATCGTCGAGCACATAGGCGATGCCGCCGGACATGCCGGCCGCGAAATTGCGCCCGGTGGGGCCGATCACCGCGATCACGCCGCCGGTCATGTATTCGCAGCCATGATCGCCCGTGCCTTCGACCACGGCGATGGCACCGGAATTGCGTACGCCGAAGCGCTCGCCGCCGACGCCACGGAAATAGCATTCGCCGCCGACGGCGCCATACAACACCGTGTTGCCGACGATGATCGACTTCTCCGGGACGATGCCCGACTCCGCCGGCGGGCGGACGATGATGCGGCCGCCTGACAAGCCCTTGCCGACATAGTCGTTGCCTTCACCGACAAGATCGAGGGTGACGCCGTGCGCCAGCCAGGCGCCGAAGCTTTGGCCGGCGGAGCCCTTGAAGCGAATCCAAATCGTGTCGTCGGGCAGGCCGGCAATGCCGTAGCGCTTGGCGATCGCGCCCGACAGCATGGCGCCGGTGCTGCGGTTGACGTTTCCGATCGGCAGATCGAGCTTGACCGGCTTCTTGTCTTCGATCGCCCCGCGGCAGAGCTCGATGAGTTTGGTGTCGAGCACCTCGCCGAGGCCATGATCCTGGCGCTCGGTATTGCGGATAGCCATGTTCGCCGGCACTTCGGGCCTGTGGAACAGCTTGGTGAAATCGAGACCCCTGGCCTTCCAATGATCGATCGCCTGGCTCTTATCGAGAACCTCGGTCCGGCCGATCATCTCGGCGAAGGAGCGGAAGCCGAGCGCGGCCATATGCTCGCGCACTTCCTCGGCGACGTAGAAGAAATAGTTGATGACGTGCTCGGGCTTGCCGTGGAACCGTGCGCGCAACACCGGGTCTTGCGTGGCGATGCCGACCGGGCAGGTATTCAGATGGCATTTGCGCATCATGATGCAGCCGGCGGCGATCAAGGGCGCGGTGGAGAAGCCGAACTCGTCGGCGCCGAGCAGCGCGCCCACGACCACGTCGCGGCCCGTGCGCAAGCCGCCGTCGACCTGCACGGCGATGCGGCCCCGCAATCCGTTCAGCACCAGGGTCTGCTGCGTCTCAGCCAGGCCGATTTCCCAGGGCGATCCGGCATGCTTGATGGAGGTCAGTGGCGAGGCGCCGGTGCCGCCCTCGAAGCCGGCGATGGTGACGTGATCGGCCATGGCCTTGGCCACGCCGGCGGCCACGGTACCGACGCCGATCTCGGAAACCAGCTTCACCGATACGTCGCCGGTCGGATTGACGTTCTTGAGATCGAAGATCAGCTGCTTCAGATCCTCGATCGAATAAATGTCGTGATGCGGCGGCGGCGAGATCAGCCCCACGCCGGGCGTGGAGTGGCGCACCTTGGCGATGGTGGCGTCGACCTTGTGGCCGGGGAGCTGGCCGCCTTCGCCGGGCTTGGCGCCTTGCGCCATCTTGATCTGCATCATGTCGGAGTTGACGAGATATTCCGTCGTCACGCCGAAACGGCCCGAGGCCACTTGCTTGATGGCCGAGCGCATGGAATCGCCGTTGGGCAGCGGCGTGAAGCGGTCCACCTCTTCGCCGCCTTCGCCAGTGTTCGAGCGGCCGCCGATGCGGTTCATGGCGATGGCGAGCGTGGTATGCGCCTCGCGGCTGATGGAGCCGAAGGACATGGCGCCGGTGGCGAAGCGCTTGACGATCTCTTCCGCCGGCTCGACCTCGTCGAGCGACACCGGTGCGCGGCCCATCTCCTCGGCACCCCTGATGCGGAACATGCCGCGCAAGGTGAGAAGCTCTTCGGACTGCTCGTTGATCGCTTGCGCGAACTCGCGATATTTCTCAGGTAGCTTACCGCGCACAGCGTGCTGCAGGTCGGCGACCACTTGCGGCCGCCATGCATGAGTCTCGCCGCGCACGCGGAAGGCATATTCGCCGCCGACTTCCAGCGCGTTGCGCAGCACGGGCACTTCGCCGAAGGCCATGCGGTGACGCTCGACGGTCTCGCGCGCGATTTCATCGAGACCGATGCCCTCGACTTGCGTGTGGGTGCCGGTGAAATATTTGGAGAGGAAATCGGTCCGCAGGCCCACGGCGTCGAAGATCTGCGCGCCGCAATAGGACTGATAGGTGGAGATGCCCATCTTGGACATGACCTTTAGGATGCCTTTGTCGGTCGCCTTCATGTAGCGCTTGATGGCTTCCTCGGCCGTCAGCTCCTCGTCGAGCTCCGGCACCATGGCCTCGATGGTCTCAAAGGCGAGATAGGGATTGATGGCCTCGGCGCCATAGCCCGCCAGCGTGCAGAACTGGTTGACCTCGCAAGCCTCGCCGGTCTCGACCACGAGGCCGACGGACGTTCTGAGGCCGCAACGGATCAGATGATGATGCACGGCGCTGGTCGCGAGCAGCGAGGGGATCGGAATGCGCTCGAGCCCAGCCGCGCGGTCCGACAGGACGATGATGTTCTCACCCGCGCGCACGGCCGCCTCGGCGCGTTGGCAAAGCTTCTCCAGCGCGCGGCCCATGCCGCCGGCACCTTGTTCGGTGGGGTAGGTGATGTCGAGAGTCACGGTGCGGAACTGGTTGTCGGCGACCTCACCGATGGCGCGGATGCGCTCCAGGTTCTCGTTGGTGAGAATGGGATGCGCCGCCTCGAGCCGCTTCTGCTTGGAGGTGCCTTCGAGGTCGAGCAGGTTCGGCCGGGGACCGATAAAGGTCACCAGCGACATGACCAGCTCCTCGCGGATCGGATCGATCGGCGGGTTCGTCACTTGCGCGAAGTTCTGCTTGAAATAGGTGTGCAGCAGCTTGGGCCGGTCGGACAGGGCCGAAATCGGCGTGTCCGTGCCCATGGAGCCTATTGCCTCTTGGCCCGTCTGGGCCATGGGGCCCATCAGGAACTTCAGGCTTTCTTGGGTATAGCCGAAGGCCTGCTGGCGATCGAGCAGGCTGACATTGGTGCCCGATGGCGGCACCGGGCCGCCGGGCAGCTCATGCACGCGGATCTGCGTGCGGTCGAGCCATTGCTGATAGGGATGGGCTGACGCGAGCTCCGCCTTGATCTCCTCGTCGGAAACGATTCTGCCCTTTTCGAGGTCGATGAGCAGCATCTTGCCGGGTTGCAGCCGCCACTTCTCGACAATCCGCTCCTCGGGGAAGGGCAGCACGCCGGTCTCCGAAGCCATGACCACGAGACCTTCGTCGGTGACGAAATAGCGCGCGGGCCTGAGGCCGTTGCGGTCCAGCGTGGCACCGATCTGCCGTCCGTCGGTGAAGGCCATGGCGGCAGGGCCGTCCCACGGCTCCATGAGGCAGGCGTGATATTCGTAGAAAGCGCGGCGCTGGGCGTCCATCAGTGGGTTGCCGGCCCAGGCTTCGGGGATCAGCATCATGGCGGCATGGGCGAGGCTGTAGCCGCCCTGCACCAGGAACTCGAGCGCATTGTCGAAACAGGCGGTGTCAGACTGGCCTTCATAGGAGATCGGCCACAGCTTCTGGATGTCCGGGCCGAATAGCGGCGAGGACACGCTTGCCTGACGCGCGGCCATCCAGTTGACGTTGCCGCGCAGCGTGTTGATCTCGCCGTTATGGGCGACCATCCGATACGGATGCGACAGCTTCCACGACGGGAAGGTGTTGGTCGAGAAGCGCTGATGCACCAGCGCGAGCGCCGAAGAGAACAGCGGGTGATGCAGGTCCTGGTAATAGGCGCCAAGCTGATAGGCGAGGAACATACCCTTGTAGACCAGAGTGCGGCAGGACAGGGACACGGTGTAGAAGCCGATGTCGCGGCCGCCGGTCTCGCCATTGATCGTGTTGGAGATGACCTTGCGCAGCACATAGAGCTGGCGCTCGAAATCCGCTTCGCCCTCGACGCCGGACCCACGGCCGATGAAGACCTGCCGGTGCGTCGGCTCGGTGCCGATCACCATCGGCGACAGGCAGGCATTGTGGGTGGGCACGGTGCGCCAGCCAAGAAGCTTCAGACCCTCAGCCTCGACCACGCGCTCGATCACGGATTCGCAATAGATGCGCTGCGCCTGATTGGACGGCATGAACATGTGGCCGACGGCATAATGACCGGGCTCGGGCAGCTTGATGTTCAGCGGCGGGCAGACCTCGCGGAAAAAAGCATGTGGGATCTGCAGCAGCATGCCGGCGCCGTCGCCGTCGCGCGGGTCGGCGCCCGCGGCGCCGCGATGGGTGAGGTTCTCGAGGATCTGCAAGCCATGCTTGATGATCGTATGGCTCTTGCGCCCCTTGAGGTCGGCGACGAAGCCAACGCCGCAAGCGTCGTGCTCGTAGGCCGGATCATAGAGTCCTTGCGCCTGCGGCGGGAACGGTCTCGCCACAGTCGGGGGATCGGGTATGAGCGCACGGGGTGCCATCGTATTTCATGGAACCTCGGCCCTCGCCGTCAACACGAGGCGGGGGCCTGTTAAGAGTTTGGCGAACGGCCAGCGTCTTCACCAGCATAAGCCACCAGCATAAACCTATGGGGCTAGAGCAAAGAACCGGCCTTTAGGGCGGCTAGCGCCCTTTGCGCCAGCGAATGCGGGGCCGAGACCGGAATTCGCCTCTCGAAAGAAGCCTTTAGCCTCGCGCCGCAGCCCCCAGTACAAAGGTCAGCAAGCCTGTCCTATCTAATGTCAAATTGACAGATTTCCAAGGGGTGCACAAGCTAGATTCGGTGATTTTGGTCCCCGGCGCCGCGACCGGTGTTCACCTTCATCTGGCGGAGGCGTGAGGAGCCGTGATTTGACGAAAGCGCGCCGGCGCTGGCCTACTTGCGGCGCAATTAAGCACGCCCGGACGCCCCCGTTCCGGCCCAACGCTTGACCCATAAGGAGCTGACATGCGCCACGAAACTAAGACGATCTCCAGCCTCGCGGTGGCTTCCGCCTTCGCCGCCGCGCTCGGGATTGCCGCTTCCGGCACGGCCGCGACGTCCGCCGAGGAGAAGGAGAAGTGCTTCGGCGTGGCCGCGGCTGGCGAGAACGACTGCGCAGCCGGACCGGGCACGAGCTGTGCCGGCACATCCAAGGTCGATTATCAGGGCAATTCCTGGAAGCTCGTGCCGAAGGGGACTTGCAGCACCATGGAACTGCCCGGCGACCGGAAGGGCAGCCTCGAGGCGCTCGACCGCGATCTGCCGCCCGCTTAGTGGTGATGGCGCATAGCTTGACCGGTGCCAGCCCGATCCCGCCCCGCGCTGGGGTCGGGCTGAAGCCCGAGCATTATCGCGACATTCTCGACGGCGCCCCCGATATCGGCTGGTTCGAGATCCACGCCGAGAACTATATGGGCGAGGGCGGGGCGCCCCATGCCTATCTCACGGCGGTGCGCGAGCGGTACGAGCTGTCGCTGCATGGTGTCGGGCTGTCGATCGGCGGCAGCGGGCCGCTCGACAAGGAGCATCTCGAGCGATTGCGCGTCTTGCTCGACCGCTATCAGCCGGCGCTGTTTTCCGAGCATTTGGCCTGGTCGAGCCACGACACCGTCTACCTCAACGATCTTCTGCCGCTGCCCTACACGTCGGACACGCTGGCCATTGTGTGCGGTCACATAGATGAGGTGCAGGAGACGCTGGGCCGCCAGATGCTGTTGGAAAACCCGTCCACCTATGTGGCCTTCGCCGAGACCTCGATGAGCGAGGTCGATTTCTTGCGCGAGATCATGCGGCGCACCGGCTGTGGGCTTCTGCTCGACGTCAACAATGTCTTCGTGCAGGCGGGCAATCACGGCTTCAATGCCGCTGCTTATCTCGACAGCTTTCCGGCCGAACATGTGGGCGAGATCCATCTCGGCGGCCATGCCGAGGATGTCGACGACGACGGCTCCGCTCTCCTCGTCGACGATCACGGCCGCGAAATAGCCGATCCGGTTTGGGCGCTCTATGTCCAAGCGCTTGCCCGCACCGGCCCAACGCCGACCTTGATCGAATGGGACAACGACGTGCCTCCGTGGGCCACGCTGTTCGCCGAAGCGCGCCGCGCCGACGCGGTCATCGCCGATGCGGTCATGGCCGATGCAATTTTGGATGCTGAGAGTCTGGTCGGCCGGCGCAGCAATTCCATGGCGGTGTGATGGTGATGCGTCCCTCGCAGCTTCAGGCTGAATTTGCTCGCGCCGTGCTCGATGCGGATGCCGACGTGCCGGCGCCGCTGGTGCGTGAAGCGCCAGGTGCGCCCGCGCGGCGCTTCGGCGTCTACCGAAACAATGTCTATGCGAGCCTGATCGACACGCTCGCCGCACGCTTTCCGGTCACGGCGCGGCTGGTGGGTGATGATTTTTTCCGCGCCATGGCGCGCATCCATGTCGAGACGGCGCCGCCCAACTCACCCGTCCTGCTGCGCTACGGTACGGGCTTTGCCGATTTCATCGCTGATTTCCGGCCCGCGCAGCCGGTGCCTTATCTCGCCGACGTGGCCCGGCTCGAATGGGCCCGGCATCAGGCCTATCACGCGGCAGATGCTTCGCCGCTGCCGCTCGAGGCGCTCGCCGAGGCGGCCGGCGATGCCGCGAGCATTTCTCTAAGGCTTCACCCTTCGCTTCACATCCTGAGCTCGGCCTACCCCGTCGTCACCCTCTGGCAGCTCGCAGCGCGGGAAGGGGAGGACGAACCGGCACGGATTCCGGCGAGCGGCGAGGATGCGCTTGTGGTCAGGCCCAATTTCGATGTGGAGATACGCCGCTTGCCTGAGGGCGGTGCGGCGTTCGTTGCCGCGCTGAAAGACGGCACGAGCCTTCAGCAAGCAGCCGAGAGGGCAATGGCGGAGACGTCGGCGTTCGACCTTGCGCCTAATTTGGCGGGGCTGATCGCCAGCGGCGCCATTATCGGCGTTGGCGAGGATCCTTAACGAAACCTTTCTCCAATAGATGAAACCCGTTAAGGCCCGCGTAAGTTGTGCGGCGTAGGCTTGCCCTTAGCCGCACCTCACAACTGTTCTGCGTAACGGAGCGGCACTCCTGGCAGGTTCTCTCCCATTAGCACCTGCGAACTGAGAAGGGCGCCCTTGCTCACGGAGGACGCCCTTCTTGTTAGCACCAGACGTTGATCGGGATAGTGAGCCTAGGCTGCGGCCTGGCCGTCGATCACCCTGGGCTTTTCGGTTTCCGCCTTTGTCGTGATCTCAATGGTGCGCGGCTTCATGGCCTCCGGCAGCTCGCGCACGAGATCGACATGCAGCAGGCCATTTTCGAGGCTGGCGCCTTTCACGACGACATAGTCGGCAAGCTGGAAGCGCCGCTCGAAGCTGCGCGAGGCGATGCCGCGATGCAGATAGGTGGAGTCCTTCTGCTCATGCTCAGCATGCTTCTCCCCGCGAATCGACAGTGTGTTCTCCTTCACTTCGATATCGAGGTCGGTTTCGCCGAAGCCGGCGACAGCCATGGAGATGCGATAGGCGTTCTCGGCGACCCGCTCGATATTGTAAGGGGGGTAGCTCGGGGTCTCGCCCTCGAACGAGTTCAACGTGTCGAGCATTGAGCCGACGCGGTCGAAGCCGATGGTGGAGCGGTAAAGGGGGGTCAGATCGAAGTGTCTCATGTCACATCCTCCGCAAGAAGCGATATGGTCGTGCCCGCTCTTATTGCCGAGCCGGGCATTCTGAAAACGCAAGCCTGACGGCCTTGCGCCAACGAGGGATATGGGAACGCGGCATATTCTCGTCAAGAGGACTACCGTGCTGAATATAAAGGCAAATTACAAATGGTGGTGCGGGCGCTGTCCGGCGCGCGCGCCGCAGCGTCCGATAGGCGGCAAGGCTGTGGCCTTGACCCGCCGCGCTGCTATAAGACGATTGCGCTCCGGCGCGCGTTCGCACCGGGGCTAGGGGCCGCTCATTCTCATGGATCTCGTCTCGACACCGAAAAACCCGATCCCGCTTGGGGCGTCGTCGGGCTTCATCGACATCCGCAAGGGCGTGCGGATTCGCTATGCGAGCTGGCAGTCGGCGCTCCGCGAGCGGTCCGGCACTGTGTGCATCTTTCCCGGCCGCAACGAGTTCATCGAGAAATATTTCGAGGTGGTCGGCGAGCTGCGCCGCCGGGGGTTCGCCGTTGCGGTGCTCGATTGGCGCGGGCAGGGGGGCTCAAGCCGGCTGACGCGAAGCCAGATGAAGGGCCATGTCCGCGATTTCAGCGACTATGAGGAAGACGTCACCCATTTCATGAAATCGTTGGTGTTGCCGGACTGCCCGGCGCCCTACTACGCGCTGGCCCATTCCATGGCGGCGACGGTGATGTTCCGGGCCGCGACCAAACGGGGTTGCTGGTTCAGCCGCATGGTTATGACGGCGCCCATGGTCAAACTCGAGAATCTGCCCATGCCGCAAGGACTGTGCGGGCGGCTGGCGGACGGGCTCACGCTGCTCGGCTTCGGCAAGCAGGTCGTGCCCGGCGGCAACAAGGAGAGCTGGACGAGCGAGGAGTTCGAGGGAAACCCGCTCACCTCCGACCGCGAACGCTTTTTCCGCAACGTCGCCGTGCTGCAAGCGGCGCCAGAGCTTGCCGTGGGGCCGCCCACGATCGGCTGGCTGAATGCGGCGTGCGAGGCCATGGCCGAACTGGACGATGAGAAATTCGCACCGCGCATCCGCATCCCGGCGCTGATGGTCGCCGCCGGCGACGATCAGATCGTGTCGAGCAAGGCCATCGAGGATCTCGCCTCGCGGCTCAGAGCCGGTTCGCAGCTCGTGCTCAGAGGCGCACGCCACGAGATTCTGCAGGAACGGGATTCGATCCGCGAGCAGTTCTGGGCGGCCTTCGATGCCTTCGTGCCCGGCGTCGCCTTGAGCAAGGCCGGCTAGGCGGTCAGCATTTCGACGGCCGCGGCGTGCAAGGCGGGATCGCCGGCCGCGATGATGCGGCCACCGTCCCTCGGATCGCCGCCCTCCCAGGTCGTAACCACGCCGCCGGCCCGCTCAATGATGGGGACGAGCGGCAGGATGTCGAACGGCTTCAAATCCGTTTCAACGACAAGGTCGATCTGCCCCATCGCGAGAAGGCAATAGTTGTAGCAGTCGCCTCCAAAGCGGCGCAGGCGCACGGCCTCGGCCAAACGCGCGTAGCGCTCCCCATTGGCCCCGGTGAACATGTCCGGCGTGCTCGACGTAAGCATCGCTCGGCTCATGGAGGGGCAGTCGCGGACCTTGATGACACGCGTCTCGCCGTCGCGCCGGAAGAAGCTCTCCGTCGCGCCGCTCCAGAAACGCTCTTGTGTGTAAGGCTGGTCCATGAGACCGAGCAGCGGCGCGCCTGCCTCCGTAAGCCCGATCAGCGTGCCCCAAAGGGGCTGCCCCATGATGAAGGCGCGCGTGCCGTCGATCGGGTCGATGATCCAGCAATAGTCGGCGCTGCCGCGGCTGTCGCCGAACTCCTCGCCGACAATGCCGTGGGTGGGATAGGTCTCGGCAATGGTCTGCCGGATGGCGGCCTCCGCGTCGCGGTCGGCCGCGGTGACCGGATCGAAGGCAGCGCCTCCTTTATGGTCAACGGTGCCGCCTGTCCGAAAATGCGGCAATATGACCGCGCCGGCTCTGTCGGCAAGGGCGTGAGCGAGCGCCATATAGGCCTGGAAATCGGAGTGTTCGAGCTTGGACATGGGGCTGGCTTGGCCGGATTTGCCCCTACGAGTCAAGGCTTCACAGTAAGACGCGAGGCTCAAGCGCCAAGCTCAAAGGCACCTTGGCGGGCGCGTGACAGTTCTGCACCAGTGTTTCAGGAATGCCGCGGCCGCGGTAGACCTACCTTGATTTTTGTGCGCCGCAATGACATATTGTTGCGATGCGGCATGGCTCTCCAGGCTGTGCCGCTGCCCTCCTTGGGCGTTTCCTCCCTAGACTTGGGCCGTTCGTTCAATCGGACGGCCCATTTTTTTATGCAAAGCGCTGTTCGGAGCTACTCGGCAGCCGCGCGCGGAATGGCGAGCCCCGGAATGCCGGGCACGAGCCCGCGCACCATGGTCTCGAGGCTGGCGCGCAGCCGCTCGAATCCGGCCGACTTTTCGAATCGGGTCTCATCCATATAGAGCGCGCGATTGATTTCAATTTGAAGAACGTGCTGCGCCTTATGGGGGCGGCCGTAATGCTCGGTGATGTAGCCGCCGGCATAGGGCTTGTTCAACGCCACGGCATAGCCGAGGGCTTCGAGTTGGCTTGCCGCGAGCCGGGTCAGCTCGCCGCTGCATGAGGTGCCGAAGCGGTCGCCGAGGACGAAGTCCGGGCGTCCGGCACTGTGCGCGGCGCCCGGATTGGACGGCATGGAGTGGCAGTCGATCAGCACGCAGAGTCCAAATTCCCTTTTTGCTTCAAGGAGAAGCGCGGAAAGCGTGTCGTGATAGGGCGTGTAGAGTCGGTTGATGCGCTCCAGTGCTGCTTCCACCGAAAGTGGTTCGCGATAGATCTCGTCGGACTCCGACACGATGCGGGCGATGGTGCCGAGCCCGCCGACCACACGCACCGACTGGGTATTGGCGTAGTGGGGCAGCCCATCGCGGAACAGGACCGGGTCGAGTTCGTAGGGCTCCCGGTTCACGTCGAGATAGGCCCGCGGAAAATGGGCATAGAGGAGCGGGGCGCCGAGATCGGCGACGAAGCCGAACAACTCCTCGACAAAGGAATCCTCGGAGCGCCTAAGCGTATGGGGGTCGAGCCGGGAGGCCGCGAGAAAGCTGCTGGGGTAGATCCGGCCGCTATGGGGGGAGTTGAACACCAGCGGAACCCTCAAGTCCGCCGGCCGCGCCACGAAGAAGGGCGGATTCAGCTCCGTTTCGATCGCCTCGGCCTCGCTCAGGCTCATGGCCAACCCTTGATTTCGGCCGTGCTGCGGGGTCCGCCGGCCTTGGATTCCTAGCCTGTAAACTCTGCCAACGAGAGTTGACCGTGTCTAGGCGTGTTCTGCCTTGTGCCAGGCCCAAATAGAAGCAATGATTTGGAGTTCAGTAAGGGGGCGATCCAATTGGTCTTTTTGGCCAGGGGCAAGCGGTCGTTTACCAAAGTCGTGTACGCCTACCGGGCGAGAGTTAAGGGGGACGGGGAATATGGAGGCGAACGATCCACGGGCACGCAGCGTGCAGCGTATTCTGCTTGCCGAGGACGACGAGGACATGCGCCGCTTTTTGGTCAAGGCGCTCGAGAAAGCCGGCTACGACGTCGTGTCGTTCGGCAACGGGCTCGAGGCCTATGAGCGGCTCAAGGAAGAGCCCTTCATGCTCCTGCTCACGGACATCGTGATGCCCGAGATGGACGGCATCGAGCTCGCGCGCAAAGCCAGCGAACTCGATCCCGATCTCAAGATCATGTTCATCACCGGTTTTGCCGCCGTGGCGCTCAACCCGGACAACAACGCCCCGAAAGACGCCAAGATTCTGTCGAAGCCGTTCCACCTGCGCGATCTGGTGGATCAGGTGGAGCGCATGCTCGCGGCGTAGGGTTGATAGGGCGAAACGGTGGGTTGCCTTCGCCCATCGCCACCCATATAGAAGTCGCCTTGCCTCCAAGGCAGCGGGCGGTTAGCTCAGCGGTAGAGCACTACGTTGACATCGTAGGGGTCACTGGTTCGATCCCAGTACCGCCCACCATAACCATCAGAAAAACATTAGGAAATCAGTGTCGCTCAGAGCGGTGCGGTTTTCTGCTGTGTGCGGGTCACCGCCGGGTCACCAAGCGGAGAGGTTTCGCCGTCGTGCCCCGGCAGCGTCCCGCTCTAGCTTCTGCAATCCCTCGATGCATTCCACGCTGCCGGTCTTGCCGTTCGCGTCAACCACAGGCATGCGGCCATGCGGCCATCAGCGTGGAATGGGTTAGTCCGATCTTGCGTTGCGAGATGCCGACCTAGTGCATTGGTTGGTCAACTGAGGAGGCTTTGGCCTCCCTTTTTTGTGCCTGAAAACGCCCAGGCGAGGCACTGTAAAGACTGTCTCGGCTGGGTTACTCAAGGAAGGAGGCACCCTATGGACGGAGACACCTTTGCAATCGTCATCATGCTCGTTCTTTTTGCCACGCTCATCATTGTCTTCGTTTGGGCGGCGCTCCGCCTCGGGAAGCCTGTTAGCGTAGTTGGGAAAGTTGCGTGCTACTTTGTCGGCATCTCTATCGGACTTTTGACTGGGCTATTTTTGCTCTTCAAGCTCTTGATGGCGCTGCCCTTCTAGCCACACCCAGGCGCCACGCCGGGTCTGGGACGGCTCTCGCTTCTCTCGTGTAAGCTGACCGATGGCGCTGGCCAGCTTGGCACTACAGCTTCCGGCCTGAGCAGTTAGCGCCGGTCGCGGTCATCAGCGCGCGCTTCATCTGCTCCTCGATATACGCCTCAAGATCGCCGTTGCCTCTGGCGCAAGCCCATCCGTAGCCGTCCATTGCTAAGAAGCGGCAGGTCTCCGCGCCCGCCCCAGGGCGGCAGACGGTAGTGACGTGAGTGCTGGTGTTTTGCATTCAATCTCCTCTCGGAAATGATCCTAGCAAGCCCGTTTGGCGGTACGATGGCCGCCGCAGAGGGCTCCAGACTGGCGAACGCCCCCTTGCCAGTATGATCCGGACCTGCCAGCAGAACGCCGCTCTACGGCTCGCACAAAACAAGCTGACATTGCGAAGGTGCTGACGTTCGATGAGACGCGGCGGATCGCTTTGAATGTTGCTAAGCTGCCGGAACTGTCAGCGGCAACGTAAGCGTTGGTCACCCACACCCTTGGCGAACGATCCCAGGCTGTTATGCTTGCGGCTGAGGGTTGGTGGATGTGCAATTTTATAGACCGTAACCCATCCTTAGAAACCTACTGGCGGGCAATTGTCCTATTGGGACGTAATGTTGCTTCGTACAAGTTCGCTCTTGCCAAAGCTCTACTGGACATTAGCCCGCAATCCTCGCTCTGTCGCTTAAGCTGGACTAGAAAGTGTGGGGCGGCGCAGAATCTGGCGGCCACCCCGTCGCTATTCGTGCCCGTTAGACGCCTTCAAACAGGTTCCTAACAAGCAGCACCAGATAGGCAATCAAGAGTATTACAAACGGATGCTCGCTGATGAACGGAATGGAGACCCCAGCGAAGCGAGCAATCACAGCCACTAGAGCAATTGCCGCCGAAATGATTAGCGTTATCTGTCTTGGCGCACTGATATTCATGATGTCCCCCCAATCAGGTTTGAGGACTCAATCGTAGCACTTCCTGAGGTTGCTGAGTATGCCATGACACCACGCCGTTTCCCACCACCCTGGCAAGTCGAGCAGAGTGAGCCATGAGAGGCCTCATATTCCTCATAGTCTTCATGGGAGCTTTGTGTTTTCCCGCACGCTCGGCATGCTTTTGGAGAAGCTCGACCAAGGACAAGAACGAGCCGCGTGGCAATACTGACCTTCGATGAGGCG
>DATKYG010000032.1:0-32044 GCA_035528655.1 Methyloceanibacter sp.
AATGTCGTTCCGCGGCACCGCCGCCTATGACGGCATCTTCAGCAACGACTATGAGGCGGTCACCGGCAAGGTCTGGCTGAACGTGCCGCTCAATTAGCCGCTGCCGCGCCGCCGGCGCTGACGGCCCGGCGCCGGGGTGCCGCCGGCACGGCTTCGGGCGCATAGGTCAGCTGCGGCAGATCGCACAGACTCCCGCCGAGATAGAGGTGATGCCAGAGCTGGGTGGCGACCACGCCGCCGAGACCGAGACTCTCGATCGCGCCGAGCTTGTCGCCCTCGCCACGCGCCAGCAGCGCGCAATCCCGTTCGACCGCGTCCACGTCGAAATAGCCGGTCCGTGCCAAACTCTCAGGGCTCAGCAGATCGCGCACATAGGCGGGCGGATCGACCAGGAATGTCTCCGCCGTGGGCGCCCGGAACATGTTCTTGGGCCGCCAGGCGACGTCGCGCGGCAGTCGGCGTAACGCGGCTTGCCGCAGCAGATATTTGTCCTTGAGGAGTGGGCGAAGCTTCCACCGCGGATGCATGCGCGCGGCGAGCGCGATCACGTTCTCGTCGAGGAATGGGTAGCGCGTCTCCACGCTATTCGCCATCGCGACGCGGTCACCCTTCTGGCTCAACAGCAGTCCCGGAAGATGCACCTTGTAGCCGAGATAGAGCGAGCGGTTGAGCGGATGCCACCGCTTAATGCGTTGGGTGTCGAAGTCGAGATCCTCATAAGCCACATGGGATCCGAGCTCTTCCTTCATGCCGGCGCTGTAATAGCGGCCGCGCGAGCGCGCCACGAGATTGTAGAGAATGGACTGCGCGTGCGGACCGCCGATCATGCCGTCGATGCGCGCGAGCTCGGCGAAGCTTTGATCTCGCGCCGCCCATTTGCGCGCCGCCCGGCTGATCACCGTGCTGGGACGGAAGGCGTCGCCGATGTCGAGCCGCCGGGCGATTTCCCGGATCTTGTACCAGACATAGCCGGCGAAGGCCTCGTCGGCGCCCTCGCCCGTGAGCACCACCTTGTAGCCTTGCGCCCGCACCTCGCGCGACAGCGCCAGCAGTGCGGCGCAGGACGTGTCGAAAACCGGACATTCCGCCGCGGTGGTGAGCGCCGCGTAATTGTCGGTGATGATGCCCGCCCCGGCATCGACCACGGTCTGATGGCCGCCGATAGCGCGCGCCGCTTCGAGCGCGTTGTCCGTCTCGTCGAGACGTGGATCGGGCACCCGCAAGGTGAAACTCGGCAGGGGCTTGCCGGACACTCGCGCCGCCGTCGCCAGCACATAGGCCGAATCCACGCCGCCGCTGAGATAGCCGACCACCGGTACATCCGCGCGCAGTCGCACTTCGACGGCACGTGCGAATGTTTCCTCGAAGGCGTCTATGGCCGCCTCTTCGCTCGCCGGGTCGTCCTCCTCGCCCCAATCGGGAAAGTCGTAGTCCCAATATTTGGTCTCGACCGGCGTGGCCGCTATTTCGTCGCCGCCCCAGGCGACCTTCAAATAGTGACCGGGCGCGAGCGCTTGCACGCCGTCGAACGCGGTGCGGCGCCCGCCCAGAGCAAAGAAGGTGAAGAGATGGTCGAGACCGCGCGGGTCCGCCTTGGGCGTCACCGCGCCCGAAGCGATCAGCGCTTTGATCTCGGAGCCGAAATAGAGGAAGTCCCCCTGGCGCGACCAGAACAAGGGACAGATGCCGACCCGGTCGCGCGCCAGCAGCACGATACGCCGCTTGAAGTCGACAAGCGCGAAGGCGAACTGCCCCGTGAGATGCTCGAGGAACCCCTCGCCATACTCCTCGTAGAGATGGACGATGATCTCGACGTCGCTATGGGTCCGAAACACATGCCCCTTGGCTTCCAACTCCGCTCGCCGCTCGGGGAATTCGAATAGCTCGCCGTTGCACACAATGGCGACACTCTGATCCTCGTTGAAGATCGGCTGCGCCCCATCGCTCAGGCCGACGATGCTGAGGCGCCGATTGGCGAGGCCGATGCCAGGGGCAACGAGGAAGCCGTCATCGTCGGGCCCCCGATGGATCAACGCGGCCGCCATGCGTTCCAGCATAGCCTGATCGGGCTTACGCCGGCCTTTGAGGTCGAGCACACCCGCTACGCCGCACATGGAGCCTCCTTCGCGCAAAAATGCCAGTTGTGAGCTAGCAATGGGGCGCCGCTCTTTGTGGCCACGGTGCCCCGGGGGGAGGCGCCAAACGGTGAATCACGCAGAATACTACCGGGCAGATGCCGGGATGGGTTGAAATTTATCAATCTCAATGCATTGGGCCTACGGGAGGCCGCGCCTTCCCTAGGGGCAAGCCATGGCCGAAGCAGGGCGCTAATCGGGCATAATCACCGCATCGCCCGGCATTTTCTCGAAAATGCTCTCCTTCACCCCGAAATTGGTGGCGAACAGGAGGTCAGGCGTGCCGGCCATCCAGGCGGTGATGGACACGGACTGATAGGTGCCGTTGTTGAGCACCACGATCACCTCGAGATCGTCCTTGCCCGTGTTCCTCGCCTTGGCAAACTGGAAGTCGGCGACCGCGCAATTCGTCGGACCGTCCCACATCTCGGCGCGCCACAGCTCAACGCGTATCGCCAAGAGGTTCGGGTCGTCGGGCCCCGCTCAGCCAGCCATCCTGTTGCCGGCCCCATAGGGCCCGCGCGCAATCGGGATCGCGGCTGACGAAGGTATCGCCGGTGAGCGCCAGATAAACATTCTCGTTGGGGTGGACGAAGGTGAGATAGACCTCAGGACAGATTTCGACCTCCTCGTCCTTCAGCCCACGCTTGTCGGTGAGGAAGTAGATGACGTTCTCGTCCCGCTCGGGCAAAGCCTCCATCGGCCAAACGCGCATGCCGCCGGAGAAATGGGTCGCCATCATGTAGACCCGGGCCTTTTCGATGACAGCCCAGATCCGATCGACGTTCGCCTGCTCGTTGAAGTTCGTTTCTTGTCGGCTCATTAAGAGCAAGCCCCCGGTTTGTGACGGAAGGCCCTGCCCTGAGGGAACCAGGGTCGAAGTGCCGCAGAATCCAAACTTTTAAGTAAATCAATCACTTGCAAGCCCAACGCTGGGTTGCACGCACCAGCCCTGCACGGGAGCAGTCTGGTGGGCAGAACGATAGGACGGGCCATCCGCGCATCGTCCCCCGCTTCTCCTGGCGCGCCGCAATGCCTATGCCTATATGAGGAAAAGGTCTTCACCTAAACCAACGGTTCAGATTGTGCGCTGGTCCCTAAATGTGGGGTCGATCGCCGGCACGGCGATCCGCATCCACATTACCTTTCTGCTGTTTCTCGTCTGGCTTGGCACGGTCTACTACCGCCAGGGCGGCGCTGAGGCCGCTTGGCAGGGCACGATCTTCATCGTGCTCCTCTTCCTCTGCGTGCTGCTGCACGAGCTCGGCCATGTGTTCGCCGCGCGGCGCTATGGCGTGACGACCCGCGACGTGACGTTGTGGCCGTTCGGCGGCATCGCCAGTATGGAGCACATGCCCGAGAAGCCGACCGAGGAGTTGATCGTGGCAGTGGCCGGCCCTGCCGTGAACGTTGCTATTGCTGCGGTGCTGCTTCTTTGGCTTGGGCCCCGCTTCGATCTGGCGAACCTCACGCAAATCGAGAACCCGGCCGTATCGCTCGCAGTGAACGTGGCCGCCGCCAACATCGTCCTCGTGGTGTTCAATATGATCCCGGCCTTCCCCATGGACGGCGGCCGCGTGCTGCGCGCCATCCTTGCCATGCGCATGGGCAATGCGCGGGCCACCGAGCTTGCCGCCACGATCGGCCAGGGTTTCGCCATTCTCTTTGGCATTCTGGGCATCCTCTACAACCCGATGCTGATCATCATCGCCGCCTTCATTTTCCTGGCGGCCTCCGGTGAGGCGACGCAAGCGCAGCTCCGCGCCGTGGCGCAAGGCGCGCTCGTCTCCGACGCCATGATCACCGCGTTTGAGTCCTTGCCCACCTCGGCCACGGTCAACGACGCTGCTGACGCGCTGATCCGGACAACGCAGACCGAGTTCCCTATCGTCGACGGCGACGGGCACTTGCGCGGCGTGCTCACCCGCAACGCCATGGTCAAGGCGCTGAAAGAGCGTGGCCCCGACACGCCCGTGCTGGAAGTGATGCAGTCCGACATTCCCGAAGTGCCATCCCGCGCCAAGCTTGACACGGCACTCCGCTCGCTGATGCAGAAAGGCTGCCCTGCGGTGGGGGTTGCCGACCCGCAAGGAAAGCTCATCGGTCTTCTCACCGTCGAGAATCTAGGCGAGATGATGATGGTCCATGCCGCGCGCCCCCGAGAGCTAGCCGGGGCCGTGGATCAAGGCCCGCTGCTAGCCAAGAAACGCCCTTAACCCAACGGCGCATTGACCTTCCCGCCGCATTGTGGTTGCAACCGAAATCGCTATAGTGCGCCGCACAATGAACAGGCCGTTCAGCGGCTGAAAGAAAATCCCAGAAATGACGCTCAGAAATATCGCCATCATTGCCCATGTCGATCATGGCAAGACCACCCTGGTCGACCGCCTGCTCCAGCAGTCCGGCTCGTTCCGCGACAATCAGCGGGTCGACGAGCGCGCAATGGACTCCAACGATCTGGAGCGCGAGCGCGGCATCACCATTCTCGCCAAGGCCACGTCGATCGTCTGGGACGATACCCGCATCAATATCGTCGACACGCCGGGCCATGCCGATTTCGGCGGCGAGGTCGAGCGCATTCTGAACATGGTGGATGGCGCGCTGGTGCTGGTGGACGCCGCCGAGGGCCCGCTGCCGCAGACCAAGTTCGTCGTTTCGAAGGCGCTCAAGATGGGGCTCAAGCCCATCGTCGTCATCAACAAGGTCGACCGCTCCGACGCACGCCCTACTGAAGTCTTGAACGAGGTGTTCGACCTCTTCGCCGCGCTGGATGCGAACGAGGAGCAGCTCGACTTTCCGATTCTCTACGGCTCGGCCAAGGAAGGCTGGATGGCGGAGAGCCCCGAAGGGCCCACCGATGCTGGCATGCGTCCGCTATTCGATCTCGTCGTAAAACACGTCCCCGAGCCCTCCGTCGAGGACGGCCCGTTCCGGATGCTCGGCACCATTCTCGAGGCCAATCCGTATCTCGGCCGCATCGTCACCGGGCGCATTACCTCGGGCTCCATCGCCCCGAACCAGGCGGTCAAGGTGCTCGACCATGACGGCAAGCTTGTGGAGCAAGGCCGCGTCTCCAAGGTTCTCGCCTTCCGCGGGCTTGAGCGCGTCGCGCTCGACGAGGCGAGCGCGGGCGACATCGTCTCGCTTGCCGGCCTGCCCAACGCCACGGTCGCCCATACCATCTGTGCGCCCGAGGTCATAGTGCCGCTGGCCGCCCATCCCATCGATCCGCCGACCTTGTCCATGACCTTCCGGGTCAACGATTCGCCGCTTGCCGGCACCGAGGGTTCCAAGGTGACGAGCCGCATGATCCGCGACCGGCTGTTGCGCGAGGCGGAAGGCAATGTCGCCCTCAAAGTCACCGAGTCCGATGAGAAAGATTCCATGGAGGTCGCCGGCCGCGGCGAACTGCAGCTCGGCATTCTCATCGAGACCATGCGGCGCGAGGGCTTCGAGATTTCGGTATCGCGGCCGAGGGTTCTGCTGACACGCAGCGACGACGGCACGTTGCTCGAGCCGATCGAGGAGGTTGTCATCGACCTCGACGAGGAGCATTCCGGCGTTGTGGTGCAGAAGCTGTCCGAGCGCAAAGCCGATCTGGTGGAGATGAAGCCGTCAGGTGGCGGCCGCCAGCGCCTGGTGTTCCACGCCCCCACAAGGGGGCTGATCGGCTATCAGGGCGAGCTCCTCACCGACACGCGCGGCACCGGCATTATGAACCGGCTGTTCCATGACTACGCGCCGCACAAGGGCGCCATCCAGGGCCGGCGCAATGGCGTGCTGATCTCGACCGACATGGGCGACGCGGTGGCTTACGCGCTGTTTAACTTGGAAGATCGTGGGCCGATGATGATCGAGCCCGGCACCCGCGTCTATCGCGGCATGATCGTCGGCGAGCACACGCGTGAGAACGACCTCGAGGTGAACGTGCTCAAAGGCAAGAAGCTCACCAATATCCGCACCACGTCGAAGGACGAGGCCGTGCGGCTGACGCCGCCGATACGCATGATTCTCGAACGCGCCCTTGCTTACATCCAGGACGACGAGCTGGTCGAAGTGACGCCCCAATCGATCCGTCTGCGCAAACGCTATCTCGATCCCAATGACCGCAAGAAGGCCGAGCGTCAGCGCGTTGCCGAAGAGGTTGCCTGACCTTCCCCTGCCGACGCAGTAAACGTGGTCAATGGGCTTGCGAGTCATGCGGGAAAACCACGACGATCCCTTTGCCCGGCGCCTCACTCCTGCGCTAGGCTCAGGGCATGTCCGTCGATGTCGCTCACATCAGACCTGCCCGGGCAAAGGACGCGCCAGCCCTCGCCGCCGCCCATGAGGACGCGTGGCGCGGCGCCTACCAGGGCATCATCCCGCATCTTTCACTCGAACGCATGATCGCCCGCCGGGGCCCACGCTGGTGGGAGAGCACGCTGAGCAAGCGCGCCCCGCTGCTTGTGCTCGACTTCGGCGGTGATGCGGCCGGTTATGTGACGTTTGGCCGCTGCCGGCTGGGCCGCGCGCCCTTCCAGGGCGAGATTTTTGAACTCTACCTCCATCCAACCTATCAGGGTCTCGGCCTCGGCGCGAAACTGTTTGATGGGGCTCGCATCCGGCTCGCCGAGATGCGCTTAAAAGGTCTGCTGGTTTGGGCGCTTGCCGATAACGAAGCCGCCTGTGGCTTCTATCTGAGCCTCGGCGGCAAGCCCATCGCCAAAGGCGCCGAGAGCTTTGGCGACACCTCCCTGCGCAAGATCGCCTTCGCCTGGCGCTAGGGCGTTAACGCCTCATTTACTGCAACCGTTGGGCGAGCCTTAGCAACCACTCTCTATGGTAACTGCTTGCTCTTGCGGAATGGGAACTTCGCCGTCGACCAGAAGGCCGCCGCCTCTCTCACCAACATGGCCCTCGCCGTGGTCACGCTCACCACCGTTCTTCTGATTGTCATCGCCATGGACGATTTCGGCACCGGCTATTCGAGCCTGAGCTGTCTCCCCCGCTTCCCCGTGAAGAAGATCAAGATCGACCGTTCGTTCATCGACACGCTGGGCACCAGCGAGCAGACATCCGCCATCGTGTCTTCCATCGTCGGCCTTGGCCAGTCGTTGCATGTGACCATCACCGCCGAAGGCGTCGAGACCGCAGGCCAAGCCGCCATGCTCAAGGAATGGGGCTGCGACCAGGTGCAGGGCTACTATTACGGCAAGCCCGAGATGGACGTCACCGACGAGACCGATGCCGCTACGCAGCCCTTGAACCGCCCCCTCGTCGCCTAGTCGGTCTGGCTGCCGTCTGCGCCATAGTGCCGGACGCGGTCGCGCTTGCAATCGAAGCCGCGCGCTTGACGGTCGGCAATCTCCCTGGCGAGCACGTTGGCGTTCGAATTGCCGGTCGCCATGACATAGGCAACATGACACGCATCCGCTTGGCCGAGCTTGGTGACGACGAGCGTCGAGCCCTTGGCCCCGTTGGAGTCCCAGTGGAAGCGGAGAATTGTGGCAAACGGAGTCTTGCGCCCGCCTTCTGCCGCCAGCTGCCATTGCAGCGTTTCGCCGGTCGTATTGAATGCCGGCAAAGTCTGCTGCGCCGCGGTTTGGTTTTCAGCTTCCGGGCCGTAGGACACAAACATACGCAAATCGCCTTCCGCCACGCGCACATCCATGCCGCCATAGCCCTTGCACCGAAACACGCCGCCATACTCGGCCGCTTCGGGCGGCGTCACGTTCTTGCAGTCGTCGAGCTTGAGCGGCGTGTAGACGCTTCCGATCTCCTCGGCGGCAGTCCCGGCCGGCAGAAGCGACACGACCAGGGCGGTGACCGCAAACGTGGCGAGAAGGAGCTGCGACGATTTCGCCATGGTTTTTGACTCAAATCAGATCGCGTTTTCGATCCTTACGGGACTTGTGAGTGGTGCCTCGGCAGCCTAGAAGGTCCGGGGGATCTTTGGAGCCCATTTTATCACTGTAGAGGCTCCATCGCATCAAGGGTGGCCGATTCGCGATGAGTGACATGAGGATCGCCGTGCTGGGCGCCGCTGGGCGCATGGGCCAGGCGTTGACCCGGACGCTTGTAGCCACGCCGGGCTGCACGGCCGCCGGTGGCCTCGAGGCCGCTGGCTCACCCGCCATCGGCCAGGACATCGGCACGTTGGCCGGTCTCGATCCGCTGGGCGTGGCCATTACCGACGACCCTTTGCATCTCTTCACCCATGTGGACGGCGTGCTCGACTTCACGTCGCCGGCCGCCACGGTCGCCTTCGCCGGGCTCGCGGCCCAAGCCCGCATCGTCCACGTCATCGGGACGACGGGCTTTTCCGACGACGACCTCACAAAGCTTGAGGCGGCCGCCCGCCACGCCCCCATCGTCAAGGCGGGGAATATGAGCATGGGCGTCAACCTGCTTGCCGCGCTGACGGCGCAGGTGGCGGCTAGCCTCGGCCCCGAATTCGACATCGAAATCCTCGAAATGCATCACCGCCATAAGCGCGATGCGCCCTCGGGTACCTCGCTGATGCTGGGCGCCGCCGCCGCCAGAGGGCGTGAGGTGTCGCTCGCCGAGCGCAGCGTCAGGACCCGCGACGGGGACACCGGCCCGCGCCGCGACGGCGATATCGGCTTTGCCGCCTTACGCGGCGGCGACGTGGTCGGCGAGCACAAGGTCATTTTCGCCGGCCCCGGCGAGCGCATCGAACTGGCCCATATTGCCACCGACCGGGGGATCTTCGCCCGTGGCGCCGTGACGGCGGCCCTGTGGGCGCGGGGCAAGGCCCCTGGCCTCTATTCTATGGCTGACGTCCTTGGCCTGTGACCCGCCCGTTGATATCTGGTGCATTGCCATTGGCAAGACCACGGTCAAACGCCTAAAACCGGGGACCGCAATGCCGGAAAGTGGCCCTAAAGAGAGGCGATGGTGAGCCTGAGTTTAACCTTCCCCTCCTATATTGATGGCGCGCCGACGAGGCCGTTCGGGCCCGCCGGGCTGCCGGACACGCAATGACAGGGCACCTTCCTAGGGACATGTTGCAAAAGGCAAGTGACACACCCCCGAAAGCCGAGAATGTCCTCGTGCTGGTCCGTCATGGCCAGAGCGAGTGGAACCGGCTCAATATGTTCACCGGCTGGAAGGACGTGGGCCTGAGCGAGGAAGGCATGGCCGAGGCACACCGCGCTGGCGCCCGCTTAAAGGAAGAGGGCCTGCATTTCGACAGCGCCTTCGCCTCGACCCTGAAGCGCGCCCACAACACCCTCGACATCATCCTGGGCGAACTCGGCCAAGGCAAGCTGCCGACCATCAAGGCCGCCGCCCTCAATGAACGTGACTACGGCCAACTCGTCGGCATCAACAAGGAAGAGGCGCGCAAGCGCTTCGGCGCCGAGCAGGTGCATATCTGGCAGCGCTCATACGACATCGCCCCGCCCGGCGGCGAATCCCTGAAGGACACCGCCGCGCGCGTCTGCCCTTTTTACGACCGGTGGATCGCCCCTGAGCTGCAAGAGGGCAAGAACGTCATCGTCGTCGCCCACGGCAACTCTCTGCGCTCGCTGATCATGGAGCTGGACAAGCTCACGCCGGAGGAGGTGAAGGACTACTCGCTCGCCACCGCCGTGCCCGTGATCTATCGCATCAACGCCGATGGCAGCGTGGCCGAGAAGCGCGACCTCGCGGCTTAAGCCGGGTTCGGGCTTCTCGCATCGCTGAGCGCGGCCTTGAGCGCCGTGGCGAACTCCTCGCGCTCCGGGTCGGTGAGGAAACTCCCGAACACTAGCCGTTTGCCATGGCTGACGAGCGACAACTCCGACATGCGGCCGACACGCTCATTAATATGGAGCCGCACCCAGTAAGGATTGAACTGCCAGGATTGCGCCTCACCCGAAGGCGCGATCCGCGTAACCGTCAGCGCCTCCCCGTCGAGCTCCACCGTTTCGTAGACGCGCAGCGCCCGGAAGTTGAGCTTGAAGCAGACATAGACGAGAGCCACGTCGAGCCCCATGAAGCCCATCACCGGCCAGGCGCCCATCATGTAGAACATGAGGCCAGTCCCGAATGAGACCGCGCTGATCGTCCCCATGAACACCATGAAGCCTTTGGGGCCCAACGAGCGGTGCGGCGTCAGCACCGCCTCGAAGTGCGGCTCCGTGCTTTGCGGGTCGTGGCCTGAAGGGTCTTGTGGGGCGGGGCGGGGCTCTGTCATAGCAGTGAAGCTAATACAACTTGGGCGGTAGACAAGGGCCTGTGGCAGTTCGATCGAAAGCCAAGAAACCGGCGAAAGCGCCGCGGCGCAAGCCGGGCGCGCGCAAGGCGGCGAGCGGAAAGACCGCGCCGGGGTCGCTGCTGACCCAAAGCCAGGTGGACGAGATCTTCGCCCGCTTTCAGGCCGCCGACCCCCACCCCAAGACGGAGCTCCGCTACAAGGACAGCTTCACCTTGCTCGTGGCCGTGGTGCTGTCGGCGCAAGCCACCGACGCCTCGGTCAATCTCGCCACGCCCGCTTTGTTCGCCGTGGCGGACACGCCGCAGAAGATGGTCGCCCTCGGCGAGGCCGGCGTCACCGACAAGATCAAGACCATCGGGCTCTACCGCAACAAGGCCAAAAACCTGATCGCGCTTTCGGAAAAGCTCATTGAGGAGCATGGCGGCAAGGTCCCGAACACGCGCGAGAGCCTGGAGTCGCTGCCGGGCGTGGGCCGCAAGACCGCCAACGTGGTGCTCAATGTCGCCTTCGGCCAGGCCACCATCGGCATCGACACCCATGCCTTCCGGGTGGCCAACCGCACCGGGCTCGCACCCGGCAAGACGCCGCTGATCGTCGAGGAGACGCTGAACCGCATCGTGCCCGAGCGCTACAAGCACAACGCCCATCACTGGCTGATTCTGCAAGGCCGCTATGTGTGCAAGGCGCGCAAGCCCGAATGCTGGCGCTGCATCATCTCAGACATCTGCTTGTTCGAGCCGAAGACCGAAGCGCTGGCTTAGTGGCCCCCGGCAGGCCGAAAATATGCTAGTGTATGGCACATTCCTTTTGAAAACCAAGGGGATGACCGTGCGAGACTACCTCATCGGCTTGACCGTGGCGATTGTCATCAGCTTCTACGCGACCTGTAACTTCGCGCCCCACTTTTTTCATTACTGAGTGGATCGCTTGCTGTTCAGCGGCTAGCCCACGACCCGCGACGAGAACCGCCGGCTCCCACGCGCCGCGATCCGCTTAGACATCCGCACCATGAAGCCGGTGGCGAAGAGCGGCGTGACCAGATTCAGGATCGGCACCGAGGCCAGCCCGGCGATGAGCAATCCGCACAGCAGCACGGTGAGCCGGTTCGATTTGCGCAAGCGCTTGGCCTCCGCCGCCGAGACATGGCGCATGGCGGCGAGTTCGAAATACTCCCGGCCCAGCAGATAGCCGTTGCCCACATAGAAAGCGATCAGGTTTACGCCTGGAATGAGCAGCAGGAATAGCGCGACCAGATTCACCGCCAGGACGATGAAGAAGAATCTGACGGCGAGCCAGATGGCTTGCGCCGCCGGCAGTTCGCGGCCCGGCGCATCCGACGGGAAGGCGCTGCGCTCCACCTGGCCCGCGATGTCGTCGAGATAAAGGCCGGCAATGAGCGAGGTCACCGGCGGAATGAGAAAGATCGAGGCGGCGACCAGCGCTAGCCCGCCGAGCCATTGGATCGCAGTCTCGATCCAGCCGGGCCAGGCGACGAAATGGGTGAACGACCACTCCACCGCGAAGATGAGACCGGCGAGCAGCGCCAGGGTGAACCCCACGCATTTGACCATCACCGCGCGGAAGGGCGGCGTGAACAGTTCTTCGAAGGCTTGACCTGCGGCGGCGAGCATGAATTTGTCCCCTGGAATTCCGGCAGGGCGAATATAGGGACGCCGGCGCGCGACACCAGCGAGCGCAGCTCTCCCGCCCGCGCCATCTGCAAATCGCCGAGCAACAGGGGACCCGCGACCGAATGGCTGAAAAAACCTATGACGTGGTCGGCATCGGCAACGCCATCGTCGACATCATCGCCCGCTGCGACGAGGGCTTCCTCACCAAACACGACCTCGACAAGGGCTTCATGCGCCTGATCGATGCGGACGAGGCGGCCAAGCTTTATGGGGCCATGGGCCCGGCCATCGAGCGCTCTGGCGGCTCGGTCGCCAACTCCATCTCGGGCCTGGCCTCCTTCGGCGCCACATGCGGCTTCATCGGCCGGGTTGCCGCGGACCAGTTCGGCGGCATCTTCCGTCACGACATCCACTCGCTCGGCATCGCCTACACGACCGAGCCGGCTACCGACGCGGCGCCGACGGCGCGCTGCCTTGTATTGGTGACCCCGGATGGCGAACGCACCATGAACACGTTTCTCGGCGCCAGCGTCGATTTCGCGCCGGGCGACATGGATGCCAGCATGATCGGGGCGGCGAAAATCGTTTATCTCGAAGGCTATTTGTTCGACAAAGACCCAGCCAAAGCGGCTTTCCGCAAGGCGGCCAAGCTCGCCAAGGCCGCCGGCGCCAAGGTAGCGCTCACTTTGTCGGATCCGTTCTGCGTCGACCGCCATCGGGCCGATTTCCGCAAATTGGTCAGGGAAGACGCCGATATCGTGTTTGCCAACGAGAAGGAGATCACCACGCTTTACGAGGTGAATTCCTTCGACGAGGCGGCCGACGCGGCCCTGCAGGACTGCGAATTGGCCGTCCTGACCCGTTCCGAGGCCGGTTCGGTGATCGTGGGCCGAGGCGAAACCGTCGAGGTTCCGGCCGATCCGGTGGCCAAGGTGGTGGATGCAACCGGCGCCGGCGACCTCTATGCCGCCGGTTTCCTCTATGGCCTGACCCAAGGCTTGAATGTGGAGGCTTGCGGGCGCCTCGGCAGTCTGGCGGCGGCCGAAGTCATCTCCCATATCGGCGCCCGGCCCGAGACCTCGCTCCGCACGTTGGCGGAGGCCCGCGATCTCTTGGGTTAGAGCTCCGAGCGCAAGGGTAGAGGGGCGATCCGCCTTGTGGCCATTCTGCCACGCAAGAGCAAAATCGTATTGTTTCCGATAGAGATAGGTCTGCGGCAAGCGATTCCCCTGGTATCGTATCCACAAGTTTTTGAGGTGCGATTTTAGGGGGCGCTTTAATGCCGAGAACGTCATTCATAGTGGCAGCTACTCTGCTCGGAGCCGTTGCGCTGGCGCACCCCGCTGCCGCGCAGGACTTCACCACGGCGACATTCGGCGGCACGACCATCTGGGCTGGCGGCGGCGTCCAGTTCCTGTCACTTCCCGACATCAAATTCACCGGCAAGGGCGGTACGGGCAACTTGCGCCGGCAGAAGAACACCTCGAGCGATTGGCTTGATTTCGGCGGGGCGACGGGCGGCGGTATTGAAACAGCGCTCGGCTATTGGGGTGGCATGCGGGTGTCCGGCTCCGTCAAGGGCTTTTGGGCCAAAGTCGAGGACGATGACCGGACAAAGTGCAGCGGCGGCGCAACCTATTGCGTGGTCATCGATCCCACCGGCACTTTCGTGGGGACTAGCGGGTCGCTCGTCACCAAGGCGGATCGCCAAGCTGATTATTGGGGAGGCCAAGCGGAGCTGAAGTTTGCCACCGGCGCGCCCACCGAGGTGAAGCCGACTTTCTACCGCAACGACTACTTCATCGCCGGCTTTGACGTACGCGGCATCGACCAAGACAACAAACTGCGCAGCGGCACCGGCACCAACTTTGTCTACAAAGAGACCCTCGATACTACCTATGTTGGCGGCTATGTCGGCATCGGCGGCGAATACAGCTTCGGCTTCATTCCCGGGATTAAGAATGTCGGCGGCCTCTACGACCGGCTTGGACTGCGCACGTTCATCAATGCAACAGCCGGCCTCTATAACGCCGAGACGGATTACACGGGCCGGTTCAATTCGGGTGCCTTCGGCTCAAAGCTTTCCAAATCGAATGACGAGCTTGCCTTCATCGGCACCGTGTCGCTGGAAACCCGCAAGCAGATTGGTCCGCGCACCAGCCTGTCGCTATGGAGCGATTACGAATTCATCTCGTCGGTTCCGCAAATTCAATACGCCAACTCCCAGCATGGCACGCGGATCGAGGACGACAGCGTCTTCGCCACGCGCACTATGTTGAGACTCAATATCGGCCTCGGATCGCCTGGCCTCTATCCGGCGCAATAAAGCAGACTAGAGCTTCCTCAGCGCCACGCTTTCCACTGCGTGGCCCGCGCCTTTGCGCAGGATGAGGTCGGCGCGCTGGCGCGTCGGCAGGATATTCTCCGTCAGATTGACGAGATTGATCGACCGCCAAATGGCGCTGCCGGTTTCGCGCGCTTCTTCTTCGGAGAGACTGGCGTAGCGGTGGAAATACGATGCCGGGTCGCGGAACGCGGTCTGCCGCAAGCGCAAGAAGCGCTCCACATACCAATCCTCGACGAGATCCTCGACCGCGTCGATGTAGATCGAGAAGTCGAAGAAGTCCGAGACGAACGGGATCGCCTCGCCGTCCTTCGGCAACCGCGCCGGCTGCAGCACGTTCAAGCCCTCGACGATGACGACATCCGGCTGATCGATCATGAGCGTCTGGTCAGGCAGCACGTCGTAGACCAGATGCGAGTAGACCGGTGCTTCGACGCGCGCCCGGCCCGACTTCACGTCGCCTAGGAAATTGAGTAGCCGCTCCAAATCATAGCTCTCGGGAAATCCCTTGCGCGCCATCAGCCCGCGCGATTCCAGCACGGCATTGGGAAACAGAAAGCCGTCGGTCGGGACCAGCTCCACCCGCGGATGGCTCGGCCAGCGCGCCAGCAGCGCCTGCAGTACACGCGCCGTCGTGCTCTTTCCCGCCGCCACGCTCCCCGCGAGACCAATAATGAACGGCACTTTGCCATCGCCCTTTCGCAAGAAATTCTCGGTCTTGCCGTGCAGGCCTTGCGACGCCTCCACATAGAGATTGACCAGGCGGCTTAAGGGAAGATAGATGTCGACGACTTCTTCAGTGGACACCCGCTCGGTCAGACCTGAGAGATTCTCAAGGTCTGCCTCGCTGAGGGTCATCGGCGTGTCGGCGCGCAGCCGCGCCCATTCCTCGCGCGAATAAGTGGCATAAGGGGAGTACGCAACGGTGGGTCGGGGATTCATCTTCGGGGCCCGGCGCCGGCCTGGTTAGGCCGAAGCGGCCTTTTGCTGCTTCTGCTCGCTCGCGGCCATGCGGCTCTCCAGCTCGCTATAAACCTCGTCCAGCGTCACGTCGCGGGACTCCAAGACCACGAGCAGGTGGTAAAGTAGGTCTGCGGTCTCCGAGATCAACGCGGACTTGTCCTGCGCGACCGCGGCGATCGCCACCTCAACGCCCTCCTCGCCGACCTTCTTCGCCGGCTTGATCGGCTCGGCGAGCAGCCGCTTAGTGTAGGAATCCTCAAGCGTTGCGTTGCGCCGGTCCTTGATCGTGGCGGCGAGCTTATTCAATGCATCCTTGCTCATGTCCTGGCTCATACACCGTGGCGGGGATACTGGGAAGGCGCTGCGGCGCGTTCCTAGGCGAAATAACCCGCCAGGCTTAAGGGTCGAGCCGCATGGGCAGGCCGGCCGCCGCCATGAAGCGCTTGGCCTCGCCGATCGTGTGCTCGCCATAGTGGAAGATCGACGCGGCCAGCACGGCCGAGGCATGCCCTTCCCGCACCCCCTCCACCAAGTGTTCGAGCGTGCCCACCCCGCCGGAGGCGATCACCGGCACGGACACGGCGTCCGCAATGGCCCGGGTCAGTTCGAGGTCGAAACCTTGGCGCGTGCCGTCCCGGTCCATGGAGGTTAGCAGCAGCTCGCCCGCGCCGAGCGCCACCACCTCTTCGGCGTAAGCGACCGCCTCCAGCCCCGTGGGCTCGCGGCCGCCATGGGTGAAGATCTCGAAGCGGGGCGCGGCCCCGTTGGCGCCGACGCGCTTGGCGTCGATGGCGACGACGATGCACTGGGCGCCGAATTTCTCCGCCGCTCTTTTCACCAAGCTGCGGTCATGAACCGCCGAGGTGTTGATCGACACTTTGTCGGCGCCCGCCTCCAGCAGCGTACGCACATCCTCGACCTTGCGCACGCCGCCGCCGACCGTGAGCGGCATGAAGCAGCGCTCCGCCGTGCGCGCCACCACGTCGAGAATGGTGCCGCGCTTTTCGTGGCTGGCGGTGATGTCGAGAAAGCAGAGCTCGTCCGCGCCCGCCTCGTCATAGGCCGTCGCCGCTTCGACCGGATCGCCGGCGTCGCGCAGGTCGACGAAGTTCACGCCTTTGACGACGCGGCCTTGTTTGACGTCGAGGCAGGGAATGACACGGACTTTCAGCATGCTCAGTATTGGCCTGTGTGACCGTGCCGGCCGTAACGCGCGAGGAGAAGCGCCAGTGCTTCTTTAACGTCGAGCCGCCCGTCATAGAGCGCGCGGCCGGCGATGGCGCCGTCGAGCTTTTCGTAGCGCGGCTCGAGCAGCTTGCGGATGTCGTCCATCCCCGCAAGCCCGCCGCTGGCGATGACCGGGATGCTCACCGCGTCGGCCAGTTCGGCGGTGGCATCGAGATTGAGTCCTCCGAGCACGCCGTCGCGCGCAATGTCGGTATGGATGATCGCCGCGACACCCGCATCCTCGAAGCGCCGCGCCAGATCGAGCACGGTCATCTCACTCGTCTGCGCCCAGCCTTCGATGGCCACCTTGCCCTCACGCGAGTCGATACCGACGGCGATGCAGCCGGGAAAATCGCGCGCCGCTTCGCGCACCAAATCTGGATCGCGCACCGCCGCCGTGCCGAGGATCACCCGGTCGATGCCCTTGTCGAGCCACGCGGCGATGGTGTCGATATCGCGGATGCCGCCGCCGAGTTGGATGGGAAGTTGCACGGCGGCGAAGATCGCCTCGACCGCAGCCCCATTCACCGGCTTGCCCTCGAATGCGCCGTTGAGATCGACCACGTGCAGCCACTCGAAGCCTTGGTCCTCGAACTGCTTTGCTTGCGCCGCAGGGTCGGCGTTGAACACCGTCGCCTGGTCCATCTCGCCCTGGCGCAAGCGTACGCATTGTCCGTCTTTCAAATCGATGGCGGGAAATAGGATCATGCGGTCGCGATCTCTCTTATGGCTGCCATGTGAGGAAATTGCCGATCAGCGCCAGCCCGAGCTTCTGGCTCTTCTCGGGATGAAACTGGCTGCCGGCCATGTTGTCGCGCGCCACGAACGCGGTCACCGGTCCGCCATAGTCCGTGGTGGCGACGAGGTCGGCCGCGTCTTCCGGCACAAAATGATAGGAGTGCACGAAGTAAGCGTGCAGGCCATCGGCGCCCGTCGGAATACCGGCCAGCAGCGCGTGCGCGCGCACAACGTTCAGCGTGTTCCAGCCCATATGCGGGATCTTCAGCGCGGGATCGCTGGGCTCGATGGCGCGCACCTCGCCCGCGATCCAATCCAACCCCGGCGTGACGCCATGCTCCAACCCGCGCGTCGCCATGAGCTGCAAGCCCACGCAAATGCCCAAAAAGGGTTTACCCTTTTCCTGCACCGACTCTTCCAGCGCTTCGATCATGCCGGGGATGCTGGCGAGCCCCGCCTTGCAGTCGGCGAAGGCGCCCACGCCCGGCAGCACGATCCGTTCGGCGGCGAGCACGTCGGCGGGGTCCGCCGTCACTTTGATGGCGAGTTTGGAGCCTTGCTCACGCGCGGCGCGCTCGAACGACTTGGCGGCGGAATGGAGATTGCCGGAACCGTAATCGATGATGGCGACGTGCATGCGAATTCAGCCCTGCGGGAACAACCCGATGACGTCGTCACCGGCGCCGCGCCGCGACGGCGCTGACGCCTGAGCGCCGGGCGCAGTCTTTGGCGCCGGCGCAATCGAGCGGGCGGACTGCGCCTGCTGCTGCAGCCATACGGTAAAGAACGACCGCTCCGCCTCTTGGCGGTCGCGTCCCATGGCCACCCCAGTAAAGCGGTAGCCGCGCCGCTCGAGCATGGCGCCGCGCAGATCGTTGGCCTCAAAAGCGAACAGCACGGTGATGGCGAGGCTCATCCAGCCGGCGACCTGCATGCCATCTGGGTAGGCGCCGAAGGCCCACTCCAATCCGAACATGACGGCCATGACGACCGCGAATTCGATCCACATGCGGTAATAGAGCATCCACAGCATCGGAAAGATGAGCGCCAGCCAGGAGAAGCCGTCCTTGACGAAGGCGATCCTGTCGGCGCGCGCGGCGATGTCGTCATCGTCGCTTGCGGGCTCATAGACGGAATAGACGGTCACTTCATGCCTCAAACTCGTCATGCCAGGACGTGATCCGGGCATCCACGCCGTTTCCCCTCAGCCTGTGAGGGTCCAGTGGAATGGATTGCCGGGTCAAGCCCGGCAATGACCGGAATCCTTAGAGCTGGCCCTTGGTGGAGGGCACCCGTCCGCTCTGCCGCGGATCGATGGCGATCGCCTGGCGGAGCGCCCTGGCGAGCGCTTTATAGCAGGTCTCGGCGATGTGGTGATTATTCTCGCCATAGAGGTTTTCGACATGCAGCGTGATCCCGGCATTCTGGGCGAAGGCCTGGAACCATTCGCGGAACAGCTCGGTGTCCATTTCGCCGACCTTGGAGCGGGTAAACTCCACATCCCACACGAGAAACGGCCGCCCGGACACGTCGAGCGCCACCCGGGTCAGGGTCTCGTCCATCGGCAGGTAGCAGGCGCCGTAGCGCGTGATGCCGGCCTTGTCACCCAACGCTTCCGCCAAAGCCTGGCCGAGCACAATCCCTGAATCCTCTGTCGTGTGGTGCTGGTCGATATGCAGATCGCCGTCGGCTTTCAGCGATATATCGATCAGGGAATGCCGCGCCAGCTGCTCGATCATGTGGTCGAGAAAGCCCACGCCCGTGGAGACGTCATAAGCGCCGGTCCCGTCGAGATCGACGGTGGCGCTGATCTTCGTCTCCTTGGTGCGGCGATTGACCGTCGCAGTCCGGGATGGCGCGGATTTGCTTCGCTTCTGCATGGTGCCAGTCTAGTCCTAGGGCCTTAGCAATTCGTCTAACCGTCACTTTTCTCGCCTTATACGCTCCGTCACCCGCGAGTGCTACGGCGAGTGCCGTTTGAACCGGCTCAAAAGGGAAAGCCTATGCGCAGACTGATCCTAGTCTTGGCGATCTTGCTCGCGGCCTATATCGGCTACCCCTATCTGACGCTCTATTGGCTCGACCAAGCCCTGCTCACCGACGACGACCAGGCGCTGAGCCGCCTCGTCGATTTCCCGCAGGTCCGCGAGACCCTGAAAGCCGAGGTCAAGCTGGCGGTGCTGGACAGGGCCCAGGAGGCGGTCGAAAAACGGCCAATTCTGGGGACTTTTGGCGCCGCTCTGGCCAGTTTGCTGGCCCCCGCGCTGGTCGACAGCGCCGTCGACACCATGGTCACCCCCGAGGCCATCCTCAACAGCGAGACGGTGGTGAAGCACCGCCGCGAGGGGAAATCCTTCTTCGACTTCGTGACCTACGCCTTTTTCGCCGGCCCCACCGAGTTCACCGTCGACCTGAAGGACCCGCAAAAGCCCGATTCGCCCACCCTGACTGCCGTCATGGAACTAACCGGGCTCCGGTGGCGCATTGTCGCGCTCAAACTGCCGCCGGTGGAGAACTGGTACGCCAAACCCGCCGATTAGGCCGGACGTCCATACCGCGCGTTAGGCTCGTTTGCCCCTGAAAGCTTGACGAATGGCCCCCGCACGCCGATATCGCGTTGCAGCATGAGCCATCCCCCCTCTTCGCCAGAAAGCTGGCATGCCACCACGATTTTGACCGTCCGCAAGGGCGGCAAGGTCGTCGTCGCCGGCGACGGCCAAGTCTCCCTCGGCCAGACCATCATCAAGGGCACCGCGCGCAAAGTGCGCCGGGTCGGCTCCGGCAACGTTATCGCCGGCTTTGCCGGGTCCACCGCGGACGCCTTCACCCTGTTCGAGCGGCTCGAGACCAAGCTCGAGCGCTTCCCCGACCAGCTCAAGCGCGCCTGCGTCGAGCTCGCCAAGGACTGGCGGACCGACCGCTATTTGCGCCGTCTCGAAGCCATGATGATCGTCGCCGACCCGGACGAGAGCTTGGTGCTCACCGGCACCGGCGACGTGCTCGAGCCCGACGACGCGGTGATGGGCATCGGCTCCGGCGGCTCCTTTGCCCTCGCCGCCGCCCGCGCCCTGCTCGACACCGATCTCGATGCCGAGGCCATCGCGCGCAAGGCCATGTCCATTGCCGCCAAGATTTGCGTCTACACCAATGACGAGGTGACCGTCGAAACCCTCGACGCGACCAAGTAGCGAGTTAGCGTGTCCATGACCTCATTTTCCCCCCGCGAGATTGTTTCCGAGCTCGACCGCCACATCATCGGTCAGCGCGACGCCAAGCGCGCCGTCGCCATCGCGCTGCGCAACCGTTGGCGCCGGCAGCAGCTCGAAGGCGATATGCGCGAAGAGGTTTTGCCCAAGAACATCCTGATGATCGGCCCGACCGGCGTCGGCAAGACGGAGATTTCGCGCCGTCTCGCCAAGCTCGCGGGCGCGCCCTTCATCAAGGTCGAAGCCACCAAGTTCACCGAGGTCGGCTATGTCGGCCGCGACGTCGACCAGATCATCCGCGATCTGCTCGAAGCCGGCATCGGCCTGGTGCGCGACGCCAAGCGCAAAGAGGTCGAGGCCAAGGCGCAGCTCAACGCCGAGGAGCGCGTGATCGATGCGCTGGTCGGCTCGGGTGCGGCGCTGTCGACGCGAGAGGCTTTCCGCAAGCGGCTGCGCGACAACGAGCTGAACGACAAGGAAATCGAGATCCAGGTTGCCGACACCCCGTCCATGCCGTCCTTCGAGATTCCCGGCATGCCCGGCAGCCAAGTCGGCATGGTCAATCTCTCCGACATGCTCGGCAAGGCTTTCGGCGGCCAGCGCACCAAGCCGCGCACCGTCACCGTGTCAGAGAGCTTCGACATTCTCCTGGCCGAGGAGTCGGACAAGCTCATCGACGGCGACATGATCGTTCAAGAGGCCATCAAGAATGTCGAGAATAACGGTATCGTGTTTCTCGATGAGGTCGACAAGATCTGCGCGCGCTCCGAGCGCGCCGGCGCCGATGTCTCCCGCGAAGGCGTGCAGCGCGATCTGCTGCCGCTGATCGAGGGCACCACGGTCGGCACCAAGCACGGACCGGTGAAGACCGACCACATTCTGTTCATCGCCTCGGGCGCGTTCCACATCGCCAAGCCGTCGGACCTGCTGCCCGAGCTGCAAGGCCGGCTGCCGATCCGCGTCGAGTTGCGCGCGCTGACCCGCGAAGATTTCCGCCGCATCCTCACCGAGCCTAAGGCCTGCCTCATCAATCAATATGTGGCGCTGATGAAGACCGAGGGCGTCACGCTCGAGTTCACCGCAGACGCCATCGACGCCATCGCCGACATCGCCGTCGAGGTGAATACCTCGGTGGAGAATATCGGCGCCCGGCGCCTGATGACGGTGATGGAGCGCATCCTCGACGAGATCTCCTTCGAGGCCGGCGATAAATACGGCCAGACGGTCGTCATCGACGCCGCCTATGTGCAGGAGCATATCGGCGACCTCGCCAAGAACGCGGACCTCTCGAAATTTATTCTTTAGGGCGTCCGCGAACTCAGATCTCGTCATGCCCGGCCTTGTGCCGGGTATTCACGTCTTGGTCTGTTGTACGGAAATCGTGAATGGCCGGGACAAGCCCGGCCATGACAAAAATCACTTCGCGCGAAACTTCCGCAAGCGCACATAGAGCGCGCCGCCGCCGCCGAGCCGTTGCGGCGCCTCCGAGAAGCTGACGATCAGCGGCGCGAGGTCGGGGAGCACGAGCCAATGCGGCACCGCCTGGCGCAGCACCCCGCGCTCTTCATCCTCGTAGAAGCTCTTCTTCTCCGCAGCGCTTGAGCCCTTGCCGGTGATGACCAGCACATGGCGGTAATCCTTGCTTTGCGCCCATTTGAGGAATTTACGCAAAGCCGCATGGGCGTCGCGCTGGCGCATGCCATGGAGATCGAGCCGCGCCTCGACGGCCAGATGCCCCTTGTCGAGCTTGCGTGCCGTCTGCCGGTCGAGCCCGCTCGCGGTGAGGCTGAGAGCGGGCCGCGCGGCAGGTTTAGGCGCTGGCTTGGGCGACGGATTAGGCGTCGACTTGGCCTCGGTATTGAGCGCTGCCGCGATTTGCTTGGGTCTCGGCGGCGTGGGCGGGACGGCCACATGGGTGACGCGGTTCTTCTTGAGCGGCGCCGCCGTTCGGGCGATGCGGGCCCAGAGCTCCGCATCGTCCTCCATGCTGTCGCGCTTATCCGTGTCGCGTTTCCCCATGGGGCGAGACCATAGCGCAAAAGACTTTAAGGCGTCGGGAGCAAGACGTAAAACCGGGCTTCGGTTTTGGTGACGCCGGCAATAGCGCCGGCCTCGGGCCCAGAGCCCCAAAAGATGTCGCCGCGCTCCTTTCCTCTGATCGCGGAGCCCACGTCCTGCGCGATCATCAACCGCCGGAACGGCTTGCCGTCCGGCGTCGGCGCGTCGGCTGCGGCGACGAACACCGGCGTGCCGAGCTTGTGATAGCTGGCATCGACGGCGAGGCTGCGGCCGGGTGTGAGCGCCACGCCCTGCGCGCCGACCGGACCCGCGCCCGCCTCAGCCGCCGGCAATTCGTGGAAAAAGATATAGGACTTGTTCGCGTGCATGAGCGCTTTGCCCCGGGCGAGATCGGCGCGAAGCCACCCCTTGAGCCCTTCCATCGTGAGTCCGCCCGGAGGTTTCTCCCCACGCTCGGCGAGCAGCTTGCCGATCGACGTGTAAGAGTGGCCGTTCTTGCCCGCGTAGCCGATCCGCGTCCATGACCCGTCCGGGAACCGCACGCGCCCCGACCCTTGGATCTGCAAAAAGAAAAGTTCAATCGCGTCGTCGAGGTAAAGCAACTCGAGCCCCTTGCCCGAAAGTGCGCCCTCGTCGATCTCCGCGCGCGTGTAGTAGGGCACGAGCTCATCGCCCTTCCGGCGCCCCACGCTGAAGCTCGCATTGTAGAACGCGCGCAATTCATCGGGTGTCACCTGGACAAGGTCGTCCGGGCGCCGATAGACGGGAACCTGAAACGCGTCATCCCGCACGCGCGAGCCCTTCACTTCGGGCTCGTAATAGCCGGTGACGAGGCCGGGCTGCTGCTCCTCGACGCGGTGCGGGATGTAGTGCGTTTCGAAAAATTGCCGTGCGGTCTTGCGATCGACCTTTTCCCCAGGTTCCAGGACGTCTTGGCAAGCCTGATTGCTTGTAGGCCGCTTGCGGCACGATCGGCGCAACGCGCCGAAGGCCGCCGCGTGATCGTCTTGGGCCCAGCCCTCGATCTCGGTGAAGCTGACGGGTATCAGCGTGATGGCCGCGTGATCGTCCACCTCGTATCTCCAAAGGAGGAGCGCAATCGCGGCAGCAGCTATGCCCAGTATCCACAATGCATGCCAGCGCATTGTTTGCCCTTCCCTCGAGGCGCGCCGTCAATGCCTGTGCCCGCCTGCATCCCGAACCGGCACCATCCTAGCACATGCGACCGGATCACCGGCCTTGGCGGGCGACAATCGATCGTCGGGGGAAGGGTCGTCTGAGGTTGGCTAGTTGGCCGCTTCGGTGGCGACGAGCTTCCAGTTGGGATTTCTGGACGCCGTCTCCCGCGCGAAAGTCCAGATGTCGGTGACCTCGCGCACCTTCTTGGGATCGCCCTCGACCACCTCGCCGTCGGCATCGTGCGTCACCGAGATCAGCTCGCTCACGAACTTGACCGTGACCAGCGTCTGCTTGCCCTTCACCTCGGCCTCGATGATATCGGCCTTGTCGATGCCCACCAGGGTCGATTGCAGCACCTCGCCGCGCTCCTCGCGCTCGGCGATGGCCCGCTCGAAACCGTCGAGCACGTCCGGGCCAAGCAGCTGCTTGAGCGTGTCCTCGTCGCCCTCGGCGAAAGCGGCCACGACCATCTCATAGGCGCCCTTAGCACCGTCCAGGAACTGTCCGGGATCGAAGCCCGGGTCCGCGCGCATCACCTGGGTCAGCGACTCGCGCAACGGGCTGTCCTTGGCCGCATAGCGCTCGAGCCGCTCCTCGATGTCCTCGGGCGACGGGCCGGCGGTCTCGCCCACCGGCGCCCGGCCCGTACGGCCACGCGGCAGCGCGACCACGGTGCCCTCGGGCGTCCCGGCCTTGGTCTTGGCCTGCGTATAAGGATCGTAAGGCGGGCGTTCACTGCCCGTGCGACGGCCCAGCACGCTGCGCAGCCGGATAAAGATCACGACCGCGAGGACCAAAAACAGAAGAGTATAAATGTCGAAAGCTTCGCTCATACCTTGCCGCCACCCGCGTTTGGATTAAGCCCACAATCATTGTGGAACGCTCTAGGAGGAATATTGTTGCTCGCCTAGAGATTTCCCAGCGGGAGCCTCGCGCTGCAGCTACAAAAATTCCATTCGCACCGCAGCATTCGGATCCAACTTAAGACATTCCCTGGAGTGAAGCCAACCCTAAAGGGTTTAGCACTTAATTTAGGCCAAACCACATCGACGCAGGCGAATTGCAGGCTTCACCGTCCCATGCTAGCCAGCGCGGAGCCGCTGAGGGGGGGGTTCCATGGTCAAAAAGTCGAAGGACGAACAGGCGAAGAAGACGAACGGCGATAAGCCCGCGCGGCCCGAAGAAGCGCCGGCCGGCACCGCGCCGCCGCAAGCCGCGAGTTCAGCCGCCCGCACGGGCACCGGCACCGAAGCGCAGCTCGCCGTGCTCACCCAATATATCAAGGATCTGTCGTTCGAGAGCCCCGGCGCGCCGCAGACCCTGCAAGGCCCCGGCGAAAACCCGCAGCTCAAGGTCGGCGTCAATGTCGCCTCCACCCCGCGCGGCGACGACATCTTCGAGGTCGCACTCCAGATCGAGGCCCACGCCAAATCCGACGCCGGCGTGATCTACAATGTGGAGCTGGTCTATGGCTCCCTGTTCCGCCTGCGCAATATTCCGCAGCACCTCCTGCAGCCGGTGCTGTTCGTCGATTGCCCGACGATCCTTTTCCCCTTCGTCAGGCGCGTGCTGGCCGACGTGGTGCGCGACGGCGGCTTCCCGCCGCTCATGCTCGACCCGATCGACTTCGCCAGGCTCTACACGCAAAACATGGCGCGCACCGAAGGCGGCGAGCAGGCTCAACCGAATTAGGCGTTAGAAATAGCGCCGCCACAGGGCGCCCGCGCCCATCGTTGCCACGAAGACCCGGTGGGCCTCCGTCTCGGCCGCGCTGAGCCGTGGGGCGAGTGGCACCGGCCGCGGCCGGATCTGATCGGCATTGGCTTGCAGGATGGCGGTCTGCGCTCCGTTCGCGGCGAATTCGAGCCGCGCCTGATTGCCGCCAACCAGCTCCACATACACCGAAGCCAGCAGCCGGCAGTCGAGCAGGGCGCCATGGCCCGAACTCTCGCGCTCGGTGAGGTCGACGCCATAGCGCCGGCAGAGCGCATCGAGAGAGGCCGGCGCGCCGGGATGCCGTCGCCGCGCCAGCGCCAGCGTGTCGACGATATGCTCCCAGCGCAGCAAGGTGCGCGGCAGACGTTCAAGCTCCGCATTCAAGAAGCCGAAATCGAAGCGGGCATTGTGCATGACCAGCATCGCCCCTTCGACAAATTCGAGCAATTCGTCGGCGCGCTCGGCAAAGCGGGGCTTGTCGCGCAGGAAATCCTCGGACAGGCCGTGAATCTCGAACGCCTTTTGCGGCATGTCGCGTTCGGGATTCAAATGGCAGTGCCAGGTGCGCCCCGTGGGAATACGGTTGACCAGCTCGACACAGCCGATCTCGACGATGCGATGACCCTCATACGGGTCGATGCCCGTCGTTTCCGTATCGAGAATGATCTCGCGCATGCGCCGGTGCGCTCCCCGTTTCAACTGTCAGTGACGCAACTGCTCCATGACCCGACCGTCACGATCTTGCAGCGATTCGATCAGCGTATCGAGTTGCGTATGCATGTTTTCGAGGTTCGTCCCGCTGTCCACAACATAGTCGGCCCGCGCGCGCCGCTCCGCGTCCGAGAGCTGCCGCGCCCGCAACGCCTCGAACTTTTCTTCCGTCATGCCGGGCCGCGCCAGCACGCGCTCCCGCTGCACCCGGTCGGAGGCGCTGAGCGCAATGGTCACGTCGGTGCGGGCCTCCGCCCCGGTTTCGAACAGGAGCGGGATCTCGAGCACCGCAAGCGCCGCGCCCGCCTTCTCCTGGTCGCGCAGGAAATCGATCTCGGCGGCGACCACCATCGGGTGGACGATGGCCTCCAGCTGGCGCAACCGTTCAGGATTCCCCGACACTTCCTTGGCGAGCAGCGCGCGGTCGACCCGGCCGTCATGGGTCGTGCCCGGAAACGCCGCCTCGATGGCCGCCACCGCCGCGCCCTCATAGAGATGATGCACATAGGCGTCGGCGTCGAACACCTCGATGCCCCGCGCCCTGAAATGGGCGGCCGCCGACGTCTTGCCCATGCCCATGCCCCCAGTCAGTCCGATGACGAGCATCAGGGAGCCCCCAGCGTGGCCACCACATGCGCGCGCAGCTCGGGCGTCACCGCCGGCCGCACCCCGAACCAGCGCTCAAAGCCGGGCACCGCTTGGTGCAGCAGCATGCCGAGACCGTCCACGGTGCCGAGCCCACGCGCCCGCGCATCCGCGAGCAGCGCCGTCTCCAGCGGATTGTAGACGAGGTCGGCGACGACCGCGTCCGCGGGCAGCGCCGCCAGATCGATCACAAGCGGGTCTTGGCCCGTCATGCCGAGGCTCGTCGTATTGATCAGCAGCGAGCAGCCGGCAAGCGCCACACCGCGCGCGTCCCAATCGATGGCCTCGACCTTTGGGCCGAATCGTCTGGCCAGGCTTTCGGCCCGGGCGCGCGTGCGGTTGGCGAGGTAGATCTTTGGCACATCCGCGGCGATCAGGCCGTACAGGATCGCCCGTGCGGCGCCGCCGGCGCCGAGCACGAGGGCGCCGCCGAGACCCTCTATCCATTGCGGCGCCTGCGCATCGAGATTGGTCATGAAGCCGTAGGCGTCGGTATTGCTGGCGTGGAGCGCGCCGTCGGGATCGAGCCACAGCGTATTGGCCGCGCCAATGGTGATCGCGGCCTCGTCGGCGGAGCGCGCCGCCGCCAAGGCGGCTTCCTTATGGGGCAAGGTCACATTGGCCCCCACATAGCCGCGCCGCCACAGCGACTCGAGGAAGCCGGCCAGATCCTCTGGGCGCACCGCCTCTTTCTCATAGGCACCGTCGATGCCGTGCTCCGCCAGCCAATAGCGGTGAATGACGGGCGAGCGCGAATGCTCTACCGGCCAGCCGATGACGCAGGCGCGAAGCATGGCTCAGTCCTCGATCACGCCCTCGCGCCGAAGCGTATCGAGGAGCGGTAACAGCGGCAGGCCCAGGATGGAGAAGAAGTCGCCCTCGATCTTGTCAAAGAGCTGAATGCCGACCGATTCGATCTGATAGGCGCCGACGGCGCTCAGCACCGCCTCGCCGGCCGCCGCCAGGTAGTGACCGATAAATTCCGGCGTCATCTTGCGCATGGTCAGCGTGGCGATCTCCGTGTGCGCCCACACGGTCTCGCCACTCGTGGCCACGGCGACCGAAGTATGCAGCGTATGGGTCTTGCCGTTGAGGTCGAGCAACTGGGATCGCGCCGCCGCCATATCCGCGGGCTTGGTGACGATCTCGCCCTCGAGGGCGAGCACTTGATCGCCGCCGATGACATAAGCGCCTTGCGCCAGATCGCTCACCGCCTCGGCCTTGGCCCGGGCCAGCACCTCGGCCACATCATGGGGGTCGAGCGCTTTCTCGCCGCTGACCGCCTGGCGCATCGCGCTTTCCTCAAGCCCAGGCGCCTCGACGATAAAGGCGAGCCCCGCCGATTCGAGCAGGCGTGCCCGCGTATGACTGGTCGAGGCCAGAACAAGCGGCGGCCGCCCTTGTTGCAGAAATCCCGTCATGCCAATCCCATCAGGCTTCGAGCGCCGGCGCTTCGCGGTCGTGATAGAGCCGGATGATGCCCGCGGCGGTCTCCTCGATGGAGCGCCTTGTCACGTCGATTATCGGCCAGCCATGCCGGGCGCAGAGTTGGCGCGTCTGCGCGATCTCCGCGGCGATGGCATCCCGGTCCACATATTCCTCGAGATGGCCGTGTGCCTGCTCGATCACGCGATTCTGGCGGACTTGCGAGATGCGCTCGGGGCTCGCCACCAGCGCCACCATGAAAGCCCTTGTCGGCTGCTCCAGCTGCGGCGGCAGCGCCATGCCCGGAACCAGCGGTACATTAGCGGTCTTGAAGCCGCGATTGGCGAGATAGATGCTGGTCGGGGTCTTCGACGTGCGGCTGATGCCCAGGAGAATAATGTCGGCGTCGTCGAGGTCTTCCGGTAGATGCCCGTCGTCATGGAGCATCGAGAAGTTCAGCGCCTCGATGCGGCGGAAATAATCGGCGTCGAGCACGTGCTGTCCACCGACCATCGGCGTGGCCGCCATGCCCAGATAGGACTCGAACACTTGCAGCACATGCTTGAGCGGCGCGACGCACGGCACGTTAAGCTGCTTGCACGACTGCTCCAGTGCTTCGGCGAGCTCGCGATTGAACAGCGTGTAGAGCACGATCCCCGGCGTGGCCTCCACATCCTTCAACACGCGGTCGAGTTCGCGGCGGCTGCGGACCAGAGGATGGAGGTGCTCGATGGCGCGCACTTGCGCGTATTGCACGCGGACCGCCTTGGCGAGCGTGTTGAGCGTCTCGCCCGTCGCGTCGGAAATCATGTGCAGGTGAAACGTGCGCTGCTGGATATCCATGTATGGCCCTTGGATAACCGTCCGGGGTTAACGGCGCAATATGGCCGGCGACGATCTTGTCCCCGCTGACCCGAAGTTGTGAGTCCTAGTTCTTCACAGATTCGCTCGTGTCGAAAAAATGACGCAACTCCAACACCCCCCACAATACCCTTTTTGATCCCCAGCTCCGAGGGGGAGATGCCCACAGCCAATCCAGCCCTCGTCCAGAGCGGATGTATCGCCGCAACCCCAACGCCAACAACGCATGTTGCAGCTTTCTCCAGCGAACCAATCACAAGTGCCCCCATTCATCGTCAAACTGTCAAATATGAGGCAGGCTACCCTGTCGACAGACTGGTGATGACGGTGAATGTCCGCTATTCACGCCCTAACTAAAGTAACAACAGAACGATTAGATTCTCTTTATTAGTATTTAGAGAGGCATCGGTTTTTGCGGATAACCCCCCCAACGAGTCCCCTACTTGCCGCCTTGAACGGCGAGGTGACCGCCACACCACCGATGTGGCTGATGCGTCAAGCGGGACGCTATCTGCCCGAATATCGTGAAGTCCGGAGCGGGGTGCCGTCCTTCCTCGATCTTTGCTTCACACCCAAGCTCGCGGCCGAAGTGACCCTGCAGCCCTTGCGGCGCTTTCCCCTCGATGCGGCTATCGTCTTTTCGGACATTCTCGTGGTGCCCCATGCCCTCGGCCAGACAGTCGCGTTCGTGGAAGGGGAAGGCCCAAAGCTCGAGCCCGTGCGGAATGCGGCGGCAACCGCTAAGCTTGATGTGGCTGCGGCCGCGGACAGGCTGACGCCGGTCTACGAGACTGTGGAGCGCGTGGTGGCCGAGCTGCCGGAGACGGTGCCGCTGATTGGTTTTTGCGGCGCGCCGTGGACCGTGGCCACCTACATGGTCGAAGGCGCCGGCAGCAAGGATCAGGCGGCCGCGCGCGCTCTGGCCTATGGCGAGCGTGAAACGTTTCAGAGCTTGATCGACATTCTGGTGGAGGCATCCGCCCAATATCTGCTCGGGCAAGTGAGGGCCGGTTGCCGCGTCCTGCAGATCTTCGACAGCTGGGCCGGCAGCCTGCCAGAGGACGAGTTCGAGCGCTGGTGCATCACGCCTACCAGAGCCATCGTCGACCGGGTGAAGGCGGAAGCGCCCCACATCCCCATCATCGGGTTCCCAAGGGGGTCAGGGCCACTCGCTGAGCGCTACGCGACCAAGACGGGGATCGATGCGATCGGCTGCGACACGAGCTTGCCGGTGGGCTGGATCCGTGCTGCGTTGCAGATGCGTCTTCCCGTGCAAGGCAATCTCGATCCGATTCTCTTGGCCACGGGCGGGCCTGCGCTCGATGCGCGTGTCAACTGGATCGTGGAGACACTGGGCCAAGGCCCCTTCATCTTCAATCTTGGCCATGGCATTCTGCAGCAGACGCCCATCGAACATGTCGAGCGGCTGGTCGCGCTGGTGAAGGGCGACCCCGTCTAATCGTCGCACCCCTCTTCGCGTCACCCCTGGGAATCTCATGTTTCTTGCCTATATCAAGGCCTTCCACATCATCGCCGTGATCGCCTGGATGGCGGGGCTGCTCTATCTGCCGCGCCTGTTCGTCTATCACGCCATGAGCCAAGTGGGCTCCGAGCAGTCGGAAACCTTCAAGGTCATGGAACGGCGCCTGCTGCGCTTCATCACCACGCCGGCCATGATCGCCAGCTGGATTTTTGGCCTAATTCTAGCGTTTTCGCCGCTCATCGACTGGTCGGGAGACGGCTGGTTCCACGCCAAGCTGTTCCTCGTGGTGGTGCTGTCGGCCTATTCCGGCGCGCTGGCCAGCTGGACTCGCGACTTCGCCATGGATCGGAATACGCGCAGCCCGCGTTTCTACCGGATCGCCAACGAGATCCCGACCGTTCTGATGATCGGCATCGTGATTTTGGTGGTCGTCCGGCCGTTCTGACGGGCGCGGTAAATCTGTTCCGCACCCTTCAAGGGTCTGCTATAAGATGAGTCGTATCCAATCCGGGACGCCGTCGCGACCTGGCCTTTTCCCCAAAAGCGATCGGGTTACCGGACTGGAGCAGGCGTTCATCGCCGTCCCGCCGAGGTCTACCCTTCCCCTTCCGACGACACCGCGCATCCAAGCGCGAGATTCAAAACACCGCCATCCCATTCACCCCTTTCTGTTCTCTTTGGAGTAGCAGCGCATGCCAGAAATGAAGCTGCAGGATTTGAAGGCCAAATCGCCGACGGAGCTATTGAGCTTCGCCGAGGAGGTCGAAGTTGAGAACGCGAGCGCCATGCGAAAGCAGGAACTCATGTTCGCGATCCTGAAACAATTAGCCGCCCGCGACGTGGACATCACCGGTACGGGCGTGGTGGAGGTGCTGCAAGACGGCTTCGCGTTCTTGCGCTCCCCCGATTCGAATTATCTCGCCGGCCCCGACGACATCTACGTGTCGCCGTCGCAGATCCGCCGCTTCGGACTTCGCACCGGCGATACCGTCGAAGGCGAGATCAGAAGCCCGAAAGACGGCGAGCGCTATTTCGCGCTTCTCAAGGTCAACACGATCAATTTCGAGGAGCCCGAGAAGCAGCGCCACAAGATCCATTTCGACAATCTGACGCCGCTCTATCCCGATGAGTGGCTTGAGATGGAGACCGAGGACCCGACCCGCAAAGACAATACCGGCCGCGTCATCGACATCGTCTCGCCCATCGGCAAGGGCCAGCGCGGCCTCATCGTCGCGCAGCCGCGCACCGGTAAGACGGTGATCCTCCAGAACATTGCCCACGCCATCACCGCCAATCATCCGGAGTGCTACTTGATCGTGCTCCTGATCGACGAGCGCCCCGAAGAGGTGACCGATATGCAGCGCTCGGTGCACGGCGAAGTCGTGTCGTCGACCTTCGACGAGCCCGCCGCGCGTCACGTGCAAGTCGCCGAGATGGTCATCGAGAAGGCCAAGCGCCTGGTCGAGCATGGCCGCGACGTGGTCATCCTGCTCGATTCCATCACGCGCCTGGGCCGCGCCTACAACACCGTGGTGCCGTCGTCCGGCAAGGTGCTGAC
>DATKYG010000033.1:0-2111 GCA_035528655.1 Methyloceanibacter sp.
CCGCACACGCCTTCGCGGCAGGAGCGGCGGAAGGTGAGCGTCGGGTCGATGGTGTTCTTGATCCAGATGAGGGCGTCGAGAACCATCGGCCCGCAATCGGTCATGTCGACCCAATAGGTGTCGACGCGCGGGTTGTCGGCCGTGTCGGGATCGAAGCGGTAGATGCGGTACTCGCGCCAACGGTCCTCGGCGTCCCCCGCAGGCGGCGGGTTCCACTCCTTGCCCTTGGTGATCTTGGAGTTCATGGGGAGTGTGAACTGGACCATCTGTTCTCTATCCGCTTGTCAATTTGCCGGTTCGTCCCGGCGCGTCTCTTACTGGGCGCCGGCGCACTGCGCCGGGGCATTGGTCATGAACATGCCGGCCTGGGTCAGCTCCTGGACCGTCATGCCTTGGGTCAGGTCCTTCTGCGTCGCCTTGTCCTTGGAGACCACGGCGGCGATGAAGGCCTGCTGGCCGTCATTGAGCTCGCCAGCCTTGCCTTTGAGACAGGCGCAGGCCGCGGGCGGCATCTTCAGTTGCGTCCCGCACTCGGCCTCAATGGTGGCGAGATGCTCAGGCGAAGCGAGGGCCAGGCTCGGGATCGCTGCGACGGCGAGTAGCACTGCAAAGCGTTTCATCTCGATCCTCCCTGGCCGGCTCAGTACACCCGCTCCTTGGGCTCAATATAGCTGACCTCGTTCGACAGCGTGAATTTGTGCACGGGCCGGAAGTCGAGCTTCACCATGTGCGTGCCGTAGTCGGCATAGGACAGCGTGTGCTTCATCCAGTCGGTGTCGTCGCGCTTGGGGAAGTCCTCGCGGGCATGCGCGCCTCTGGACTCCTCGCGGGCGAGCGCGCCCTGCACGGTGACGGCGGACTGCGAGATCAGATTGTCGAACTCCAGCGTCTCGACGAGGTCGGTGTTCCAGATCAGCGAGCGGTCGGTCACCTGAATGTCCGCGGCGTCGTCCCACACCTGCTTGATGCCCTTCACGCCCTCCGCCAGCACCTCCTTGGTGCGGAACACCGAACAGTCGCGCTGCATGGTCTTCTGCATGGCCAAGCGCAGTTCGGCGGTGGGCGTTCCGCCATCGGCGTAGCGGAAGCGGTCGAGCCGGGCGATCGCCTCTTCGCCCGCGCCCTTGGGCAGTTCGGGAATATCGCGATCCTTGCCGACCACCTCGGCGCAGCGCAGCGCAGCGGCGCGGCCGAACACCACGAGGTCGATCAGCGAGTTGGAGCCCAAACGATTCGCGCCGTGCACCGAGACGCAAGCCGCCTCGCCGAGCGCCATGAGGCCCGGCACGACCGCGTCCTTATCGTCGCGGCGCGGCGCGATCACCTCGCCATGCATATTGGTGGGGATGCCGCCCATATTGTAGTGGCAGGTCGGAATGACCGGGATCGGCCCTTTGCGCACGTCGACGCCGCCGAAGATGCGGGCGAGGTCGGTGATGCCCGGCAGCCGCTCGGCCAGCATGTCCTCGTCGAGATGATCGAGATGGAGATGCATGTAGTCCTTGTCGGGACCGTGGCCGCGGCCTTCGCGGATCTCGATGGTGATGGCGCGGGAGACCACGTCGCGCGAGGCGAGGTCCTTGGCGGAGGGCGCGTAGCGCTCCATGAACTTCTCGCCCTCGGAATTGCGTAAGTAACCGCCTTCGCCGCGCGCGCCCTCGGTGATGAGCACGCCGGCGCCATAGACGCCGGTCGGGTGGAACTGCACGAACTCCATGTCCTGGAGCGGCAGCCCGGCGCGCAGCACCATGGCGTTACCGTCGCCCGTGCAGATATGCGCGGAGGTGCAGGAGAAATAGGCGCGGCCATAGCCGCCGGTGGCGAGGATGGTCTGATGGGCGCGGAAGCGGTGGATCGAGCCGTCGGCCAGGTTGAGCGCCACCACGCCACGGCAGCGGCCCTCATCGTCCATGATCAGGTCGATGGCGAAATACTCGATGAAGAACTCCGCCGATTGGCGCAGCGCCTGGCCGTACATGGTGTGCAGCATGGCGTGGCCGGTGCGGTCGGCGGCGGCGCAGGTGCGCTTCGCCTGGCCCTTGCCGAACTCGGTGGTCATGCCGCCGAAGGCGCGCTGCAGGATCGTGCCGTCGTCGTTGCGCGAGAAGGGC
>DATKYG010000034.1:0-2568 GCA_035528655.1 Methyloceanibacter sp.
CGATCTGCTGGTCACCAATGTGTCCAAGGGACGCCATTATTGCCGGCCACAGCCCCGGCGCGGCCTATTCGCCCAAGCGGACGACGCCGACCCCGTATCCACAGCTTCCATCAGGCCGATCCCGTTCACCGGCCCACCTGGCGCGGACTGAACCCGCTTGCCGGGGAGAAAAGATCGCACTGTGGCCCGTCGGCAACTCCGCATGGGTCTCGGAGGCGGTATGATCTCTGGGGGAGAATCGCACCAGGAGAGCGTGACCGTAACCTTAGCCTAAGGGCTTGGTTTGATTGGAGGGGCACGATGGCAGCCGAATCATTGGTGCAAATGCTTGAAGAAATCGCCGTCGGGCTCAAGGCTGGCGACGAGGAAGTCTATGGCTGGCTCCGCGACCAGCTCAAAGAGTGCGGCGCCAGCGAGATTTCCGTGGAACTTGCCATGGGTGTGATCGCCAGGCTCTTGCCGGAAGAAGCGCAAGGCAATCTCGAGCTGGCAGAACACTACAATCGCCGCTGGGCCCACTGACACGGCGAAGCGCTAAGGGAACATCGCTTCTCGACGACTCGTTGTAGGGTTATGCGCGCGCTTCTTTTGCACAATCCCACCGCCGGCTCAGGGCGCCATACGCGCGAAGAGCTTGTCGGCCTTCTCGATGCTTCCGGCTTTTCGACTCGCTACGTTTCGACCGACGACGATGCCTACAAGGACATCCTCGCGGAGAGCGACGCGGAGATTCTGATCATCGCCGGAGGCGACGGCACGGTCGGCAAGGTTGCACGGCATATCCCCAACCGGAAAGTGCCCGTGACAATCCTGCCCACTGGCACGGCGAACAATGTCGCCCGCAACCTCGCCATCGTAGGCGAAATGCAGGACCTCATTCCACGGCTACGCGATGCATCGGAGCGGCGGCTGGATGTTGGCTGCGCGTCGGGATCTTGGGGCGACTGGAACTTTCTGGAGTCGGTCGGCTGGGGCGCGCTGGCCAAGGTCGTGGACACGGGCGTGGAAGAGGACCGCGGAGAGGAGAAAATCCTTCGGGGGCGCGAACTCTTCGCCGAGATCTTGGAAGCAGCCCAGCCGAGTCATGTCTGCTGCGAGGCCGATGGGCACGCGATCGAGGGCGACTTCATCTTCGTCGAGATTCTGAATATCGGCATGACCGGCCCGCGCGTGACGATCAGCCCATCGGCCGAGCCAGGCGACGGGCTGCTCGATATCGTGTTTCTGCCCGCGGCGCGCAAACAGGAGATGATCGACTGGCTGCGTTCCGATCCCGACGAGACGCCGATCCCCCTCACCGAGATCAAAGCGAAGGTGGCGACGCTGCATTGGCGCGAGGGACCGCTCAGGATCGACGACGAGGTGTTCGACGCGCCCGAGCAAGATACGGACGTGCGCGTCGAGATCGAGCCGCACGGGTTCCATGTCCGCGTGCCGGTGATCGAGGATTAGGTGCGGAGCGCTGCCTCGAGCCGTTGCCACGCCTCCTCCTCGCCCGGCAGCCCGAAGCGCAGCCATTCCGGCTCCTCCTCGAAGCGGCGTACGAGGATGCCGGCGCGGCCGAGCCGCTCGAAGATCTGTTGGGCATCGGGGCTGCGCACCAAGTGGAACAAGTCCGTGCAGCCAACGCTTTCGAGCCCCGCATCCTGAAGCAATCTCTTGAGGCGGACCGCCGCATGCCCCAAGGACAGGCGCGTCGCCTCGATCCACTCCCCATCCCACAGAGCAGCCTTGCCAACGGCGAGCGCCGGACCCGAGACCGGCCACGGCCCGAGGCTTGCGCGTAGGCGTGCCGCGGTTTCGGCTGCTGCCAAGGCGAAGCTCAGCCTTAGGCCCGCGAGACCGAAGAACTTGCCGAAGGACCGCAGCACGACGACAGGTGCGTCTTCCACGTGGAGCGCCAAACTTTCGCCGCGGGGACCGGCGTCCATGAACGCCTCGTCGACGACCAGAAGCCCGCCGCGGTCGCGCTGCTGCTCGGCGACGCGAAAAAGCTCATGCTTGCCGAAGATACGCCCGTCGGGATTGTTCGGGTTCACCACAATGGCGAGATCGGCCTCGCCCAGCGGTGCGAGTTCCTTCACGGTGCTCACGTCGTGTCCGGCGAGCGCCGCGACCCGCGCGTGCTCCGCATAGGTCGGGCCCAGGATCGCCGCACGGCCGGGGGACACCAGACCGGCGATCAGCGTCATCAGGATTTGGCTGCCCGGCGCCGGAACCACATTGGTCTCGGATGGCGCGGCATAGGCGATTGCGGCGTGCCGTGTGAGCAGCTTGAGGCTCTCGGCATCCGGCAGGCGCGCAAAATCTTCGGGCCAAACCTCCGGGATGGGGTAGGGATGGGGATTGATCCCCGTCGACACGTCGAGCCACGGCTCGGGCGCTTCGGGGAACAGACGCCGGGCCGCGTCGAGATTGCCGCCATGAACGAGCGGCGCGAAGGAGTTGGGAGGGATCATGGCTGCACCGCTAGCGCTTCTTGCTTTGCTGGTCGAGCTCGTTGCCGGCTATCCGGACGCGTTGATGAAAGCCATCGGTCATCCGGTGACCTGGATGGGCCGTCTGATC
>DATKYG010000035.1:0-2584 GCA_035528655.1 Methyloceanibacter sp.
CGATCTGCTGGTCACCAATGTGTCCAAGGGACGCCATTATTGCCGGCCACAGCCCCGGCGCGGCCTATTCGCCCAAGCGGACGACGCCGACCCCGTATCCACAGCTTCCATCAGGCCGATCCCGTTCACCGGCCCACCTGGTGCGGACTGAACCCGCTTGCCGGGGAGAAAAGATCGCACTGTGGCCCGTCGGCAACTCCGCATGGGTCTCCGAGGCGGTATGCTCGCTCTGGGGAGAATCGCACCAGGAGAGCGTGACCGTAACCTTAGCCTGAGGGCTTGGTTTGATTGGAGGGGCACGATGGCAGCCGAATCATTGGTGCAAATGCTTGAAGAGATCGCCGTCGGGCTCAAGGCTGGCGACGAGGAAGTCTATGGCTGGCTCCGCGACCAGCTCAAAGAGTGCGGCGCCAGCGAGATTTCCGTCGAACTCGCCATGGGTGTGATCGCCAGGCTCTTGCCGGAAGAAGCGCAAGGCAATCTCGAACTGGCCGAGCACTACAACCGGCGCTGGGCGCACTAACCCACCCATCGTTTCCCTGGCGCCGTTCTGCGGAACGCTGCTGCCGTCCCGGTGTTATCAAAGTCCATGCGCGCGCTTCTGATCCACAATCCAACGGCTGGCTCGGGACGCTACACGCGCGACGAGCTCCTTGGCCATTTGGACAAGGCCGGCTTCACGACCCGCTACGTCACAATCGAAGGTGAAGCCTACAAAGACGCGCTCGCCGAAGGTGATGCGGAGATCGTCATCGTGGCTGGCGGCGACGGCACGGTCGCAAAAATTGCGCGCAACATGCCGAACCGGAAAATGTTGCTCTTTATCCTGCCCGTCGGTACGGCCAACAATGTCGCCCGCAGTCTCGCCATCGAGGGCGAGATCGCCGCATTGGTTGCGAATCTTCAGGGCGCTCCGGAACGTCGTCTCAACGTAGGCTGTGTCTCCGGCCCTTGGGGCACCTGGAATTTTCTGGAGTCCGTCGGCTGGGGCGCGCTGGCGCAAGTGGTCGATACCGGCGTGACCAACCACTCTAGCGAAGAGGAGATCGCGCGCGGCCGCGAATTGTTCGCCGACACCTTGGAGGCCGCCGTGGCCAGCCATGTCAGCTTCGACATCGACGGTCACACCATCGAGGGCGACTTCATCTTCGTCGAGATTCTGAATATCGGCATGACGGGCCCTCGCGTGATGATCAGCCCGTCGGCTGAACCTGGTGACGGCCTGCTCGACATCGTGTTTCTGCCTGCAGCCCGCAAACAGGAGATGATCGACTGGCTGCGTTCCGATCCCGACGAAACGCCGATCCCACTCACCGAAATCAAGGCGAAGGCGGCGACTCTGCATTGGCGTGAGGGGCCGCTCAGGATCGACGACGAAGTGTTCGACGCGCCCGAACACGAAACGGACGTGTGCGTCGAGATCGAGCCGCACGGGTTGCATGTCTGCGTGCCTGTGATCGAGGATTAGGCGCGGAGCGCCGTCTCAAGCCGTTGCCACGCCTCCTCCTCGCCCGGCAGTCCGAAGCGCAGCCATTCCGGCTCTTCCTCGAAGCGGCGCACCAAGATGCCGGCGCGGCCGAGCCGCTCGAAGATCTGTGGGGCATTGGGGCTACGGACCAAATGGAACAGGTCCGTGTAGCCGACGCTTTCGAGCCCTGCATGCTGAAGCAGCGTCTTGAGGCGGACCGCCGCATGACCCAAGGACAGGCGCGTCGCCTCGATCCACTCCCCATCCCACAGAGCGGCCTTGCCAATGGCGAGCGCCGGACCCGAGACCGGCCACGGCCCGAGGCTTGCGCGTAGGCGTGCCGCGGTCTCGGCTGCTGCCAAGGCGAAGCTCAGCCTGAGGCCCGCGAGACCGAAGAACTTGCCAAACGAACGCAGCACGACGACGTTCGCCTGCTCCACATGGAGGCTCAAACTTTCCCCGCGGGGACCGGCGTCCATGAACGCCTCGTCAACGACCAAGAGCCCGCCGCGGTCGCGCTGCTGCTCGGCGATGCGAAGAAGCTCATGCTTTCCGAAGATACGCCCGTCGGGATTGTTCGGGTTCACCACGATGGCGAGATCGGCCTCGCCCAGCGGCGCGAGTTCCTTCGCGGTGCTCACGTCGTGTCCGGCGAGCGCCGCGACCCGCGCGTGCTCCGCATAGGTCGGGCCCAGGATCGCCGCACGGCCGGGGGGCACCAGACCGGCGATCAGCGTCGTCAGGATTTGGCTGCCCGGCGCCGGAACCACATTGGTCTCGGATGGCGCGGCATAGGCGATTGCGGCGTGCCGTGTGAGCAGCTTGAGGCTCTCGGCATCCGGCAAGCGCGCAAAATCTTCGGGCCAGACCTCCGGGATGGGGTAGGGATGGGGATTGATCCCCGTCGACAGGTCGAGCCACGGCTCGGGCGCTTCGGGGAACAGACGCCGGGCCGCGTCGAGATTGCCGCCATGCACGAGCGGCGCGAAGGAGTTGGGAGGGATCATGGCTGCACCGCTAGCGCTTCTTGCTTTGCTGGTCGAGCTCGTTGCCGGCTATCCGGACGCGTTGATGAAAGCCATCGGTCATCCGGTGACCTGGATGGGCCGTCTGATC
>DATKYG010000036.1:0-13489 GCA_035528655.1 Methyloceanibacter sp.
GCCGTGTCTCAGTCCCAGTGTGGCTGGTCATCCTCTCAGACCAGCTACGGATCGTCGCCTTGGTAGGCTTTTACCCCACCAACAAGCTAATCCGACGCGGGCCGATCTTTCGGCAATGAATCTTTCCCCCGAAGGGCGTATTCGGTATTAGCCCAAGTTTCCCTGGGTTATTCCGAACCGAAAGGCACGTTCCCACGCGTTACTCACCCGTCTGCCACTTTCCACCACCCGAAGGTGGCTTCACGTTCGACTTGCATGTGTTAGGCCTGCCGCCAGCGTTCGTTCTGAGCCAGGATCAAACTCTTAGATTGAGAGTTCGATTTCTGACAATTCCCTGGATGGAATCTGTTCCAGGGGGTCGCTGCATTTTGACGAGTTCCCAACAAGCATGAAACGACGCCAATCCCGAAGGATTGACGTGCAACACGCCTATTGGCTTGAAAACGCAGATTTGACCGTCAGAGTCTCGATGCCAGCCCTAAAGAAGGACCGGCACGCAAGGACCCCGCCGCCTGCGTTTCCCTTTCTTCATATCACAATGTCAAAGAGCCGTCGGTCGCGCAGCCGAAGCCACACTCCCGAACCCCCAATGAAAGCAAATCTCCCATTAAGAGTCAACGACAGCCGAGGTGTCTCCCGAGAAGAACCCGGTCAAGCCCCGCTTCTGTCCGATGGATCGCGCGGTCGAGTACAGTCCCGCAGGAAGTGGGTACGACCCGCGCGAGACGTGTATTTAGGGGGTGGCCGTCTCGATGTCAAGGGGTCCGTAACAGTTGGGGGGAGGATTTGTTTTCCCCCAGGCCGTGGCCCCTAGGTCACATTCCTGCCCGAATACGCCGTCACTCTTCCTTCGTTAACGGCGTGGTAACCATACGGGTTGAGTATGGTTATGATGACCCGCTGACGGGGGACGTTCAATAGACCTAATAAGCTTCCATCTCACTTGCAAGGCTGCGGACAATTGTGGCCTAGTGGGACAGGGAAGCCGGGGGTCGGGGACACAAACCCATCGGCGCATAGTCTAGCCATGCCAAAGGGACAGCTAACCGCTTCGGTGGCGTCCGCCTGAGGGAAATCAGGGTCCGTGCTTATAGAAGGCGCGGCGGCGGCGACCGGTAGACGGGGGGAATGCGCATTGTTTAAGCGCCGCGGAGGTTTTGCGCGCCGTAAGCTTGGTCAGGCACTTGTGCCGGCTGGGCCACGTGGACTCCCCACTATTTTCCTAGGCGAAACGTCCAAAGGCGAGCGCGAGCTGCCGCCGGTTTATCACTGCGAAACAAGTCATGACGGGACCAGCTGTCGCCTGAAATGGATGGCGAGCACCTGTCTCGCCGGCATGGTCGGCGTATGCCTCATCGGCGTCGCCATCTATGCCTCCATGAATATGTCCGACGGCTCGGGCATGGTGAGTTCGATCAAGCGGGCCAGCCTCGCCGCCCTCCAGCCGATCCGCAGCGCCCGCCTCGCCCACGACGCCCAAAGCCCATCCGGCCAGAAAGAAGATCGCATTCAGATGACGTCCGCCGGCTTTGCCAGCCGCCACGTCATTCACGACACGGTGGTGGAGCGCCAAGGCAGCCGCGAGTTCATCACCATCAAGCCGTATATCCGTATCGTCGCCGGCATGGCGACGTCTCTTCCCGAGACCAAAGTCGAACTTCCCCCCTTCAATCCTTTCAAGCTCTACTCCGACTCCACGCCGGTTGGCGGCGGTGACGCAACGACCGACGCGGCGCAGGCCGTCGTCATTAACGTCGTCGACGTGCCGGGCGGTCTCCTGCCCCAGACCGATCATGTGGAACTCGAGCCCGAGCAGGTGAACCGGCTCGTCGCCGCGGCCGCCGAGAACTTCGCTTATGCCGAGGCCCCGCTGTCCTTTGGCGAGGGCGACGGCGAGGCCAAGCTGCAGCTCGCCTCCTATCGTCCCGACGAGGTGGAGCGTCCGCGGATTCTGCCCAACACCACGGTGATCCAGAAATCCCTCGAGGAGGACGACGACGATCTCAGCGACGAGGCGATCGCCGGCGCCGAGACCAAGGTCATCGACATCGACCGCGGCGACACCTTGATGGGCGCCATCCTCAAAGCCGGCACCGACAAGGCCGTGGCGGCGACCCTGCTGGAGACCCTCGATCCGGTGTTCAGCGCCAAGGATCTCAAGCCCGGCCAGCAAATTCATGTCCGCCTCGTGCCGGCGCCGTCCGACTCGGGCCAAATGGAGCCGGTTCGCGTCAGCGTGTTCGACAAGTCAGGCGACCACATCGTCACCGCCTCGCGCAACCGCGACGGCGACTATGTCGCCTCCACCGAGCGCCCCGCCGCAGAAGCCAAAGTCCAGCAGGCCTCCAGCCGCGCCACGCTGTATCAGAGCTTCTACCGCGCCGCGCTCGATCAGCACATTCCCGCCAACACCATCCTCAAATTGCTGCGCGTCCATTCCTATGACGTGGACTTCAAGCAGAAGGTGCGCTCCGGCGACACGTTCGAAGTCTTCTTCGACGGCGGCTCCAGCGAAGACGGCGAAGAGCTCGGCGAGCTGCTCTACACCTCCATGACCGTCGGCGGCGAGATGCGCAAATTCTACCGCTTCCGCACCCCCGACGATGCGGTCGACTACTATGACGACCAGGGCAACAGCGCCAAGAAGTTCCTGATGCGCAATCCCGTAAAGGGCGGCCGCTACACGTCCGGCTTCGGCGACCGCAAGCATCCGCTGCTGCGCCGCTGGCGCATGCATACCGGCGTCGACTGGGCCGCGCCTTCCGGCACCCCGATCCTCGCCGCCGGCGACGGCACCATCGAGATGGCCGAGCGCCATGGCGGCTACGGCAACTACATCCGCATCCGCCACGCCAACGGCTTCGCCACCGCCTATGGCCACATGACGCGCTTCGCCCCCGGCTCCAAGCCCGGCGCCTCCGTCAAACAGGGCCAGATCATCGGTTTCGTCGGCTCGACGGGCGCTTCCACCGGACCGCATTGCCACTTCGAGGTCCTGGTCAACAGCAAGTTCGTCAACCCGATGACCATCGTTGTCCCGCGCGGCCTCCAGCTTACCGGCCGCGAACTCGCCGCCTTCCAGAGAGAGCGCCGCCGCATCGAGGCCCTGATGCAGCTCGATCCGGTCACCAGCCGCGTCGCCCAGGTCGTGACCCAGTAGTTTCGCTTCCCTCGCCTCTCCTTTCTCTCTCCCCCGACAATTTGCTTCTTTGTCATGCCCGCGCAGGCGGGCATCCAGCACCCCGTTGCCTCTCGGTCGGACGCTGACCCTCACCGCTTGTGATTACTGGATCGCCCGGTCGAGCCGGGCGATGACAAGACGAAAGGCACGCCGAAGCCTCCCGCCGGGCAGAGCCGCGATGTCGAATAACGATCAGCCCAGGATTGGAGTCCATGTCCGCTAAGCGCCATTGGCGTACATGGGGAGCGGCGAGCCACGGCGGCCCCGCCAGCACCGAAATGCGATACCCCTATAAGCCGACAAAACCTCTAAGCCGCCTTCGCCTTGCTCGCCGCAGCCCCGTTGAACATGAGCCCGTCCTTGCCGGCGGTGATCTTGATGGTCTCGCCGTCGCGGATCTTGCCGGCCAGCACCATCTCGGCCAACGGGTCTTGCACATATTTCTGGATCACGCGCTTCAAGGGCCGCGCGCCATAGGCCGGGTCGTAGCCCTTGGTTCCGAGCCAGTCCTTGGCCGCGTCGTCGAGCTCGAGCGTGATCTTGCGGTCGGCCAGCAGCTTGGCGAGGCGCTTCAGCTGAATCTCGACGATCGCGCCCATATGCTCGCGGCGCAACCGATGGAACAAGATGATCTCGTCCACGCGGTTGAGGAATTCGGGCCGGAAATGCGAGCGCACCACGTCCATCACTTGGCTCTCCACTTCGGACGACTCCTCGCCTTCCTTCTGGTTGACGAGATATTCGGAGCCGAGATTGGACGTCATGATGATGAGCGTGTTGCGGAAGTCGACCGTGCGGCCCTGGCCGTCCGTCAGCCGGCCGTCGTCGAGCACTTGCAGCAGCACGTTGAACACGTCCGGATGCGCCTTCTCGATCTCGTCGAACAGGATGACCTGATAGGGCCTGCGGCGCACGGCTTCGGTGAGCGCGCCGCCCTCCTCATAGCCGACATAGCCGGGCGGCGCGCCGATTAGCCGGGCCACCGCGTGCTTCTCCATGTATTCCGACATGTCGACGCGCAGGATGGCGTGCTCGTCGTCGAACAGGAATTCGGCGAGCGCGCGGGAAAGCTCTGTCTTGCCGACGCCGGTGGGCCCTAAGAACATGAACGAACCCATGGGCCGGTTGGGATCCTGTAGCCCGGCGCGGGACCGGCGCACCGCGGTGGACACGGCCTCGACCGCTTCTTCTTGGCCCACCACGCGCTTGGCGATCTGCGTTTCCATGGCGAGCAGCTTATCGCGCTCGCCTTCCAGCATCTTGTCGACGGGAATGCCGGTCCAGCGCGATACCACTTGCGCGATCATGTCGGGGGTGACGACTTCTTGTGCGAGACTGCCGGCCTGGCCCTCTTCCTCTTCGATCTTGGCGAGCTTTCCTTCGAGATCGGGGATCTTGCCGTAGGCCAACTCGCCGGCCTTGGCCAGGTCGCCCGCGCGCTGCGCCTGCTCCAGCTCGTTGCGCGCATGATCGAGATCTTCCTTGATCTTCTGCGCTTGCCCCAGCTTCTCTTTCTCTTCCTGCCAGCGGCCGGCGAGCGCGTTGGCGCTCTCCTCCAGATTGGCGATCTCCTTCTCGAGCCGCTGCAGACGGTCCTTGGAGGCGGTGTCGGTCTCTTTCTTCAGCGCCTCGCGCTCGATCTTGAGCTGCATCAGGCGCCGGTCGAGCTCGTCGAGTTCTTCCGGTTTGGAGTCCACCTGCATGCGAAGCCGCGACGCCGCCTCGTCCATCAGGTCGATGGCTTTGTCGGGCAGGAAGCGGTCGGAGATGTAGCGGTTGGACAGCGTGGCGGCGACCACGAGCGAGGCATCGGAAATGCGCACGCCGTGATGCAGCTCATATTTCTCCTTCAGCCCGCGCAGGATGGAGATGGTGTCTTCCACCGTGGGTTCGGGCACGAACACCGGCTGGAAGCGCCTGGCGAGTGCCGCGTCCTTCTCCACATGCTTGCGGTACTCGTCGAGCGTGGTGGCGCCGACGCAATGCAGCTCGCCGCGGGCCAGTGCCGGCTTCAGCAGGTTGGAGGCATCCATCGCCCCGTCCGCACCGCCGGCGCCGACCAAAGTATGCATCTCGTCGATGAACAGGATGATCTGACCGTGGGCGGACTCGATTTCGGAGAGCACGGATTTCAGGCGCTCCTCGAACTCGCCGCGATATTTCGCGCCGGCGATGAGCGAACCCATGTCGAGCGACAGCACCTTCTTGTCCTTCAGGCTTTCCGGCACGTCGCCCTTGACGATGCGATGCGCCAGGCCCTCGACGATCGCCGTCTTGCCGACGCCCGGCTCACCGATGAGCACGGGATTGTTCTTCGTGCGCCGCGACAGCACTTGAATGGTGCGGCGGATCTCCTCGTCGCGGCCAATGACGGGATCGAGTTCGCCCTTTTCGGCCGCTTCGGTGAAATCGCGGGTGTAGCGCTTCAGCGCATCGTAAGACTGCTCGGCGCCGGCGGAATCGGCGGTGCGGCCCTTGCGGAGGTCGTTGATCGCCTCGTTGAGACTCTGGGGCGTGACGCCAGCATCTTTCAGGATGCTGGCGACCTCGCCTTCTTTCGTCAGGCTAAGCGCCTGCAGCGCCCGCTCCACGGTGACGAAGCTGTCGCCGGCCTTGGTCGCCACTTGCTCGGCCTGGTCGAGCACACGCGACAGCGCCGGCGTCATCTGTGGCTGGGTCGCGCCGGAGCCGGACACTTTGGGCAGCTTGGCGAGCGCGGCGTCCGTGCGCAGCAGCGCTGCCTTGGCGTCGCCCCCGGCGCGGACAATGAGACCGGCCGCCAATCCTTCGGGATCGTCGAGCAGCGCCTTCAAGAAATGATCGGGCGTAATCTGCGGATTTCCGTCGCGGACAGCGATGGTCTGGGCCGCTTGCAGGAATCCCTTGAGGCGGTCGGAAAGTTTCTCGAAATCCATGATCTTCCCTCTTGGATCGGGCCAGGCTTGAGGGTGGGCCGGAAAGGGCGGGTCAAACTGGCGGGGGCGCCGTTCAGGACCCTGATACCCCAGGGCCCGTTAACGGACATATAGCGAGCCGTTTAGCGCACAAAAAGAGGGGCCGACTTGATAGAGAACAAACTCGCCGCACGCGCGAGCCCGCGCGCCACCGTTAGCGAACGGTTAGCCGCGGCGCCGATATCGGACGCCGGCATGCCGAATGCCGCACAGCGCCGTATCGACCACAGCGCGTAACAAGACAGGTCTTTGAGAATGAAAGCCTAGCTCACCGTGTCGGGAGCATTTTCGCTTTCGCCGGCAGCTTGTGCCGGCTCGGCCGGCTCGGCGCCATTGGCGTCACGCACACCCTCGGCGTCCCGCACACCATCGCGGCTACCATTGCCACCTTGTGCCCGGCGGCCCCGGTCGCGTCCGCCGCCCTGATGCTCCCGGTCGCCAGTGTGGCGCTCACGGTCCTGCCCGCCGCCGCCGGTCTGCCCGCTGGCCACGGACGCCGCCTCGTCGGAGCCTTCTTCCTCGGAATCGGAGTGCCAGCGGCTCTGAGGCTGCTGTCCGCCAGCGCCGCCATTGGGGTTTTCGGCCGGCTGGGCGCCGCCTTGTGGGCTAAGCTGAGTCTGAGCCGCCATGACGATGCGGTTATAGTGCTCGGCGTGCTGCAGATAGCTCTCCGCGGCGATCATGTCACCGGAGGCGAGGGCATCGCGCGCCAGCGACATGTATTTCTCCGCCACATGGGAGGCGGTCCCGCGGATCTTCACGTCCGGCCCGTTCGATTCGTAATTCCGCGCCAGTGGATTCTGGGGCTTACGACCACCACCACTGCGGCCGCGGCCCCTGCGATTCTGTTGTTGTCCTTGCCTCATGAGCCTTGTTCACCTGATTGGCGGCGAATATGCCGCGTCCTTCGTTCCCCGTTCACTCCCAACGACCAGCGGTCAAACTCCCGCGCTCTTTGCGCCGGAAAGGCGCCGGAAAGCCGGATGGGCCACGCAGTCGTCACAACGCTGTTTTTTCTTGCTGCCTTGTCTTTGGGTCGGCTCCCGGCGCTACGCGTCTTGAATCCTTGGGCTAGCGCCAGCCAACCAAAATCTGATGGGCGGTTGAGCGTCTCCTGAACAACCCGAGAGGCACACCGCCGGTCAATCGAGGTTCACGAGATATCCGCTCTTGTTGCCATGCAACCGGCCGCGTTCCAAATCACGCCAGGCCGAAGTTTTTCATTCCGTTGCCACGAACCTACCCTGAACATCCGGGTATTCCAAGCTCATTTTTGGGGGTCTGGGACCTTCGATCGGGCCCTTGAGGGGGCTCCCGGCGAGGACGCAACGGGGCCGCCCAGCCAGGTCGAGCCGCACATTATCCGCCTCGACCTTGAGTCCTGCCGCGCGGAACAGCGCGGCCACCGGCTCGGCCTGGGTGACGCCGATCTCGACCACCAGCAGGCCCCCGGGCGCCAGCGCCAGGCCCGCGCCGTCGGCGATACGCCGGCAGGCGTCGAGCCCGTCCGCCCCGCCGTCGAGCGCGGCCCGCGGGTCGTAGGCGGCCACCTCGCGGGCCAGACCGGCGATCTCCGCCGCAGGGATATAGGGCGGATTGGACACGATGAGGTCGAAACGCCCTTCGACCCCTGCCAGCCAGTCGGCAACGGCGAACCGGGCGCGGGCCTCAAGCCCGAGCCGCCGGGCGTTGTCGGCGGCAAGCCGCAAGGCGCCTTCGCATTTGTCGGTGCCCACGCCTTGCGCCGCCGGCAACTCGGCAAGCAGTGTGAGCAGGATGCAGCCTGAGCCGGTGCCGAGATCGAGCAGCCTCAGCGGACGGGTCCGCCAGCCGTTCCGGGCAACGACATCGAGGGCCACGTCGATCAGTGTCTCGGTGTCGGGGCGTGGATCGAGCGTATTGCCATCGACGCGAAAGTCGCGCCCATAAAACTCCCGCAGCCCTCTGATCCGCGATACGGGCTCGCCCTGCAGACGGCGCGCGATAAAGCCGGCCAGCCGGGACGCGGCGTCGGGCGCAAGCCCCTCGTCGTCGCGCGCGATCAGCGCCTCATGGCTGAGACCGGCAGCATGACACAATAACAGCCGCGCATCCAGCGCCGGCGTCTCGATGCCGCCCTCGCGCAAGGTCCGCGCTACAGCCCCGCGCGCGCCAGCCAGCGTCTCGGTCACGCCCCGCGCTCCTGCATTTCGGCGAGCTGGCGTGCCTGCTGCTCGGTGATCAGCGCGTCGATGATCTCGTCCAGCGCCGGCTCGCCCTCCAGCACCATCTGCAGCTGATGGGTGGTGAGACCGATGCGGTGATCGGTGACGCGCCCTTGCGGAAAGTTATAGGTGCGGATGCGCTGCGACCGGTCGCCGGTGCCGATCTGGCTACGGCGGTCTTGCGCCCGCTCCGCATCGAGCTTGGCCCGCTCCAAATCGTAAAGCCGCGCGCGCAGCACTTTCATGGCCTTCGCCCTGTTCTTGTGCTGGGACTTCTCATCCTGCTGGATGACCACGAGGCCGGAGGGAATATGCGTGATCCGCACCGCGCTGTCGGTGGTGTTGACCGATTGCCCGCCGGGACCGCTCGCCCGGTACACGTCGATGCGCAAATCCTTCTCGTCGACGTTGACGTCGACCTCCTCGGCTTCGGGGAGCACGGCCACGGTCGCCGCCGAGGTGTGAATGCGGCCTTGCGCCTCCGTCTCCGGCACGCGCTGCACCCGATGCACACCGGACTCGTATTTCATCCGGGCAAACACGCCCTTGCCGGTGACGTTGGCGATGATTTCCTTATAGCCGCCATTGGCCGACTCGCTCGCCGACATGACGTTGACCTTCCAGCCCTGCCGGTCCGCATAGCGCTGATACATGCGGAAGAGATCTCCGGCGAACAGCGCCGCCTCGTCGCCGCCGGTGCCCGCCCGCACCTCCAAGATCGCGCTCTTCTCGTCGGCTTCGTCCTTGGGCAGCAGCTGCACCTTCAACTGATGCTCGAACTCTTCGATCTTCGCGTCGAGTCCGTCGATCTCCTCCTCGGCGAGCGACAGCATGGCCTTGTCGGATGTTCGGTCGTCGATGATTTCCTGCAGGCCGTCGCGCTCGTGCTGTGCTTCGCGCAGCGCCGTGATGGTGGCGACGATGGGGTCGAGCTCGGAAAATTCGCGGGAGAGGCGCACATAGCTCTCCTGGTCGGCGCCGGCCGCAAGGCTGTCTTGCACCTTTTGCCAACGGGCGACGAGATGGTCGAGCTTCTCGGCGGGAATAGTCGTCATGGGATGAGGCGAGGAAGCCTAGAAATTGTTCGGAAGCTTATCAGCCTTGCGGCTGCGCGGGTCGTCAGGATCCAGGACAGGATCGGAGGTGTTGAACGATCCCGAAGATGACGTTGGACCGGAAGAATCGCTGAGCGCCATCCATAGTCCAAAGCCGATCACCGACGCAATGAGCGCGCCGATGCCCCATTTCAACAAAGCAGGCTTCTTCGCGCGCGCCGGCGCCGGTACAGGCTCCGGTTCGCCCAGGAAACTGGCGTCTTCTAGCGGCTGCGGCTCGGCAGCCAGATCGTGCTGATAGCCTTGCGGGTCAGGCTGGAAGTCTTGCGGGTCAGGCTGGAAGTCTTGCGGGTCCGGCTGGAGGCCATATGGATCTGGCTGAAACCCCTGCGCGTCCGCCTCGAACCCGTGCGGGTCCGGCGGGAAGCCCTGCGGCTCAGACGGCAAAGCCTGCGGCGGCCGCGGCTGCTGCTGCGGCGGCGCCGGACGGGCTTGCGGCGGCGCGGCGGGCGCGCCATTCGGAGAGGCGGGCGCTTGCGGCGACGGGGCCCGCGGCGCCTGAGCTGCCTGCCGGGGCATGCCGGCCATACCGCCTTGCGGCATCTGCGGCGCGCCACTGGGCCAGGGTGCTTGCGGCTGCGACCTCACCTGCTGCCCATTGGGCCAGGCCGGCGCTTGCGGCATGTCCGGCAGCGTCGGTCCGCCGCCGCCAATGCCGGAATTGCTGCCACCTGGCGGCGCCATGACGGGAACATCGGGCATGGTTTTCGGCCGCAGTTCGACGATTCCCGCTTCGATCTGCGCGTAGATGCGCCGGAGCAATGGGCGGGTGTCGAGATTGAGCAGCGTGCCATAGGCGTTGACGACACGGCAGGTCTCGGGCCAGGGCGGCAACGCATAAAGCGCGCCTTGCTCAAGCGCCTTGACCACCTCGATAGGGGCGGCGATCTGGGCGGCGAGGTCTGTTTCGGACAGGCTGCTGGCGGCCCTTAGGTCCCGAAACAGCGCGGCCACTTCCGCATCATAGCCGGCTGGCATTTCTCTGATCCCGTGAATATCAAGACGCCGCCGACCGGCATCCGGCGACGGGTCCGCTGGCACTTGCTGTGGCCCCGCTATCATCGCGTGGCCGGCCCCATCTCCTGCGATCCTTCAGCTAACACAAGCCCAATGTCGGCGAGTTTGCAAGCCTTCGGGAGACTACCATAGTGCCGCGCCGATTGCCGACTCCTCGCTTACGCAAGTACCTAAATTTGCACGCCACTTTCCGCGGCGAAGTTCTTCAATTCTTCGCGAAGCGAGGTTTTCCCGGTGTCGAGCAGCGCATCCAGCCGCTGTTTGAGACTACCGGCATCGAGCGACAGCACCATGGCCTTGATCGGGCCCACGGACGCCGGCGCCATCGAGATCGAGCGGAAGCCGAGCCCGATCAGCGTCATCGCCTCGAGCGGCTTTCCGGCCATCTCCCCGCACAGCGTGAGCGGCACGTCATGTTTTTCCGCCGCCCGGACAATGTGCCGGAAGGCCTTCAGCGCCGCCGGATTGAGACTGTCGAAGCGATCCGCCACGCGCACATTTCCGCGGTCGGCGGCGAACAGGAACTGCACGAGATCGTTGGACCCGACCGAGGCGAAGTCGACCAGGGGGAGGATGCTGTCGAGCTGCCACAGCAGCGCCGGCACCTCGATCATGGCGCCGACCATCAGCGTCTTGGGCTCCGGTCGCCCATGGCGCTTGAGGATGTTCACTTCGCGGTCGATCAGCCGGCGGGCGGCTTCGAACTCCGACACGTCGGAGATCATCGGCAGCATGACGCGAAGCTCCCGCCCATGCGCGGCCCGCAACAGCGCCCGGATCTGGGTGCGGAACAGGGCCGGCCGGTCCAGCGCCATGCGGATCGCGCGCCAGCCGAGCGCCGGATTCTCCTCCGCCCCGGCGCGGAAATACGGCAGCACCTTGTCGCCGCCCACGTCGAGCGAGCGGAACACCACCGGCCGCTCGCCGGCGGCATCGAGGATCTCCTTGTAGAGGCGCGTCTGCTGGTTCAACCGCGGGAAGGTTTCCGAGATCATGAACTGCAGCTCGGTGCGGAACAGGCCGATGCCGTCGGCGCCGGACTGGTCGAGATGCGGCAGGTCGAACAGCAGGCCCGCATTGATGTTGAGGCTCACCCGCTGATCGTCGAGGGTGAGCGCGGGCACGTCGCGCAGCGCCGCGTATTGCGCCTGACGCCGCGCCATGAAGCGGACTTTGTCGGAATAGGCCGAGATGACCTCTTGCGTGGGACGCAGATGCAGCTCGCCGCCGGCGGCGTCGACAATGGCCGCGTCGCCCGGCTCGACCGCGTCGAGCACGCCGTCGCATTGGGTGATCGCGGCGATGCCGAGCGCCCGGGCCACGATGGCGACATGGCTGTTGGCGCCGCCCTCCTCCAGCACAAGCCCGCGCAACCGATGGCGGTCGTAATCGAGCAGCTCGGCCGGACCCATGGTGCGGGCGATGACGATGGCGTCCTCGGGCAGATTGCCCATGGCGGCGGTTTCCGTGCCGCCGGACAACAGGCGCAGCAGGCGGTTGGATAGATCGTCGATGTCGTGCAGGCGGTCGCGGAAGCGCTGATCGGGCATGCGCAGCATGCGCGCGCGGGTATCGTTGCGCACGCGCTGCACGGCGGCCTCGGCGGTCAGTCCCGTGGCCAGCGCCTCATCGAGCCGCCGCCGCCAGCCATGATCATGGGCGAACATGCGGAACGCCTCGAGCACTTCGCGGTGCTCCCCGGCCCGCGCCATGTCGCCCCGGTCCATCATCTCGTCGATCATGGTGGTGAGGTCTTCGATGGCCTGGAGGAGACGCTGCCGTTCGAGATCGACATCCTCGGCGATCAGGCGGGTCACCACGATGCGGGGCTCATGCAGCACGATACGGCCGAGCGCCACGCCCTCGGAGATGGGCTGGCCGGTGAACCGCGCATTGGTGTCGCGCCGCGTCTCCGCCGTGACCTCTTCGGTGACGAACCCGCCCGACGCGATCATCTCGGCGATCACCATCGCCGTGGTCTGGAGCGCCTCGACCTCCTCGTCGCTATATTGGCGCATGGTGCGATTCTGCACCGTAAGCACGCCGATCGTGTGGCCGCCGCGCAAGATCGGCACGCCGACGAAGGAGTGGTAGATCTCCTCGCCCGTCTCCGGCCGGTAGGAGAAGGCCGGATGATGCTGGGCGTCGGCGAATTGCTTCGGCTCCGCCTGCTCGGCAATCAAGCCGACCAGACCTTCGCCGGGCTTCAAATGGGTGTTGTGCACGGCGCCGGGGTTCAGGCCCTCGGTGGCCACCAGCTCCAGCGTGCCGTCGCGCCGCCGCAGATAGAGCGAGCACACCTCGGCCACGATATTGGAGGCGATCAGCACCACCACCTTGTCGAGGCGAGCCTGCGCGCTCTCGTGCTCGGCCATCACCTCGCGGAGGCGACGGAGCATCTGTCTTGGGGCACCAACTGACGCAGGCATAGCTACCCGTCCTCGCCGACCGGAGAAGCGGCGGACCTAGCGTCTCAATAGAGAGAGTAAGGCTGGCCGCTTCGCCCGCTAACGGTCTAATCCGAACAACGAATGCAAGGTCCGCACCGCGAGTTCGGCATAGGCCGCATCGATCAATACGCTGATTTTGATCTCGGATGTCGAGATCGCCTCGATATTGATGCCTTTTTCGGCAAGCGCGCTGAACATTTGCGCGGCAACCCCAGCGTGGCTCCGCATACCGACGCCAATCGCCGACACCTTGGCGATGTCGGTCGACCCGCGCAAGTCCAAATAGCCGATGGAGTCCTTGGAATCCCTCAAAACTTCGAGGGCCCGGTCGAGATCGGCGCTCTGGACCGTGAACGTCAGATCGGTGTGGCGGCCGTCCTCCGACACGTTCTGCACGATCATATCGACATTGATATGGGCCTCGGCGAGCGGGCCGAACACTTGCGCGGCGACGCCCGGCTTGTCGGCCACTTTGAGCAGCGTCACCTTGGCCTCGTCCCGCGCATAGGCAATTCCACTGACGACGTTTTGCTCCACGATCTCATCCTCATGGCAAACGAGTGTTCCA
>DATKYG010000037.1:0-38673 GCA_035528655.1 Methyloceanibacter sp.
CGGCCCCGGCCTGCCCATCGACGTCACGGCCATCGACGAGACCAACAAGCGGGTCAAGACGAAAGAGATCATCAAGCTCATCGCCGACAATGGCGGTCAGGGTCTGGTCGGCATCGTCGGCGTTCAGTCCAACGAATTCCCTCGCGCGCTCGACATCTGCCGGCAGTTCCGCGAAGCCGGCGTGCAGGTGATGATCGGCGGCTTCCATGTCTCCGGCTGCCTGGCCATGCTTCCCGAGATTCCCGACGACATCAAGGAAGCGCAAGCCCTCGGCATCTCGATCTTCGCCGGCGAAGCCGAAGAGCACATGGACACTGTGCTGCACGATGCCGCCCGTGGCGAGTTGCAGCCCCTCTACAATCACATGAAGGCTCTGCCGGCCCTCAACGATGTGCCTCACCCGCCGTTCCTGCCCCACGATTTCGTAGATCGCACCGTCGGCAATGTGACGAGTTTCGACGCCGGGCGCGGCTGTCCGTTCCAGTGCTCCTTCTGCACCATCATCAACGTGCAAGGGCGCAAGTCACGCTACCGCTCGCCCGACAGCGTCGAGCAGATCCTGCGCATGAACTACGAGCAGGGCGTCAACCGCTTCTTCATCACCGACGACAATTTCGCCCGCAACAAAGACTGGGAAGCGATCTACGACCGCATCATCAAGCTGCGCGAGGAAGACGGCCTCGACATCCGCTTCATGATCCAAGTCGACACGCTTTGCCACAAAATCCCGAACTTCATCGAGAAGTCGCAACGCGCCGGCGTCACCCGCGTGTTCATCGGGCTTGAGAACATCAACCCGGCAAATCTGATCGCCGCCAAGAAGCGTCAGAACAAGATCACCGAATATCGCAAGATGCTGCTCGATTGGAAGCGCGTCGGCATCATGACCTTCGCCGGCTACATTCTCGGCTTCCCCGCCGACACGCCGGAATCGATCAAGCAGGACCTGGAGATCATCAAGCGCGAGCTACCGCTCGACATGCTGGAATTCTTCGTGCTGACGCCGCTGCCCGGCTCCGAAGATCACAAAGTGCTATCGGAAAAAGGGGTTTGGATGGACCCCGACATGAACAAATACGAGCTGGAGCATGTCGTCACGGGCCACCCGAAAATGTCGAAGGACGAGTGGCAGGAGGCGTACCGCACGGCTTGGGGCATCTTCTATACCGACGAGCATATGGAGACGGTGCTGCGCCGCGCTTACGCCTCAGGCATCAACATCCGCTCGCTGATGCCCGTGCTGTTCTGGTTCTCCAACGCCGTGCCGGTTGAAGGCCTGCATCCTCTGCAATGGGGCATCTTCCGCATCAAGCACCGCACGGACCGCCGCTCCGGACTGCCGATCGAAAACCCGATCACCTTCTACGCGCGCTATACCGCCGAGATTGCGCGCAAAGCCACCCTGCTCGCCCTGAGCTGGCGCAGCCTGAAGCGCATCGTCAAGAAGATCGAGGCCGACCCCAAAGCCAAGTTCCATATGGACGAAGCGCTCACGCCGGTGGCCGACGAAGATTCCGAGCATATGGGTCTCTACAACCAGAACGAAGCGGCCCGCGTGGCGGTCGAGCGCGAACATCGCGTCGCCGGCGTGAAGCCGAAAGAGAACGGCGCGGGCCAACCGGTCCTATCGGTCAAGAGCAGTGGCGCCACCAAGAAAGACCAGCGCGTCGGCGAGCCCGCCTCGCCGCCGGCATAGGTCGGCGCACAGCTCTGTCTAGGCGCATATGGCCCCGAGCGACGGCTTCAAGGACTTCATCACGGACCAGTTGGCCGGTTTCGGGCGGATCACCATCCGCAACATGTTCGGCGGTGCCGGCGTCTATGCCGACGGCGTGATGTTCGGGCTGCTGGCCGACGACGTTCTCTATCTCAAGACCGACGACACATCCGCCCGCGCCTTCGCCGCCGAAGGCATGGGTCCTTTCACCTACAGACCGGACGGCAAGCCGCCGGTCGCCATGTCCTATTGGGAGGTGCCGCCGCGGCTCCTGGAGGAACCCGACGAACTGGCCGATTGGGCGCGCAACGCTCACCGCATCGCCCGCGCCGGCAAGTCGGCAAAGCCGTCACGGCCGCGCGTCAAGAAGCCCCGCTAGCGAAAGGCGCGACTCAGGAAGCCGGCGAAGTTCGTCTTGCTGCCGCTGCTGCGGGCATTCCGATCGGAGCCACCGCCGAGCAGCATCGGATGATACTTCTCCTTCTCCGGTATGGCGGTGACCGGCTCCGGCGTATCGATCTCCGCCGCCGCCTGTCTCACTGGCTTGGCCGTCTTGGTCCCGATCGAAGCGGTCAGCAGGTTCGACGCGAGCGCGGTCTTCTCGATCCAGCCATGCGCGCCACTCTCTACGTCAGCGACCTGGATGTAATCGCCATCGCGGCCAATCTCACGCAACTCACGTCCCGCCGGGAAGCCATACAGCATCGGCGCGGCTTGCGACGGACCGGCACGCACCGCGACGGGCTTGGCGGCGACAACAATCTCCGCAGCGTTCGCAAGCGACTTCGCTGTCTTGTCCATTTTAGCCATGTCCATGGGCGCGACGCTCGGCACCCGCTGCGGCAAGGGTGGAGCCTTCGGCAAGGACGGCGACAAATCGACGGCAGGCGCCGCACCCGGCACGGCATGAGGCAACGCCACGGCGAGGGTCACGGCGCTAGCGTGTCCGGCGTTACCGCCAAACTGGCCGTCCGACACGAGAAGTCCCGCAGCCGCCAAGGCGCCTGCGGCGACACACGCCATAGTCGCAATCTTGAGAGTCTTCGCCATTGCCATCCTCCGTCTCTATCCCCTTCCACATGCAAAACGTCCAAACCTGCCGTCTCGTTCCCCCCATGTGCAATCCGCCCTATTCTCTGTGCACGGCACGCAGGAAGTCGCGCGTGAAACACAAGATTTGGCGCATCAAGCGCATGAATTTGCGCAAGAAAACGCGAGGATAGAGCGAGAGTATGAGCGAGGATAAGAGCATGCGGATTCGCCGCGTGGTGACGGGCCAAGCGAAGGACGGCGCATCGGTGTTGGCGAATGAAACGTCCGTTGCGCCGGTCGAGACGGCGCTGCTGCCGGGCGTCAAATTCTACAGCCTGTGGGGCGCCGACGCGGCGGTGAGCCTGCCGAATGACGGCGCCGAGCCGGAGTTCCGGACCTGGTTCCCGCCAGACGGCGGCTTCCGTTTCGAGCTGATCGTGCTGCCGCCGGACGGCACACCGCCCGCGCCAGGCCTGAATCTGGCGCAAGCGCTCGCCGAGACGGAGAAACTGTTGCCTGGCCTCATCGGCAAGATGGATCCGGCCCATCCCGGAATGCATCAGACCGACAGCGTCGATCTCATCTATGTCACGACGGGCGCCTGCATGCTCGAACTCGACGGCGGCAGAGAGATCGCGCTGAAGACAGGCGACGTCGTGGTGCAGAACGGCCCACGCCATGCTTGGCACAACCCGCATGAGGAGCCATGCGGCCTGCTCACAATTTCACTTGGAGTCGATCGGAAAGGCTGAGCGGGAGGCAGCGAGCTTTAGAGCCTAGTTGCCGCCGAGCGCCTTGTTGATCATGTCGCCGAGGCCGCCGCTGTTGCGCTTGAACCAGCCGCCTCTGCGGTCGCGCCGGCGCTCGTCGTCGTAATAGACCTCGCTCTGCCCGTAGTTCCGGCCGTTGACGCCGGACGGCGCCACCACATGCGCCTGCATCCAGCCGGTCGCCGCGCTCTGCGGATCCGTCACCTCGACCCAGCCCTCATAGCGCGACACCACTTTGAGATTGCGGCCATAGGGGAAGGCGAACAGCATCGGCGCATCCTCGGACGCCGTGGAGCGCATCGCCGCGCCGGAAATGACGACCTCGACCCATTCTTCGGTATTCTGGTCCGCCCACTCCGTGGACTCCCGGCCGCCCCATTGTTCGGCCTGCGGCGGCCCGTGAGGGTCGCCTTGGGCAGAAGGATCGCCTTGAGCAGAAGGATCGCCTGTGCGGCGACGTGCGGCGTAGGGATCGCCTTGCGGCGGCGGACCGTAGCCCCAAGGCTTTTGCCGCTCATCGCGCCACTGCTTGGCATCGTCCGTATAGCCCTGGTCGGAACCGCCCGGCATCGGCGGCACGCCGTCATAGGGCGCCGCCTGTCCACCCGGCACCGCCGCCATGTCTCGTTCGCCTTGCGAAGGGTCGGCGCCGTCGCCCGGCCATTCCGCAAAGTCGTCCGGGGCGGCGGCACTCTCGTCCGGCAGCGACGCCATGTCTTGCGAAGCATCGTCTTGAGGTGACGCCGCATCCGCGCCCGGCACAGCGGACGGGTCGGCTTTCGGCTCGGGCTCGCTTGTCACGGTCTCGAAGGGGGGAATGTCCGCGTCCTTCGCATCCTGCGCCTCGGCGTCTTTCGCGCCGGCGGCATCCCGCTCGGCGATCGCCTGCTGATAAGCGAGCGGCCGCGCCGCCCGCTCGTCGGTCGTGGACTTGGAAACCGGCGCGGGGCTAAGGACCATCCACACGGCGCCCACTGCGATGGCGCAGATGACCACGAGGGAAAAGATCAGCTTTTTGATTGCGATTCTCCCGTTTTCTTCACGCCATTAGGCGGAGAAAAGGCGGCAACAGCGTGTCCTTTACGCCTGCATTATGGTCTCGTTAAGCTTAATTTCCCGTGAACCGCGACACCGCGTCAACGCGCCGCAAAAAGGCCAGGCAACCTAAAGACTAAGCCCGAAGCGACGGCCAGCGCTGACGGCTAGGCGCGCATCGGCCTCCCAGGCTAGGATGCCACTCACGAAACTGGCTCGCCGAATCGCGTTCACCCACCCGGATCCCCCCATGCTCTCCTACATCGAACACGACAATGCCCAGGCGGTGGAGATCGGCTTGAGCGGCCGCGTCTCGACGGAGGAGTTTGATCAGGTGGCGCGCAAGCTTGAGGCCTTTATCAAGCGCCACGGCCAAGTGCGCGTGCTGGAGGTGATCACCGATTTCGAGGGTATGGACGCCGCCGCCCTATGGCATGACGTCAAATTCAGCCTGCAGCATCTCAAGGACTTCAACCGCATCGCCGTGGTCGCCAGCCCCGACACGCACAATCTGTGGTCGAGCCTGGTGTCGCCCTTCATGGATTGCGAGGTGGAGCATTTCCCCCCCGACGAGATCAATGCTGCCCGCGACTGGCTGATGTGGCCGGAAGGCGCCGCCGAAGCCTGAGGCGCATCGCGGCGCCTATTCGTCGGCCGGCGCCGCCCCGTCCGTTTCAGCCGCCGCCTCCTGAATCGACTCCAGATAAGCGATGATGGCGTCGACGTCTCGCGGGCCGAACACGAAAATCGGCATGTCCGGATGACCGGAGACGATGCCCTCAGCCAGCGATTCGGCCAAGTCCTCGACCGGATAATTGCTCGAGAGCGTGCGGAAAGGCGGCGCGTCGGGATTGGGGCTCACGCCGTCTAGGCCGACCGCATGGCAGCGCGAGCAATTCTGCCGGACGATCACTTCGCCCTTGTCGGTCAGGTCCTTCTCCGCCGCCATGGCGCCGGACGAGACCGCGGCGCCGAGCAGCGCCGCCACGGCCAATGCGAATGTCACTGTCTTGCCCGAGCCGTGCATAGCGCCGCGCGCCTCCCCTGCTGACGAATCGATTCTTGGTGGGATCATAGGCGTGTCTCCCGACCGCGGTCTGATCTAGGTCAGTCGCGACCCGCAAAGAAGCTGCGGCATGAATGATGTGCGCTAAGACTTTGAGCGCCAAAGATGGATTTTGTGCGCCAAACAATTTGTGCGCCAAGACTAATGGCCGCGAGGAGGCTTTCAGAACCTCGCGGCCAGTAAAATAAATTCCTCCGCGCCCGAAGCACAGCAAACGGGGCGCCCAATTCAGTCCCTGTCGTTCGATCAGACCGCAAGCGGCCTAGTGGTGCGACTCCGGACCGAGCCGCTCCAACTCATCTTTCAGACGCAGTTTTTGACGCTTCCATTCCGCGATCTTGAGCGGGTCGGCGGTGGGTCGGACCTGCTCTTTCTCGATCTTTCGATCCAATGCGCGGTGTTTTTCAGACAACTTCACGAGGCTTGCGTCTAGCGTCATATCGGACCTCCAATGTCGATTGTCTACGGCAGCTAGTCTGCCAAACCGGCAGCGACTTGTCTAACGCTCAACCTGCCGCAGTCCCGCGGCGTGCTCCTTGTGTTTCGCAAGGACACCCCCTTGCGCCCACTCCCGTTCGCCCCGATACTTCACCGCAACGGGGAGGCAAAGGAGCGGGCACGCCCGATGGAGAGCGAGGAAATTCGCGAGCTTCGGGCGGTGTTGGCGAGGCTCAAGCAAGAGCATCGCGATCTCGACAGCGCCATCAACGCGCTGGAGGACTCCGGCCGCGGCGATGCGTTGCAGCTCAAGCGCCTTAAGAAAAAAAAGCTTTCCCTCAGAGACGAGATTGCCAATGTCGAGGATCAGCTTCTCCCCGACATCATCGCCTGAGCTTGCGGTCCTCCGCGGCAAGCACGGCGAGACCGAGCAGCCCACCCACAATCTCCAGCACCAAATAGATTACGAGTAGCCGACTGGCGGGACCATCCACCACAAGACTGATCGCCCGGCCGACCGCCAGTGACAGCGCGAAGAACACCGCCCAGATCACCGCCGTGCGCTGCCAGGCCGGCGTGAAGGCGGCGATCGCCCAGAAGATCGCCGACCCGAGATAGAGACACATCATGGCGCGGAAGATATGGACCATGTCGGTTCCGGACACCGTGATGTCGAGAGCCCGCGGAAGCACGGAGCGAGGCTGAACGCCGTAGCTGAGCGCGATCGGCACGATCAATGCGACGACGAACAAGAGATAGAGCCGCATTAACTTGCTGTTCCGCGGCGGCGCGAAGGGTTGCTCAGGCATCTCATCTCCCTCTCCTCAATGGCCCGCGAGATTAAGGCATTCTTTTCAAGCGAGACACCATAACGGCCACGGGCGCGAGACTTGCCTTGCCAAGCAAGGCCCCATCCCTATAATCCCGCGCTTTCCGAAAGCGGCCCTCCGGCCGAAATCCTTACCATGAGCAGCACCATGAGCGATGCGAAACCAGCGGTCGGCATCATCATGGGCAGCCGCTCCGACTGGCCCACGTTGAAAGCGGCGGCCGACGTGCTCGAGGCGTTGAACGTCCCCTACGAGACGAAGGTGGTCTCGGCCCATCGCACGCCGAAGCGGCTCTATGAATATGCCGAGGCCGCGCAAGACCGGGGCCTCAAGGTCATCATCGCCGGAGCTGGCGGGGCCGCGCATCTGCCCGGCATGACAGCGTCGATGACGGCGCTGCCGGTGCTTGGCGTTCCGGTGGAAAGCCGCGCGCTGAAGGGCCTCGACAGTCTTCTGTCCATCGCCCAGATGCCCGCCGGCGTTCCCGTCGGCACGCTGGCCATCGGCGAAGCCGGCGCCACCAATGCCGGGCTGCTGGCCGCCGGCATCCTGGCCTTGAGCGATGCGAGTCTCGCCACCAGGCTGAAAGCCTGGCGCGCGGCGCAGACCGCCTCCATCGCCGAAACCCTTACGGATGATGCCTGAGGTGAAGCTGCCGCCCGGCAGCACCATCGGAATTCTCGGCGGCGGCCAGCTCGGCCGCATGTTGAGCGTCGCCGCCAGCCGGCTGGGGCTCAAGACCCATATCTATAGTGACGAGGCGAATGCGCCCGCCTTCGATGTCGCAGCTGTTGCCACGGTCGGCGCTTACGACCATGAGGCGGCGCTGGCTCGCTTCGCAGAAAGCGTTGGCGTCGTCACCTGCGAGTTCGAGAATGTGCCCGCCAAGGCGCTGGAGATTGCCGGTCGCGAGGCGCCGGTGTTCCCACCGGCCAAGTCCTTTGCCACCGCACAGGACCGGCTTTTGGAGAAGGATTTCATCGCCGGGCTCGGCATCGCGCTCGCCCCTTACGCCGCCGTCGACGGCCTGGGCGATCTCAACCAGAGCTTGGCGCGCGTCAAGATCCCTGCCCTGCTCAAGACCCGCCGCTTCGGCTATGACGGCAAGGGCCAGGTCATGATCCACACGCTCTGCGAAGTCAAGAGCGCCTGGGAAACGATCGGCGAAACGCCGTCCGTGCTCGAAGACGTGGTGCAGTTCGAACGCGAGGTGTCGGTGATTGTCGTGCGGGCGCAGGACGGCGAGACGCGATTCTACGACGTGGTGGAGAACGTCCATCAGAACGGCATCCTCGCCACGAGCCGCGCGCCGGCCCGCATCGCCGACAGTACCGTGTTCGAGGCACGCCAGATCGCCGGAAAAATCGCCGACGCGCTTGGCCATGTGGGCGTGCTGTGTGTCGAGATGTTCCAAAGCAATGCGGAGCGGCCCTGCCTGCTCGTCAACGAGATCGCGCCGCGGGTCCATAATTCCGGTCACTGGACCATCGATGCCTGCCCGGTCAGCCAGTTCGAGAACCACGTGCGGGCCATTTGCGGCTGGCCGCTCGGCGATGTCGGCCGCCACAGCGACGCGGTGATGACCAATTTGATCGGGGCAGACGTGGAGGCCTGGGGCACGCTCGCGGCCGAGCCCAATACGGCCGTCCACCTCTACGGAAAGGCGCAAGCCCGGCCCGGCCGCAAGATGGGCCATGTGACAAGGCTTTTTCCGGAAAGCTGAAACAGGCTCGCCCGGTCTGGACAACCAGCCCCCGTTTTGGTACACGAGCCTTCGGATGCGGGACCTTGGCGTTCTGGCCAGGGTCATCTTTGGCCCCGCTCCTATCCCAAAACCAACGGCCAATCGGAGATCTAAAGCGCGTGCAAGTCGTCGTTCGCGATAACAATGTCGATCAGGCCCTCCGGGCGCTGAAAAAGAAAATGCAGCGCGAAGGCATCTTCCGCGAGATGAAGCTCCGTAACTTTTACGAGAAGCCCTCTGAGAAGCGTGCCCGCGAGAAGGCCGAGGCTATCCGCCGCGCCCGTAAGCTGGCCCGCAAAAAGGCTCAGCGCGAAAGCGGCGTCGCCCCCAAGCCACGCACGCCGCGCCGCTAGGCGCTCATTTTCCAGAGTTAGGCTGCTTGGAGCCGGGAACGCCGTTCCCGGCTTTGTTGCGTTTAGGGTCGGTCGGCCTAGCGCTCGGCGTCGGCTGCCGCCACGAGCTCGACCGGGCGTCCGGCCCGCGCCATGGGCACCGCCACGACGGGCTCCTCCACGGCGGTCTCCTCCACGACGGTATCCGGCGTGAGGCTTGCGAGAAAGTCGCGCACGCGGCCCCAAGCGCCCAGCTCGAACAGATCGTTGTGGCCCGCCCGGGGCACCAGGCTCAGAGTCTTCGGCTCATTGGCGGCATGCAAGACACGCCGGGCCTGATCCAGAGGAATGACATTGTCCCGGCCGCCATGGATGATGAACAGGGGGGCGGTGACCTGACCGATGCGGTCGATGGTCCGATACTGATCGACCATGATGTATTTCAGCGGCAAATACGGCCACATCAGCAGACCGACATCCACCACCGAGGTGAAGGGGGCTTCGAGCACGAGAGCCTGCACTTCGCGCTGTAGCGACAGGCGCGTGGCGACGGCCGTACCGAGCGACTCGCCATAAGCGACGATGTCGTGGGGCGCGACGCCCAAGCCGCGCAGATAGTCGTACGCGCTGACCGCATCGGCGGTGATCCTCTTCTCGGTGGGTCGGCCGCCCGAGCCGCCATAGCCACGATAGTTGAGCATGAACACGCCGTAGCCGCCCGCGCCGATCGCCTTGATCTTGCTGGAGCGGTGGGCAACGCCGCCGCTATTGCCCCCGAAATAAAGCAGTGTTGGTTTGCCCGGTTGCGCCGCGCGGTACCAGGCGATGAGCCGCGTGCCGTCGGTCGCCTTGAACACGATTTCCTCGACGCCGGCGAGTCCAGCCTCCTTGGGCGCGAGCCGCGTCGGATCCGGCACATAAACAAAATAGCGATGCAGCAATCGCGCGACGACGCAGAACAGCGCAAAGATTCCCACGAGCGATAGGAGAAGGTTCAACATGGATCAGGCAACGCCTCTCTATTCTTGTCGTTTGTAGTCTTCTCGACCTTAGCCGACGGGGATGAACGTTCATCAAGCGATAACTTACGAAGACGGATCAGTCCGTCCAGCGAACTGCTATCCCATAGGCAAGGTCACTATTCGGCGGAAAATTCAACCTGACGAAGCTTAACTCTCGCCTAAATGGGGCGGCTGCCGTCATAGGTCAATGCAACGCGCATTGCGGTCCCAGCTCGCACGACACGCGCTCTACGGGCAAATTCAAGCCGGAGTTTGGCTATTCCAAGCCAGACTTTGTCGATTCTTCGTTGTCTTTGAGACTGTTAACCAAGCCCCGCATTGATAGCGCGACGGCTACAGTGAGGTGCCTATAGCGACTTGGCGATCTCTTCCGTCATCTTCTTGGCGTCGCCGAGCACCATCATCGTGTTGTCGCGATAGAACACGGGATTGTCGATGCCGGCATAGCCCGACGCGAGCGACCTCTTGTTGAAGAGGACCGTGCCCGCCTTCCACACCTGCAGCACCGGCATGCCGTAAATCGGCGAGGATGGGTCGTCCTCGGCGGCCGGGTTCACCACGTCGTTGGCGCCGATCACGTAAACCACGTCGGCCTGCGGGAACTCGCTATTGATGTCTTCGAGCTTGAACACCTCGTCATAGGGCACGTTTGCTTCCGCGAGCAGCACGTTCATATGGCCCGGCATACGGCCGGCGACCGGGTGGATGGCGTATTTGACTTCGACGCCAGCCTCTTTCAGCCCGTCGGCCATTTCGCGCAACGCATGCTGCGCCTGGGCCACCGCCATGCCGTAGCCCGGCACGATGATGACCTTCTCCGCGTTCTTCATCAGGAAGGCCGCGTCCTCGGCCGAGCCGAGTTTGACCGGCTTCTGCTCGCCATCGCCGGCAGGGCCTGCCACTTCGCCGCCAAAGCCGCCGAGGATGACGCTGATGAAGGAGCGGTTCATGCCCTTGCACATGATGTAGGACAGGATCGCGCCCGACGAGCCGACCAGCGCGCCGGTGACGATCAAAGCGGTGTTGCCGAGCGTGAAGCCGATGCCGGCAGCCGCCCAGCCCGAATAGGAGTTCAGCATCGAGATGACGACCGGCATGTCGGCGCCGCCGATGGGGATGATGATGAGCACACCGAGCAACAGCGACAGCCCGGCGATCGCCCAGAAATAGACCGGCGTCTGCTCCTGACAGAACAGCACCACGCAGACCACCAGTGCGACGGCGAGCGCGATGTTGATGACATGCCGCCCCGGCAACATGATCGGCTTGCCCGACATGCGGCCCGACAGCTTCAAGAACGCGATGATCGAACCGGTGAAGGTGATGGCGCCGATGGCCGCGCCCAGCGACATCTCGATCAGGCTCGATACGCGGATCGCGCCCGGCGCACCGATGCCGAAAGCCTCCGGCGCATAGAACGCCGCGGCCGCCACCAGCACAGCGGCAAGACCGACGAGCGAATGGAACGCGGCAACGAGCTCCGGCATCGACGTCATCGGGATACGGCGGGCGATCACCGCGCCGATGCCGCCGCCGATGGCGATGCCGCCGGCGATCATCGCCCAGGTGAGCGGTTCTTGCGGCAGCGCCACGGCCAACGTCGTGACCACGGCGATGGCCATGCCGGCCATGCCCATATAGTTGCCCTGCCGCGAAGTCTCCGGCGACGACAGACCGCGAAGCGCCAGGATGAAGAGGACACCGGCAATGAGATAGAGAAGGGTGACGAGTTCGCTCGACATCTTAGCGATCCTTGCGCCGGTACATGGCGAGCATGCGTTGGGTGACGAGGAAGCCGCCGAAAATATTCACGCACGCTAGGATCAGCGCCGCAAATCCGAGCAGCTTGGCAATGAGATGGCCGGATGAGCCCACCGCGTCGGCGGCCTCGACGGACACGGCGAGCAGCGCGCCGACCACGATGACCGAGGAAATCGCGTTGGTCACCGACATCAGCGGCGTATGCAGCGCCGGCGTCACGCTCCACACCACGTAATAGCCGACGAACACGGCAAGCACGAAGATGGAGAATTGCGAGAGGAAGTCGTGGCCGCCTTCAGGCGCGCCCGCCTCCGCCGCAATCGCGCCGCCGGCCCAGGTCGCATCGGCCAGCAGGGCCAGCGCGCCGAGCACGAGGCCCGCATAGAGGGTCCGTCTCTTCATGGTGCCTTGCCTCCCTTGGGCGGGCGCTTCGTGGCCGTCCTCTTAGACGGAGTCTTGGCGGGCGCCTTGGCCGCAGTCTTGGCCGCTGCCCCCGCGCCACTCGCAGGCTTGCCGCCCAGGCGTTCGGCCACCATCGCGTTGACGATGGCGCCGTCGCGGGCGATAGCCGTGCCCTTGGCCAACTCGTCGTCCCAATCGATCGCCAGCGCCTTCGTCTCCTTATCGATGAACGGATCGATGAAGGCCTGGAGATTGCGCGCGTAAAGGCTCGAGGCGTTGACCGGCACTTGGCCCGCGAGATTGAGCGGGCCGAAAATGCGCACGCCCTTATGCTCGGCGATTTCGCCGGGCTCGGTCAGCTCGGCATTGCCGCCGCGTTCGGCGGCGAGATCCATGATGATGGAGCCCGGCCGCATGCTCTCGATCATCGCCTTGGAAATCAGCTTCGGCGCGGGGCGCCCGGGGATCAGCGCCGTGGTAATGACGATGTCCTGGTTCTTCACATGCTCGGCGACGAGTTCAGCCTGCTTCTTCTTATAGTCAGCCGACATCTCTTTGGCGTAACCGCCGGCGGTCTCCGCCTGCTTGAACTCTTCGTCCTCCACGGCGATGAATTTGGCGCCGAGCGAAGCCACTTGCTCCTTGACGGCCGGACGCACGTCGGTCGCCGTGACGATGGCGCCAAGCCGGCGCGCGGTGGCAATGGCCTGAAGCCCGGCAACGCCGACGCCCATGACGAACACGCGCGCCGCGGGCACCGTGCCTGCCGCCGTCATCATCATCGGCAGCGCGCGTTGGAACGCGGCTGCGGCATCGACCACGGCCTTGTAGCCGGCGAGATTCGATTGCGACGACAGCACGTCCATGCTTTGCGCCCGGGTGATGCGCGGCATCAGCTCCATGGCGAACAGCGCGACGCCCGTCTTGGCGAGAGCGTCGAGTCCCTCGGCATCCGAGAAAGGATCCAGCATGCCAACCAGGGCCGCGCCCTTCTTCATGGCCTTGGCGGTGCTGAGCGGCGGCCGCCGCACCGTGAAGACGACGTCGGCGCCAGAAACGGCGTCCGCGTCAGTCTTGGCGATCTTGGCGCCGGCATCGCTGTAATCTTGATCGGAGAAATGGGACCTGAGCCCTGCGCCTGCGCGCACGGTGACCGTGGCCCCGGCTTTGACGAGCTTCTTAACCGTCTCGGGAGTTAGTCCGATCCGCGGTTCGTCCTTGCCTTCGGCGGGTACGCCAATCGCAATCATCGTGGCTCCGTCAGCCGACGAACCGACCGCACCGCAGTCAATCGTCAGCGTGAATTATTTCAGCGGGTAGGATGAGCTAAAGTGCCGAGAGCGCAAGCTCTGACTATGTCAGGAAATAGCCCATGAGCGCCATAAGCACAGCAACGCTGATCACGGTCCACAGTGTCATCTTACAGAACAGGCCGTAAGTTTTCATGTGCTCGGCGTAGTCCATTTCCGGACTGCCTTCTTTGGGATCGATATGCATTCCACTAACCCCCAGTCGTTTCTTGCTTGATCGCGGCGTCTCGCCCCCAAGCGAAATAGCAAAATCCGGCGCGTCCCGCAATAATTGCGGCGCCCAGCCCCGTTCAGGCCATGAGCACGATCATATGGCCGTCTGGGTCGCGGACTGCTGCGGCTTTCCTGCCATTCTTGAGGTTCACGATCCCCGGCGAGACGAAAGGCGCGTCCGCCGCCTCCAGCCGTCTGACGAGCGCGAAAAGGTCATCAACCGCGTGGACCTGGCGGACCGAGGCGGCGTCATTGGCCTTGACCGGGGCGGTCAAGGTCCGGCCTGGCGGCGTCCGGTAGTGCAAAAGCTCCACATGGGGCGTCGCCACCTCGGACGGTTGCAGCGCCACCACATCCACCTGGCAGTCCGAGAGTCCGTCGAGCCGGTCCTGCTCCGGGCCTTGGTTCAGCGAACGCCCGGCAATCTTGAAGCCGAGCAGGCCGGTGTAGAAGGCCACGCTCCGGTCGAGATCCATCACCGAAAGGACCGTGTGATCGTAGCCGATTATTCCGGCGCCCGCGGTCTGATGCCAGACGGGTGCGCCGACGCCTGGCGGAAAGTAGATCAGCTCCAGCGGGTGGCCCTCGGGATCACGGAATTTGAAGGCGGTGACGCCGCCGGTATTGGCCGGCAGCAGCACCGGCGCGCCCTTGGTGACCACGCCCGGCGACCCGTCTTCGAGCGTCCGCCACACGGCATCGATGTCCCCGGTGACGAGGGCCACATGCTCGAACCATTGATCGTTCGAGGCGAGTTGGGGCGGATGGCGTGCGCCCGGCGGATCGAACGCAACGAGCTTCACGACATGCTGCCCGATTGTGACATCGGCGGCCCGCGCCGTAGTCCCTGGATCGAGCCCCAGCAGACGGTTCCAGGCCAGGTCGCCGAGCTCCCGTTCCGGCCCAATTTCGAGCCCCAGCCAATCGCGGTAGAAGGCGCCCGCGGCGGCCAAGTCCGACACCGTGATACTGACTCTAATGAGTTGCGTGACCGGCATGCCTGCCCGCTCCTTACTTGAAGCCGCCAGGGCGGACACCGGCATAGGTCTTCGCGCCGAGCTGCACCACCATCAATGATGCGGGCTCATCGCCCACCGTGCCGGAGCGATGCCCGACCCGGCCTTCGGCGTCGGGTTTGGAATTCTGATCGCCGCCGAAGGACGCCTCCCCCGGCCCCATCTCCACGCAGCAGCCGTCCATGGTCTCCACGAACCAGCGGCCCGACAGCGGCACGATCCATTGTGGCTTGGGGTTCTCGTGCCAATCGCCGACCCAGCCGACCGGCAGAACGCAGAACAGGATGCTCGCCTCCGATGTCAGCAAATGATCGTTCCACTGGGGCGCCGCCTTACCGCCCATGCTTTGCATCTTGAAGTCCGTGAGCGCACAGCGCGTCTGGTGCGTCACGCCCGCGTCGTCAGTCTACACATGCCAATAGTCGAGCTTCGGCGGCGCGCCTGTCACGGTCACCCTCCAGCACTGCTCGGGGCGGTGACCTCAGGCGGCAACGACACCTTCTCGATCTCGCCGCCAACCTCTTGGATAAAGCCGCTCGCAAACATCACGAAGATGAGCCCCCCCGACCAAACCGAAATTCTTGAAGAAGTCCCAGACATGCGGGTAGCCCTCGCTCGAGGGCGACCAGAAGCGCGGGTAGCTCCAGAAATTGTGATAAACCAGAGCGGTAACCGCGCAATATCCGGCGAGGATGAACGCCGCGAAGCCGTCATAGAAGCCGAACACGATCATCGGCGGGGTCAGCAGCTCGACCGCCATGGCGAGCACCAGCAGGACCGCCCCGCCCGGCAGAACGCCGGAATTCGCCTGCTTCAGCGCGTTGTTCCAGTTGAAGACCTTGTCGAGAAAGCTGAACGGGAAGATCCAGACGATAAAAATCCGCGCGAGCACCGACAACGCGTCATTGATCAGCCAATCCATCGTCAGCCCTCCTCTCGATAGATTCGCGAAGTCACGAGCCTCGGCGAAGTGGCTGACGATCACAACCCTTACGGCGCTATTCCCTCAGGTAACGGTACGCCCGCTTTAACGAACGCCTCGCGCTGGCGGCTGGCCACATCGGCCATATCGGAGCCGGCGATCGCCTCCTCGAACAGCCGGTGATAGTTGAGCTTGGCATTGAGATGCAGGAACACGCCGCCGAGCCCGATCGCCGCCCGGTCCATGAACACGAATTCGCGCGGCACCGTGACCGGCCCCTTCTCACGCAAACCCTGATGCACCTTGAAGGCCTCCTGCCGGCCATAGGCACCGGGCCTCACGTCCTCGGCGATGGTGCGCACGCGGTCGTCGAGCATCGGGCCGTAGATGAAGCCCGCCCAGATATTGAGGAGATCGATCAGCTCGTTTGAGAGCCCGGCAAAACCCCAGGTTTCGTAAGCGTGCACAATGAGCGCCCGGTCGCCGCGCAACAGCCCGTGATAGAGATCGACTACGCCTTGGATGAATTTCGGCGCGAAGGTCCGCATGCAGCCATAGTCGAGCAGGTTGATGCCGGCGGCCTTGCCGTCCCCATCGTCAAACACAGTGTAGTTGCCGAGATGCGGATCGCCGTGGATCACGCCGAATTGGCTGAACGGGTACCACCAGGCACGGAACATGGCGCGCGCGATTTGGTTGCGCTCTTCCATCGGCCTGTCGGTGTAATCGAGCAGCGGCTTGCCCTCGAGCCACGTCATGGAGAGCAGCCGCCGCGTCGACAGCTCCGGCACGATCTCCGGCACCCGGATCAGTGGCTCGTCGGCGAAGATGAGGCCGTAGAGCCGCGTGTGCTTGGCCTCCAGTTCGTAGTCGAGCTCCTCGCGTAAGCGCGCGGTGATCTCCTTCAGCATCTCGGACGTCTCGATGGCGGGGGTCATGCGGCGATGGATGGAGAACAGCACGCCGAGCTGAACGAGGTCCGCTTCGACCGCGGACTGCATGTCCGGATATTGCAGCTTGACCGCAAGCTGCCGCCCGTCATGGGTCGTGGCGCGATGCACCTGGCCGAGCGAGGCCGACGCCACCGCCTCATGGGTGAAGCCGGCGAACTTCGCCTCCCAGTCGGGACCAAGCTCCGCCGCCATGCGCCGGCGCACGAAGGACCAGCCCATGGGCGGGGCTTGGCTTTGCAGTTGCCCGAGCTCGGCGACATATTCCGCCGGCAGCGCTTCGGGGATGGTGGCAAGCAGCTGCGCCACCTTCATGATCGGCCCTTTCAGGTCGCCGAGTGCCGCGGCCAGCGACGCGGCGTCCTTGTCGCGATCAGGGTCCAGGCCGAACAGCCGCCGTCCGGCAATCCGCGCGGCCACCCCGCCGACATTGGCGCCCACGGACGCATAGCGGGCGGCGCGGGCGGTGAACCGGTTCTTCTCGCGGTCGGAGGGGCCGTCATTCATGTCACTTTGAGCTTTCAAGCAAGGATAAGTCTTCCCCATATAGGGGGCGATAACGGCCCGCGCCCAGTCCCCGCCTCAATCAGCGTGAAAGTCAGCCAAACAATGTCGAGACTAGTTAGAGCGATCGTCGTCACCGGCCTTGCGGCCGCAGCAGCGCTGACGGCGATTGGCGTGCTGGCCTATTGGCGCACCGCCCTCGACATCGTCAATAACGGCCTTCCCGTCCTCACGGTCGGCTGCCTGGCGCTGCTTGGCCTTGCCTTCGCTACCGGCAAGCGCACGCTCATCGGCACGGCGGCGCTTCTGGTTGCCGTCAACTTCGCGCTGCTCCTCACCGGCGTGGCCGGCGCGGCGCCGGAGGCGCCCCAAGGCAGCGAGCGCTTCTTGCGCGTGGCGACGTTTAATCTGTGGGGCCCGAACGACCACGCGGACCGCATCAAGACATTTCTCGCCGAGACCGATCCCGACGCGCTGGTACTCGAAGAGGTGCGGCAGCATCACCGCGCGTTTCTCGATGACCTCGCCCTGCGCTACCCGCATCGCGTCGGTGCGGATGGACTCGTCATCCTGTCCAAATATCCGATCCAGGCCGACGGCCGCGTCGACCGCGCCGGATTCCCGTCCTGGATGTCACTCATCGTGCGCTGGGTGCGGCTCGATGTGAACGGCACCGAGGTCGAGCTTGCCGGCGTGCATCTCGCCAGACCGTTCTATCCAGAGCTTCAGCAGTCCGACATCGTCGGCCTCACCCAATTCGTGCAAGGCCGGTCAGGGCCGCTGATTCTGGCCGGCGACTTCAACATGGCGCCATGGACCTGGAAGCTGAAGGGCTTTACCCGCGCGACCGGGCTCGGGCGCACCAACACATTCCATCCCACCTGGCCGATGCAGTGGAAAAGCGTGCCGCTCCTGCCGCTGGTGCCGATCGACAATGTCTTCACCTCGCCCCACTTCGTGTCCATGGGGACAATGGTCGGTCCACGGCTCGGCTCCGATCACCGCCCTGTGATCGCCGACATCGCCATTAGCAAATAGTATCCGCATCCCCTGCCAAATCCGGAGCGCCCCATGCCGTTGCGAACCGCCCTCGCCTTCTGTCTTGTTCTCCTGGTTTCGTCGCCCGCGATCGCTGCGACCGACAGCCCGCTCACCCTCGAGGTGTGGAAGTCGCCGACTTGCGGCTGCTGCGGCAAATGGGTGAAGCATCTCGAAGCGAACGGCTTCACGGTGACGGCCAAGAACACATCACCGGCGATGCTCGACCGCATCAAGCGGCAGGCCGGGATCACGAATAAGCTCGCCTCCTGCCACACGGGGCTGACCGGCGGCTATGCCATCGAGGGACATGTCCCTGCCGAAGACATTAAGCGGCTTCTCAAAGAGCATCCCGACGCAATTGGCCTCACGGTGCCAAACATGCCCATCGGTTCGCCGGGCATGGAGCAGCCGGACGGCGAGACGGAAGCCTACGACGTGCTGCTGGTAAAGAAGGACGGCTCGACAGAGGTCTTCGCCCGCCACTGAGCGGCGACGCGTGCGCCTCACTCCTTCACAAACTTCTTGAGCGCTTGCCGGTAGTCCCGCATGGCGCGGCTGGCGATTTCGAGCTCAGCTTCCAGAGCTAACGTATCGGGCGATTTCGGTCGCGGCCGCCGCGCCGCCACCAGCAATAGCGCCAGCACGGCCATGGGCGTCAGGAAGTCGCTGACCAGGATCGGCCCGGCATTGCGTTGCGTGAGGTTGTCGTAGGCCACGATGTCATGCACGTGGCCGATGCCGGCGCCGATCAGCAAGCACGAGGCGGCGATGGCGACGGCGACCCGCGGGTAGAAGCCGGTGAACGCCGCATAGAGGCTGGCCAGCCCGATCCCGAGATTGGCGTAACCCACCTCGAACTGGAATGGACTCACCTCCCAGCCGATGGCTTCCGCGGCGCGCTCGGGAAAGATCACATGCCCGACAAAGGCCCATAGGTCCGCGAGCCCTAGCGGAAAGATGAACACGTAGCGCAGGAGCCGGTCGATGACGAAGGTCTGCATAATCGGCCGCGGGCCTCGCCAAACGGCGATGCCCCAGCACGCAATCGCCGCCACCCATACGAGGATCGGGACCAGCGATACCTGGGACATGGCGACTGGGCCTCGGGTTAGCTCTTCTCGTCCATGGCTTCGAGTTCATCGATCAAGCCTTCGATCACCTTGAGGCCCATGGACCAGAAATGCGGCTCGGTCGCATCGAGGCCGAACGGCGCCAACAGCTCCTTGTGATGCTTGGTGCCGCCCGCCGCCAGCATGGCGAGATAGCGCTCGGCGAAGCCCTCATCCGCCTTCTCGTAGACGGCGTAGAGCGAGTTCACCAGGCAGTCGCCAAACGCATATGCGTAGACGTAGAACGGCGCATGGATGAAATGCGGGATGTAGCACCAGAAGGTCCCGTATTCGGGCCGCAGCTCAATCGCCGGCCCCAAACTCTCGCGCTGCACGTCGAGCCAGATCTCGCCGAGCCGCTCAGACGTCAACTCCCCGTTGCGCCGCTCCTCATGCACCTTGCGCTCGAAACTGTAGAAGGCGATTTGCCGGACCACGGTGCTGAGCATGTCCTCGACCTTGGCCGCGAGCAGAGCCTTGTGCTCCCGCTTGCTCGGCGCCTGATCGAGCAGTCTGCGGAAGGTCAGCATCTCGCCGAACACGCTCGCCGTCTCGGCCAGCGTCAGCGGCGTCGGCGCCATCAGCGGGCCTTGCGCGTTGGCCAGCACCTGATGCACGCCGTGGCCGAGTTCGTGCGCCAGCGTCATCACGTCCCGCGGCTTGCCCTGATAGTTGAGCAGTATATAGGGGTGCGCGCTCGGCACCGTCGGATGAGAGAAGGCGCCCTGCGATTTCCCTTCCCGCGTCGCCGCGTCGATCCAATTTTCCGCGAAGAACTTGCCGGCGATATCCGCCATGCGCGGTGAGAAGTCGCCGTACGCGCTGAGCACCGTCTCTTGGGCGTCGTACCAGCCGATCACCCGCTTGGGTTCCTCGGGCAGAGGCGCGTTGCGGTCCCAATACATCAGCTTCTTCTTGCCGAGCCACTTCGCCTTCATCGCGTAATAGCGGTGGGACAGGCGCGGATAGGCTTCGCGCACGGCGGCAACCAGCGCATCGACCACCTCTGTCTCGACCCGGTTCGCCAGGTTACGAGAATCGGCGACGTCGGCGAAACCGCGCCAACGGTCGGAGATCTCCTTGTCCTTGGCCAGCGTGTTGGTGATCAGCGTGAACAGCCGCTCATTTTCCTTGAACACCTTGGCCAAGGCCTCCGCCGCCTCCTTGCGCTTCTTCTCGCGTGGATCGAGCAGAAGGTTCAGCGTTGGCTCGAGGCTGAGCTTCTCACCGTCGATCTTGAACCTGAGCGACGTCATGGTCTCGTTGAACAAGCGGTCCCAGGCGCCGCGCGAGGTCACTGCCTTCTCGTGGAACAGCTGCTCGAGCCGGTCCTCGAGCTGATACGGCTTCTCCTTCCGCAGATCCTCGATCCATGGGCGGAAATGGCCGAGCTCCGAACCCGCCATGGCGCTTTCGAGTGCGGCGTCATCGAGCCGGTTGAGCTCCAGCGGGAAGAACAGGAGCTTGGAGGAGATCGCGGTGATCTTCTCCTGGATGTCGCCGTAGAATTTCTGGCGCTTCGGATCGGACGTATCGGCGGCATAAAGCAGGCTGGCATAGGAGACGATGCGCCCCATCACGTCGTTCAGCGCCTCGAACGTGCGCAACGCCTGGGCCAGCGCATTCCCGCCGCGCCCCTCGTCCAGAAGGCCTGCGAGTTTGCCGGCGTAGCGCTCATGCATCGCCTCGGCGTCGCGCTCCGCCCTATCGAGATCGGCTTTCAGCGACGGTGATTCGGTGGAGTCATACAGATCCGCGAGGTTCCATTCCGGCAGGTCGCCGAGCTTGGGCTTGTCGTCATGCTTCGCCTTGGTCTTGGCGGCATGGGCCGCGGCAAAGACGGGACGCGGGAACGCAGTCGTGGGGATGGACGGCATCGGTATGGAAAATCCTCGTTAGCGGTGGCCAACGCCTAGTGTGGGAAGGCGCGTCCGCGCCCGCAAGGCCCAAACTGACGCTTCCTCGTGCATTTCGGCGCGCGGCGCATGCAATTCGGCCCATGGCGTGAAAGCAACTTCCCCAAAATCGAACCGAGTTAAAGAAGATGTTTACCCTTCCAATGCACAGTTTTGGCACAGCAGGGGCCCGCTCAGGGTTAAGTGTTGCCTTGGGGGGCGCCTCTGCCTCGTTAGTATTTGCGTAACTTTAGTGAGTTTTGCGTCATGCCCAAGCGCGTCCTGGTCGTTGATGACGACCCAGCACAACGTCGTATTCTCGAAGAGACCATCAAGCGGTTCGGCTATCACGTCGAAACGGCCGACAGCGGCGATGCAGCACTTGCTGCGCTGAAAGCCGATAATGCGGGAGATATCCGCCTCATCCTGCTTGATCTCGTCATGCCCGGCACCGACGGCATGGGTGTGTTGGCCGCCATGCGCTCTTTGCCGCGCAAACCCCCCGCCATCGTCCAGACCGCCAACGGCAGCATCGACGCCGCGATCGGCGCCATGCGCGCCGGCGCCGTCGACTTCGTGGTCAAGCCGGTCAACCCCGAGCGGCTCGAAGTCTCCATCAAGAACGCGCTGAAAATCGAGGCGCTGGCCGGCGAGATCAACCGCATGAAGGCTACCGCCAACGGCGATCTCGGCTTTGGCGATCTCATCGCCAGCAGTGAGGCCATGAAGCGGGTCATCGACCTCGGCAAACGCGCCGCAAGCTCAGGCATTCCCGTCCTGATCGAGGGCGAGTCGGGCGTCGGCAAGGAGCTGATCGCCCGCGCCATCCAGGGCGAGAGCGCCCAGAAATCAAAGCCATTCATCACCGTCAATTGCGGGGCGATCCCCGAGAACCTGGTCGAAAGCATCCTGTTCGGTCATGAGAAGGGCTCCTTCACCGGGGCCTCCGAAAAACGCATTGGCAAGTTTGTCGAGGCCGACGGCGGTACGCTGTTCCTCGACGAGATCGGCGAACTGCCGCTCGATGCCCAGGTTAAACTGCTGCGCGCGCTGCAAGAAGGCGAGATCGATCCGGTCGGCGGCAAGCAGCCGGTCAAGGTCGACATCCGGCTGATCTCGGCGACCAACCAGAACCTGATCAAACTCGTGCAGGAAGGCCGCTTCCGTGAGGATCTCTATTACCGGCTGAATGTCTTCCCCATTTGGGTGCCGCCGTTCCGCGAGCGCCTCGAAGACATACCGGAGCTCGTGCGCCATTTCACCGCGCGCTTCGCCGCCGAGGAAGGCAAGCGCATCGACGGCATCGACGCCGAGGCGACCGCCATGCTCCAGCGCTATTCCTGGCCCGGCAACATCCGCCAGCTTGAGAACGCGGTGTTCCGCGCCGTCGTCCTCGCCGACACGCCCATGCTGACGGTGAACGAGTTTCCGCAAGTCGCCGCCCATGTGGACGGTTATGCCGTCACCGTGCCGCCCGCACCCGCGCCGAAAGATCTGACGCCGCGTTTCGAAGGCCCGGTCATGCTGGGTCAGTCCGCCGACACTCCCGCTACGATCCATGTGCCGTCCACCAACGGCAAGGACGCCGTGGGCATCGCCGCGCTCAGCGACACGGGCGACATTCGTTCGCTGGAAGCCGTTGAAGCCGACATGATCCGACTCGCCTTCGGCCGCTATCGCGGACGGATGACGGAGATCGCCAAGCGGCTCGGGATCGGCCGGTCCACCCTCTATCGGAAGATGCGCGAAATCGGACTCGAAGCGAGAGCGAACTAATTGGTCCGCTGATCGGCAACGCCGATCAGCCCGTCGGGGCAAACCTATTAGAATCGGCACGAAAGCCACACTGGGAGAAAAAGCAAGTCTGGAGAGTCTTTAATCCACGGCTCAGTGTGGCCAGGTAATGGGGGCCCGGGATAGGGTCCGGGCACTGCCGAATCCAGTGATTCGGCCAGACGGAGCGAGTTTCATGAGGCCCATCTACGGTATCGCGTTGACCTTGTTTTTGGCCGCGCCTCTGAGCGCGCCGGCCTTTGCTGCAGAGCCGGATGCACCCGGAGCCCTGGTCACCAGGGCCGAGGCGATCCGCATGGCCGTGCAGAATCGCCTTTCGGCGAAATTCTCCGCCACCACCGAACACAAGAAAGACGAGAAGGGCGCTCTGGTGGACTACTACTCCACCTCCGATCAGAAGCTGCTCTGGGTCGACGCCAACGGCTTGACCGACCGCGGCAAGGCCGTGGTCGCCGAGATCAGGCGCGCCGACGACTATGGCTTGCGCGCGTCCGACTATGAGCTGCCGCGCATGGCGAACTTCGATGCGAGCGGCACGACCGCCACCGAGGAACTCGCCGACGCGGAGATCAAGATCAGCTACGCCGTGCTCGATTACGCCTACGATGCCCGCGGCGGACGCATCACGCCTTCGCGCCTTTCGAAAAATCTCGATCCGACGCTGGCGCTGCCCAATCCTTTGGAAGTGATCGAGTCGATCGCCTTCCGCTCCGATCCTGCGGCGTATCTGCGAAGCTTCCAACCCGACCAGCCGCAGTTCGAACTGCTCCGCAAGAAACTCGTCGAGCTTCGCGGCGGCGACAAGCCGGCCGATGCAGAAAAACCCACGGTCAAGATCCCGAACGGCCCGCTCCTCAAATTCGGCGTCGCGGATCCCCAGGTGGCGCTTCTGCGGACCCGGCTCGAAGTTCCCGAAGGACAGAACCCCGAGCTGTATGACGAGGCGGTGCTCGAAGCGGTCAAGACGTTCCAGCGCGAGCACAATACCGCGGCGGACGGCGTGGTCGGCTCGGGCACGCGGCGGCTACTCAATCAGCCCCATCTGCGCAACATGGGTTCGCCGGCTCAGATCAAGGCGATCCTCATCAACATGGAGCGCTGGCGCTGGCTTCCGCATGATCGGGGCAGCTTCTACGTCACCGTCAACATCCCGGAATTCACCCTGCGGGTGGTCAGCGACGACGAGACGATCCACACCACGCGCGTGGTCGTCGGCAAGCCCAGCACGCAAACGCCCGTTCTCTCCAACGAAATTCAGACGGTCGTGTTCGGCCCGTATTGGAACGTCCCGAACTCCATCAAGACCGGTGAGATCAGGCCCTATGTCCGTCAGACCGGCGGTGGCTGGTTCGGCGGCAGCGGCTGGAACACATCCGTCTTCCAGCGCCACAACCTTCGCATCAAGTATGGCGGACGCGAAGTCGATCCCGGTTCGCTCGATTGGAACCGCATCGATATCCGCAGTCTCCATCTTTATCAGCCGCCCGGTCCCGGCAACGTGCTCGGCCAGGTCAAGTTCGTGTTCCCCAACAAACACGACGTGTACATGCACGACACGCCGCAAAAGCATCTGTTCGCCAAGCAGGTGCGCGCCGAGAGCCACGGCTGTATGCGCGTGCAGAACCCCGGCGAGTTTGCCGCGGTGATCCTCAAGCACGATAAGAACTGGAGCCAGGCCCGCGTCATGTCGGCCATGGAGACCGGCTACGACCAGCATGTTGGGCTTAGTCGCAAGGTGCCAGTCTACACCACCTACTTCACCTTGCGGGTGAACGAGGATGGTTCGATCACAACCTTCCGCGACCTTTACGGCCACGACAGCCGCATGGCTGCCGCCCTGTTCGACGGCCGCTCGGTGTTTTCCACATCCGCCGACGTTGAGGTGCTGACCCAGTCCATCTCGCAGCGTGGCACGTCGCGGCGCCGGACCGATCCCATTTCGGATGCCGTTTCCGGCTTCTAAGCCCCAGAAATCCTAAAGAAACCGGGACCGGCCCCCGCTAACCATGCGGGGGCCCGGGCCATGGCCTGTCCCCCCGCTATATCCCTCGCTCAGGGCCCGTTAACTATGCCCGGAACTGCCGGGCCAAGGTTAATGTGTTTGCCTTGTTTTTCGCCCAATTTACCGAATACTGTTGCTTAACGGTCACGAGGGAATGCGTGTGGCCGGTGCCGGATGGCTCTTAATAGCCTGAAGTCACGTGGAAAAGCCGGTCTGCAAACGCCGGCGAGGGACGTTAACGGAAAGTCGGGGATGCGCGCTCAGGGGAAAAATGCACGTCGCGCCATGTTTGGCGCCGCAGCCGCGCTGTTAGCCGTCGGCATGGCCGTTATGGCCCCTAAAGCCAGCGCCACGGGCGAGACCCGGACCCTATCCCTCTACGAAATCCACACCAAAGAGAGCCTGACCGTCACCTACAAGCGGAACGGTCAATTCGACGAGGACGCTCTCAAGAAGCTCAATCACTTCATGCGCGATTGGCGGGCCGACAAAGAGACCCAGATGGATCGCGAGCTCATCGATCTCATTTGGACGCTGCACGAGACGCTCGGCTCCAAGCAACCCGTCCATCTCGTCTCCGGCTATCGCAGCCCCGGCACCAACGAGAAGATGCGCAGAGCGGGCGGCGGCCAAGCCAAGAAGAGCCAGCACATGCTGGGCAAGGCGTCAGATCTTCATTTTCCGGATGTGCCTGTGAAGCGGCTCAGGGCTTCGGCGCTGATTCAGGAGGTGGGCGGCGTCGGCTACTATCCGACCTCCGGCCTGCCATTCGTCCACGTCGACACCGGACGCGTCCGCATGTGGCCGCGCATGCCGCGCCTCGAGCTTGCAGCACTCTTCCCGAGCGGCCGGACAGGCTATATCCCGTCCGACGGCAGGCCGATCAGCCCGGCGGACTACAAGCTCGCCTTGGCCAAGGGCCTTGTCAGCAACACCATGGTCGCCTCCGCGGCGCCTCTGCCGACGCCGAAGCCGCAAATCGGTTCCCCTTCGCGATCTCCGCTTGAGTCGCCGCAGCCCATTCTCGCCTCCTATACGCCAAACCAAGCGCCCACCCCGGCCCCCATGGCTCTTGCGCCAGCCGACGATCCGGTGTCGCCGCGCTTTGCTTATGCCAGCGCCGGCGGCGGCTTCTCCTTGCCGCAAGCCCCGCGCCTGCTGCCGAAAGCGCATGAGGCCAAGGTCCCGTCTTATGAGGCCCCGACCTACGAGAGCGCGCAAGTCGTCGGCGCCCCTGAAATGGATGACGACCATCCCGACGAGCTGAGCTACGTGCCGTTCGACACCGCGAGCCTCATGACGGATACGTCGGTGGCCCGGAGCCAGACCCTCACGCCGCTCGTCCATCCCGAGCAGGGCAATCTCGACTATCTGTTCGACGACATGGACCAGCCCACAGAGTTCCAGCTGCGCGCCTCGTCCGGCTATCGCGGCCTGGCCAGCGCCCAGAAATTCTCCGGCGGTGCGGTGAAGAGCCTCTACGCGGAGATGGAAGCGCCTGCTCCCACCCGCCTCGCCCGGCGCTAAGCTTAAAGCCTTAAGCCGCCTTGGACTCCGCGTCGGCGTCCGCGTCGGCACCTGTCATGCCGAGCGCATGGAGGTAAGTGTCGAGGATCAACTCCTCCTCGCGCCGCTTGGTCTCGTCCAGCTTGCGCAAGCGGATCACCGTGCGCAGCGCCTTGACGTCGAAGCCGTTGCCTTTGGCCTCGGCATAGACCTCGCGCAAATCCACGGACAGTGCCGCCTTCTCCTCCTCCAGCCGCTCGATGCGGGAGACAATGGTACGTAGTTGATCTTTGGCTGATGACTGAAGCGACACGGTGGGACCCTCGGAGATTTGTGATGATTCGATGAAACGAGATTGGTCCCGATCGTCGACCGCAGCAAGGCGGCAGCGGCGCTTTTCCCGGTTATCCAGAGCCCCCGGCGCCCGTGCCGTCGGTCGCGCAGCAATGCCCGCGACGGCATCATAACCTATTGCTTTTTTTATAATATCTTGGCCTCGCGACGCGCGACCACGACCCATCAGGTCTGGAACTTCGCCTTCCAGTCTTCATAGGGCATGCCGTAGACGATCTCCCGCGCCGCATCCTTGCTGAGCGCGACTCCCCGCTCGTCGGCGGCCTCGAGATACCAAGTCGACAGGCAGTTCCGGCAGAAGCCGGCGAGCTCCATCAAATCGATATTCTGCACGTCGCTGCGCTCACGCAAATGCTCGACCAGCCGCCGGAACGCCGCCGCCTCGAGTTCCGTCCGCGTCTTGTCATCCATGATGTCCGCATCCCTTCTTCGTATCGATGCCCGCGATCGTGTTGGAGCCATGATGCTCGATCTCGTGGAGCCGCTTGCCGGCGCTGAGCGCCTCCGGCACGACCCGGGCGAGATGGTGGGCCCATTCGGCCTGCCCTTCTTCCCCGAAGATCAGATCCTGACGCAGCTCGATCAGCGCGTGCGCCAGACCGCGCATCGTGGCGTGCCGGTAAAGCGTATCGCCCTTGAGCTGGCCCGAATACGGCACGTTGTCGCCGACCTCGACATCGGGAATGGTCCGCAAGGCATCGAGCAGAGGCAGCGCGAAGCGCGGATCCTTGTCCCACAGCACCGCGGCGGCCCAGGGCCGCGCCACGCCCTTCCAGGCTTGGGTGAAGCTATGGATGGAGACGATCACCGGCGGCTTGCCCGCAGCGATGCCCGCTTCGACCGCCCGGCCGACGGCCTGATCATAAGGCCTGTGGAAGCGCTCGATCCGCGCCTCGATCTCGTCAGGCCTCAAGCCCACATTGCCGGGAATCACCAGCCCGTCGGAGAGCTGCATGAGGAGGGTCGGGTCGTCGGGCCCCCGGTTCGGGTCGATCAGGAGGCGGGAGAAGCGGCTCAAGACCGCCGGCGCGCCGAGCGCCTCGGCAAGCCTGGCCGCCACGCCTGCCGCCCCCAGATCGAAGGCGATATGCCGGTGGAGGTCCTCAGGCCTGAGGCCAAGTGTCCCATATTCCTCGGGAATCCGGTTTTCCGCGTGATCGCACAGGATAAGGAGGCCAAGGCTCAGATCCCCTGTGATGTTCCGGTATGGCTTTTCGCCCGATTCTTCTTGTACAAGTGTGCCCAGTCTCAACTCCCCGCGATCCTTGTCGCGCCCTTCTAACTGCTTCCGCTCCGCAACGCGGCAACAACTAACGCCAAAAGCCCAGGTTGCGGCACATCTACTCACGATTTTGAGCGTGTTTGACGATGTCAGACTGCCTTTATAATCGACTCCGGCCGGTCAGAGAAATGCAACCAATTCGATGCTACCTTTCGGAATTCGTTAACCGGACTTCAGACTTGAGAGACGGATGTTGACTTCACCTGCGACCCACGATTTGGCGGCAACGCCCAGATCCGCACTCCGCCGCGCCCGGTGGAAGCTCTGCGGGCTCGTGGCGTTCGGCCTCGCCATGTGGCTCGGGGCCACGCCGGCGCATGCCGATCTCAAGCTGTGCAACACCACCGCGAGCCGCGTCGGCGTCTCGATCGGCTACAAGGACATGGAAGGCTGGGCCAGCGAAGGGTGGTGGAACATCGCTTCCCACACTTGCGAGACGCTGCTCAAGGGCGTGCTGATTGGCCGCTTCTACTACATCCACGCGGTCGACTACGATCGCGGCGGCGAATGGGCCGGCAGGCTCTTCATGTGCACCGACGACAAATCCTTCACCATCCGAGACACCGCTGACTGTGAAAGGCGTGGCCACAAACGTACCGGATTCTTCGAAGTCGACACCGGCGAGGAGCGGGACTGGACCGTCCGTCTTACCGATCCGGATGGTGAAGCAAAGTCCCAATGAGGCGTAACCGCCGGGTCAAGATCGTCGCCACGCTCGGTCCTGCCTCCACCAACGAAGAGATGATGCGGCGCCTGTTCGAGGCGGGCGCCGACGTGTTCCGCGTGAACATGAGTCACGCGACCCATGACGGCTTGCGCGAGGTGCACGCCATCGCCCGCAAGTTGGAAACTGAATTCTCCCGACCCATCGGCCTCCTGGTTGACTTGCAGGGCCCCAAGCTCCGCGTCGGCAAGATCGAGTCCGGCGCCATCCGGCTGACGCAAGGCGATATTCTGAGCTTCGTCCGCCGCGAGGCCATCGGCGGCTTAGGCCGCGTGCAGCTTCCGCATCCGGAAATCTTCGAGGCCGTCGAGAAAGGCCACACGCTTCTTCTCGATGACGGCAAGCTCAAGCTCCGCGTGGTCGAGGCGAGCGATGTCCGCATCGACGCCGAGGTGATGACCAGCGGCGTGCTTGGCAGCCGCAAGGGCATTAGCCTACCCGACACCGTGATCCCGATGGGCGCACTGACCGACAAGGACCGCGCCGACCTCGAATGCGCCATGTCTCTCGGCGTGGCCTGGGTCGCGCTGTCCTTCGTGCAGCGTGCCGAGGACGTCGCCGAGGCGCGCAAGATCGCGCGCGGCCGCTCCGCCATCATGGCCAAGATCGAGAAGCCGTCCGCGGTCAATCATCTCAAAGAGATCATCGAGCTCGCCGACGGCATCATGGTGGCGCGCGGCGATCTTGGCGTGGAGATGCCGGTGGAGAAGGTCCCCGGCCTGCAGAAGCAGATCAGCCGCGCCGCCCGCAATGCCGGCAAACCCGTGGTCGTCGCCACCCAGATGCTGGAATCGATGATTTACGCGCCGGTCCCGACCCGGGCTGAAGTCTCCGATGTCGCTACCGCCGTGTTCGAAGGCGCCGACGCGGTCATGCTCTCGGCTGAATCCGCGGTCGGCAAATATCCGGTCGAGGCCGTGGCCACTATGGACCGCGTCGCCAAGGAAGTGGAGCGCGATCCGCTCTATGCCGCGATCATCCACGCCCAGCGCATCGACCCGCAAGCCACCGAGTCCGACGCCATTTCGGCCGCGGCCCGCACGGTGGCCGAGACCCTGAAACTGGCGGCGATCGTCTGCTACACCGCCACCGGCGCCACCTCGCTGCGCGCCGCGCGCGAGCGGCCCCAGCAGCCGATCCTGGCCCTGACGCCCATCCCCCATACCGGGCGCAAGCTGGCCCTAGTGTGGGGTCTGCATTGCGTGTTGACCGACGATCCGCGCGATCTCGACGACATGGTGGAGAAGGCCTGCCGTATCGCCTACCAGGAAGGCTTCGCCCTCCCCGGCGAGCAGGTCATCATCTCGGCCGGCGTCCCGCTCGGCACGCAAGGCGCCACCAATCTGCTGCGCATCGCAACCGTCGGCGACGGCTCGGACGACGACTAGCAGTCTGTCTCTGTGAGATGGGCGAATGCGGCGCGTCAGGTGACGCCGTCAGGTGTCGGCCGCTTAGATATCCTGGCCTTCGACTTCGCGGGCGAGCGCCTCGACGCCCTCGCGCGCACCCTCCAGATAGGGATTGATGACGAGCGCCCGGCGATACGCTTCAAGCGCTTCCTTCTTGGCGCCCAACCGTTCCAGCACCAGGCCGAGATCGTTGATCGCCCGATAGTGCATGGGATCGAGACTGAGAGCGCGCCTGAGATCGGCCAGCGCGCGCTCGGGCTTGCCCTTGAGCAGGTTCACCTTGGCGCGCAAAGCCCAGACCTCGGCCTCTTGCGGGGCAATGTCGACAACCGCATCGAGGATGGAGAGTGAGAGATCGATCTCAGCCTCATTGGCGAACTGCGCCGCCCGGCTCATCAGCAAGTCGACCGTGTCGCTGCCCGAGACCGTCCAGAGCTCCTCGATAGCCTGCATGATCGGCTCGGCGGACGTGGCATCCCGCGCCGCGCCGAGCTGCTCATAAAGCTGCGCCAGCAGTTTCGGCCGGTCCAGCGGATCGATGAGCGGCAGTTCGCCGAGCTCGAGGTCGAGCTTGTTGAGCTTATTGTCCTTGGTTTCCTCGGCGGATTGCGGCGGCGCCGTCTCGTCGGCATTGTCCTTGAGGTCTGGCCGCAAGACCGGCTCGGTTCCTTGCGGCTGCGCCCCTCGCGGCACGGCTGACTGGGGGCCCCCGTCCAGCCCGGGCAGGTCCAAGTCCCCATCGAGGCCCGGTAGATTCAGGTGAGGCTCGCCTACGGCGGGCGCTTCGCCCTCTTCAGGGTCGTCACCCAGCGTGTCGAGATAGATCTGCGCCAAGACCATGGGCGGGCCCGCCAGCGCGGGCGCGCTCGAAGAGCCGAGGCAAGCCGCTGCGCACAGCACAAGCGCAACGCCCACCGATTTGAGGTCTTGCCACATGCTGGAAAGGTAAGGGGGCGGCGCAGGAGGCGTCAAAGCAATTCCGCGCGAAATCGCCAGGAGAAGCCCGGAGTGTAAGAGCCCAGGCTTAGCCCTGGCGGGCCTTGAAGCGGCGGTTGGTCTTGTTGATGACGTACAGCCGTCCGCGGCGGCGCACCACCCGGCAGTTCCGATGGCGCGCGCGCAAGGACCTCAGTGAATTCTTGACCTTCATGGCAATGCATCCATCGCTTGGCAAAAAACAGCTCGGGGCGGCAAAGAGCCGCCCCGAGAACTTGGCCGGAACATATGGAGGACCGCCCCGCCTGTCAACTTGGCGCATGCCCGATTAATGCAGCGCCAAAAGGGGCCAAGAACCTCCCTAGCCATCTTCGCTTGCCCGATTGACAGGCTGGCCAATCGGGCTCTAAACTTAACCTTATGGTTAAGTATCAAGACGCCACCCTAGACCGCACCTTCGCCGCCCTGGCCGACCCGACGCGACGGGCGCTGCTGGCGCAACTCGAAACGCACAAGGCGCTCTCGGTCAGCGAGCTTGCCGAGCCCTTCGCCATGTCGATGCCGGCCATCCTGAAGCATCTCAATGTGCTGTCGGACGCGGGGCTGATCGCACGCAAGAAAACCGGCCGGACCGTCACCTGCCGCTTGACCGCCGAGCCCATGGAGCAGGCCATGGATTGGCTCAACCACTATCAGCGCTTCTGGTCCGAGCAACTCGACCGGCTCGCGGCCTTTGTGGAGAACGACCCATGCCCGCCCAAGCCAACCTCGCAACCAAACCAAGCCTCACCCTCAAACGTCGTCTCAATGCCACGCCCGAAAAAGTCTTCGCCGCCTGGACCGACCCCGAAAAAATCGTGAGATGGTTCGGCCCGGATACAGGGCCGGTGACCCACGCCGAGGCTGACGTGCGGGTCGGCGGCCACTACGCGGTCACCTTCCACACCGAGGACGGCGAGGAGCATCATGTGAGCGACGTCTATCGCGAGGTGGTGCCCAACGAGAAGCTCGTGTTCACCTGGGCCTGGCGCACCATGCCGGAGCGGGGGTCGCTCGTGACCATCCTCTTCGCCCCTGACGGCAACGGCACGCTCATGACCCTGATCCACGAGCAGTTCTTCGACGAGCCCGCGCGGGATCGTCACCGCGAAGGCTGGACCGGCTGCTTCGACAAACTCGAACGTTTCCTCGCGTAACCAAGGACTAGCCCAACCATGACGATCGCCCCGCAAAAGATCGCGCCTTGCCTGTGGTTCGACACTGAGGCCGAGGATGCCGCCAAGTTCTATTGCGCCATCTTCGACAACTCTAAGATCAAGACCGTCAGCCGTTACGGCAAAGAAGGGCACGACATTCATCACATGCCGGCGGGCTCGGTGATGGCGGTGGAGTTCGAGCTCGACGGACAGACCTTCTCGGCACTGAACGGCGGCCCGCTGTTCAAGTTCAGCAAGGCGATCTCGCACCAGGATGACGATAAAGGCAATTCGCGCGAGGAGCCGAAAGGGCGATGAGGGGCGCATCTTTGCCTTCACCTGAACGCTTCGCGAGGGGCGCGGGGAAGGGACAAGCCTAAACCATCGCAAGGCCACGGAAAACCATACGGGAAAGGTCAAGCGATCAGCGCTTACGCAAATTTACGCTGCCGCTGCCTCTGGCACTTTTGAACGTCACAGTCTGGGCGGAGCCGTTGACGACGACGCGCACACGCCCCGAAATATCGTATCCGGGGTTATAGAAATCGCCGACATAGGTTGCCGGACCGACTTTGAGCAGCTGTCCCGTTTGCTGGATCTTGCGCGAGCGCGTCGCGCAAGTCGCCGTCAGGCCAAAGACCTTTTCGCTCTCCTGCTTGTAACTGAGACGGCAGCGCACGGATTCACGCGCGCCGTCCTTCGGATTGACCATGCCGCTGCCGCTCCACACGCCCTCCAAGGACGTCGCGCCGGCCGCCGTCTCCAGGCACAAGCCAAGGGATAGGCCAAGGGCGAGCGGCGCCAAGAGCAGTCGCCAGTTCCACGCTATCATTCATGTCTCCCAGATTGCTTGTCGTCGTTGTGGCCCGCTGCGACGGCTAGGCTTGCTTTGGTGTCGCGCGGCACGGCCGAACGGCCTTGCCGACGCGACGATACCAGGATCAGCCCGGGCAGTATGACCAGGTCCGCAAGCAGCGCGAAGATCAGCGTCGAAAGGCAGATCAAGCCGAATTGGCGGGTCGGCGGCACGGCACTGAGCTGGGTGACCGAAAGGCCGGCGAGAAGCACGACCGTCGTTAGGATCAGAACCGCACCGATCACGCGCATAGTCTGATCGATGGCAATCAGTGTGCTGTTGGACTGCTGCTTCTCGAGCTCGAACCGGTTGAGCACATGGATGGTGTCGTCGACCGCAAGTCCGAAAGCGACCGTCAAGCCGACGATCGTGGCGTAGTCTAGCCCGCCATGCACGAATGTCAGCCATGTGCCTGTCGCGAACAGTGCGAACAGATTCGGGATGATGGCGAGTCCGGCGAAGAAGACGGAGCGGAACGCCAAGCCGATCACCGCGATCACGACGATGACCGCGCCCAGCATCGAAAAGCTCAGCTGGTTGATGATGCCCGTCGATCGCGTGGCGCCGACGCTGGCGAGCCCCGTCAGCGTCATTGTGAACCCCGGATGGCGCGCGCGCACGGCGGCGAGTTCCGGTTCGATCTCGCTCTGGAGCTTTAGCACCTCCTTGGCTTCAAGGTCACCAATGTAGCCGGAGACCAAGGCGGCATGGCGTTTCGCATTCACGTAGCGCGACATGACGACAGGCGGCACCGTCTCGCTGAGGCGCGCGCTGGCTTCGTCAGGCGACAGACCGCCGGACTCCGCCCAGCGCTGAAGATCGTGGAGCGAGTTGACCTTGCCCACGGCGGCGTGCCGCTCCAGCGTCTCGTGGACTTCTTGGATCGCCGTGCGGACCGCCTCCGACTGCGGCTCGAGATCGTCCGGCCATTCCACCATGACGCTCAAGGGAAACAGGCCGCCCAGCCGCTCCTCGATGCGATCGAGGACCGTCGCCGCCGTCCCCTGGTCGGGCAGCATGTCGCTCAGCCGATAGCGCGGTTCCAGCTGGAGATAGGCCAGCGCGAAGAGCGCCGTCAGCGCCACGCCGGTCACCGCAATAGCCTTCGGCCATTTGGCGACCGCGGCGCTGATCGCAGCTGCCGCTCGATCAAGAAGCGCGACACTGCTCCTGGCGCGGCCGTCCGCCAGATATTTGGGACCGCCATCCTTGAGAAACAAAGCGGCCAGCATCGGCATGACCGCGAGCACGATGCCGAGCGCCATGAGCACGGAAAGCCCCGCCATCAGCCCGAACGCGCGCATCAGGACCGAGCTGCTCAGCGCAAGAGACAGAAGCGCAATCGAGGTTGTTATCGAGGTCAGCGCGCAGGCGGGCCCGACCTCGGTAATGGCTTGCCGGATCGCTGCGGCTTTGGTCGCGCCCGCGTCGAGGTTGCGGCAGACCGCGAACAGAAAGTGCATCGCGTTGTTGAACGTGACCACGAGCACGAGCGGCATTACGGCGTTCATCAGCGGATCGATGCGCGTCCCCGTCCAGCCGAACAGTCCGAGACACCAAATGGTCGCCAACAGGGCCGGCACATTGGCAATCAGCACGAGCCGCCAGCGGCGAAAGAACAAGCCAAGGATCACAGCGCCGACCAGGAGCCCGACGCCGTTGAACACGAGAATGTCGCGCCGCGTGCTTTCGATCACTTCCGCCTTCATCACCGGCATGCCGGACAGCCCGAGCCGGAGATCAGCCGCAGCGGCACTTTCGCTCACGATGGTCCTGAGTTCGCCGATAATGGTCGGCAGGCCGCGCGCGGCGACCTCATCGCGGCTGAGCGCCACCAGGAACAGGGCCAGGCGGTTCGCCTCGACGGACTTGGAAATAAGGCGGCCATGCGCCAACGGATGCTCATCGAGGCGCGCGCCGAGATCTGACAGCGCTTCGGGCGCCTGCTCTAGGTCGTCCGGTATGATGGGAGCAGGCAAGCTGCCGGCGCGCAGCGGTTCTCGCAATGAAAACACCGAGACGACCGACTCCACCGAGTCCGACAGCAGCAGATCGAATGTGAGATCCTGCATTTGTCCCAGATGCTCGGGGCTCAGGAGATCCCGTCCATCCACGGCGAGATAAACATCGAGGTCGCTTGCCGGGAAGCGCTCCCGCAACGCCTCGAAGGCCTGATAGTCCGGCGTCGCGGACCGCAGGAACTGGTCGAGGGCGTCGTCGGTCTCCACCCTGAGAAGACCGACCGCCATCAGCGTCGACAGCGCGATCAGGACCGCCAGCGCGCGGACCGGCCACCGCGCCGAGATCTCCCCCAGCACCAGGAAGGTCTTGGTGAAGCGATAAAGATGGGTTTGGGGTCGCGCTTCGGCGGGCATGGCAAGGATATGTATCGCTGAAATGTGGCTTGAGGAAATCGCCGCACCCCGCACCTGTGCCCGCGATACGTGACATTTAGCCTATGGCCGACGCACCGGAACCTGACATTGAGCTGGGTCAACGATTGCTTGCCAAGGAAAGAGAGCCTTCGCAAGAGAACTCCCGCGAAGGCTCAACCGGCGTCAGCCTGTCCTTTCCGAAAATTTCATCCGCTGGAGATTTGGCCAGCGATTTTCCCTTGTGTGTACCGAAAACCCCATCCGCATTGATTAGCTGAATTATTCACTGCTCTGCGGGAAACAATTCCCTGTTAGCTCCAGAAAATTCCCTGTTCCGGTGCGCAGGGGATGGCTCTACCGAGCGTCTCATCGGCTCAATCCGGCGGGAGCGTGTCGACCACTTCATCGTCCTGAGCGAGGCGCATCTGCGGCGAATCCTGCGCGCCTATGCTCACTATTACAACAGCATCAGAGCGCACTGGTCCTTAGCTCAAGATGCACCGGTCTCTCGCGCCATTCAGGGGACCGGAAGCATTGGGTCGCACCGTATTCTCGGCGGACTTCATCACCACTACGTTGGGATTTAGGTTTTCGGTACACACAGGGTGAGATTGCACTTAGGTGCTGGCCGGAAGGAGGCACAAGCGCTCGTCTAAATCGGGGGATCGGGCAGCGCCCACGAAATCTTGGGGCTTGCGACAAGTCCCTCGGTACCTACGCCTCCCAAGCTGAGACCGCCGGAAGCCACTTGCCGGACACGCCAAAGTTGCTAGGCTACAACCGCGAATGATCCTAAGCACTCCCACGGAAGGCCCCGCCCACTGTCCCAAGTGGCGGGGTCTTTTCTTATTGCTGCCTTTGCTACCCCGTAAAAGTGAGGGGCCTCATATCTCCCGCCCAGGACAGGACAAAGCAGCCAGTAATTGTAGCGATTTGCGGGTCTGACTCAGACGCTGACACCAAAAAGCCAGCCCACGCCCGCAGTGACAGCCATTGCGAACAATCCCCACATCACCACACGCATCGTAGCGCGCAAAACCGGGGCAGCGCCCACCTTTGCCCCCAACGCGCCAAGAGCAGCCAACGTGATGACAGTGACAACAAGGACGACCGGAATGATCAAACCTGCGGGTGCTGCAACTGCAGCCAACAAGGGGATCGCGGCCGCGACACTGAACGTTACGCCCGATGTGAACGCGGCCTGAAGTGGGTTGGCCGCGTGTACCTCTGACAGCCCGAGTTCGTCTCGCACATGCGTTCCAAGCGCGTCGTGCGCAGTGAGCTCTTTAGCAACCACTAGGGCGGTCTTTTCACTAAGACCCTTCTCTCGATAAATGGCCGCGAGTTCCGCAAGTTCGGCGTCCGGGAGCTCCTGCAATGCTTTGGTTTCTCGTGCGATGTCGGCCCGTTCCGTGTCGGATTGCGAAGAAACGGATACATATTCGCCTGCAGCCATCGACATTGCACCCGCCGAGAGCCCCGCTATGCCGGCGATGACGACTGTGCCTGGGTTCGGATCGGCCGCAGCCACACCTATGATCAGGGAGGAGACGGAAACGACCCCGTCATTCGCGCCAAGGACGGCAGCGCGTAACCACCCGCTCCGAGTGATGTAATGCGGGTCTCCTGGATGGGCCGTCGCTTGAGGCATTTTGTTACCTTTTTCGAAGTTGAAGCTGAGCGTAGCATTTTCAAAAAGCGACTTAAGGCTGCTCTCGCTGCAAGTATAGTTGGGTTGAGCCGCGCGGCGCCCCCCTACTTTAAAGGCTGCTGATTTTTACCTAAGCCGTGGGCTCATAAACGCACAGCCATAAGCGAATGCAGGCGAGTTTGAAGCCCACGAAGCAACCCGGCATGCATTGCCAGTTGCAGTCGTAGCCAAAGCCTCGGTTGTTTGCCCTTAGTCTCTACATGCAAATCGATCTATAAAGGTGCAAACGCTGCCGGGGGAGAACTGCCGCCCCACGAGCGTCACCAAGCGGACGGAAAAGACGCTCCACAAGAAGGTGGCGGCATTGATCTGCCTCCAGCCCCAGGTGTCTTGACAGGCTGACAACCGCTGCGCGTACCGGTGATACTAGTACCGGCGCAGTCGCGATCGTCGGCGAACGCCTGACTGAATGTCAAGAACAGCACCGCCATAAACAGCGCGCCAGTGAGCAGGAATGAGAGGATGCCGGGCAATCGGCTTGGGGTATACGAAATGACCCCGTGGTTCGTCAGAACGGATTGGGTTCTGCGATCGAAGAAATCGTTTATGGGAGACCTCTTGGCAAAGCCCCGGCGCAGGGAAAGAGCGCCGGGGGTTAGGGTTGAGGTGCGCTGACAGCGTCGACTATTTCGGTACGCCCACAAACAGGGCCCCGGTCAAGTCACCGTTTTCACCGGTGAGCGGTGCGTAGTCGGCTTGGTAGTCATGACCAAAAAGGGTCACTGGCCCAGCGAAGGAGCGTTTTTCGACCAAGGCTTTGTAAGCAGCGCTATCACGGTCAAGTTTTGTATTGGTGGCCGATTGACCTTCTGCGCTCAAGGTGGTTTGGGTCCGAACAAAGTCTTTGCCGTCATAGGAAAAGATAGTCGCTTCGACCTTGGCCGCGGCGAAAGAAGCGCTGCTTACAAGCGCCATGGCGGGCAACAACAGTGTCAGGATGAGTAAGAGCCTTCGACTTAGATTTTTCATATCACACTCCATTTGTGAACTTGACCGCTGGGTCGAGTTCTCTTGCGTACGACGACCTCGCAGGCCGAGAGGCCGCGGGGGTCTGGACCGTGGGGGATGATCTGGTGTGCTGAGATTTGGAAAGAGGGCCGCACTTAATCGGCAGTCTTAACCGCCAGCGCCTAGGTTCCGGCGTGCAGTGCCTAGACTGTCGGCCTTATCCAAAGCTTATGCAAGTTTCGCGCGACATCACGTTTCCGTGCTTGCATAAGTTGAAGCGCGCTCGTTTGATCAGAAGATCCGCTTTGGGTGGCGGGTTCAAAGGGTGGCCGCAACACTTCAATCTTTGAGGAAAGATGGAGTGTTCAGGATGGGCTATCGCCGACGGATCTATTTCACGGAGAAGCAGAAGGCGGAGATTTGGGATCGCTGGCAGCGCGGGGAGTCGATGAGTTCGATCGGGCGGATGTT
>DATKYG010000038.1:0-2798 GCA_035528655.1 Methyloceanibacter sp.
TGGACGCCGGTCATCTCACCCTCTGGCATGACCTTCTATACCGGCGAGGCGATTCCGGGTTGGAAGGACAATCTTCTGATCGGCGGGCTGTCGTCGGAGGCGATTATTCGCCTTACCCTCGATGGCGAGAAAATCGTCGACGAGGAGCGGATTCCCATGAACGCCCGTATTCGCGACGTGGCCGAGGCTCCCGACGGCTCGCTCTATGCCGTGACCGACGACGGTGACGACAAGATCCTGCGTCTGTCACTCGAAAATTCGCCCAAATGACGCTCCAGTTCTAAGATCAGCCTCGCTGGGCCCGAACCCGGGCCGGGCGAGGCGCGCAACGAGCGTTGCGCGGCGGAACAGAGGAGTGGCGGCGACGGCTCCCGCTATGTCCCATAAGCCCCTCGTCGCGCTGACCGGGGCCACTGGCTTCATCGGCCAGCATCTCTTGCGGGAGCTGCCACGCCGCGGCTACCGCATGCGCGTGCTCCTGCGCCGGCCGAGCGGCGTCCCCCTCGATTGCGCCAGTGCGCTGATCGGCGATCTCGGCACGCCCTACAACATGTCGGAGGCGTTGGCCGGGGTCGACGCCGTGATCCACTCCGCCGGCATCGCGCAGACCATGTCCGGCGTGCCCGAGGACGATTATCGGCTGCTCAACACCGAGGCCACGATCAAGCTTGCGCGCGCGGCGGAACGGGCCGGCGTCAAGCGCTTCGTGTTTCTGTCCTCGATCCGGGCGCAAGCCGGAGGGACCTCCGAGCGCGTGTTGACGGAGGAATTCGAGCCAAAACCTACCGACGCCTATGGCCGCTCCAAGCTCGCGGCGGAGCAGGGACTGGCCCTGACCAATCTCGATTGGGTCGCGCTCAGGCTCGTGCTTGTCTATGGCAAAGGCGTGCAAGGCAACATGGCGCGGCTGCTTGAGCTTGCCCGCTCACCCTATCCGCTGCCTTTGGCCGCGCTCAAAGCTCGCCGCTCGCTGCTTTCGCTCGACAATCTGGTTGAAGCCGTGGCCAAGGTTCTGGCGGCGCCGGACGGGCTCAGACGTCCCTTCATCGTCGCCGATCGCGAGAAGCTGACCGTGGGCGAAATGGTCATGGCCATGCGGCGCGGTCTCGGGCGGCGAGCGGCACTCTTCCCGGTGCCGGGCCCGGTCTTGCAAGCAGCACTTCAGGCCATGGGACAGGCCGACGCCTATCGGCTGTTCTCGCGCCCCCTGGTCGCCGACAGCTCGGCGCTCGCGCGCGTCGACTGGGTTCCCGTGACCAGCACCGGCGCCGGGCTCGCGGCCCTGATGCGCGATAGGCTGAGGGAAGGGCCATAAGGCCTGAAAAGGGAGGGGACATGGCCAAGGACATCGTGATGCTGCATGGCGCTTCGGCCGGCGGCTGGTGCTTCGATGAATTTCGCGGGGTGTTCGAAGGCCGGGGCTGGACCTGCCATGCTCCAGACCTAATCGGGCATGGTCAGGACAAGGCATCGGCCGATACCAAGCTCGTTGGCGTGGGCATCGCCGACTATCGCGCCCAGCTGGTCAAATTTCTGGACAAATTTCCCACCCCGCCGGTCCTGCTCGGCCATTCCATGGGAGCGGTGCTCGCCCAGCAACGGGCTGCGGCTGGAATGGCCCGCGCGCTGGTTCTGGTCAGCCCGGCGCCGCGTTTCGGCATTCTGCCGGCAACCGACAGCGAGAGGCAGCTCGACATCGATTTGATGACGATCGGGGCCTTCTGGAAGACCGTCATTCATCCAGATTTTAACTTGGCCTGCTTCTATTCGCTCAATCGGGTGCCGAAGGAGCAGCAGAGACGCGCCTTCGACCGGTTCGGGCCGGAATCGGGGCAAGCCTATTTCGAGCTGTTCTTCTGGATGTTCGACCGCTCGCGTGCGACCGCGGTCGAAACCAAGGCGGTTCGCTGCCCCGTGCTCTGCCTCTCCGGCGCCGCCGACAAGCTCGTGTCGCTCGCAACCGCGCGTGCCACGGCCGCGTCCTATCCGGGCGCGACGTTTTGGCAGGAGCCGGAGCATGGCCACATGCTCCCCATCGAGCCCGGGGCCGAGGCCGTCGCCCGCCGCATTGCCGACTGGATTCCCGCTTAAACCTTGCGCAACTTGGTCAATTGCGGTCGACTGGCCCCTCCCTCCACCGATCAGACGACATCCCAACGAGACTCTGCGCCCGAGCGAGACGTGAGCGACGATCTGTCATGCAGCCGATCATTTCCGTCTCGAACCTGTCCAAGACCTACGCCTCGGGTTTCGAGGCGCTGAAGAACATCAATCTGGAGATCAAGAAGGGTGAGATCTTCGCCTTGCTGGGCCCGAACGGCGCCGGCAAGACGACGCTGATCAGCATCATCTGCGGCATCGTCAATCCATCGGCCGGCACGGTGCTGGTCGGCGGCCACGACATCATCACCGACTACCGCGCCACGCGGTCGATGATCGGGCTCGTGCCGCAGGAGTTGACCACGGACGCCTTCGAGACCGTGTGGGACACCGTGTCGTTCAGCCGCGGGCTGTTCGGCAAGCGGGAGGACCCGGCCCATATCGAAAAGGTGCTGAAGGATTTGTCCTTGTGGGACCGGCGCGACAGCAGGATCATGACGCTCTCCGGCGGCATGAAGCGGCGCGTCCTGATCGCCAAGGCGCTGTCGCACGAGCCCGAGATCCTGTTCCTCGACGAGCCGACCGCCGGCGTCGACGTCGAGCTCCGCCAGGATATGTGGCAGACCGTGCGCTTGTTGCGCGATTCCGGGGTGACCATCATCCTCACCACGCATTACATCGAAGAAGCCGAAGACATG
>DATKYG010000039.1:0-3242 GCA_035528655.1 Methyloceanibacter sp.
GTTGCGGTGCGCGAGGATGTCGGCCGCCACAATGCGCTGGACAAGCTCGCCGGCGCCTTGGCCCGAGACGGCACCACCGCCGAACAGGGCCTCGTCGTGCTGACGAGCCGCGTCTCGGTTGAGATGGTGCAGAAGTCCGCCGCCATCGGCGCGCCCATCGTCGCCGCCGTGTCGGCCCCGACGGCGCTTGCCGTGCGCATGGCCGACGAATGCGGCATGACCCTCGTCGCCATCGCCCGCAAAGACGGGTTCGAGCTCTTCACCCACCCCCATCGCGTCAAGGGCAAGCTCGAAAGCGACGTGGCCTAGCCGGCTTAGGACGGTTTGGACCGCTCCCGCGCCAACAGCGCTTCCGCCGCGGCGAGATCCTCCGGCCAGTTGATGTTGAAGAACGGGTCGACCGGCCGCCCATCGATCTCGACCGGCGCAAAGAACGCTTCCGCCGCGCCTTGCATCTCCGCCCAGCGGCTCACTTTGCGGAAGCCGTCAGCCAGGGCAACTTTGAGATCGTCCACCATGCCGACAGGCCACACGCGGCCACCGGATGCACGCCCGTTACCGATCGCGCCACCATCATGGTGCCGCCGCAAGCCTCCACGAGGAGCGTCACGAGATCGCCGGGAATGAACGGGGTGTCCTCCGGGAACGGTGACGGCGCAGGAAACGTCGGGGCGATTTGCCGCCACCCAGGCAAGCGCCGCCGCCGCGCCCGCGAGCGGGTCGCCGTTGGCGCTGATGACGATGTCGGCGCCTTGCGGCCCTAGCCGGGCAAATGACATGGGAGAGCAGCGGCCTGCCGCCGAGCGGCTCAAGGCATTTATCGCCGCCGCCCATGCGGCTCGATCGTCCGCCAGCGAGCACGACGCCGATAACAGTTTGGGGGGCTGCCATGACCGCACTCTAAAGGGATGCGGCGGCAACCGTCACGGACTTCACTGGATTGGACATTGGTTAGGAGCGGACCCCGACTGAGCCGCAAGGCTCACGAATAGGACATCCACACATTGGGCTCTTCGTAGGTCCCGGTCTGTCGATCGACGTCGATCTGGACCGGTGCGATGCCACCCTTAAGCGCATACTGACCCGTTTCCTCGAAGCGTTTCTTCGACCAGTTTTCCCAGAAGCCAATGGGCTCGTGTACGGTCATCGACCGCTCGCACGGCCCGACAATCTTGCCACCGGAGGCGAGATGGCTGCGGAGCCAGGGGTCGTAGTGACGCCCTTTGTCGTCTTTCCAAGTCACGTAATCGGCGATCGGAACCCACGGATGGCGCACTTTGCCCGTGGGGCGCACCGGCACCACGACACCGTTGAGTTTCTTGGACTCCGCGAGGGCGAGGAGAGAGCGAATCATCACCCGCGCATAACCCTTGGAGCGATGAACGGCCGGCACCGAAACGGCCAAGGCGCCAAGCATATTCGCCTGCGTACGCTTCGTGCGAGCGGCGGTCTCAACCAGCCAGTCCCAGCCTTCCGCCGGCAGGTCATCGGGGCCGGAACAGGCGAATGGGACACTATTGGCGACGGCGACCGGATAGCCCGTCTCCTCATCGATCAGGCAGAGCTGAAATTCGGGGTATTCGTCCAGGAGATCCTGGTAATGCTCATAATGAGCTCTAGTGTAGTTGAGATACCCTAGCTCAATCCAGGCCGCCTGCTCTATCGAGCTCGCGGCCTTCTTTAGCTCTGGGCTCTCTGCCCGAGACCGTATGGCAAGACGTGCCATTTTGGGACTCGAATCCTAACACGCGTCTAGGCGAACTTCTTAGGCGGGAGCCAGCACCGGCCCCCCCCACAATGGCCCTTAGTTAATAGAGGGTAAACGGCTGTGCTGCAATTCATTAATCAGGCTACGGTAGGATTATTCCGTATTTTGACGATTGCGCCGCGGCAGCGTGTCCAGAGTTGAATGCGACGAAAAAAGTGAGCTGGCGGCTACCTAGGCTTAACGCTTAGGCCCTAGAAACAGCTCAGCCATTTTCGCGTGCTTCAAATGCGGTCCTTATGGAACAATACGACAGCACAAAACACATCAGCGGTGACCTCCGCCGACTGACTACCCTCATCGGTGTGGCGATCGCGTTTTTCGGCGTGCTCCTGCTTGCGATCATGGCCTATGCCGGCTTGTCCTCGAACCAGACCGCGGTCGAGAGAGAACGCACGCTTCTCGACAACGCGTTCAATGAGAGCATCTTGCGCGTTCTGAACGAACAGAAGAGCATTGCCTGGTGGGACGACCCCGTCATCAAGATCACGGATAACGCGATCGATCTCGAATTCACTGACGCCAATTTCGGCATTTTCCTCACCGAGACATACGGGCAGGACGAGGTCTACATCCTCAATGCCAAGGACAAGCCGCTCTTCGCCTGGTCGGAGGCGCAACGCGAGGCGCCGACTGCGTTCGAACGCCGCCGCCCCGCCCTTGAATCGCTGATCGCCGAGATCAGAGGGGGCGACAGCTCTACGCTCAGAGCCCGCCCTGACATGTTCAGCGAAACCAAGAACCGCTATGACGTCCTGACTGGTGTGCAGGTCGCGCGCTGGGCCGGGCACATCGTATCCGTCGACGGGCGCCCGGCCGTCGTTGCCGGGATGACCATTGTCCCCAACATCGACATGAGCCTTCTTAAGGGCACTCCCAACCTTCTGCTCAGCGTCACTTACATCGACGAAGAGTTCGTCGCCCAGATTGGGCGCTCCCTGCTCCTTTTGGATTTGGCTCTAGTGCCGAAGCCGGCAGAGGGCAGGGCGATGATCTCCGAGCCCTTCATCAACGATGACGGCGCGGCGGCGGGCTTCTTGAGCTGGACCTCGCGTCAGCCGGGCCGCGTGCTGCTGACGATCATTCTGCCCCTCGTCGCTTTCGGTGTCCTGCTCACGGGCCTATTGTCCATGACCATGTTCGGCCGCCTCAAGCGGGCCTCGGCTGCTCTCGCGCAGCGCGAATTCGAGGCCCGGCACGAAGCCAAGCACGATGCCCTGTCTGGCCTGCCAAACCGCGTCCATATGGTCGAGAAAATCGATCAATTTCTCAACAGCTACATTGCGAGGCGCAATGGCGAGCTGGCGATTGCCGCCTATATCGACATCGACCGCTTCAAGGACATCAACGACACGCTGGGCCATGAGACGGGCGACCAATTGATCAAGGCCGTTGCCCAGCGCCTCGACACCCGGCTCAGGCCGCATGACTTCCTCGCGCGCTTCGGCGGCGACGAATTCGTCATTCTCTGCGCGCC
>DATKYG010000040.1:0-31102 GCA_035528655.1 Methyloceanibacter sp.
CGTAGAAAAACTGACCTTGTCCGCGCTCTCCACGACCCATCATGGCCCGATCCCGTCGATGTTCCTCTTCCAAAGGACAGAATCACCCTCCGGTCCATAACTCAACGAGAGTTTTGCAACACGCTCCGGGGCAAAGCGGACATCGTAGATCGTGCTCTTATCGGCCGCAGTTAGCCAAAAGCACACATTGGCAAGACCGTGGCGCAGCCGCAATTTGAGACATCGCGGTGCCGCCGGCGTTCACCCTTCGCCCGCCTTCGCGCTCACTTCTCCTCTCCCCGCCGCGGAGTTGTTGTTCGCTGTTCGCGCGCGAACAGGCCGCGCAATGTAACGTAGAAGATCGGCGTAAATACGAGCCCGAACAACGTGACGCCCAACATGCCGAAAAAGACGGTTGTGCCGAGGCTTTGCCTCATTTCTGCGCCGGCTCCCGAGGCAATCACCAGCGGCACTACACCTAGTATAAATGCGAAGGACGTCATTAGGATCGGGCGCAGCCGGGTTCGCGCCGCCTCGACCGCCGCCTCGAACCGGTTTTTGCCGTCACGCTCTGCCTGACGCGCGAATTCCACGATGAGGATCGCGTTTTTCGCCGCCAGGCCGACAAGGACCACGAAGCCAACCTGGGCCAGGATGTTCACGTCCATGCCGCGCCATAGCAATCCGGTCACCGCTGTGAGCAGGCACATAGGCACGATCAGGATCACGGCCAGCGGTAGCGACCAGCTTTCGTACTGGGCGGCCAGCAGGAGAAACACGAAGATCGCCGCCGCCACGAACACGAGCAAGCCCGAGCTCCCGGCAAGCTTCTCCTGCAGCGCCAATTCGGTCCATTCGAATGAGAACCCATCAGGAAGGCGCAAGGCGGCAAGGCGTTCCATCGCCGCTATCGCCTGACCGGACGAGTAGCCCGGTGCCGTACTGCCCTGGATCTCCGCGGCCGGGAAGAGGTTATAGCGTGGGACGCGGTAGGCGCCGGTCAGATCGCGGAACGTTGTGATGGAGCCGATCGGAACCATCTGCCCTTTGTTGTTGCGGGTCTTCATACTGGCGATAGCGTGAACGTCTTGGCGGAAACGCCCATCGGCTTGCGCGGTCACTCGGTAAGTCCGGCCCAAATAGTTGAACTCGTTGACAAAGGCCGAGCCGAGATACACCTCCAGCGTTTCGAAAATGCGCTCGACCGAAACGCCGAGCATCTCGGCCTTGACACGATCGATAACAGCGAAAAGTTTGGGAGTGCGGGTGTTGAACAACGAAAACACGCCGCGCAATTCGGGGCTGCTGTTGGCGGCTTGAACAAGGTCGAGTATGGCCGCTTCGAGTGCCCGGGCGCCGCGTCCACGTTTGTCCTGGATCATCATTTTGAAACCGCCGGAGTTGCCGATGCCGCGCACCGGCGGCGGCGCGATCGTGATGATGAACGCGTCCTGGATTGCGCCCAGCCGTTGGAAATGGGCCCGGGTGATCTTTTGCAGCGTCAATCCAGCTTTCTGCCGCTCGGCGAATTTATTGAGCGTGGAGAAAATGGCGCCGGCATTGGAGGCGTTGGTGAATGTTGCGCCGTCGAGGCCGGCAAACGGAACCGCGCTGGCGACGCCCGGGATCTTGAGGATTTCCGCGGTGGCCCGGCGAACCACGGCGTCGGTCCGGCTGAGCGACGCCCCAGGGGGAAGCTGCACCACGGTGATAAGATAACCCTGGTCCTGCGCCGGAATGAAGCCGGTCGGTGCCCGCGAGAATTGCCACACCGTCAGTCCCATGAAGCCAGCGTAGGCAACGAGTGCCAGCACGGCGACCCGAACCAGCCTGCGCGTCAGCCCTGCATAGCCGGTGGCCACTCGGTCGAATCCGGTGTTGAAGCCCCGGAAAAAGGCGACGAAGGGCTTGGCGAGCCGCGAGGGCTTTTGGTCCTCACGATGCGGCTTGAACAGGATGGCGCATAGGGCCGGGCTGAGCGTCAGCGAGACGAACAGCGAAATTAGCGTGGCCGAGGCGATCGTGATCGCAAACTGCCGGAAGAACTGCCCCGATATACCGGGCACGAAGGCGGCTGGAATGAAGACGGCGGAAAGCACCAGCGCGATTGCAACGAGCGCGCCGCCGACTTCGTCCATGGTCTCGTGCGCCGCATCGCGCGGACTCATGCCAAGCTGCAAATTTCGCTCGACGTTCTCGACCACGACGATCGCGTCGTCGACCACGATACCGATGGCCAGCACCAGGCCGAACAGCGTCAGATTGTTCAGCGAAAAGCCGAACGCTGCGAGCACTGCGAAGGTGCCGATAAGTGAAATCGGTATCGCGATGATCGGAACGAGCGACGCCCGCCAAGATTGCAGGAACAGCACGACAACCAATACGACCAGCAACACCGCCTCAAAGATGGTCGTGATCACAGCGTCGACCGATTGCTGAATAAACTCGGTCGGATTGTAGACGATGTCGTATTTCAGGCCGGACGGAAAGGCGCGGGAGAGTTCCGCCATCTTCTTCTTGATGAGATCGGCCGTTTCGAGCGCGTTCGAGCCAGGCCGTTGGAATACCAGAAGCGGCAAGGCCTTGCGTTTGTTGAGATAGCCGATCGTCGTGTAGTCCTGGGCGCCGAGTACAACGCGCGCAACGTCACGCACCCGCGTGACCCGGCCGTCGACGTCCGCGCGGACGACAATATTCTGGAACTGCCGCACTGCCTGCAGCCGGCCCAACGCCACAATATTTACCTGGAAAGCACCGGGTTTCGGTACCGGCGGGGCGTTGAGGACACCCGATGCGACCTGGACGTTCTGGGCGCGAATCGCTTTAACCACCTCGCCTGCCGTGAGCCCACGCGCGGCAATGCGCTCGGGATCGAGCCAGATCCGCATTGCATAGTCACGGGCACCGAGCACGCGAACGGTACCGACACCGTCGATGCGCGCCAGCACGTCGCGTATCTGTAGTGTTGCGTAGTTGGAGATATAGAGCAGGTTCCGGCTTTTGTCGGGGGAGCTAAGGTGGATAACCATCAGCATGTCGGGCGAGCTCTTGCGTACGGTCACGCCGAGGCGCCGGACTTCCTCGGGCAGGCGCGATTGCGCGATCGCCACCCGGTTTTGGACGAGAACCTGCGCGGTGTCCAAATCCGTACCCAGCGCGAAGGTGATCTGCAATGTGAGCTGGCCGTCGCCCGTGGCCTGGCTCGACATGTAGAGCATATTGTCGACGCCGTTGATCTCCTGCTCCAGCGGCGTTGCGACGGTCTGGCTGATGACATCGGCCGAGGCACCAGGATAGCTTGCCCGCACCTCGATGGTCGGCGGGGCGATCTCAGGATATTGCGCGACGGGCAGGGACAAATAGGCGACGGCGCCGATGATCGTAACAAACACCGATAACACCGTGGCGAAGATCGGGCGATCGATGAAGAAATGCGAAAAGCGCATCGGTCGCTATCCCGGCCGCTTTTCGCCGGCACCTCGGATCACGCCCTTCTGTGGCTTCACCTTGCTGCCAGGACGGGCCCGCATGAGGCCATTAATAATGACCCTGTCACCGGCGGAGAGACCGGAACGGACGACGCGCAGCCCATCATAGATCGGGCCGGGTTTGATACGCTTCGGCACCACGGTGCCGTCCTTGGCCACGGTCATGACGATCTTGTTCGACTGGTCGGTGAGGATCGACCGGTCCGGGATGAGCAGCGCGGTATATGGCGGCGAGCCGGGCACGCGAATACGGCCGAACTGTCCAGGTGTGAGAAAGCCGTCCTTGTTCGGGAAGACCGCCCGGACCCGGATCGTTCCGGCGGTGCGGTCGATCCGGTTGTCGACGAAGTTGAGCCGGCCGGTGCGTGGCCAGTCGGGCTCGTCGATCAGGCGCCCAAAAACCTCGATGGCGTCACGCGTCGACTTCAGCTTGCCCGATTGAACCGCGCGCTGATAGGCGAGAAAATCGGACTCGCTCATGTCGAAGACGAAATAGATGGGGTCTATCGATACGATCGTGGTCAGTAGCGTATTGCCGCTTCCAGCGCCACCTGCCACGAGGTTGCCTTTGCTGATCTCGCGCCGGCCAATGCGGCCGGCGACCGGTGCTACGATGCGGCAGAATTAAAGATTAAGTTCCGCTGTTCGGATCGCAGCACGCGCGATGGCGACCGAGGCCACCGCAACGCGTTGCTCCTGAACGCGCTCGTCGTAGGCACTGGCCGCCACAAAGTCGCGTTTTCGCAGCTGGCCGGTCCGCGCCAGTTGCCGGTTCGCAAGCTCCAGCCGGGCGAGCGCTTGCGCCAACTGAGCTTTTGCAGAGGCGAGCCCGGCTTCGAAGAGACGCGGATCGATAAGCACGAGCAGATCGCCTTTCTTGACGATCTGGCCTTCTTTGAAATGTATATCCTGCAGATAGCCGCTGACCCGCGAGCGCACCTGGACAAGCTCCACTGCCGCGAACTGACCTGTGAACTCATCGTATTCGACGATCTTGCGTTGAAGGGGTTGGGCAACAGTGACAGTGGGCGTGCGGTTTTGCGCTAAGGTTTCGGCGCTCGGCGCGGCAAACAGCGGCAGCGCGAGGAAAATAGTTGCCCAGCTAAATGTTGGTTTCACACCGACCCCCGAGGCGAGTTTGAGGCTTCATTCAGAATTAGGTCGGTCGTCATCGCGCGTACTGTAATCGGGTGTTCTGACCTAAGCCATATTGTTCGCGTCGCTGCCCGATGTCTCCAGGTCCGTGCACTCGTTGGGCACGGTGCTGTTGAAGCGCCAAGCTTCGGCGATAGTCTGCCACGTCAAACCCCAATGTCTGCTTGGGGTCAACATCGGCCGTTCGGCAGTGCGCTTCGCATGTCCGCTTCGCCCCCAAAAGCGGTCATTACAATGTTGTCTCAAAAAGGATCGTTTTTGCGAGATGGGAGTGGTCATTCCGACGGCCACCGAAACATCCCGCGGATATCTCTCAAAAATGTCTCTTGAAATAATCTCTCGAAACCTGGTATTGTTTAACGAGTTTTGAGAGGGTGGTCTCATGCTTGTTGGCTATGCCCGCGTATCTACGGATGATCAGAATTTAGACCTACAACGGACGGCATTGTCCGACGTGGGTTGCGATCGAGTTTACGAGGACATGATGAGCGGCGCCCGCGCGGAACGCCCTGGCCTTGGCCAAGCCCTGGACGTTCTCCGCAACGGCGACACTTTTTTGGTCTGGCGGCTTGACCGATTGGCGCGATCATTGAAAGACCTGATCGAGATCAGCGAGCAACTCGACGGCAGAGGGGTTGGTCTCAGGAGCATCCAAGAATCTGTCGACACAACGACGTCTTCCGGGCGCCTCTTCTTCCACCTCATGGGCGCGCTGGGCGAATTCGAGCGCAATCTGATCCGGGAGCGGACCCGAGCGGGTCTCGAAGCAGCAAGGAAGCGTGGAAAGGTGGGCGGACGCCCTCGCGCGCTTTCGGATGGCGATCTAAAAGCTGCTAAGGTCCTTCTCGCCAGTCACGAACTTTCGGTCGCCGATGTGGCGAGGCGGGTGGGCGTCTCACCTGCAACACTCTATCGCCACTTCCCCGGGGGTCGGTCCTCGGTGCTGACGGGCAACTGAGGAGAGTGTTCCGGATAGTCCTGGCTCGCACAGCGTCGGGTCTAATCCCACAAAGAGAAAAGAAATGGCACTCAAGCCGCCCGTCTACATGCTCGTCGCCAAGCTATCGAATGAAGTAGCACCGCTCTCAACAAGTCGAAAAGAAAATGACCCTGGAATTGCCCATCTACGCCATCGCCGGCCAGAAGCCGATGTACATGTTCGAGACCGAGTCAGGTGGGCTGGAGCACCTCGTCTGGGACTTTGACAAGAACGACTGGGTACGCGGCGGTGCCAACGAACTGGACGTGTTGTTCGGGCGCGAGGCACCCGGCGGTGGTGACGACGCGTTACGAGGCGACGTGCCCCATCAAGGTGGCATGGACGTCCGCTACGTGTCCGAAACCGAGTTCAACGGGTACGTCGAAAACTTGCGTAAGCGCGCCGAAAGCTCCGAGCAAAACACTTCAAATTAGCATCTACGGTTAGCGACATGGCCAAGATCAAGCGGGTCGAGATACCGCGGGACGACCTATTCGAGAACGAGACGCCGCCGGCGATGGTTGAGCAGTCGGAGGATATCTCTGACGCCGAGATCGACGAGGAGGTCGAGGCCATCGACAAGTTGCTCGATGGCGACGACGAGGATTTCGACGCGCTGGAATACTAGCGAGCGCCATCAAGAAACATTTTAACTGGATGATTGATGTGTCGCCTGCGGCAGGTCCGCCCTGGGTGCTTAGGCAGGTGACCGTCAGACGACCGCATCGAGCGCCGCGAACTCGCTGTCGGGCGGCTGCTTCACTTGATGTACGAGCCGCGGTGCGACCTCAATCGGATTGACCTGGTGCTGCCACCAGACCTCTCGGCGCATTGTCAGGCCGTATACGACGCCGGCCAGGGCGTCCGCGAGGTCCTTCGTCCCGCTGGGCGGGTGGTCGATCTTCTCGGTCTTGGCGTCGACCTCGAGCGAGAGCAGCTCGCTCAACAAGGCGTCGTTCTCGGGCACGTCAACGCGACGGTCGTAGAGCGCCGCCTTAAGTATCTCGTAGGCGAGGGGCGTGCGGTCCATGGAGCGCAGGCCGGTGGTGAAGCCCTTAAACCGGAGTGTCTGCAGCATGTCGCGGGACTGGAAGCTGTCGGCAGTCACGAAGCGGAGGTTGAGGCCTAGATCCCGCAGGCCATATAGCAAGGCGCGTATGCGCTCGTAGGGTATCTCGCCGTCCGGGGGCGGCACCACGCTGAGGACGAGGTCGACGCGGATGTGCGGCAGCACCTCGACCTCGCCGCCGCGCTCGACCTCCACGAAGCGGTCGACGCAGCCCACGACGATGCCGGTGGCGTCCCCCGTCAGGCTGAGGTCGAGGTGGGCGAAGCGGATCAGATGCGGTTCGTGCAGTCGACTTGGATACAGCGTGAGGCCACCTTGTAAGAGGTCCGTCACGTCGGAGGACAGGACTGATGGGCGGTCGACGAAGCAGCCTGCCACCGCGTCGCGGTTGGTGAGGAAGGGATGGATCGCGGTGGTCGACACCCCGGCGATGTCGCGCAGCGCGTTGAGGATGTCGCGCTCGAACTCGGGCCGGTGCTCGACCGGGACCTCGATCACCAGGGCCTCGTCGATTGACGGAACATCCTCGTCGGTCCCCAGGATGCGCGGTCGGCGGGACAGGTCGCCGGAGAACACCCGGAACACCTCGCCGGAGTACGCGTTGGGCTTCACGTCCCAGACTCGCCGGTCATAGAGGAAGATGCTGCTCTCACCGGTCTGCTCGATCTGGCGCGCCCGCTCCCTCTCCTTGAGGTCGGTGAATTGGCCGGGGTAGCGCCGCGACGACACCAGGCACAGCAGGCCCGGTAGCCGCCCCAGCTTCTGGAAGCGTGACGCCCTACGGCGCGCGATACTCTCGTAGAGGGCGGTGGCCTGGTCGTAGGCCCGCCCGTCGTGGCTGCGGCGAGAGCGCTCGACGGCCTCCATGAAATTGATCTCATCGATCAGGCCGGAGTAGACGTTCTGGCCGAGGGTCGCCGTGTCCGCCCCCGAGACCGGTCTGACAACGACCCGGTTGGGGAAGCGCATCTCCGACTTGACCCGGTGGTCGAAGGGGAAGTCCCGCTGGAAGTAGGGCGAGCGCTCGACGAGGGCCTTCAGGCGGTCGTAGTCGACGATCTTCGCCAGACGTTCCGTGCGGTTCTGGATCACGATGACGATCTCGGATGTGGGGTCGAGGTCGAAGGCGACCTGCGGCACGCGGTAGCAGCTCAGCACGTAGAGCTGGTAGGCAATCGAGTAGATCGCGAGGGTACTTTTCCCCGTGCCGATGGCGCCGGTCAGCACCGCCTCGGTATACCGCGTGAAGAGCTTCGCCCGGTGCTCGCGCCCCGGCTCCTCCGGGTTGTTGAGTTCGACCAGGGCCACCAGCACCCCCTCGTAGAGGGCGTCGCTGCCGAGGTAGCTCGGGTCGGACACGAAGGTCTCCACCGACACCGGGTATGAGTGCAGCGCCGCGAAGACCCTCAGGCGGTAGTCGTCGCCAGCCTTCGCCGCCGCGCGGGCCAGCAGGAACTCCTCCCTGGCCTCCGGCGACAGGACGTCGAGGTCACTTTGTTTGATGGACATCGATGGCGACCAGTCGCATGAAGCGCTCGACCTCGCCGCCTAGACCCGGGCCTTGCGTCCAGGGCGTCGTTGCCGTCGCGAAGTTGGTCCCGCGCTCCAGGACCCACTGGGCGGCCTTCAGGCGGACGGCGTCGTTCTCGCTGTCGAGGCACTCCTCGACGGCCTGCGTCGCCTTGACCGTGAGGTTGGCCAGGCGGTCGAGCACGTATGCCTCCTGGCTGCGCCGGAGCCGCTCCACGGCGGCGTCCCACTCGGGCCGCTTCTTCCAGTCGCGCACCGTGACCGCCTTGACGCCCAGGGCCTTGCTGATGGCCGCCTCGCCGGCGCCCTCCACGTAGGCCATCTGCGCCGCCCGCTCGACGCGCGCCGCCAGGGTGGTGGTCTTGGCCTTCTTCACGATGGCGGTCATCGCGCGTCCCGGCCAAAGGTTTTCAAAGGTCTTGTCGGCCCCGGCGTGTCCCACGTGAGGGGGTGCGCCAACGGGCCGGAGTAGATCACCACCTCGCAGCCGTCGGGCTCGAGACCACCCATCAGGAGGAGGTCCCGGCCGACCCGCTCGCACCAGTCGCAGAAGGCACGATTGTTCGTCCCCGATGGGAACTGCGGGACGCCGACTGAGATGCCCGGCGCGATAGACACCTTGCGGATCGGCGGGACCCAGTCATCGACTACGGTGATCCTGACCAGGTCCTTGCGGGCGCGCCTGAGGAGGTGTTCGGTCCACGCGAACGGCGCCCCGAAGCCCGGCATCACAAAAACCAAGTCGGGCGCGTCCGAGAATGACTTGCCCTCGCTCAGGTAGGGCCACACGAAGCCGGAGGGCGCGGGATCCGGCAGCGCGTAGGTGCCGTCGTCGGGGCCGGGCGCATGGCGCACTCCACCGACGCGAACGTCGCAACCGTAGATGAGCGCTCCCACGACCCAGCGGGGCAGTGAAAGGCGCCATGTCCGGTGTGCGGTGCTCGAGTGCATCGATGGTTCTCGTCGGTCAGGTGACCAAAAGCACGTTGTGGAGATCGAACCTTACCCCATACGATTTAAGTCAACAATACTGACTCAATATTTTGGCGGCGGAAGGTTTGGCGCCGTGCTCGGCGGTCTCGGGCGGAGTGGGCACGCAATTGGGTCGGTCCTTGTTCACCGGGGTGCGTGTCCATTCGGGTTGCCGGCTCATTTCTACTGAGGGGCCAAGGGAAATTAATTTCCCTTTCGCCCGCGCCACCCTGCAAGACGCCTTTCCAAGCTTCAATGTCTCGCGAATGGTCACTCCGAAACAGGCCCAGGATGGGTTGGGCATCTTGGCCACCTTGGTCATCTTGACCAGGTTGGTTGTCGTGATAGGCAATCTAGACCCTCACCAAGTCGGCTGAACGGAACAGCCATTGATATTCTTCCAGCCTGCTCGTACCCGGCTCTCCTGAAATGACATCGTGAGCCAGAAAGACGACCAAGATGGCCAAGACACCCAAGATAGCCAACCTCCCCTCCATGCCCAGACAAAGCGTCGATTATTTCAGGTCGCAGACCAGCGGCCCGTTCGGTCAAGTCCCACCGTGCGGGTCAACATCTGCGTCCTGCTCACACGTACAGTACGGACACTCGTCGAAGTGCCCTTCCCGGATGTCTTTGGGTAAGCCCTCAAAGATGATCGCCGTTTCGTCGCGACCGACCTCCTGCATGAGCCCCCAGATGGCACGGTGCAGTAGTAGCACTGAGTCCTCAGCAAAACCTTGGAAGTCGGGTGAAGCGGGCTTTCCGCGGGCGTTTCGAATTGTCATGACCTATCTCCTTGCCTGAGATTTGTGGTTTGGTTGCGCAGCTTTCCGGCAGAGACCACGTCCAGCCGGTAATCTTGCCGCCCTCGTGGAGCTGCTGCGTCATCACATTGATGTCTTTAGCGGCGCGGTCGACGGTTTTGCCGGCGTGTCCGTGACACTTCGCCAAGGCTTTGACTTCGGACGCAGACATTTCGCCCTTTGCGAGCGCAACCTTGAGGAACTCGGCGGCCTTCTCGCGGGCGGTCGATTTCTGCGTCGACGTTTCCGACACTAGCTGCGCCGCCTTGACGCTCGACGGTCCGATCCACTCGACGGCGGCGGCCTCCCACTCCTCGGAATCGTCGGGTGCGCTGTGTTTGCCGGCGACGCGATATGCCCAGGCCTGAGAACCCTTTCCGAGGTTGGACTTGACGACCGCGAGGACGCGGACGTCAGGGTCGTCCGGCGACGGACTGGCCAAGAGCGCGGAGCGCGCTGCGCCCACGACGCCAATGGAACCGCCGCCCCGGTAAATCGCCGGCATGCCCTCCTTCTTGTTCAGGTGCCGAACCACGAGGATGGTGACGCCTGTGTCTTCCGCTAGCGTCTTGAGCGGGCTTAGGGCCTGCCGGACTTCCTGGTCTTTGTTCACGCTGATTTTCCGGCCGAGGAAAGCGACCAGCGGGTCGACGACAACAAGGTCCGCAGCGCACGCGTCAATCTCCCGCTGAAGGCTGGCCACGTCATCGGGTAGCGACACCATGCGAGCTACGTGGCCGGCCACCTCAGTCTCGCTGTCGACGATGCGGACGCGTGAGAGGTCAGCCCCCGCTGCTATGAGGCGCGGTACTATGGTGGTGGCCGGGTTGTCCTCGGCACTCAGGATCAGCGCCGTCCCGGGCGCACAGGTCGTGCCGTCGGGCATCGTACCGCCCGACGAGACGCGGGCCGCCAGATCGATGCAGATCGTCGACTTCCCGACCCCGGGGTCGCCGTCGATGATCGCTAGGGCGCTCTTGGGGATCATGCCCGGCCACAGCCATGTGACCTTCTGCGGCGCGATCTCGTCGGCGGGCGTCACCTTGAGAGCGGCTTTTGCCGGGGCACCCTGGCCGAGGGAGGTCCCGGTCGCCCCGATCCCGAGCCACTCCCGGCATTTCGAGACGATGTCGCCGCCGGACGTTCCGAGCAGTTCCGACAGGCGAGGCCATCCGGTCACTTGCTGCACCGACGAGATTTTCTGGTCCGTATGGTGGACCGCCTCAGCCCGTTTGGTTGCCTCCTCGTCACCAGCCGCTTGCGCCACTCGGAGAATGAATTCCTTCGCGTACTTGGGGTCGCAGCCGCCGCGCAGCATCCCGCCCGCCAGCGCCATTGCCACGTCCTGACGAGCGCCCTTCAACTTCGGCCACACCCGCGCCATTAGCGCCGCCGCAGCGAGGCAACCGGCTCTGCGCCCGAGATCGTCGGCGTCGACGGCGGTGGGAAGGCCGGCTCGCCCGCTTTCGAACCGAAGTTTCTTCCCGCTTGGGTGGCCGGACGGCGGAAATGTTGCGATATGTTTCTCGCCGCGAACCTCGACGAGCACGACGGTTTCGCGGTCGATTTTGGCCTGGAACTTCTTGGTCTTGACGGCGGACTTCGTGCGGAAGCTCCAGTGGCTGGCCCGCGCCGACTTCCGGCCGTACACACACTGCGTGTCCGGAAGAAAATAAGAAGCGAGCCGCCTGGCCTCTTTGCAGTCCAGGTCCAGGTCCACCAGACCGCCGTGCTTCTTGCCGAGCTTCAGCGCGACGCCACGGTCACCGGCGAACGGCCCGGGTTCGGCTTCAGGATCGTACTCGACGGCCTTCCATTTCGACGCGGGTTGCTTGGAATTTGGCAGGAGCGGAACCGGCGAAAATCCATGGACGTGATAGCACTTTGCAGCGTCGAGGGTCGATTTAAGCCCCTCAAAGGGTTGCTCTCCGCTATCGGAAAGTGACTTCGGCGGCTTACTGCCGCTCTTCTTCTTCAGATTCATTGAAAACGTCATCGGTCAGGCAACGAGGCTTTTCGCGATCTCGGCGAGATCGTCACATGACACGAACCAGCGGGCGCTTCTCTCGTCCTTCTCGGCAGGGACGACGCCGTCCAGGACCAATCCGTAGACCCGGCGGTACGACACCGACAGTCCGAACTCTTCGCGCAGCTTTCGCGGAAGCTCGGCAAGGGGGATTTGCTTGTCACGCATTTGAATGTTTCCTTCCAACTTTGTCGCGCAAGGTTATGGAAAGCATAGGCTTTCCGTGGCTCGTAAGTTGGAAGGGTAGGGAGGTTCCCTGCGTTCGCCGGAGACTCTTAATCAGCGGGTCCGGGGTTCGAGTCCCCGATCGCCCTCCAATAAAATCAAGGGCTTAGCGAGAAATCGCTGGGCCTTTGTTTCATTCGTGTCCGCCCTGTATCCGCAATTGATTTGGTTGGATTTCCGCCAACAGATCTCCGAATTGCGCTCCGTGTCCACCATGTCGACTTTCGGACGCGATGCGGACGTGTCGGGCCGGTGGGACTTATGTCTGTTTTTTATCTGCAGCGGACGCTCCGAAGCGACCGGCCGGAGGCAGGTGATAGCCAGGCCGGCATGCGGACCGTGACTTTGTCGTCAACGTGCATCGCAAGCGCCGAGGCGCTTTTCGCGGTCTGCCGTCATCGCAGCTTCACTTGGTTCTATTATTTCGACGTGTTCGTGCGCCGGCCGCGCTAGATCAAGATCGTCTCAGATCGCTGCGATCTGAGACGTGACTCTTGATCTAACTCATATATCTAGAGCACGATTCGCGCGTCACATAAGATCACTGTGACACGATCGTGCTCTAGTACTGGCCTTCGGGCGGCAGGCCGAAGACGTGCTGCCCGTACATCGACATCACGGCATCGAAATTGAGGCTGATGTGGTGGTTGACCGCCGCGACGTCGCGCCAAGCGCGCTGGGCCGGGTGATCGTGCTGCAGGCTGCGCCCGCCGACGGCGTCGAAGACCAGGTTCATTGTCGTCATCGCCTCATGCGCGATGAAGGCCTGGGTGCGGCGGTTTTGCATGCGCCGCTCGAGCGAGGTCTTGCCGTCGGCCTGGACTTCGGCCTCAGCCGCCTCCACGTCGCGGCGCGCCAATGCAAGGCAGGCATCGATCCGCGCGGATGCCTCGCCGATCCTTTTTTGCACGGTCTGGAAGTCGGCGATTTTCTTGCCCCCGAGCACGACGGCTCCGTGGGTCTCGCGCACCTTGTTCTCTTCGATATAGCGCTCCAGCGCGCCGGCAGCCGCCGCGACCGCGGGGGTGGCGAGCGAGAAGGGCACGCAAGTCAGAAGTGAAATCCGGTAAAGCGGATTGTCGGACGTATCCGCGCCCGGCGCGGTGCTTCCGGTCGCGTCGGCAAAGCTCAGCACCCGGTGCGCCGGTACAAAGACGTCATCGACAAGCACGTCGAAGCTGCCCGTGCCGGCAAGGCCAACCGGCCGCCAGCTTTCCCAATCGATCGTGTAGTCGGACTTCGGGACGATTGTGAAACAGGGGGCCGGCTTGCCCTCGGGGCCGACCGGCAGCATGGCGCCGCACAAATTCCAGTCCGAGCCCGGACAGCCGCTGGAAAACGGAAAGCGTCCGGACAGGCGGTAGCCCCCCTTGACCGGGGCCGCCTTGCCGATCGGCGCGTAGGAGCCGGAGATGACGGCATCGCCATCGGCGCCCCAGATGTCGTCCTGCGCCTGCTTCGGAAACAGCGCACCGAGCCAGTTATGCGCCATGTAGAGGCCGCAGACCCACGCCGTCGAGGCACACACCTTACCGAGGGCAAAGCTCGTCTCGACCATCGGTGCGAAGCTCAGCTCGTGCCCACCGAAGCGCGCCGGCAGCATTGTCCGGTGCAGACCCGCGGCCTTGAACTGGGCCACGGTTTCTTCGGGGACGCGGCATTCGGCCTCGCAGGCCCCCGCCCGTGCCGCGACATCCGCCACCAGGGACTGGGCCGGCTCGGTCAGCTCCGGCACTGAAGGAGCAGGCCCGGCCGGCGATTGGACAGTCGTATCGTTCATGACAGGCTTCCTCCTCCTCGGCCGCGACGCCGGGTCCGCCCCAATTGGTCCGGATGCGGCAGCGTCTACGTCGACATTGCCGATCCCGCTTTGCGGCCCGGTATTCCTTGCGCCGATCTGGCGTGCGAGGATCGTTTCGATCTCCCGCAACATCTCCTTAAACCGCGCAAGCTCGCGTCTGCGAGAAAGGCGATGCCACGACCTCTTGGGCTTTGTCAGTTTCCAGCCAGAGCTTGCAGAACAGGATATGGCCCTCGCGCCGCAAGCTGATCTGCACCGTCCGGGCGCCCTCCCGCGAGCGACGTTGCGACAACAGGCGGTTCTCCAACATGCGGCCGACCAGCCGCGACAGGGTTGAGGTCTTGACCCCGATGACGCCGGAGCTGTCGATCAGGGTCGGCGGGCCGTCGATATGCATTACCAACAACACGCGCCGCAAATGCAAGGTGATCCCCGCCTGCTTGAGATGTGGCGCAAAGGAATGCGCAACGAGCGAGCCGACCTGCGCCATGAGGTACGGCACGAAATCATGGAGATCAGAAGCTTCGGGGTTTGCGTCCGGCATGATTTGTCGCTCTTCAAACTTTGTCGCTCTTCAAACTAAGTGAGGCCGGCGGCCGGGACCGCAGGGCCGGCGCATTGCAGAAATCGTAACCGGCCGATTGCCGCCGGCGACACCGTATATACCGCCAGTGCCCGTGGCCGTTATAGCAGCGTCAGCGTCAGTCACGGGAACACAATGACCAGCAGCAGCACGACCAGCATCGTCGCGGCAAACCGCGCCGCACTCCTGAAGACGCCGACATGTATAACGGCGTCCAGCGCTTCGCAGTCGATGTCCAGTAGCACGGCTGCGTCTAAAGCGAGCGCTTTCGCCACCGCCACAACGATGGTGATCGGCTCGCCAACATGTCGGGCTCGATCCGGGGCGGCCGGCGCCGGTGATGAGCCTGAAGTCCTCGACGCGCGGTATGGGGCGGCCAACAAACCGGCTGGGATTACGAGAGTTCAACGCCCGCCATCCTGGATCGTTCAGACATTTGGCCCGCCATGGGATCGGCGGGCCGCTCGACCAGCCCGTGCCATCGCCAAGCGGTGTGTCAGCGGCCCCTGTTCATCCGATGCGCAGCACGGGCTTGATGGTTTCGCCGGTTTCGCTGTCGTGAATCGCCGCGGCGATGTCGTCCAACGCGTAAAACCTGATCAGCCGGTCGAACGGAAAGTGCCCCCTGGCGTGCAGGTCTACCAGCATCGGGATGAGGCTGTCCGGGTTGGAGCCGCCCTGGATGATGCCGTGGATGGTGCGGCCGACCATCAGGTGTCGCACGTTTATCGGCAGCTCGCTGCCATCCCACGGGCTGGCGACGAAACCGCAGCGCCCACGCGGAGCCAGGATGTCGAGCGCCTGACGCATTACCGGGAGGACGCCCGTGGTGTCGAGCACGCAGTCGGCGCCCGCCGGCAGGTGTCCCATGATCGCATCCACCACAGGATCGTCGTCCGCGAGGATGATCTCGTCCGCGCCGAGTTCGGATGCGAGGTCGAGCCGATGCGCGTGACGGTCGACGGCGACGATACGGCGCGCACCGGCAAAGCGCGCCGCCATGATCGCCGAAAGTCCGAGCGTGCCTGCGCCCATCACGGCGAATGTCTCGCCGGGCGCGATCTTGAGGTCGTTGAGCACCGCCCCCGCGCCTGTCTGGACGCCGCAGCCTAGCGGTCCTAAAAATTCGAGCGGCGCCTCGCGCGGGACCTTGATCACATTGCGCTGGACGCCGATGGCGTGGGTTGCAAAAGAGGATTGGTTGAAAAAATCACCGTAAACGGGTTCGTCGCCTGCATGCAGATAGTGGCTTCCGTCTTCACGCTTGCAGGTAAAGTTGTTTTGGGTATGGCAATAGGAGGGCTTGGAAGCAAGACAGCTTGGGCAATGACCGCAGCTGTCGAAGGTCATCACGACGTGGTCGCCTTTGCTCACCTTGCCAACGCCGTCGCCGACGGCTTCAACCACGCCGGCTCCTTCGTGGCCAAGCACGACCGGGCGTGGGATCGGGCTTTGCGCGCCCGCCGCCTTGATGTCCGTGTGGCACACGCCGGTAGCGATGATACGCACAAGAACCTCACCGGGGCCCGGTCCGGTAAGCTCGAGTTCCTCGATCGCAGGGGCTTCGTTGCCCGCGCGAAAGACGGCCGCACGTATTTTCATGGGTGCTTCCAGCGGGTCGACGATCAGCCCGGGAAGGTGCAGCAATCGCCGCCCAGACTCAAGGCAGGGACTCAAGCGGGCGACTGGATCAATCCCAAATCAGCCGCACAGGCGGCACGGCCAATGGCACTTCGGTCCGTAAAGCACCTGATCCGGGCGCGGCCTCCGCGACTTGTTTGTCCGTCTTGGGATAGTATGACCGAACGGCGAGACGATGAACCGCAGGCAAGCCACCGATGAGCCAGCAGCTCCACGCGCTGCCCCCGGGATATGAGATCGAAGGCTACCGGATCGAGGGCACGCTCGGCACCGGTGGTTTCGGCGTCACTTATCTTGCGCGCGAGATGTCACTCGACCGGCTGGTCGCGATCAAGGAGTACCTGCCGGCCGATATTTCGGTCCGCGACACGCATCACAACACCGTTCATCCCATCGACCATGAGGACGAAGAGACCTTCGAATGGGGCCTTGAGCGCTTCCGCGGCGAGGCGCTGACGCTCGTATCCTTCCGCCACGCCAACATCGTCGCGGTGCTGCGCTTCTTCGAGGCCAACGGCACCGCCTACATGGTGATGGATTACGAGGAGGGCTCCAGCCTCGGGGAGATTTTGCAAGGCGCCGGCACATTGCCCGAGCACGAGATGCACGAGATTCTGTTTCCGTTGCTCGACGGGCTCGACCGGGTGCACCGCGCCGGCTTCCTCCACCGCGACATCAAGCCGGACAACATCTATATCCGCGCCGACGGGTCGCCTGTGCTGCTCGATTTCGGCGCTGCACGGCTCGCCGTTGGCCAAAAGGGCCAGCAGATGACCGGCCTCGTCACCGTCGGCTATGCGCCGCCCGAGCAGTACGATTCAGGCAGTCCCCAGGGGCCATGGACGGATATCTATGCGTTCGGGGCGACGCTCTATCACGCGGTCACAGGCACGATCCCGGTCGAGTCGACTGCCCGCATGGGCGCGCTGGCGCGGCGCGAGGCCGATCCCTTGGCATCGGTCGAGGAGCGCGCCGCGCTCAAAGCCTATGGTGCGCCGCTCATGCACGCCGTCGACTGGTCGCTTGCCATCCTCGGCGCCGACCGCCCGCAATCGGTTGCCGAGTGGCGCGCCGCCTTTCGCGCGCCCGACCGGACCCGCGCAGAGCCCGTCGGGCCGGCCCCTCGCAGAAGGCGCAAGCGGGCCGAGACAATTGCGCCGTGGGAGCCGGCGAGTAGCGACCCCGCAGGTATTGCTGACGAGGAGGCCGCCGCCGGGAAGGGCGCCACCCTGCTGGCCGACGGTGTTCCCGATGTGCCAGGCCCGGATTATGAATATGCTGCGCCAACGGTTTTTGAAGCGCCGCTGAAGCCCGGCGAGCGGCCAGGCCCACCGGCAGCGCGCCACCGTGGCGGCCGTCTCGCCCGGGTGGCGGCAACGCTCGTCGCAGTCGCTGTGGTCGCCTTTGGCGTTCACCTCGTGCTGGGCGAGGACCCCATTGAAGCTTGCGACCGGCATGCCGCGCATCCTTTCGATCCGCGAAAGCCGCGGGCAGTTCCCGGCGTCACCTTCGGCCAGATGGAGGCGGAGAAGGCAGCGGCCGCCTGTGCCGAGGCGGCGCGCAAGAAGCCGGATCTCGACCGGCTGCGCTTCAACCACGCCCGCGCCCTCCACAAGCTGAAGCGTTATGCCGAGGCGCGCGCGATCTATCAGGCGCTGGCGGCCCGCGGCTATGTCTTCGCCGAGGCCAACATTGCGTACATGATCTTTCGTGGCCAGGGCGGGCCGCGCAATGCGGAGGAGGGGGCCCGTCGCTTCCAACTCGCCGCGATCAAGGGCAACCCCGACGCCCAGCTCGCGCTGGCCGGCAGCTATATGTGGGGGCGGGGTGTGGAGCGCGATGATGTGGCCGCCTATTTCTGGTACCGCCTCGCCAGCCGTTTCTATCCCGTTGCGGCCAAGCCCCGACTTGAGACCCTGCGGTCCCGCCTCGATGCAGCCCAAATCAGCGAGATCGAACGGCGATTGACGGCGTGGAAGCCGACGTCGTGAGCGGTGTGTTCGGCGCAACGCGCATTGAAGCCTTGACCAGGCATGGCACATTCTGTATTTAACGAAATAGTTAAATACAGAATCACCTATTCCAGGAGCACAACCCATGAGCACGCATCCGACAGTCTCCCGCGACGAATGGCTGGCCGCGCGCGAGGCATTGCTGGCCAAGGAGAAGGAATTCACCAAACAGCGGGACGCACTGAGCGCGGCGCGGCGCGAACTGCCCTGGGTCAAGGTCGAGAAAGACTACGTTTTTGACGGCCCCGACGGGCAGGCAACCCTGACCGAGCTTTTCGACGGGCGCAGCCAACTCATCGTCTATCACTTCATGCTCGGCCCGGGCTGGGAGCAGGGCTGCCCGAGCTGCTCGTTCCTGGCCGACCATTTCGATGGCGCCGTAGTTCACCTCGCGCATCGCGATGCGACACTCGTTGTGGTTTCACGCGCGCCGCTGGCCGAGATCGAGACGTTCCAGAAGCGCATGGGCTGGCGCTTCAAATGGCTGTCGTCGCACGCCAGCGACTTCAACCGCGACTACCATGTCTCGTTCACCGAGGACGAAATGGCCAAGGGGGAGGTCGTCTACAACTTCCGTAAGAGCGCGTTTCCAAGCGAGGAAGCACCCGGCGTCAGCGTCTTCACGCGCGACCAAGCGGGCGACGTCTTTCACACCTATTCGAGCTACGCGCGCGGGCTCGACATTCTGCTCGGCACCTACAACTTCCTGGATATGGTGCCCAAAGGCCGCGACGAGGCAGACCTACCCTTTTCGATGGCCTGGATCCGTCACCACGACCGCTATGATGATTGAGGAAGGCAGTCCATTCGATGGGCTAAAGTGCGTCGGGGGCCATCCTTCGAGGCTCGCTGGCGCTCGCACCTCAGGATGAGCTGCGGCATTGTGCAAACATTACTGCTCATCGTGAGGTGCGGAGCGGCTTCAGCAGCGGAGCCTCGAAGGATGGCCGCCGCGCTTATCTTGGCGGCGTAGTCCCCTCAAATGTCCCCGCGTAGCGCTCGCGCAGCAGGGTCTTCTGGACCTTGCCCATGGTGTTGCGCGGCAGCTCGTCGACCACAAACACCCGCTTGGGCACTTTGAAGCCGGCCAGTCGGTCCTTGAGTGCGGCGATGATTGAGGCCTCGTCCGGTTTTGCCGCGGGGCCGGCGGCTGTGATCACCGCCGCCACGACCTCGCCGAAATCGGGATGGGGTAGGCCGACGACCGCGGATTCGCCGACGCCGTCGAGCTCGTCGATGAAACCCTCGACCTCTTTGGGATAGACGTTGAAGCCGCCTGAGATGATGAGGTCCTTGGCGCGGCCGACGATGGTGACCGTACCGTCTTCATCCAGCGTCGCCAAATCGCCGGAAATGAAAAAGCCGTCCTGCCGGAACTCTTCCTCTGTCTTCTCCGGCATCCGCCAATACCCTTTGAAGACGTTGGGGCCTTTGTATTCGAGTATACCGACTTCGCCGGACGGCAGGATGCGGCCGTCCTCGTCGGCGATGCGCACCTCGACCCCCGGCAGCGCCTGGCCCACCTTGCCGGGCCGGCGCTCGCCCTCATAAGGGTTCGAAGTCACCATGCCGGCCTCGGTCATGCCGTAGCGCTCGAGCACACGGTGCCCGGTGCGGGCCTCGAATTCGGCGAAAGTCTCGGCCAGCAAGGGGGCCGAGCCTGCGATGAATAATCGCATATTCGTGCAGACCTCGCGGGTGAAACCCGGATGCGCCAGCAGGCGGACATAGAAGGTCGGCACGCCCATCATCACCGTCGCGTTCGGCATCTGGCGCACCATCTCGTCGGCATCAAAGCGCGGCAGGAAGATCATCTTGCTGCCATTGAGCAGCGCACAATGGATCGCCACGAAAAGCCCGTGGACATGGAAAATCGGCAGTGCATGCAACAGCACGTCGCCCGGCGTGAATCTCCACAGCTTGTGCAGCGTTTGCGCGTTGCTAGCCAAATTGGCGTGGCTCAGCATCGCGCCTTTGGAACGGCCGGTGGTGCCCGAGGTGTAGCAAATTGCGGCAATGTCGTCGGCGCCGGTCTCGGCGATCTCGGTCGCAGGTTCCAGAGACTGTGAGCGTTCGATCAGCGAGCCGTCGCCCGCCGCGCCCAGGGTCAGCACATGCGCGCCGCCAAGCCTGGCGGCCAAGGCCCCGATCGCTGCCGCGCGCGCGGGCTCGCAGACGATTACAGAAGGCTCGGCGTCGGAAATGAAGTATTCGAGCTCAGCCTCCAAATAGGCCGTGTTGAGCGGCAGGTAGATCGCGCCGGCGCGCAGGCAGGCAAGATAAAGAAAGACGGCTTCGGGCGATTTATCCACCTGCGCCATCACCCGGTCGCCGGGGGCGACATCGAGCGCGCGCAGGAGCGCGGCCATCCGCGCTGCGCCCGTTTCCAGCTCGGCGAAGCTGTAATCCCGCCGGCCGGGCACCGCGAAGACGGTGGCCGAGCGGTCCGCTGGGAAGCCCCCGCTGAGGGCGTGGTAGAGGTTCTGCGACATGCGGTGCGCCCGGTAAGTTCGCGACGGCGAACGGGTTCCGCTCGCCTGTCAGCAGCGGTCTAATCGCTCGCGGCCGGCGCCGCAATCCCCTTGCCTGCTGGCCACGAGACGGCAAATGGGCTCGCGCAAAGGGTCACGCTAATGTTATTCGACGCTGTGAGGCCTGCGCAGTCAGATGTCGCGTGCAGTTTGGCAGGTGCGACGAGCTTGGGGCGAGCAGTGTCGAAGCAGTGGATCGAACGGGGACGCTATCGGGCAGCTTTCCTGGGCGCGGCGCTGGCACTCTTGATCGTTGGCGACGCCGCTGGATCTGGCTCATCCAGCACCCAAGTGGAGGAGATGAAACGCCAGCTTTCAGAGCTTGAAGCTCGTGTGGAACGGCTCGCCGCTCAGCGCGAACGGCGGCGTTCGGGCGCCCCCGCCGCGGCGCTCACGAGGGGAAGCCAGCCCCGTTCCTGGAAATTGCCGGGCACCAATACGAGCATGCGGATCGGCGGCTATGTGAAGCTCGATCTGATCGTCAATCTGAACGCGATCTCGGCCAGCTCTTCCGGTGATGATGGATCGAGCCTCGGCGATGCGCCGATCGATGGCACGCCCGCGGCACGGCGTCAGGGCAATACACGGCTCCATGCGCGGCAGTCGCGCTTTTTCATCCGAACCTGGACACCCACCAAATGGGGCCGGTTGGATACCCGGATCGAGGGCGACTTCTTCGGTGCGGGTGGCGATGAGATTATCTCAAACTCCAATTCTTTCCGCATTCGCCACGCCTATGGAAGCTTTGGCCCACTGCTGGCGGGCCAGACCTACACCAATCTTTTCCAAGGCTACGGCGATGGCGAAACTATCGAGACTGGCGCGCCGGGCGGCAAAATCTCCGCGCGCCAAGGTCAGATCCGATACACCCATCGAATTGGCGACGCCACGCGATTGGCCATCTCGGTCGAAAACCCGGAGACCGGCAGTACGACGGGACCGGGGGCCGAACTCGTTGCGGTGGGCGGCATCCCGGGTGCCTTGGTCGCCGGCAGCACATTCGGCGCCAACGATCCGATGCCAGTCTTCGCGATCCATCTGAACCACCGCCATCGGGAAGGAACCTTCGGCATCGTCGCCGGATTGCGCCGCCTGCACATCGACAACGGCGCAGGTGTCGACGCGGCGGCGCTTGGTTGGATCGTGCAGCTTGCCGGGCGCCGCGCGCTCGATCGTCATGTCACTATCGGCGGTAATATTTACGTCGGTAAGGGTTTCGGCCGGGGCATCAGTCATTGGGACACCTCCGCCGTGTTGCGCCCCGCGCCAGCCGCCAGCGCGCGGTTACACACCGTCTTCGCGATCGGCGGATCGGCCTGGGCGCAGACGCGCTGGACGCCCACACTGCGCAGCAATCTCATTTATTCGCGGTCTTTCATCGACATTGCCGGGGCCGCCGGAGGCAAGGCGGCGCTGCCGGTCGGCGCCGGGCTCAACCGCGATCTCTGGCGAGCGATCGTCAATCTGATCTGGAGCCCGCTCGGCCCCCGGGTGGATCTGGGTATGGAGTATGCCTACGGCTTTCGCGGCACGATCAACGGTCCCAACGGCAAGCTCCACCGTATCCAGGCATCGCTGCGCGTCCGTTTCTGAGTCGCCGGCACATTTCGTGTGAGCTCTTGCCCGATCCGGCCGTCCGGGCGATGTTTGGCGCCATGAACCTTGGACAAGCTCTTAGATGCAGCGTTGCACGCCAGCCGGGGGCCGAGGCTGTGGTCGACGGCGATATCCGGCGCGACTATGGCCAGTGGTATGACGAGATCCGGGCCGTTGCCGGCGGCCTCGTCGCACGCGGCCTCGGGCCTGGCGACCACTTCGTGGTGGTGATGCGCAACCGCTATGAGATGGCGACCTTAGCGTGGGCGTCGTACATGCTTGGCGCAATTTACACACCGCTCAGCTGGCGCGGTACGGCCGAGGAGATCGGCTATTGCTTGCGCGACGCCAGCGCCGGTTTCGTTGCGTTCGACGGTGGGGCCGAGGCAGCGGTGCTCGAGGCCAGCGTGGCTGAGGGCATTTCCGTGGAGCGCATGATCGCGGCTGCCGACGCCAAGGCCGACACGGCCCGCTTCGAGGCGCTACGCGATGGCTCGGCGGTTGCAGGCCCCGCCGATATCCACGACGAAGCGACATGCATCATGCTCTACACCTCGGGCACGACGGGGCGGCCCAAGGGCGTGCCGCGCTCGCACCGGGCAGAGCTTGCGGCGTCGATGAACCACATTGCCGCCAACCAGTACCCGCACGGCCTCTCGCAGCTTTGCGCAATGCCGCTTTTTCACACTATGGGCGAGCGAGCCCTGCTCACTGCGGCGATGCTGAATGGCAAGCTCGTTCTGATGCCTGCCTACTCGCCCGAGGGCATGCTCGATCTGATTGAGGGTGAGCGTGTCGGTTCGGTCTTCCTGGTGCCGACCATGTTCCACGACGTGCTCGCCCAGCCGGATATCGACAAGCGCGACCTTACGTCAGTTGTCCGCGCGGGCTATGCCGGTATGCCCATGGCGCCCTCGTTGGTTGAGCATTGCGTCGAGCGTCTTGCCAATGCACCGTTCGTCAATTTCTACGGTTCCAGCGAGATATATTCCCTCTCTTCCTGTTCGCACCAACATTTGAAGCCGGGCTGTGCGGGGCGTGCGGGTTTGAACCAGGAACTCCGGGTGGTTATCGCCGATCCCGACCGCAAGGTGGGCGGCGGGGAAATGGTGGCGCAAGGCGAGACCGGCGAGATTGTCGCATCGATGGCCGTGCTCGATGCCTTCAAGGGCTATTGGAACCGGCCGGAGGCCAATGAAAAGGCGATCCGCGATGGCTGGTATTTCACCGGCGATCTCGGCGCATTCGACGAGGATGGCGAGCTCTATGTGCTGGGCCGCGTCGACGACATGATCATTTCCGGCGGCGAGAATATCCACCCCGAGGAGGTGGAAGACGCGCTTCTCCGCTCGGGGCTCGCGGCCGGCGTCGTTGTGATCGGCCTGCCCGACGACCGCCTGGGCCAGCGTGTGGTCGCATTCGTGGAACCCGGCAAGGCGGGCATCGCCGCGGAAGACCTCGACGGGGCCTGCCGCCAGGGCGCGCTTGCGGACTTCAAGCGCCCGCGCGGCTATGCCTTTGTCGAGGCGATCCCGCGCTCGGCCTCGGGCAAGCTCCTGCGCCGCAAACTGCGCGACGGCGAGTACACGCTGCTTTCCGACTTCAAGAGCACCATCTGAAAGGACCGATAATGACCGACTACGCCGCGCGCCGCGCCGCCGTGCTTGAGGATCTCGACGGCCTGCGTGTCGAGGTCGACAAGGAAAACCGGATCGGCAACCTCATCCTCGACCGGCCGCCGCTCAACATCGTCTCCTACAAGGCGCGCGAGCAGATCAATGCGATCTTCGACGAGTTTGGCAAGGACCCGGATGTCGGCGTGATCGTCGTACGCGGCGCCAACGGGGTCTACACATCGGGCGGCGACGTGCGCGGTTTCTTCGACGTGCCGCGCGATGGCATGTCCCATCTTGCCTGGAACATCGCCGCCCCGCAGCGCTGCGGCAAGCCGGTGATCGCCGCCATGGAAAAGTACGCTTTCGGGGTCGGATTCGAGCTGGCGCTCGCCTGCGATTTCCGTCTGGCAACGAAGGAAACCAAGATGGGCCTGCCGGAGGTGACGATCGGCATGATGCCCGGCAGCGGCGGCACCCACCGACTGGCCAACCTCGTCGGACTGACGCGCGCCAATCTGATGGTTTATCTGGGCGAGCGCGTGCCGGCGGAAAAGGCGCTCGATTGGGGTATTCTGACCGATATGGCGGAAGATTCCGCGGCGCTCGACCAGATGATCGGCACCTATGCAAAGCGCCTGGTCGGCCAATCGCCGCTGGCCCTGCGCACGGTCAAGCGCGTGCTTAATACTGTGTATGACACGAGCCAGGAGGTCGGACTGGAACTCGAGGGGCATGCCTTTGAGAAGCTGCGCGACTCGCATGACTATCACGAGGGCGCGAACGCCTTCTTCGAGAAGCGGAAACCGGTCTACAAGGGCGAGTAGGGCAAGGCGCAGGCGCCATGCCCGGCACAAGGCGCTGGACGGGGGCTTTGCGCCTCCAATAGACTTGAGGCCGCTGTCCCATGATCCAATCGGAGGGCGCGATGACTGCCGAAGTCTGGCCCGTAACCGAAAACCTCGCCGCGGAGATCGGCGATGTCGATCTGTCCCAGCCGCTGAGCCAGGCGGACTGGCAGGTGATCGATAAGGCTTACCGCACGTATTCGGTGCTGATCTTCCCCGACCAGAGGATCAGCCACGACGACCACGTCGCCTTCGCCCGGCGCTTTGGGCCGATGGACATGTCGATGATGGCCGACCTAGACCAGACGGAGATGCGGGTTCCGCTCGAGATCGCGGACGTTTCCAATCTCGATGCCGGAGGACGGATCCTGCCCGAGACCCATCGCCTCAGGGAATTCCAGAACGGCAACCGGCTCTGGCATACCGACAGCTCGTTCAAGAAGGTGCCGGCCAACGCCTCGCTACTCTACATGCAATCCATACCACCGGTCGGTGGTCAGACCGAGTTCGCCGACATGCGGGCCGCCTATGACGCACTGCCCGAGGCGACGAAGCGCCAGATCGAGGGTAAGGTGGCGATGCATTCGATCGCCACGTCGCGCGCCAAGCTGGGGTTTGCAATGAGCGAGGCGGAGAACGCCACCTATCCCCGCGTACCGCAGGTGATGGTGCGGACCCATGCCCATAACGGCCGCAAATCGCTCTACATCGCATCCCATGCCGGGGAGATTGTCGGCATGTCCGACGACGAGGCGCGCGCGCTCCTTGCCGCGCTGATCGAGCATGCAACCCAGCGCCAGTTCGTCTACTGCCACCGCTGGCGGGCGAACGACCTTGTGGTCTGGGACAATCGTTGCACCATGCACCGGGGTCTTGCCTTCGACGACTTACGCTGGCCGCGCGACGCCCAGCGCGCCACTGCACTCGACGTCGGCTCGACCTGCGAACAGGAAGGCGTCACGATCGCTGCGGAGTGAGCCGGAGGCAGCGTCCTTGTTGATTCCGGTCGGCCCTCCGCGCACACCCAGCCCTCCGCGCATAAAGTGTGACCGAGCAGCACTGGGGGGCCTTACGCGCCCTAGCCGCGACCGGCCAGCAGATCGATGCCGGCGGACTGGCCGAGACCTGCTGCCTACTGCCGGCCAGCCTGACCCGAGTTCTGTGCGATTTCCTGGGGCGCGATCTCAAGGCGCGCGGCCTCATTGCGCGACATACCAGCGCTCAAGATCAGCGTGTCTCGGAGATTTCGGTTACCGTGCGCGGCGGTGAGCTGATCGCCGATGTCGGCCCCATTCCGAGCGTCAATATCGCAAGAGCGCCGATCTGCTTGGCCCGGGCGATCTGGCGCGTCTATGCGCGCTGTTGGAGCGCCTTGAGCAGCGGCTGATTGTTTGACGGGTGGATGGCTTCTGGCCGGATGGGTCAATTGTGCGTGAAATCTCCGTTCCAGTGCCGTGTGAGAGGCATACCGCGTCGCGAATTTGCTATTCCATGCCCGTCCCCACGCGTATGAGAGGCCGCAGATCCGGGCCCGCACCCAAATCCGGGGGAGAATGTTAAATGGCCGCCACGCCCAAGAACGATCCCAAGAGCGACCCCAAGAGCGACCCCAAGAGCGACATCGGGATCGCCCGTGCCGCAACTATGATATCGATCTGGGATATCGGCGCGGCGCTCGGCATTCCCGAAGATGCGCTCGAGCCGTTCGGCCGGTACAAGGCCAAGATCGGCGGTGAGTTCCGGGCCGGCCTTGCGGATCGCCCGGACGGCAAGCTGATCCTCGTCACCGCGATGACCCCAACTCCGGCGGGTGAAGGCAAGACGACGACGACGGTTGGTCTTGGCGACGGCCTCAATAGGATCGGCAAACACACCATCGTCTGCCTGCGCGAGCCGAGCCTGGGTCCCTGCTTTGGCATCAAAGGCGGGGCGGCTGGCGGTGGCTATGCCCAGGTCGTGCCGATGGAGGACATCAACCTTCATTTTACCGGCGATTTCCACGCCATTGGCGCTGCGCACAACCTGCTGTCGGCGTTGATCGACAACCATATCCACTGGGGCAACGAAAAGGCGCTGGACGCCCGCCGCATAGTGTGGCGCCGGGTGGTCGACATGAACGACCGCGCCCTGCGGGACGTGGTGCTGTCACTGGGCGGGGTCGCCAATGGCTTCCCGCGCCAGTCGGGCTTCGACATCACCGTGGCTTCCGAGGTCATGGCGATCTTCTGCCTGGCCAACGATCTTGAGGATCTTCAGGCGCGGCTCGGTAAGATCGTCATCGGCTATACGCGCGACCGCGCGCCCGTTTATGCGCGCGACCTCGATGCTGACGGCGCCATGACGGTCCTGTTGAAGGACGCGCTCAATCCCAATCTGGTGCAGACGCTGGAGAACAACCCGGCGATCATCCACGGCGGCCCGTTCGCCAATATCGCCCATGGCTGCAATTCCGTCATTGCGACCAAGACCGCCCTCAAGCTCGCCGATTATGTAATCACCGAGGCGGGTTTCGGAGCCGATCTGGGCGCTGAGAAGTTCTTCGACATCAAATGCCGCAAGGCGGGCTTGAGGCCCGATGCGGCGGTAATCGTCGCCACGATACGCGCGCTCAAGATGCATGGCGGCGTCGCCCGCGACGCGCTCGGCGAGCAGAATGTCGGAGCCGTGAAGGCAGGCCTGGAAAATCTCGGCCGGCATATCCGCAATGTCGGTCAGTTCGGCGTACCTGCGCTGGTGGCGGTCAACCGCTTCACCGCCGACGGCGATGCGGAGGTGGCGGCGGTGCGCGATTACTGTGCCGGTCTGGGGGTCGATGCGCATGAATGCACCCACTGGGCCGATGGCGGCGCCGGCACCGAGAGCCTAGCCAATGCCGTGGCCACGGTGGCCGATGCGGGCAGAAGCCAATTCCGTCCGCTCTACGACGATGATATGAGCCTGTGGGAGAAGACACGCACCGTCGCGCGATCGATCTACGGCGCCGACGACATCATCGCCGACAAGCGCGTGCGCGATCAGTTCGCCCAGTTTGAAGAGCAGGGTCTGGGCAGTTACCCGATCTGCATGGCCAAGACCCAGTACAGCTTTTCAACCGATCCCAACCTCAAGGGCGCGCCCAAGAACCACGTCGTGCCGATCCGCGAAGTTCGCCTCTCCAACGGCGCGGAGTTCCTGGTGGTGGTCTGCGGCGACATCATGACGATGCCGGGCCTGCCGCGCGTGCCGGCGGCAAACGCTATCCATATCGGCGCTTCAGGCGAAGTCGAGGGCCTGTTCTAGGCCAAGGCCGGCTGGGCCGAGAGGGCCCGGAGAGTAGGCTAGGGACCGATGCCCCGGCGCGCGAGCGAATGGCCGGTGATGCCAATTGAACGGAAAATGCTCTAGCCGCTCACTCGCCGAGGATCAGGCGTTCGCCCTTATGCCTGATCGTCGAGAGCGTATCCCGCCGCGCGGACAGTGCGGATGAGATCGGGGGCGTTGTTGGCGTTGAGGGCCTGGCGCAGACGGCGGATATGCACGTCGACCGTACGCGATTCGACATGGACGTCGCGGCCCCAGACGGCATAGAGCAGCTGCTCGCGCGAAAGCACGCGCATCGGCCGCTCCATCAGGTAGCGCAGCAAGCGGAACTCGGTCGGCCCCAGATGTACCGAGCGCTTGCCGCGCTTCACCCGGTGTGAGGCAAGGTCCATCGTCACATCGGCGAATTCCAGTAGCTCGGCGGACAATGACGGGCGTGCGCGGCGCAGCACCGCGCTTACCCGCGCCACCAGCTCGAAGGGCGAGAAGGGCTTGGTAATATAGTCGTCCGCTCCGGTATCCAGGCCACGCTCCCGATCCCGCTCCTCGATGCGAGCGGTCAGCATGATGATCGGCAGGTTCTTGGTCGCGGGCTTGCGGCGCAGGCGACGGCAGACCTCCAGACCGGAGACGAGCGGCAGCATCCAGTCGAGCACCACGAGGTCTGGCTTGCGTTCGTCGACCGCCTTCAGGGCCTGTTCGCCGTCGAGCGCTTCGGCAACCTCGAAACCGGCACCCTCCAGGTTGGAGCGCAGCACGCTGACCAGCGGCGCCTCGTCTTCAACCACTAATATGAGCGGCTTGGCCGTAGCATTCATGCGCCGTTCTCTTTCCCATCTGTCCGGGCCGGCCCGGAAAACGACCATCGTGCTGGTGTCGCCTTGCGGTCGCTCCGCGGCCAGCGACGTGCCGTGAACCAGATAATATACCTATTCGGCGATGTTCGTTGCATGGCCAAGATGAGGCGGTGCGGGGTTCATGCGTGCGATGGCATGGCGGTCGGCATGGCGGTCCATTTCCGCTGCGCCAGCAAGACGTTTGCGGCGCTATAGCCGTTGCGTCACGGGCTAATCGATGGCAAGCCTAGCGTGACGACGCGGCCGCGGGACGGACCCGTTGATGCAGGATTTCAAGATCGAGGAACCGGGCGACGGCGGGGACGAAGATCCTGGCCGGCGCCGTCTCCATCCACGCATGGTGGTGGCGGTCGTGTGCCTCGGCATGGGTGCGCTGGCAGCGCTGCTTTTCCTGCTTGTCGTAGTCCTGGCGTTGAAATCACTGCCGCCTGGAACCAACGCACCGCTCACTCTTTGGCTCGCGGGTATTGGCGGGCTGATGGCGATCGGGACGGCGGCCGCGCTTGCCTGGCTGTTTCTGGAACAGCACCTTGCGCGGCCTATCGCCACGCTGACCCGCGAAACCGAGACCGCGGTGCGCTCCTCTGCGCATACCGATTTGGTTATGCCGCGCACCCATGCGCTGGGCGAGCTGCCGGGGCTGGTCGCCGAGTTGGCCAGGCAGCTCGAGACGACACAACGAGAAACCGCCAAGGCGATGGCCGCGGCCGCCGCGCGGTCCGGCGAGGACGTCGCGCGTCTTGAGGCGATCCTGCGCGATCTATCGGAGGGCGTGATCGTCGCCGATCTGGAGCATCGGGTCGTGCTCTATAACCGCGCGGCGCTCTGGATGGTGGATGCACCTGGCCGGTTGGGGCTCGGGCGCTCGCTCTTCGAAGTCCTGGAACGGGGGGCGGTCGACGCGACGCTGTCCGATCTGCGCGGCCTTGCCGAAGAAGACGCGGATAAGCAAATCGGCGGCCACACCGCCTCGCTCGAATGTCTCACCGTGCCCGCGGGCGTTGCGCTCGAGGCGCGCATGGCGCTGGTGCGCGGCGGGGAGGGGAGCGTTACCGGTTACGTGCTGACAGTCGCCGCGCGTGCCGAGGCCGCAGCCCGCCAAGCCCGCCCCGCCGCCGTGCCGTCCCGGCCGGAATTCTACGACTTCGAGCTGATGCGGCCGCGCGCCGCCGGTGAACTGGCCGAACGGGCCTTGCGCGATTTGACCTTCGTCGTCTTCGACACCGAGACGACCGGGCTTCAGCCCTCCAAGGGCGACCGTATCATCCAGATCGCCGGCGTGCGGGTGGTGAACGGCCGCGTGCTCGAGGGCGAGGCCTTCGACCGTCTGGTCAATCCGGGCCGGCCGATCCCCAAGGCCTCGATCCGCTTTCACGGGCTCACCGACGACATGGTCGCCGATGCCGAGCCCATCGCCGCGGTGCTGCCGGCCTTCGCCGAGTTCGTCGGCGATGCGGTGCTGGTCGCGCACAACGCCGCCTTCGATATGAAGTTCCTCTCGCTCTTGGAGGCCGAGACCGGTATCGGCTTCGCCAATCCGGTGCTCGACTCGCTGCTGCTCTCGGTCTTCGTTCACGACCATGTCCCCGACCACACGCTCGACGCCATCGCCGGCCGTTTCGGCGTCGAGATCGCGGGACGCCACACCGCGCTCGGCGATGCCCGGGCCACAGCGCGCATCTTCCTCCACCTCGTCGAGTTGCTCGAGGGCCGCGGCATCACCACGCTCGGCCAGGCCATCGAGGCCGAGCGCAGCGTCTACAAGATCCGCCGCCAGCAGGCGAAGTTCTGAGACCTGTGTCCCCGGCGCGCGAGCGGGCTGACGCTGTCAACTGAACGGAGAGCGCACCTGGCCGGCCGCTTCTCCGCCTTTGCCCAGTATCGGTTTCGCAAAAGGTTCCGGATTGACGGCCGGATCATCGCCCATCAACATAAAGGGGATATATCCCACTTAGTTCCCCGTGAACAACGCCCAACCGGCTGATCTGTCATGGTTTTCCGGTGTGGTGAAGTAATCGAGATTGCAAGGTTTCGGGTTTCTGGCTTCGGAACCTTGCAATAGTTTGCAGCCTTGGGGATTCCCAGAATCGGCGT
>DATKYG010000041.1:0-2234 GCA_035528655.1 Methyloceanibacter sp.
ATCAACGGGCGCATGTCGACTTCGTCGTTCAAGGCGTGGCGGCGGCGGCCGGGCTTGAGCCGGCCGATCTTCTCCGCCTTCGATCTCGTGCTCGCCCAGAACGACAGCCTCGCCGAGCGCTTCGCCCAACTCGGCGCGGGCGAGGCGCGCGACGCGGGCAACCTCAAGGCGGACGCGCCGCCGCCCCCGGTGGATGCGGCCGGCAAGGCTGAGCTTGCTGCGGCGCTCGCGGACCGGCCGATGTGGCTCGCGTCGAGCACGCATCCGGGCGAGGACGAAATCATCGGCGCCGTCCACAGCCTGATGAAGAAGGCGCTGCCCAATCTCCTCACCATCATCGTGCCGCGGCACCCGGAGCGCGGCACGCCGATCGCCGACATGCTGCGCGCCGAAGGCTTAAGCGCGACACTTCGCTCGGGCGGCGGACTGCCGGATGCCGACACAGACGTCTATGTGGCCGACACGATCGGCGAACTCGGCCTGTTCTATGCGCTCGCGCCCGTCGCCTTCATCGGGGGCTCGCTCGTGAAGCATGGCGGGCAGAACCCGGTCGAGGCCATCAAGCTTGGCGCCGCGGTGCTGACGGGTCCCTACTGGCAGAACTTCCGCGATTCCTACACGGAGTTGCTCAAGGCGGGCGGGGCCAAGGAGGTCACCGACGCGGAGAGCCTGGCGATTGCCGTGCTCGGCTTGCTGCAAGATCAGGCCGCGCGCAACGCCATGATGAGCCGCGCCGAAGAAACGGTCGCGGCCATGAGCGGGGCGCTGCCGCGCACGCTTCAAGCGATCGAGCCCTATCTCCCGCCGAAGGCGAGCCTGAAGCATGCCTCTTGAAACGCCCTCCTGGTGGTACCGGAAGACGGGGGTGGTCGCCTCGGCGCTCTCACCGGTCGCCGCGCTCTATGGGCGCGTGGCCGCCGCACGGATGGCAAAGGGCGCGCCCTACCGCTCGGGCCTGCCCGTGATCTGCATCGGCAATTTCACGGCGGGCGGCGGCGGCAAGACGCCGACGGCGATCGCGGTCGCCACCCTGCTGAAAGCGATGGGCAGGAACCCGGCGTTCCTCAGCCGCGGCTATGGCGGCACGGCCAAGGGCGTGGTGCGTGTTGCGGGCCAGAGCGCCGACGAGGTGGGCGACGAGCCTCTTTTGCTGGCCGCCGTGGCGCCGACCTTTGTGTCGGCCGACCGCGCCGCCGGCGCCAAGGCCATCGAGGCCACGGACGCGGACATCGTCGTCATGGATGACGGATTCCAAAATCCCTCGCTCGCCAAGGATTTGTCGCTGATCGTGGTGGACGCCGCTTCCGGGCTCGGCAATGGGCAGGTCATCCCGGCGGGTCCGTTGCGGGCACCGTTGGAGGGGCAGCTCGCCCGCGCCGGCGCGCTGCTCGTCATCGGCGACGGCAAGAAGGCCGACGGCGTGATCGTCGCCTTCGAAGCCGCAGGCAAGCCCGTGCTTCGCGCTCTTATCGCGCCCGCGCCCCATATGGATCCGCGCTGGCTCTCGATACTGCCTGCAATCGGTTTTGCGGGGATCGCGCGGCCCGCCAAGTTCTTCGCCACGCTCAAAAGGAACGGCGCGCGGCTCATCGCGAGCCACGCATTTCCCGACCATCACCGCTTCACCGAGAAGGAAGCAAAGCGCCTGCTTCAAGAGGCCGAAGAGAAATCGGCGATGCTGGTGACGACCGAGAAGGATTGGGCGCGGTTGCCTGAGGACGACGAGGACAGCGCGCTCACGGAGTTGAAGCACCGCTCGCGGCCGTTTCCGATTGTGGTGACGTTCGAGGATGAGGCGGCGGTGAAAAAGCTGCTCGGCGCGCTGAACGCTCGCTGACTCATACCTCCCCCTTGTGGGGAGGTCCGGCGGCGCGCATCGCGCGACGCTGGGGTGGGGGCTCTGCCTCACCCCACCCGGCTCGGCCTGGGGCCGAGCCACCCTCCCCATCAAGGGGAGGGACAAAGAACGAGTCTCGTGACTACTCGGCAGGCGTGGGATGCGTGTCGCGGAAGCGCTTCAGCGAGGTCGCCGCGTCGGCATAGGCCTCTTGCAGCTCGACACTCCAATAGCGCAGCTCATCGAGCGGGATCGACTTGCCGGTGACGGCACAGCGCACGAAGTCGCCAGGCGCCATCACCTGGACCTCACCGTCGAGATATTTGAGCTTGGCCTCGCCCTTGAAGCCAATATTGCGTTCGAAGCGGTTCATCAAATCCGTGGCACTCTCTCGTTG